>NZ_JBIZVY010000002.1:0-1002207 GCF_044769845.1 Agromyces sp. GXQ0307 | reverse complement strand
GAGTTCGAGACCATCATGACCAACAACCTGGCCCTCGCGGCCTAAACCAACCTGTCACCTATTCGTGCAGCAGACCCATAAGTCGTAGGGTCCGCTCGAATTTGTGACTATTAAGTGACTACGAGAGCCGGTTTGCAATCGAGAGTTTCGGCTCGGTTGTAGTCGAAATCCCTGATCAGCGCCGTGAACCTATCGAGGTGCATCCGCGTGGACTGTTTCCGTGCGATATGTGGGATTGCACGCCTGCTCTTGGAGCATGGAAAGTGCGTCTGATCACGGGATTTGCGAAGAGCCGATGACGGGAATCGAACCCGCGCTGTCTGCTTGGGAAGCAGAAGTTATCCAGTAGTGATTCACTCGGCTTCACTCGGGCTCACGAGCCCCGGAATCACGGGGAGGTGTGAACTCCAGTGAGTCAACGTGATCTCGATTTTGTGACCATTAAGTGACTACGAGGCGACGTCCAGCGTTCCGAGGATGCATGCGCACCAAGTTCGTTCCCGCGCTGAACCGCGGGACCCAGATTGCACCCATCGTCCCATAATGGCCACGCTGAAAGGCGCACTGTTCGCGTATCGAACGGTCGGATAAATTAAAGATCGGTTCGCCAGCCGATCAATCCTCGGCATCTGCAACGGTGAGCTCGGATGCCGTGCGCCTCAGAGCGACCGCACCTACAACGACGGCGAGGGAGGCGAGCAGGCCGAGGAACATTGGCGGGCCACCGACGCGTGCAATGGATCCGGCGTGGATGAAGGTACCTGCCAACACCACGCCCGAAGAAGCGAGGGCGATGGTCAAGATCAACGCCCACCGTTTCCGTCGCGGAGGGCGTTGGTCTGTGGTCGAGGCAGACAATACTTGCCACGCGGCAAGGAGGGCGAGCTCGAACAATGCGAGCGCGACTCCGGTGGCGATGACATAAGGGCGCTCGAGGTACGCATACTCCGGGTAGTCGATTGCAGCCCGGGCAGCAGCGCTAGGTATGACCCAGAACTGCAGCAGGAGGGCGAGGACGAACAGGGCAAGCAGTGTGAAGCGCACTGTGGGAACGTGCTGCCCGGATATGACCATCGGAGAACTCTCTGATCGTGAGCGTCCCGGTTGCGGATCGGCCTGCGCTGCCCGACGGACCGCTACCGGTCAGGTGTCAGGACGGTTCGTCCGCCGGGTTGGGCAGGTAGGCCGTGATGTCGATCGGCTCGGTGAGAGCGAGTTCGATGTCTGCGGGGTCGGTCGGGGCGGTCATGGTGCTCCTTCTTGCAGTTGTCGGCATGGCGCACGGGGGCGCGGTGGCGGCCTTCGCTTCAGCCCTCACAGGCTTGTACTGGGGACATTTCCGACAAAGGCCAGTCCGTTACGCCCTGGACACCGGACCCTGAGACGCGCTCAGGGGCGAACCCGCGCCCAGCGTGGCCGAGATGCCGATGGCCGCCTGCCGGCGTGGGCGGGAGGGTGGCATGTCAGCCGCCGTACCAGCCGGTCAGTTCGAGCGGTTCGCCGTTCGACTCGCAGAGCTCGACGACCGCTCCGACGGAATCGGTGAATGCGTCCTGCGTCGCGCTGTCGCCGGGCGAGAGCGCGCCAGTGGCGGTTGCGGTCGCCTCAACGATTACGCGGAGATGCGAGCCTGGCTCGGTCGTCTCGGCGATGGCGGTGAGCTCTTTGCTCGCAGATCGGACCATGCCATCACGGGTCTCGATACTGGCCTCGCCCTCGGGCGCGGCGATCGCGTTCCAAGCGATGGTCAGCGGGAACGCGAGGTCGAGGCAGGTCTGGCTGGTCGACGCGGAGGAGGATTCAGGCGCCGTAGTCTCGGCCGCCGCCGCAGTGCAGCCAGCCAAGGCGAACGTGGCTGCGACTGCGAGCGGGACGGCAGCGGTGCGGACGAGTTGCATGTGCCAGGTACCTTTCGATCGGTGCTCTCAGTGTGCTCGACTGCGCGGCCCGGCAGACCTGCCCCGCAGAGCTCAGCGAACGTGGGTGTCGCCGGGGCGGCTACGTTACGCGGTCGGTTCGCTGTCGGGTGCGGGCAGGTACGCGGTGATGTCGATCGAGACGATCGACGGCATCCGGACCGCGGACGGGTCGGCGGTCGCTTGGCGGGGGTCGGGAAGGGTCGGGTCGTGCGGAGTCATGTCATCTCGTTCCAGTTCGGCCTCGGCTGCGATGCGGCACTGCACCCTGCCGGGGCGGGGTCGCCTGGGCGACCGTACTCGGGATGTTTCCGCCTGACCGCCGAGCGTTACGCAAGGCGATGGTCCTCACTTTGCAGGCTCACCAGAACGAGACGACGCGAGCCGGTAACGCTCAGCGGTCATCTGGAAACAGTTGAGAATGTGAGGGTGTTCTCCGCTGCTGTGCCGACGTCAGGTCGGCATGGTTGACGGCGCGTTCCAGGAGCTGTTCCGTACGTATCATCCGGTGATCGTGGCGGCGGCGTTCAACCGGTTGAGCGACGTGTCCGACGCCCAGGACGCGGCCGCGGAGGTGTTCGCCCAGGCATGGCGGCGGCGAGACGCGGCCGACCACGTGTTCACGATCGAATGGTTGTACGTCACCCTCCGCAACGTCGTGGGCAACCACTACCGGAGCCGCGCACGACACCTGCGGCGCATCGAACAAGCCGGCAGGCACCACCCCACCCTGGTGGATGGGGCGTCGGACGCGGTGCTGGATGTGCGAGCGGCGGTGAACCGGTTGGAGCTGGCGGATCGGGAGTTGATCTGGATGGCGTACTGGGAGGACCTCTCCCGGGAGGAGATCGCCCGGATCCTCGGCTGCACCCCGGCGACGTTGCGGGTGCGGTTGCACCGGGCACGCAAGAAGCTGCAGGACGCCCTCAGCGAGGACGCAACGAACCCGGAGGAGGTGTCGTGGACGAGTTCGAACTGACCAGACGCCTCGAGCAGGCCCGCCCGGCCCTGCCTCGCCGCGGCGACCCACTCACCCCGGTGGCAGCATCGACCATGCAGGAGATCATGACGGGCCGTGTGCGACCGCAGCGGCCGCGGCGGTCACCGATCTACCTCTCGGTCGCGGCGGCGATCGCGGTTCTCTTGGCCGTCGCGGTCGGGATGCTCACGGCGCGGTCGGCGCCGGTCTATGCCACCGCGACCCCGCCACTGCTCACGGTCACTCCCGTCGAGGGGACGTCGAAGGACCTGCTCATGCGTCTCAGCGAGGAACTGCCCGACACCCCAGCGGCCGAGTCGATCCGGTTCCAGTCCTGGGCTCTGGCGCTGACCATCGGAGAAGAAGGGGTGGTTCAGTCGGTCGCCGTCGAACCCGAGGTCCGCGTCGTCGAGCACCGGCCGGAAGGTTCCCGGATCGAGGTGCGCCGCGGCGAACCCTACGACTCGGACGGCAACAAGACCGAGGTCGACGGGTACCAGGTCGGGGAACTGATCTGGGAGCAGGACTTCCCGCCCGGTGAGTTCCCGTACGTGTTCGCCGAGCCGCCGACGGATGCTGCCGCCTACCCCGAGTTCCTCCAGGCCGGCTCGGTGGTGCCCGACCCGGCCACCGGGGATTACCTGAACCTCGTGCGTGACCTGCTCGGTGAGCGTGCTCTGACCGGTGCGCAGACCCGGGCAACGCTCGAGTTCCTCGCCACGCTGCCCGAGCTCGAGGTCGAGGGACGTGTGACCGATCGGCTCGGACGGACCGGGATCTCCTTCACCACCGACAGCCGAGCCCCCGGCGAGTACGTCGATCGGATCATCATCTCCGACACCGGACTGGGCATCCTCTCCTCCGAGACCACCTACGTGGGAAAGGACCGCACGGACATCCAGGCACCCGCGGTCGTCAGCTACACAGCCTGGGAAACCGGGCAGAACGGAGATTGACCCGCTGCCAGACCCGCGTCTGGCCAAGGCCGTGCGCCGCATTGAGGAATTTCTGCGCTGGGCTTAGAGCAGCTGCGGCAGGAAGACGGCCGCGAGCACCGCGATCGGTATGAGCGCGAGCAGGAGCAGGGCGCGATGGATGCGCCGCCGGCTCACGGTGCCCTTCTCGAGTGAGGAGCGGCTCATCTTGTCGAACTCTGGAAGGAGCGCTTGGTAGGGCGGCTCGGGCTTATTCGAGATTCGTTCGGGCGTTCGGGTGGAGTCGTCTTCGTCTCCCATGCGACCAACTTAGTCACGTCGAACGGGACGACCGACGAGGCCCACCGCCGCGAGGATCCGGCGCGATCGGGCCTGGCCTTCCGCATCGGATGTGTAACGGACCCATGCCCGCTGTCGCGGGGAGGCGTTGTCGAGACACCATCTCGATATGAGGGCGTCACGTTGGAACCACGGTCGGAAGCGAGTGACGCAGGTGGCGGCGGGCGGCCTTGCGGTCGCAGGGTTGTTGACGCTCGCTGGCTGCGGAGCCGGTCTCCCAGGCAGCGGCTTCTTCGGTGACGGGTCGCGAGCCGACCGAGTGGTCAAGGGCACGTTGCCGGGATGGGATGGCCCGGATCCGGACCCCCTCAACGGTCGACCGGTCGTCGGCTGGGTGAGCGAGACCGAGTTCGGGGTGATCACCATGGGTAGCAGCAGCTGTCCGGCTGTCGCCGGCGAGCTGGAAGTGCTCGACGCAGACGAGGTCCAGATCGAGTTCGGTCCGTCACCGCGCAACCCCTGCACGGCAGACATGGCGCCAACGTCTCATGTATTCCAGCTGCCGTCTGCGGTGGACGGACGGCCGGTCACGGTCACGGTGCAGTTCGCAGACTACGAGACGGATTACGTTCTCGAGCTGGAGTAGCGCATCCCTACGCAGCCCAGGCTCGTATCGGTGAGGGGTCGTCTACTCGGCCCCGCGACGGCGACGGCCGAGGGCGAAGCCAACGACGGCAGCAAGTCCGATGAGGCCCACGATCGCCAGGACCGCGCCGACAATGGCTGCCTGCGTTAGGACGATGAACCCGCCGGGGACGAACACCGCGTCGGAGAGCGGCTGGTAGGCGAACCATCCGAAGGACGCTGATGCCTGAGGCGCAAGGAGTATCACCAACGCACCGGTGACTACGAGAACGCCCGAAAGGATGAGTGCGACGAGTAGGGGCGCTGGCATTCGCTGCATGGCGCCACAGTACTGAGCATCGCCGCCTGCACGCTCGCAGTGAGGGATCGCCTGTCGGTTCGTGGGCCAGGGTTCCCTTATTCCAATGAGTGGAGTATTCTCGCTGTCATGAGGTCTGAGATGCGAGAACCGACGTTCTGGACGTTGGTTTCCCTGAGCGGCGGACGCCGGCACGGCTACGCGCTGCTGCAAGAGGTCCGCGACGCCTCGGACGGGCGCGTGGAGCTCAAAGTGGCGACGCTGTACGCGGTCCTTGAGCGCCTGCAGCGCGAGGGGCTCGTGGCCGCGGACGGTGACGAAGCGGTCGACGGTCGGCTGCGCCGATACTTCCGCATCACTGAGCTCGGTGAGCAGGCCGTGGCGGCTGAGCTGGAACGCATGGAGACCGCCGCGCGACTTGCCCGGATCCGGTTGGGCTTGAGATCGGCAACAGCGCAATGAACTCGGCTGGCACGAACGGAAGTAGACGAATGGGTGAGACGGGGCGGGCTGAACGGTACCGGCGGATGCTGCGGTGGTACCCCGCCGATTGGCGCGCCGAGCATGAGGCGGTGGTCGTCGGCATCCTGCTCGACCAGGCCGACGCGCGCGGCGACGTCCGCCCGCGGCTCGGCGACCGGCTTGCGCTGGCCATCGGTGGCCTCCGACACCGGTTCGGCGTGGCAGAGGGCCGGCGGGCTGCCGTGATGGTCCCGCTCGTGCTCGCGGTCGCGTTCCTGCTGTTCTACGTGTCGGTGATCGCCTGGTCGCCCGGGGTCGTCTACCCAGGAGCGTTGGGACCCTTCAGTAATCCGACCGTGATCGTCGCCGGGCTCTTCGTCGTGGCGCTTGCCGCAGCAGCAACAGGGCGCAACGCTGCCGCGCGCTGGATAGCACTCGGCGCCGTTGGCACGCAGAGCTTCCTCTCCCTGCTGGCGGCGCTGTTCGGCTGGCTCGGACCGAGCCTGCCCACGACCGTGCTGATCGTCGGCTTCGGCGTGATCGCCGCCCTGCCCTGGCAAACGCCCCTCGCCACCGCTATCTCACTCAGTGCGCTACTCGCGCTGTTCGGCTACATGCTGATCGGCGACATCGCCGCGGCAGCCCTGCCGATCCCCGGAGCCGACATAGGCATTGCATTCGCGCAGGTGGCAGTGCTCGTCGCCGTCATCGCGGTGATCGCGATCGCAGCCCGACACGCCCGCAGACTCGAGCCGCAAGCGAAGCCATCGTGAGACCTACTCGACGGTGGCTCGTTGAGGGATCGTCCTTGCGCCGACTTCATCGTGTTCGTCGGGCCCTGCGAGCCGAGTGCCACCTAGGGTGATCCATGATGGTCCACCCGATTTCCAAGTCTGCCGTGACAATCGCCATCGTGGGCTTCGTGATCGTGGCCGCATACGCCGTCTTGGGTGCGCTGCAGATTCTCGTGCTCAACCCCATGGCGGCCGCGCCGGACCTCACTCTTGCGGAGATTCAGGCTGCCGTGGCCGAGGCAGGTGAATCGTTGCCGCCCTTCCCGGTCGTCGTTTTCGTCAGTCTCGGTCTCCTCCTTGCAGCCCTCGTCATGCTCTACGCCATCACGGCGCCGGGCCCGCGGCCAGGGGTCGTCGCGGTCATGATGCTGGTCATCGTCGCTCTCGGTGCTCCCGCCTACTTCGCTGCGTCATTCCCTGCCGGTATGGCCCTCGCCGATACCTTCATGATCTCCGGCGGGGACCATTCGCGCTGGTCGGCGTTGCTCTTCCTGACCAGCGCGACTGCCCTCGTTTCCGCGATCGCTCTCGCGATCGTTCTCGCGCTTCGAGCGCGCCGCGCCGCACCTGCTGCCCGCGACCATTGACGCGGCCCGCTGAGAGATCGCCGGCGAGCAGACCGAGTTACGGGGCTTGAACCCGAAACTCACTCCGTGGAGAGATCCTCTCCGGCCGCGATCCGGCGCCGAGCCAACTGAGCCGCGTACCGTCGAGGTGTGATGGGCTACGAGCGACCCGAGCTCCCGGCGAGTGTGTATGTCGATGAGGATGGCGCTCCGATCGAGTACGGCAGGCGGTGGGGCGTGAACGGGCCTCCTGAGGACGCCTACTCGCGCACCAGCAACCTCGATCGCTTCGCGGGCCTGCACACCGTCGCGCGTGCAGTGATCGAGTGGCTGCGGACCGTGTTCGATGTCGAGGTCGAGACCGGCCCGCAGGTGGTAGCGGATCTGCTGCTGCAACCGGGCGATCCGATTCACTCGGTGCGATTGACGCCCAGGTCGACTGAGTCTGCGACGCTGACGTTCGTGCTGACCTCATTCCCCGGTGTTTACCTGCACGCGGGGGTGCTGCACGACTTCCACTTCCCGGTGTGCGGGTGCGACGCCTGCGATGACGATGTCCTTTCCCTCGCCGACGAGCTCGAGTGGACGGTCCGAATGGTCGTCACTGGCCGCTACAGCGAGTCGGTGGAACCGCATGCGAGCGGTTGGCTCGGATACCGCTTGGAAGAACCCGGCGTCCGCACCAACTCGGGTCAATCTCGAACAGACGAAGTACCGGTCGAGCGCCTCGAACGCGCCCGCCACCTCGCTCCCGCCGATGGGCTGTGGCACCCGTGGCCGGCGCTGGCGCGCTGACCAACCTTCGATCACTCAAATCGTCCGCTGCCGGCGACGGCGGTGGACCGAACCGTCGCACCGAGCTCGTCACACGGTCGATTAACCGTGCTCGAGCCGGTGGACACGACGGTGTTGTCAGCTCCGCTGAGGCGAGGGTCCGCTCGAATTTGTGACTATTAAGTGACTACAAGAGCGATTTTGCAATCGAGAGGCGCGGCGCCGTTGTAGTCGAAATCCCTGATCAGCCCCCATGAACCTATCGAGGTGGATCCGCGTGGACTGTTTCCGTGCGTTCTGTGGGATTGCACGCCTGCTGCGGGAGCATGGAAAGTGCATCTGATCAGGGAATTTCCGAAGAGCCGATGACGGGAATCGAGCCCGCGCTGTCTGCTTGGGAAGCAGAAGTTCCTAAGTGGCGGTTCACGGTGGTTCACTCGGGTTCACGAGCGGCGGAATCACGCGGAAAGTGAACTCGAGTGAGTCCGGGTGAGCTCGGCAAAACCGTGAGTTAACCGTGAGCGGCTCCAGGCTCGGGAGCTCCGGCGCTCGTCCGCCGACAAGGCGCACCTGACTTGCGGCGCGAACACTGGTGCCGCCGTCCACCGTGTCGGTCGGCGGGTTTGAGCTCGGCGATCCGCACGCCGCTCCCTGACGACTCAAGCATTACGCGAGCGATACCGCGCCGCGCGGCGCCGTGGATGCGCGCTCGACCAGCGTCGCGCGCAGCTCGGGGGCGACACTCGGCGCGGGGCGCCCCTCGACCGCGCTGAGCGCGAGGTCGGCGAAGAAGCGGCCGAGGCCAGCCGTATCCACACGGATCGTGGACAGGGTCGGCTCCAGCATCGACGCGAGGGGGGTGTCGTCGTGGCCGATGACGGAGAGTTCGCCGGGCACGGAGAGCCCCGTGCGAAGCGCGGCGCCTACCAGGGCGCCGCCCACATCGTCGTTGTACGCCGCCACGGCCGTGACCCCCTGAGCGCGCCAGGTGCTGAGCGCAGCACGGGCCGAGGCATCCGTCAACTCCAGGTCGTCGGTGGGCAGCGCATCGAGGCCGAGCGAGTCCGCGGCCTGCTCGGCGGCACGTCGCCGCAGCCGTACGAGGTCCGCGACGCGCGGGTCGGCTGAGCCGGCGAACGCGATCGTGCGGTGCCCGAGGTCGTACAGGTGGCGGATCTGAAGGCTGGGCCCGTCCTCCGTCCACTCCTCAACGGTCGCATGTTCGGGGTCCGGGATGATGCGTGCGACTCCGGCCGCTCGGATCGCGGCCGCCTGCCCGGGAGCCCAGGGTGTCATCGACATGACCAGGTCGGGTTGCAGGGTCTCCCAGAGCGGGCGGGCGTGGCCCGTGGGATGCGCCGTGTAGGTGATGAGCGCGTAGCCGGCCTCGTCGAGTGCGAGCGAAGCCTCTTCGATATTGCGCCGGAGGTTGAAGTCGAGTGGCCAGTCAGGCAGCACGAGCAGCACGATGCGCGAGCGTCCGCTGGCGAGGGCGCGGGCCGCGATGTTGGTGCGGTAGCCCAGCCGCTTGGCCTCATCAAGCACGCGGGTGCGGGTCGCCTCCGAGATGGTCTGGCCGGGCGTGTCGTTCAGGACGAAGCCCACCGTCGCGCGGGAGATGCCGAGGGAGCGGGCGATATCGGCTGCCGTGACCCGGCGTTGACTGGTCGTCTGCGACATCGGCAACCTCCTACTGACACGATACTTGCGCGCGCTAGTCCCTCAATGTAGCATCGGCTCCACGCACTAGCACGCGCTAGTAGCCAGTCAAGCGAATTTCACAGACACTGTCCCCACTCACCTGACAACGGAGTCCTGATGAATCCCATCGACCGCGACGACGAGCCCATCGTCACCCCGGTGCCCTCCCCGCTGCCCACCGCGACCGTCGACCCCGAGGCGATCGCAGAGGAACACGATGCCGAGCAGCGGCATGACGCCGCGGGCGACCTGCCCAAGGTGAACGCTCGGTACATCTGGTTCATGGTGCTGGCGCAGTTCGGCGTCTTCATGGCCTTCATCACCCCGCTGGCGATCTCGCTGTCGATCCGGCTGAACGAGCTCGCCCCCGGTCGCGAGGAACTCCTCGGCTACATCACCGGCGCCGGCGCGCTCTTCGTCATGCTCACCGCGCCGTTCATGGGCGTGTGGAGCGACCGCACCCGAACGGCCATCGGCCGTCGCCGACCGTTCATGATCGGTGGCATGGTCGTCGGCGTCATCTCGCTCGTCGTGATGGCGCTCGCGCCGAACGTGTTCGTGCTCGGCCTCGGCTGGGTGCTCGCGCAGTGGGGCTGGGGCACGGTGCTGGGTAACCTCCAGAACTCGACGGCCGACCGGCTGCCCGAGGAGCAGCGCGGCAAGGTCGCCGGGCTCACCGGCTTCGCCACGCAGGTCGCGCCCGTCTTCGGCGTGATCCTCACCGTCGGCTTCACCGGCGATGCGCTGCTGCTGTTCCTCATCCCCGGCGCCGTCGGCGTCGTGCTCGTCACGCTCGTGCACGAGGACGACAGCCGGGGTCTGCCGAAGGATGCGCTGACCGTCGTCGGCCTGCTGCGCAAGTACGTGTACGACCCGCGCCGCTACCCCGACTTCTCGTGGAACTGGCTGGGCCGCTTCCTCTTCTACTTCGGCCTCACGCTGAACACCACGTTCACGGCGTTCTTCTTCGCGAACCGCCTCGGCGTCGACGTCACCGAGGTGGCCGGCATCATCGCCACCCTCGGCGGCGTCGGCGTGCTCGCCGTGACCGCGGGCGCACTCGGCGGCGGGTTCCTCTCCGACCGGTTCCGTCGCCGGAAGGTCTTCGTCGTCACTGGTGGTGCGCTCATGGCCGTCGGCATGGTGCTCATGGCGGTGTCGTCCGACCTTCCGCTGCTCATCGCCGGGTCGCTCATCGTCTCGACGGGCATCGGCATGTTCTCGGCCGTCGACCAGGCGCTCCTGCTGGACGTGCTGCCCGAGAAGACCACCGACGCCGGCCGGTTCATGGGCATCACCGGCTTCGCCACCTCGATCCCGCAGTCCGCCGGCCCGCTCGTCGCCTCTGCGATCCTCCTCGTGGGGGTCACGGGCGGCGACAAGAACTACTCGCTCCTCTTCATCGTCGCCGCGGCGCTCGTGCTCGCCGGCGGCCTCGTCATCCTCCGCATCCGCTCGGTGCGCTGAGCCGCACCGCCGGCCGGCCGCCATCGCCTCGATCCACCCACCGAAGGACCCCTCGTGAACATCACCATCACTCCCGTCCGCTTCGAGCACCACCGCGACGCGCTCGGCATCGGCGAGGCCGAGCCTCGCCTCAGCTGGATCGTCGAGTCGGCACCCGCCGGGTGGCGTCAGGCGCGCTACGAGGTCGAGTCGAGGGCGACGGATGGTGCGGCGCCGGCCTCGCACGCCGTCGACAGCGCCGATTCGGTGCTCATGCCGTGGCCGTTCGCCCCGCTGGCATCCCGCGAGCGGCGCGAGGTGCGGGTCCGAGTGACCGGGGAAGGCGGCGCGGCGTCGGAATGGAGCGAATGGTCCGCGGTCGAGGCCGGCCTGCTCGAGCCGTCGGACTGGCAGGCGCGGATGGTCGGTCCGGACCCCGAAGGCGCGTTCGCGGGGGAGCGATCGCCGCTGGTGCGCGGCATCGCCGACCTCGACGACGTGCCGATCGTCCGGGCGCGCCTCTACGCGACCGCGCACGGGCTGGTCGAGCTCGAGGTGAACGGCGCCCGCGTCGGCGACCACGAGCTGACGCCGGGATGGTCGGCGTACGAGTCGCGCCTTCGATACGCGACGTTCGACGTGACCGACCTGCTGCGTCCGGGTCGCAACGTGCTCGGTGCGTGGCTCGGCGACGGCTGGTGGCGTGGGCGCCTCGGCTGGGACGGCCGCAACGCGTTCTACGGCGACCGGCTCGGCGTGCTCGCGCAGCTCGAGGTCGAGTACGCCGACGGGCGGCGGCAGGTCGTGGCATCCGGCACCGACTGGAAGGTCGGCGTGAGTGCGATCCGGGCGTCCGACCTCTACGACGGCGAGGACTTCGACGCACGCGCTCACGAGGCGGCGTGGTCGACGGCCGACGTCGACGACGCGGGCTGGGAGGCATCCGTCGCCCAGGATCGCGACCCCGCCACGCTCGTCGCGCCCGACGGCCCGCCGGTGCGCGTGGTCGAGACGCTGCCCGTGCGCGAGGTGATCACGAGCCCGTCGGGCAAGCGAATCCTGGACTTCGGGCAGAACCTCGTCGGTCGCCTCCGCATCACGGTCTCGGGCGAGGCCGGCGCGGTCGTGACGCTCCGTCACGCCGAGGTGCTCGAGCACGGCGAGCTCGCGACCGGGCCGCTGCGCACTGCGAAGGCGACCGACCGCTACACGCTCCGCGGCGACGGAGAGGAGACCTGGGCGCCGCGGTTCACCTTCCACGGGTTCCGGTATGCCGAGGTCGACGGCTGGCCGGGCGAGTTCGACCCCGCCGCGATCGTCGCCGAGGTGCTCAGCAGCGACCTGGAGCGCACCGGCGAGTTCGCGGCATCCGACCCGCTCGTCGAGCGCCTGCACGAGAACGTCGTGTGGAGCATGCGCGGCAACTTCGTCGACGTGCCCACCGACTGCCCGCAGCGCGATGAGCGACTCGGGTGGACCGGCGACCTGCAGGTCTTCGCGCCGACCGCGTCCTTCCTCGCCGACGCGTCGGGATTCCTCGCATCGTGGCTGCGCGACCTGGCAGCCGAGCAGACCAGGTATGGCGGCGTGCCGATGATCGTGCCGGCGATCACGGTCGGCAATACCGGGCCCACGGCGGGTTGGGCGGATGCCGCGACCGTGGTCCCCTGGACGATGTACGAGCGCTTCGGCGACCTCGGCGTGCTCGAGCATCAGTTCGACAGCATGGCGGCGTGGGTAGACCAAGTCGAGGCGGCCGCGGGCGAGGACCGCATCTGGAGCGCCGGGTTCCAGTTCGGCGACTGGCTCGACCCGCTCGCGCCTGCCGGCCGGCCCGAGGCCGCGCAGACCTATCCCGAGATCGTGGCGACCGCCTACTTCGCCCGGTCGGCGCGCATCGTGGCGGATGCCGCGGCGCTCCTCGGGCGTGACGCCGACGCCGCGCACTACGGCGCACTCGCCGACGAGGTGCGCGCCGCGTTCCACCGCGAGTACGTCGCGCGGTCGGGCCGCCTGCTCTCGGACTCGGCGACCGCCTACGCGCTCGCACTCCAGTTCGACCTGATTCCCGACGCCGGGGAGCGCCGCCACGCCGCCGACCAGCTCGCCGACATCGTGCGCGGCAACGGATTCCGCATCGCGACCGGCTTCATCGGCACCCCGCTGATCACCGACGCGCTGAGCGCCAACGGCCACGCGGATGTCGCGTACCGCCTGTTGCTGCAGACCGAGGCGCCGTCGTGGCTGTACGCCGTGAAGCAGGGCGCGACCACCATCTGGGAGCGCTGGGACTCGATGCTGCCGGACGGCACCGTGAACCCCGCAGGGATGACGTCATTCAACCACTATGCGTTCGGCGCGGTGGGCGACTGGCTGCACCGGGTCGTCGCGGGACTCGCGCCGGACGCCCCGGGGTACCGCCGGATCCGGTTCGCACCGCAGCCGCCCCGCCGTGGACTCACCTCGGCGTCGGCGAAGCTGCGCACGCCGTACGGAACGGCGTCGAGCGCCTGGCGGCTCGCCGACGGCGCGCTCCAGCTCGAGGTGACCGTGCCGGTCGGCGCGACCGCGGATGTCGTGCTGCCCTCGGGCAGCGAGCACCTCGGCCTCGAGCACGGCACGTACGCGTTCACCGAGTCGTTCGAGGTCGAGTCAGTGGAGCGAGCCGTCGTCACGGTCGACACCTCGCTGGGCGACCTCATCGACGACACCGCCGCGCTCAGTGTGTTGACGGGCGTAATCACCAAGTACGTGCCCGAGGCCGCCGAGCACATGTCGGCCGGATTCCGGGGACAGGACGAGCTCACGCCCCGGCAGATCGCGGCGCTGCTGCCCCATCCCGATTCCGTGCTCGCCGACCTCGAGCGCGGGTTCGCCGCCGTCTCGGCGGGCGAAGAGGTGCCGGCCGACGTGCTCACCGCGCCCGAGCCCACGGATGAGGAGGCAGCGGCGGCCGAGGCCGACCTCGCCGAGCAGGCCGCGCTGCTGAGCGGCGCGAGCTTCTGGGCGACGCGCGAAGGACGCGGCATCCGTTCGCTCACGCTCGTCGACGGGCCGCACGGCATCCGCCTGCAGCGCGAGGGCGAAGATCACCTCGGCCTCAACGCGAGCGTGCCGGCGACGTGCTTCCCGCCCGGGGTCGCGCTCGGCTCGAGCTGGGATCCGGCGCTCGCCCGTGAGATCGGCGAGGCCATCGGCCGCGAGGCCCGCGCGCTCGGCGTCGACGTCGTGCTCGGGCCCGGCATCAACATCAAGCGCTCGCCGCTCGGCGGCCGTACGTTCGAGTACCTCTCCGAGGACCCACGGCTGACGGGCGTGCTCGCGACGGAGTGGGTGCGCGGCCTGCAGTCGACCGGCGTCGGCGCGTCGCTCAAGCACTTCGCCGTGAACAGCCAGGAGACCGACCGCATGCGCGTGAGCGCCGAGGTCGACGAGCGCACGCTGCGCGAGATCTACCTGCCCGCGTTCGAGCGGGTCGTGAAGGATGCCGCGCCGGCGACGGTCATGAGCGCGTACAACGCGATCAACGGCGTGTTCTCGTCGGAGAATCGATGGCTGCTGACCGAGCTGCTGCGCGACGAATGGGGTTTCGACGGCCTCGTCGTCTCGGACTGGGGCGCGATCAAGGACCGCGTCGAGGCACTCGCCGCGGGACTCGACCTCGAGATGCCCAGCACCGGCGACGAGGGGACCGACGCGATCCTCGCGGCGGTGCGCGACGGGCGGATCGACCGGTCGGTGGTCGAGGCGAGCGTCGAGCGGCTGCGGCGTCTGGCCGAGCAGACGGCTCCGTCCACGGATGTCGCGGACGCACGCTCCGCGTTCGACGTCGACGCGCACCACGTGCTCGCCCGCCGTGCCGCCGCGGCGTCGGTGGTGCTGCTCCGCAACGAGGACGCCACCCTCCCGCTGCGCGCCGGCCAGCGCGTCGCCGTGATCGGCGAGCTCGCGGTGGACCCGCAGTACCAGGGCGGGGGCAGCTCGCACGTGAACCCGACCCACGTCGACGTTCCGCTCGACGAGCTTCGCCGCGCGCTCGGCGAGGAGCAGGTCGACTACGCGGCCGGGTACGCGCGTGGAGCCGGCGACGAGACCGCCGACGCGCTGCTCGCCGAGGCGCGCGCCGCCGCGGCATCCGCCGACGTCGCCGTCGTGTTCGCCGGGCTGTACGAGATCGACCAATCGGAGGGCTTCGACCGCGAGCACCTCGACCTGCCCGCCGCGCAGGTCGCCGCGATCCAGGCGGTCGCCGCCGTCGTGAAGCGCACCGTCGTGGTCCTGTCCAACGGCGGCGTGGTCTCGCTCGAGCCCTGGCACGACGACGTCGACGCGATCGTCGAGGGCTGGGCGCTCGGCCAAGCCGTCGGCGGCGCGCTCGCCGACGTGCTCACCGGTGCGGTGAACCCATCGGGCCGGCTCGCCGAGACCATCCCGCTCGCGCTCGCCGACACCCCGGGGTACCTGAACTTCCCCGGTGAGCAGGAGGTCGTGCGGCACGGCGAGGGCGTGTTCGTCGGGTACCGCTACTACACGAGCGCCGACCGTGCCGTGCGGTACCCGTTCGGACACGGCTTGAGCTATACCGGCTTCGAGGTCGAGTCGTTCGACATCGAGGCGACCGCGTCCGACACCGCCGTGGCGCGGGTCACCGTGCGGAACACCGGTGACGTTGCCGGCGCCGAGGTCGTGCAGCTCTACGTCGCGCCCGCGTCCTCGGAGGTCCGCCGCCCGGTCCGTGAACTGGGCGCCTTCGCGAAGGTCGAGCTCGCTGCCGGCGAGGCGACCACCGTCTCGCTCGAACTCGAACGACGTGCGTTCGCGCACTGGGATGCGCGCGGCTCCCGCTGGTGGGTCGCCCCCGGCACCTACCGCCTCGAGCTCGGCCGCTCGGCGAGCGACATCGTCGCGGCACGCGACCTCGCCCTCGACGGCGACGTCGACCGGCCCGCGGCGCTCAGCCTCGACTCGACGGTCAAGGAGTGGTTCGGCCACCCCGTCGTCGGGCCCGCGCTCATGCAGGGCATGATGGCGAACGCCACGGCCGAGCAACAGGCCGCCGCCGAGGCGAACGCGAACGCCCTGAAGATGGTCGAATCGATGCCGATGGGCCAGTTCGCACGGTTCCCCGGCGTCGACCTCGCCGACGACGTGCTCGACCGGTTCATCGCGCTGAGCCTCGCCGCGGCCCAGCCGGAGCCGGTCGCGTGAACCGCGCGGCCGCGTCGGCCACCGCTCCGGGCTCGGTGACGGCCTGGGACGACGTGCTCCCGGGTCGTCACGGCCCGATCCCGGTGCGCCGGTACCAGCCGCAGGCCGCCATCGCCGGTCCGGGCCGCGCCGCCGGGCTCGTGATCTGGCTGCACGGCGGCGCGTTCTCGCACGGCGGGCTCGACCAGCTCGAGTCGCACGCCGTCGGGCTCGCGCTGGCCGCAGCCGGGCACCCGGTCGTCGCGGTCGACTACCGCCGGGTGCCGCCGTGGAGCTGGTGGCGGCGTCCGCGCCCCGGCGTGCTCGAGGGCATCCGGTACCCGGTTCCGCTGGAGGACGTGATCGATGCGGTCGCCACGCTGCGCCGTGAGGCGGATGATGCGGGCCGCGAGCTCGTGCTCGGCGGCGCGAGCGCCGGCGCATGCCTCGCCGCGGCGGCCGCGCTGCGGCTCGGCGCCGAGCGCGGGCCCCGCCCCGACGGGCTGCTGCTCGTGTACGGGACGTTCCACGCGGCGCTGCCGCCGATCTCCCGCGCGCTGCGCGCCCGCATCCGCGGACCTCACTCGCTCATGCAGTTCCGGCCCTCGACGGTGGAGCGCATGAACCGCAACTACGCGGGCAGCCCCGAGGCGATGGAGGACCCATGGGCGTTCCCCGGCGGGCACGACCTGAGCGGGATGCCGCCGACGCTCGTGCTCGACGCCGACCGCGATTCGCTGCGCGCGTCGGGCGACGCATTCGTTGCAGAGCTCGCGAAGGCCGGGGTCGACGTGACGAACGGGATCGTGCCGGAGTCCGTGCATGGATTCCTCGACCGGCCGGGGACGCCCGCCTTCGAGCGCGGCATCGGCCGTGCCATCCGCTGGCTCGACCGCCACTGACACCGAGACGGCTCGATGCCGTCGAGCCCTGGAGGCATCCGCCATGAATGAAACGTTCAATCAGCGAGGTCGACGCCGCGTGCTGCTCACCGGCGCGGCCGGAAACTGGGGTCGCGCCACGCTCCGCGAGCTCCGTGATCGCGCCGACCGCATCGACGTCGTCGCGCTCGCGCTGCCCGGCGAGCGCGACCGCGCGGCACTCGCCGAGTTCGACGAGATGCCGAACCTCGAGGTGGTCTGGGGCGACCTCACCGACGCCGCGACCGTCGCCGCCTGCGTCGCCCGCGTCGACGTCGTGCTGCACGTCGGCGCGGTGGTCTCGCCGCTCGCCGACGAACGCCCCGAACTCGCGCACCGCGTGAACGTAGGCAGCATCCGCAACATCGTCGAGGCCGTGCGCGCCCTGCCCGACCCGGCCTCGGTCGCGATCGTCGGCGTCGGCTCGGTCGCACAGACCGGCAGCCGCAATCCGCCGCACCACTGGGGACGTGTCGGCGACCCGATCCGGGTCTCGCAGTACGACGAGTACGGGCAGAGCAAGGTCGTCGCCGAGCGCATCCTCGTCGACTCCGGACTGCCCAAGTGGGTGCAGCTCCGGCAGACCGGCATCTTCCACCCCGGCATGCTCGAGATCCGCGACCCGATCATGACGCACTCGCCCTTCGGCGGGGTCATGGAGTGGGCGAGCGCCGAGGACTCGGCCCGACTGCTCGCGAACCTCTGCGAAGCCGACGTGCCCGACGAGGTCTGGGGCGGCGTCTTCAACATCGGCGGCGGCGAGGGATGGCGGCTCACGAACTGGGAGCTGCAGACCGCGATCGGGCGGGCGATGGGGGTCCGCGACATCCGCCGCTGGTACGACCGCGACTGGTTCGCCACCCGCAACTTCCACGGCCAGTGGTACGCCGACAGCGACCGGCTGGACGAGCTCGTGCCGTTCCGCCGTGACACGTTCGACGACGCCCTCGCCCGGACCATCGCCGCGGCGCCCGCCTCGGTGCGCTCGGCCGGGCGCGTGCCGGCCTGGATCGTGAAGCACCTCGTCATGAAGCCGCTGACGCGCAAGCCGCGCGGCACCATGGCCGCGATCCGGCGCGGCGACGACGCCGAGATCACGGCGCACTTCGGCTCGCGCGCCGAATGGGCGGCGATCGGCGACTGGTCGACTTTCGAGCCGCCGACCCCCTCGCGCGTTCCGGCGTACCTCGACCACGGGTACGACGAGTCGAAGCCCGCGGGCGAGTGGTCGGCGCTCGACTACCTCGAGGTCGCGGCCCACCGCGGCGGGCAGCTGCTCAGCACCGACGTCGTGCGCGGCGACGTTGCGACGCCGATCGCGTGGGCGTGCGCGTTCGGGCACGAGTTCAGTGCCAGCCCGCGACTCGTGCTCACCGCGGGCCACTGGTGCCCCGTCTGCGTGACGGATGCCGGGGGGTACGCGACGCAGGCCGAGCGGAACGCATTCCTCGCGCAGGTGACCGGGGAGGCGACGTGACCGGCGACGCGATGGGGTCGGGCCGCAGGGTCGTTCCATTCACGGATGGCTGGACCGTCGACTCCACGGGCCAGCCCAGTCGCGCGGTCGATCTCCCTCACGATGCGATGCTGGCCGAGCCCCGTTCGGCGACGGCGCCGTCCGGCTCGCACGGCGCCTACTTCCCCGGCGGCCGCTACCGGTACCGCAAGGTCTGGCAGGCGCCGGCGGATGTCGCCGCGCAGCGGCTCTCGCTGCGCTTCGAGGGGGTCGCCGGTCGCACCCGGGTGCGCGTGAACGACGTCGATGCCGCCACATGGGACAGCACCTACCGAGAGGTCGAGGTGCCGCTCGGCGGACTCGTCCGGGCCGGTGCCGAGAACGTCATCGAGGTCGACGTCGACAACTCGGCCCAGCCGAACTCGCGCTGGTACACCGGCAGCGGCATCTACCGGATGGTCTGGCTGGAGGCGGTGCCGGCCATCCATGTCGACCGTCACGGGATCACGCTCACGACACACCGCTCCGGGTCGGATGCGACAGTCCGCGTCGGGGTCCCGGTTCTCGGGGACTCTGAGGACGGCGACGTCGTCTCGGCGGCCCTGTTCGATGCGGGTGTGACCGTGGCGAGGGCGACCGGATCGGTCGCGCACGGTGTGGCGCACCTCGAGCTGGTCGTTCCCCAGGCGACTTTCTGGTCGGCCGAGCGCCCTCACCTGTACGAGCTCGCCCTGCGGCTCGCCCGGCACGGCCGTGAACTCGACGCAGTGACGCTGCGCACCGGCCTGCGCGCCATCGAGATCGGCCCCGAGTTCGGACTCCGTGTCAACGACGAGACGGTCCTGCTGCGTGGCGCCTGCGTGCACCACGACAACGGCGTACTCGGTGCGGCGACGTTCCGGGCGGCGGAGTTCCGTCGGGCGAGACTGCTCAAGGACGCCGGGTACAATGCCGTCCGCAGCGCCCACAACCCGCTCTCACGCGACTTCCTCGACGCCTGCGACGAGATCGGCTTGTACGTCGTCGATGAGCTCACCGATGTGTGGTTCCGACCGAAGACCGCGTTCGACGGTGCCGACCGCTTCGCCGAAACCTGGCGCGCTGACGCACGTTCGATGGTGCGCAAGGATCGCCTGCACCCGAGCGTGATCATGTACTCGATCGGCAACGAGAACGCCGAAACCTCCACCGCCGACGGCGTCGCAGTGGCCCGCGACCTCCGTGCCTTCGTCCACGATCTCGATGCCGACCGGGCGGTGACCGCCGGGGTCAACTTCATGCTGAACGCCATGGCGGCGCGCACCGGCATGAATGCCGACACGACACCGCCGAAGGCGGACGGAGCTCAGAACCGGCCCTCGTGGATCTCGAGCACGATGATCAACGCGATCGCAAATCGGCTGGGGAGGCTCACGCAGCTCCTGTCGCGACTGCCCGGCGCCGATCGCGCGACGCGCGATGTCATGGCCGAGCTCGACGTCGCGGGCTACAACTACGCTTGGTCCCGCTATGAGGCCGACGGCGGGCGGTATCCGACGCGCGTGATCCTCGGCACCGAGTCGCTCTTCGGCGAGCTGCCCGAGATCTGGTCGCGCGTCGAACGGCTGCCGCAGGTGATCGGCGACTTCGCGTGGACCGGATGGGACTACCTCGGCGAGACCGGCATCGGCACCTGGGAGTACGACGCGGGGCGACGCTCGTCTCTGCTCGCGAAGCCCTACCCGGCCCTCGTTGCGGGCTCCGGCGCGTTCGACATCACTGGAGTGCCGGGCGCGCCGCTCGCCCTCCAGCGAGCGGTTTGGGGCCTCGCATCAGTCCCGGCGATCATGGTGCGTCCGGTGGACCTGACCGGCGCGAAGGTCCAACGCACCTCATGGCGCAGCTCGGATGCCGTCGCGAGTTGGTCGTGGTCGGGCTGCGAAGGTCGCGTTGCTGAGATCGAGGTGTACTCGGCAGACGAGTCGGTCGAGCTGCTCCTCAACGGCCGGCGCGTCGGCCGACGTCCCGCGGGCCCCCGCGCTGGGTTCGTGGCGCGCTTCCGGGTGCCCTACGAGCCGGGTGAGCTCGTGGCGGTCGGGTACCGCGACGGCCGCGAGACCGGCCGGTCCTCCTTGCGTTCCGCGGGAGCGGTATCGCTGCGCTTGCGCAGCGAGGCGGCGGCGATCGAAGCCGACGGAGATGACCTCGCATTCGTCTGGCTGGAGCTGGCCGACGAACACGGTGAAGTCGAGATGTGCGCGACGGACACGGTCTCGCTCACGGTCACCGGGTCGGCTCGACTCGCGGGCTTCGGTTCGGCCGCGCCCGCCACCGAGGAATCGTTCGCGGATGCCGAGCACACGACGTACCGCGGTCGTGCACTCGCGATCCTGCGTGCGGGACGCGGCACCGGTGAAACGGAGATCGAGGCGACGGGTGCGCACTTCGGTTCCGATCGGCTGCTGGTCCAGGTGATCGAGCCCCATCAGATCAGGGCCCTCGGCTGAGTCCCCGTGTCGCGGCGATCGACAGGCCAGCAGGCGGATCGAGTGTTGAGCCGGGTCCCCCGACCAAAACAATTCGAATCATTAACCGTGAGTAAACCGTGACATGACGAAAACAAATCGAATCGATGATCGTCGATATCGCGACAAAAAGCGGCCCTGATCAGGTTATATTTACGAAGAGCCGATGACGGGAATCGAACCCGCGCTGTCTGCTTGGGAAGCAGAAGTTATCCAGTAGTGATTCACTCGACTTCACCCGGGCTCACGAGGCCCGGAATCACGGGGGAGTGTGAACTCGAGTGAATCAACGTGATCTCGATTTTGTGACTATTAAGTGACTACGAGGGTGCCTCCGGCGCCGCGATTGCGGGATCGGAGTCGATCCCCCAGTGTTCTCGACGAGTCTCGCACGGCGCCGGCAATTGACGCCACGCAGCGCCTGAGCGTGACGCGAATCGGGGGCCCTCTCCGGGCACTTCATCGGACAGGGCTTCTGCGAACGACGCTGCGTCCCGGTGAGCCGCCCCGGCGCCGGCGGCCGGCTCAGGAGCCTCACAGATCGACCGGTTATCGGACGTCGAGCGCGGGAGCGTTTTGGGGGTCGCCGGGTGGCGCGACGTATACGACTCCGATGAGATGTGTGAGGTCTTCGGTGAGGAACACCAGGGCGAACTCACCTGTCCCTTCCACGGTGCATCCCGAAACACGCGCCGAGCCCAACCGGGCCAGCGTCTGAGTGAGGCGATCGAGCCCGAGGACCTTGGCTCCCCGCTCTGCCGCCATTGAGTACTTGAAGCGCAACGTCTCTGCCGTCGGACCCGCGGACTGCAATGCGACGGCGAGACGCGAGCCTGGATCGAACCCCGACGCGATCCGTCTCGCGCGCGAGCTCGGTTCGCCCTCAGCCGATGCCTCGAGCACACGAATCAGTTCGCCCACCTCGATCTGCCCGAGCACACGCTCAACCTATCGGGAGGTTCGTGCGGGGCATCGTGCGTGAGTCATCCCCGGACCGGCTACCGGACGAGCGTCGCTTTCGTGATCCTCGTTGAATCACCCGCGAAGCGACCGGGCGTTATGCGCGCCCACGCCAGCCCTCCCAAGCGATGAAAATCAGGATCCACACCATGAATCCGAACGCACCGACCCGAGTAGTCCCGCGAACCCGAACAGTGCGAGAAGGACCAGAGTCGGTAGGCCGGCAAGACGCCCTTCAGCGAGGGGAACAAGGACGTCACCATCGACAGAGGCAAAGATGTAGGCCGCGAGCCACCACATCCCTACGCCGATCGCGAGAGCTCCGACACCACCCAGCACAACGCCGAAGAGCGATCTGTCCTCTTCATCGCGCCGGCGAAAACCCATCTGATCATCGTAATCACGCGACCCAATGACCATGACACCCTACTTACGCTCAGCGACGGTCGTCGGTGGACCGCCTATTGGGCGGCCGCTTCGCTGGGTGAAGTCATGGCCGCGATGAGATACGGGAGCGCGACAGCCGACCTAGGATGATGCGGTGTCCCGCATGCTGCTTGTACTGTGCCTGGGTTTCGGCCTAGGCGCGCTCGTATGTGCGATTCAGTACGTTCTGATCCACGCCGGACGATTTCCTCGGAATCCCTACATCGGGCTGCCCGGCTATGCGCGCGAATCCGACGAGGTGTGGGCACGCGCGCATCAAGCAGCATTGCCGTGGATCGGTCGCGCCGGCGTTCTTGCTGCGATCACAGCCGCAATCGGAGGGATTGGTCTAGCCGTCGGCGCAGGCGTCGAAGGCTGGGATCCTCTCAGCGTCGCCTGCGGTATCAGCGGCGCTGTGGCAGCAGGGCTCTATCTGTTCGGTGCGAACGGCGCTGCTGACGAGGCCACTAAGCGGATGGCCAGGCGTCGATGAGCTCGGCTGACCGCTGAGGGATCCGATATGAGGCGACAACTGTCGCGTTCGACGACGTGTGTTGACGCGAACGAAGTTGGCATGAGTGCATGCGCGCCGACGGTCACTCGCTCCTCTTCCCCGAGCTCAGCGACCGCGAGCACGAGGTAGTCGGGCACCTGGTCAGGGGACTCGCCAACACAAGATCGCCTCTTCCTCTCCGAGAAGACCGTGCGCAACCAACTGGTCCCGATCCTCGATTACGCGGAGCGACCGCCTTCGCTGAAGTGCTGCCTGCAGCGTGCCTGGTACGACTCGATGCCGCCCACGTGCTCGGCGGTCGCGACCCGTGCGTCCGCGACTTCGTCGGCGAGGACGCGCTGATGAAACGAGGCGTCCTGCCCCGCAGACAGCGCACACCGCTGTGAGCTTCGTCACGTCCTCGGCAAGCGCCATAAGCGACGGGAGGGGCTCGAAAGGGCGGCCGTCGAACGTCACGCACAGACCGGCGACGACCACCGACATCCCGCTGAGTGCCAGCCTGCTCACCGCCGGGACGAGCTCCGGCCCGAAGAACTGGGCCTCGTCGATCCCCAGCAGGTCAAGCTCGCGATCGCCGACCAGCTCAACCAGCGACTCGACGTCCAGCACTGATCGGGACGCGATGCTGAGCCCCGAGTGCGAGGCCACCCGGCCCGCGGCGTGCCGATCGTCAAGCGCGTGATTGACGACCTCGACGGCCAGTCCGGCAAGTTGCGCACGGCGCACCCGCCGCAGCAGCTCCTCGGACTTGCCGGCGAACATCGGCCCACAGACGACCTGGAGCCGGCCGTTCGGGTTCCCGGGCATGGGTCAGAGCCTAAATCAGGCCTTCGTCAGTTGGAACGGAAAGGATGCCAGCCCTGCACCTCGCAGCCGACGAGTTCGCAGAGGGATCGTCTGAGCGCACGGCGAGTTTCTCGGCAGGTCGCTGTCGACTCAGCCGAGGAGTGCACTCAGCCGTTCGATGTCTTGGGTGCGCTGAGATGAGCCTGACCCTGCGGACAGGAGTCCGAGGCTGCCGAAGTCCGGGTTCCGCCGCTCATCGTGAAGCAATGACTGTATCGCCTGTCGCGGGTCGTCGAGACGGTCGATGAATGGCACGCCCTGAGCCAGCACGGCTGCAACGGCGTCCTCTACGACCTCGTCGAGGTTGCTCCCGTCCTCCAGCACGTACCAGACATCAGCTCGGTCACTTCCGTCGCTGATCCCGTACGGATGGAAGTACGGCTGTCGGATGGTCTTTCCCAGCATCCCGCGGAAGGTCAACTGGTAATCCCGCGGCCACTCGACGCGCGCCCCGTCATCCAGTGCGGGGTAGTAGACGCCGGCCGCACCGCTGAACGAGTACGTCGTGCAGCCGACACCTGCGGCGACGTACGCGTTCATCGAGGGGAACGAAACCAGGCCGACGGTGAGGTCGGTGCGCCGCCAGACGTTCCGTCCCTGGAATCGATGGAATCCGTGCTCGCGCAGGATGGGACGGAGCCGCTTGGCGAGGGCTTGTCCGACAACGCGACCGTCGAGATCCATGGCGGAAGTCTGGCATGCGACCGAACTTGGGTTGATCGTTGAGGGATCCGGCGGGCTCAGAGCAGCTGCGGAAGGAAGACGGCCGCGAGCACCACGATCGGTATCAGCGCCAGCAGGAGCACGGCGCGATTGATTCGCTGCCGGCTCACGGTGCCCTTCTCGAACGATGACCGGCTCATCTTGTCGAACTCCGGAAGGAGCGCTTGGTAGGGCGGCTCGGGCTTGTTTGAGGTTCGCTCGGGGGGCCGGGTGGAGTCGTCTTCGTCTCCCATGCCACCAACCTAGTCACGTTGAACGGGACGACGGACGAGACCCACCGCCCAGTGCTCGAGCTCGTGATGACGATGGTGTTGCATGCTCCGCTGAGGCCAGGATCGGCTCGAATTTGTGACTATTAAGTGACTACGAGAGCGATTTTGCAATCGAGAGTCGCGGCTCACTCTTCGTCGAAACCCCTGATCAACCCATCGAACGCGTTGAGGCGTGTCGGCGTGGACTGTTTCCGCGTGATATCGGGCGACGAGCGGGATTGTCGCCCGCTCCGATGGTCTAGGAAAACCTGTCTGATCAGGGGATTTGCGAAGAGCCGATGACGGGAATCGAACCCGCGCTGTCTGCTTGGGAAGCAGAAGTTCTACCATTGAACTACATCGGCGCGTGGCATCCGGTGCCGATGACTCCGGGTGCGACGCAGTCAGCATAGCAAGCGCCACCCGCTCGAACGCACTCGTCGCGGCAGCCGCAGATGTCGCTATCGACGCAGCATGCGACGCGCCCGATGCACGACGGGTCGCGCGACGTGCCGGGCGAGCGCCTTCGTGCCCTGGGACCACGCGTCCAGCAGTCGGTACCGGCGGATGGCGCGCCGCATCGGCCGCGCGTACCGGTCGAAGTCGCCGTCCGCACGCGCCTCTGCGAAGGCCGTGAGCGAGAGACGCGAGATCCGCCGTCGCTGTCGAAGCACGGCGGCTCGCCGACGCGAGACGGCGTTCCGGTCGGGAGCGACGCGCTTGGCGGGCACGCTGAGGCCTGCGGCGAGGTCGTCGGCCAGTCGCAGGGCGAGGCCGTCGCGTCGGTGGCGGAATCCGCCGGCCTGAGACCGTGCGGCATCCCCGACCGACAGCGGCTCGAGTTCCACGTCGCCGCGCTCCGCGGCAGCGCGGAGCAGGGCACGCACGCGCTCGTCGCGGAGGATGACCGCGTTCGTGCCGTGCCAATCGGCGGCGTACTTGTGGAGCCAGGCGTCGGCGAAGGCGACATCCGCCCCTTCTGCGACGACGTCGTCGCAGAAGTTGCAGGCCTCCGGCTGGAACGCGCCGAATCCCCATCCGCCGTCGATGGTGTCGGCCGAGCGTCGCACGTGGTGCACGCCGTCGGCGTCGACGGCGTCGTAGTCGTAGTCCCACGCGTACCGACCGGGATTCTTCACGCGGAAGTCGATGCCCTCGAGCTCGGTGGGCGGCACGCCCGCCTGCCAGGCGAGCGACTCGGCGAAGAAGGTGGACTTCAGGTGCCCGCAGACGAGCCCCACGTACACCCCGAACTGCGCGTCGAGGTCGGGCAGCTCGGAGGCGAGGAGGCGCAGGGCCTTGATGAAGCAGGGGACGCCCACCACCGCGTAGGTGCGGCCGTCGCCCCTGATGTCCGCGACGACGTCGGCGAGCGTCGTCGCCGAGTACATGGACTTGCGGTTCTGCTCGATCTCCTCGGGCGAGGTCGAGACGGTGTAGGAGAAGCGCGGGTCGCCGGCCGACCGGCCGACGTGGAGGACGCCGTCGACGAGCCCGGCGCGCAGCAGCTCCTCGAGCAGCAGCGACGTGAGGCCGCCCGAGCTGCTGCCGATGATCTCCTGCTCCGAGGTGCGGCGCCCGGCGAGGACCTCGAGGTGCGCTCCGATCCGATCGTCCTTCGGGAGGTCGGGGAATCGCTCGCGCGTGAGCGCGTCCTCGTTCCGTGCCTCGTCGGAGAACGGGCAGACGCGGCTCGCGGCGCGGAGCGCGTCCGGCGCGATGGCGTCGCCGAGCCGCGCCTCGTAGACGCCGTGGCGCCCGATCGTCACCGGGATCGCTCCCGACGTCCGGACAGAGCAGGCGCCGCAGCCGATGCACATGCCTCGTTCGACGACCTGTTCGATGCCGTGCGTCATGCCACTCCCTGCCCCGGGCGGCGGCGCTGCTACCGTCGTCCCGTGTCTCGAAGGGTACTGATCAAGACGCTGCCCCTCCACACCAACTACGGCGGCATCGTCCAGGCGTACGCCCTGCAGCGCGCCATCCGTGACCTGGGGCACCAGGCGTTCGTCGACACCGGCGATCCGATCGCACTCCGGCGTCGGGTCCTGCACCGTGTCTGGGCGGTGCGACGGGCGGTGCGGATGCTGCTTCCCGCACGCTTCGACTGGCGCTGGCGCGCGCCGCGCGAGGTGCTCGCCGCGCAGCAGCGTTTCGTCCGGAAGCACCTCGCGACCTCGTCGGCGGTCGAGCGGGCGGACACGGCGCGCGGACGCGCCCGGCTCGCGCGCCGGTTCGACACGTTCGTCGTCGGCAGCGACCAGGTGTGGCGCGCGGCCTACGCCGAGATCCCCGAGGAGTTCCTCGAGGTGATCGAGGAGTTCGACGGCGAACGGCCGCGACGGATCTCGTACGCGGCATCCTTCGGCCGCGACGACATCGACGAGTACAGCGAGGCCGAGCGTGCGCGATCGACGGAGCTGATCCAGAGGTTCGACGCGGTCTCGGTGCGCGAGGAGTCGGGCATCCGCATCTGCGCGGAGGAGTTCGGGGTCCACGCCGAGCGGCACCTCGACCCGACCATGCTGCTCACGCCGGCGCACTACCGCGGGCTCATCGCCCGTTCCGGCACAGCGCCCGCCCCGGCGGCGGGCCGGACGCTCATCTACCGCCTCGATGCGACCGACGACATGCTCCGCGCCGAGCGTGCCATCGCCGAGCGGGTCGGGGCGCCCCCGATGGAACTCCTCCCGACGCAGACCCCGGGCTCGTACGCCGAGTACGCCGCGGACCGCGCCCGATTCGACCGGCCCTCCGTCGAGCATTGGCTGGCGAGCATCGCGTCCGCCGACTTCGTCGTGACCGACTCGTACCACGGCTGCGTCTTCTCCATCCTGTTCAATCGGCCGTTCCTCGTGCACGCCAACGCGCGGCGCGGGGCGGCGCGGTTCGACTCGCTGCTCGGCGTCTTCGGCCTCGAGCACCACCGTGCCGGGGCATCCGCCGACGGCCTCGACGAACGGATCTTCGCGCCGGACTGGGACCGGGTGAATCGGGTGCTCGACGCGGAGCGCGAGCGGGCGACCGCCTACCTCGTCGCGAACCTCTGACGCCTCGGTACGCTGAGGGCATGCTGCTCTCGGATCGCGACATCAGGGCCGAACTCGATCGCGAGCGCATCCGGCTCGACCCGTACGACCCCGCGATGATCCAGCCGTCGTCGATCGACGTGCGCCTCGACCGGTACTTCCGGCTGTTCGACAACCACAAGTACCCCTTCATCGATCCGGCGGAGGACCAGCCCGAGCTGACGCACCTCATCGACGTGCGGCCCGACGAGGCGTTCGTGCTCCATCCGGGCGAGTTCGTCTTGGCGTCGACCTTCGAGGCGGTCACCCTCCCCGACGACGTGGCTGCGCGGCTGGAGGGCAAGAGCTCGCTCGGCCGGCTCGGCCTGCTGACGCACTCGACGGCGGGCTTCATCGACCCCGGCTTCACCGGGCACGTCACGCTCGAGCTGAGCAACGTGGCGACGCTACCGATCAAGCTCTGGCCCGGCATGAAGATCGGGCAGCTCTGCTTCTTCCGGCTCTCGTCGCCGAGCGAGCGTCCCTACGGGTCGGCCGAGTACTCGTCGCGTTACCAGGGGCAGCGCGGCCCGACCGCGTCGCGCTCGTTCCAGAACTTCAGCCGGGCGGATGTCGGCGTCACCGACGCCGGCGCCCCGGGGAGCTAGGCGCGCATGAAGATCGTCATCGGGGCGCCGGTCGTCGAAACCGGCGGAGGCCGCACCGTCTATGCGGTCGACGTCACCGGCCTCGACGGCATCGACCGGCTCCGGTTCTCGATGCCCGAGTCGGCGGCCGGTTTCGTCAATCCGAGAGCGGATGCCGCGCTGGTGGCCGTGCTCATGCCCGCGATGCGGCTGCGGCGCGACGTCGTCGTGGAGGGACCGGTGACCGACGAACTCGTGTGGAACCTGCGGCACGACGTCCCGGCGATCCTCCGCGGAGTCCGACCGGAGCTCTCGAGCCTCACCATCGATGCCCTCGACGCGGTGCCGCCGTCGGAGCCCGGCCATGCCGTGGCGACGGCGTACTCCGCGGGCGTGGATTCGTACGGGACGCTGGCTCGACACCACTTCGCCGCAGACGTGCCGGACGCGCTCCGCGTCACGCACCTCCTCTTCAATGACGTCGGCTCGCACGGCCGTGGCGAACGCGGGCGGGAGCTCTACCGGCGGCGCCTCGAACGACGCCGGGAGGGCGCCGAGACCATGGGGCTGCCGCTCATCGACGTGGATTCGAATCTCGACGCCGCCTACGCCGCCCCCGGGCTCGGCTTCCAGCAGACCCACACCATGCGCAACGCCGCGGTGGCGCACCTCCTCGCGGGCGGCCTGCGCCACTTCCTCTATGCCTCGTCCGTGCCGTACCGCGACGTCACGGCCACCCCGATCTACGACCTCTCGTACGCCGACCCCATGCTCCTCCCGACGCTCTCGACCGGATCGCTGACCCTGCGGTCGTCCGGAGCCGACCTCGACCGGGCGCAGAAGACCGCCCTCGTCGCGCAGGTGCCGCATTCGTACGACCGCCTCGACGTCTGCACCGAGTCGGTCGACGGCACGAACTGCTCGACGTGCTGGAAGTGCCGGCGCACGATGCTGACGCTCGACCTGCTCGGGGCCCTCGACCGCTATCGGGGCGTCTTCGCCATCCCGAACGACCCGCGGTGGCGGGAGGCGGTCCTGCGCGAGGGGCTCGACCGGACGCTCCAGCCGAGGTCCCAGCCCAGCACGCGGGGCGTCGTCGAGCTCTACGACGAGCGCGTCGGGATCCCCCGGGCGTGGTGGGTTTCTGCTCGCGGCGGGGCGACCGTGGCGGCCGCCCGGCGCGCGGCCCGGTCGGCGTCGCGGGGCGCGGTGCGGATCGTGCGCTCGCGAAGGAGGACCCCGTGACCGAACTCGTCCTCGCCCACGACTACCTCGTGCAGGTCGGCGGCGCCGAGCGGGTCGTCGCCGAGTGGGCGGCCGGCTTCGGGGCGACGCAGATCGTCGCGCTCGCCTATCGCCCCGAGAAGACGTTCGAGGCGTTCCGCGACCTCGAGGTGCGCGCGAGCATCCCGGTCGCGATGTCGGGACAGGTCGAGCGGATGCTCCCGGCGCTGCCGGCCATCGCGGCTCGGACGACGGTCTCCGGCGGCGACGTCGCGCTCGCGTCGTCGAGCGGTTGGGCGCACCGCTTCCGCTACGAGATGCCGCACGTCGTCTACGTGCACAGCCCGGCGCGCTGGCTCTATGCGGCCGACGACTACCGGCTGCGGCTCAGCAGGGTCCGACGGGCCGGACTCGCGCTCAGCACTCCGGTGCTCCGGCGCGGCGACGCCGAGGCGATGGCTCGGGCGACCGCCGTCGTCGCGAACTCGGAGGTGACGCGCGAGCGCATCCGCGCTGCCTACGGCCTCGACTCGATCGTCGTGCACCCGCCGGTCGAGCCGGTGGCGACCGACGCAGCGCCGCCGACGCGCGACCTTCCCGACGGGTTCGCCGTGGTGGTCGCCCGGGACCGCGGCTACAAGAACGTGCGCCTCGCCGTCGACGCCGCCCGCGAGGCCGGGCTCGCGATCGTCGCCATCGGCGCGGGGTCCGAGGCGATCGACGACCCGAAGTCTGGTGTGCACGGCCTCGGCCGCGTCAGCGATGCGGAGCTCTGCTGGGTGTACCGCCACGCGTCCGTGGTGCTCGGCGCCGGCCGGGAGGACTTCGGCCTCACCGTGCTCGAGGCGGCGCTCGAGGGCACGCCGGCCGCCACGATCGCGGCCGGTGGCTACCTCGAGACGGTGCGGCCCGGCGTGAGCGGCGTGTACGCGACGTCCGGCACGGCCTCGGACCTCGCGGAGGCGATCGGGTTCGCGCGCGCGCTCGATCCCGCGGTCGTCCGGGAATGGGGCCAGCGGTTCCGGAGGGACGCGCACGTCGCGCGGCTCGACCGGCTGATCCACGAGGTGGTGCAGCGGGCATGAGCGAGTCCCAGGTGACGGTGCCGCTCCGGGTGCGCCTGCAGTTCGGGCACGCCGCGGTGCAACTCGTGGCGGCGGAAGCGGGCGTCGACCTGCTCCATATCAAGGGGGCGGCCGTCGATCCGGAGCTGCGCCCGACCGGCTACGCGGGCAGCGACGTGGATGTGCTCGTACGGCCGTCGCAGGTCGACGACCTGGACCGCGCGCTCCGCGCCCGCGGCTGGACCCTGTACAGCAGCTTCGAGCACGGATCGCCATTCGGTCACGCCCAGACGTATCTGCACGAATCGTGGGGATACGTCGACATCCACCGGTACTTCCCTGGCATCCGGCTCGACGCGGCGCAGGCGTTCGAGCGGTTCGCATCAGACGGCCACGGCATCGAGATCGCGGGCGTCGAATGCCGCGTGCCGAGCCTGGCCGGGCAATCGCTGCTGCTCGTGCTCAACGCGGCACGTTCCGCCAAGGGCCTCCGCGGTGACGTCCTCAACGTCTGGAACGACGCTCCTGAAGCCCGACGTGCGGAGATCACCGCGCTCGTCGCAGCGCTTCAGGCGCACGTGGCGTTCGCGGCGGCCACCGGCGACCTCGAGCGATACCGGCACGACAAGGAGTACCGGCTCTGGAAGGTGGTCTCCGGCGACGGCTCCCGCGCCGCGGAGTGGTGGGCACGTGCCAGCGCGGCGCCGACCGTCCGGGACGGCCTCCGGATCCTCCTGCAGGCCCCCCGCGTCAACACGGAGCACCTCTCGCATCGACTCGGGCGGACGCCGACGGGTTGGGATGTGACGATCGAGTTCGTCCGGCGGCCGCTCAGTGCCGTCGGCGGGGCGTTCCGTTCGCTCTACCGGAGATTCGGCCCGAGGAAGGTGGTGCGGTGATGGTTCGGTTGCGGGTCGCGGATGCGGTGGGCGTCGTCGAGCAGGATGACGTCCTCTACCTGGCTCACCTCCCCGGCGGGCCGATCCTGGTGCTGGACGGACCGGGCGCGCTGATCTGGACGGAGGCCTGCGCTGGTCCCCGGGAGACCGTCGTCGAGCGCGTCGCCGAGGCAGCGGGCGCACCGACCGACCTCGTGCGCGACGATGTCGAGCGACTCGTCGCCGATCTGGTGGCGCGGGGCGTGCTCGCCGTCGAAGCGTAGGGGCCGCGACGTTCTCGATCGCACGCGACTCGAAGATAGGATGCGGAGGGCCCGGCCGCCCGAGATCGGGGGCGAGGCGCGGAGGAGACCATGGCACGAATCACGCGCGAGCGGAGCCTGACGGCGCAGCTGCGCATGATGCTCGAGATGGCCGGCGCCGACCCCAAGCGGTGGGTGCTCGGCACGATCGGGGCGTCGCTGATCCTCGCGGCCCTCGACACGCTGGGCGTCGCCGCGATGGTCCCCTTGACCCAGCTCTTCGCGGGCGAGACGGACAACTGGTTCATCGACTGGATCTCCGGGGTGGTCGGCACGACCGAGCTGTCGACCCTCATCCCGGTGGTCGCCGGCCTGATCACCCTCATCTTCATCGTGAAGAGCATCGGCGCGATCGCGTTCCGCTGGTGGCTGCTCGGCCGGACCACGAAGATCTCCGCGCTCTCCGCCGCCGAGCTCGCGCGGCGCTATGCGCTCGCGCCGTACGCCGATCATCGGTCGCGACGGATCAGCGAGATCTACCGCAACATCAACGACGCGACCGGCCAGGCGTCGGCTGTACTGCTCAACGTGGTCAGCCTCGTCTCCGACATCGTCGTCCTGGTCGGCATCGTGATCGTCCTCCTCTTCACCTCGGTCGCGGTCACGCTCTTCGCGATCGTGCTGTTCGGCGTGCTCGTGTTCGGCGTCCAGATGCTGCTCCGACGACGCCAGTACCGCATCGGCGAGGAGGTCGCGGCGGCCGGTCTCGAGGCGTGGCAGTTCCTCCTGCCCGGGCTCGACGGCTTCCGCGAGGCGCGCCTGACCTCGAGCGCGAACGCCTTCATCGACGGCTTCCGCGAGGCGCGGCTGCGGCGCGCGAGGGCGGCGCGGGTCATGGGGATCCTCTCCGACGCGCCCCGCTACCTCCTCGAGATCGGGTTCGTCGTCGCGATCCTCGGCATCTCCGTCATCCTCTTCACGACCGGCACGCCCGCCGAGGCCCTGACGGTGCTGGGCGTGTTCGCCGCGGCATCCCTTCGCGCGCTCCCGGGCCTCAACCGGATCGGCGCCGGCCTCGCGACGATCCGCACCGGGCGCGCGGGCCTCGACATCATCTCCAAGGCCGTCGACGAGCTCGCGGTCGGCGGCGTGCACGACGAGCGCCCGCGGAGCACCGAACGGTTCTCCGGCGACATCGTGCTGAGGGACCTGGGCTTCCACTATCCGGACTCCGAGGAGCACGTCCTCAAGGGGATCTCGCTCGAGATCTCCGAGAACCGGACGACGGCGTTCGTCGGCTCGAGCGGCGCGGGCAAGAGCACGCTGCTCGACATCGTGCTCGGCCTCCTCCAGCCCACCGAGGGCGAGGTGCTCGTCGGCGGCCGCTCGATCGCCGCCGACCCCGCGAGCTGGTACGCCGAGCTCGGCGTCGTGCCGCAGGACGTCTTCCTGCTGAACTCCACCCTCACGACGAACATCGCCTTCGGGGTCCCGGCCGTCGACGTCGACGTCGACCGGGTGCGCGAGGTCATCCGGATGGCGCAGCTCGAGGGCCTCGTCGGCGACCTGCCCGAGGGCCTCGACACCGTGGTGGGCGAGCGCGGCGTCCGTCTGTCTGGGGGGCAGCGACAGCGCATCGGCCTCGCCCGCGCTCTCTACCGGCGGCCGCGTGTGCTCGTGCTCGACGAAGCGACCTCGGCGCTCGACAACGTCACCGAACACGAGATCGCCCAGACCCTCGGCGCACTGCAGGGCTCGCTGACGATCCTGATCGTCGCCCACCGCCTCTCCACCGTGCGGCATGCCGACACGCTGGTCTTCCTCAAGGGCGGCCACGTCGACGCCGAGGGGACCTTCGACGAGGTGCGCGCGACGAACGCCGACTTCGCCCGCCTCGTAGAACTCGGCGAGCTCGACTGATCAGATGCGGGGCGGCGCGGCGCCGCGACCGGCGCGGGTGACGATCGAGTGGAGCTTCGGCATCCGCTCGAGCGCCCGACGGCTCGGCATGACCGACCGGAACAGGCCGGCCGGTGTGAGTCGGGTGGCGGGCACTCCGAACTCGGATGCGACGGCGCGCCCGATCGGCCGTCCGAAGCCGCCGAGTGAGACGCCCGAGTGGTTCTCGCCTGTGCCCACGCGGTAGAGCACGGCCGGGAACCCGACGGGGCGCAGGGGATGTCCCGCCGCCGCGAGGTCGTCGCTCAGGTGGCGATGCGATCCGATCTGACGGAAGAGACGCTCGCCGAAGGCGTCGCGGAGGTCGTCCTGGCTCGCGTCCACGCCGAGTCCGTCCGGCACGCCGTAGAGGTCGCGCCGTACGACGAACGCGGTGCCGCAATGGCGGTGGAACTCCGGCTGCCGGCGGATCGAGCGCCGTTCGCTCGACCACCGCCAGCCCTCCACCACGCGCCAGCCGTCGGCGTCCGGCTCGGCGGCCGACAGGCCGGCGAGGCGCTTCGAGACCATGTCGTCGGCGTCGAACAGCATCACGTGGTCGGGCCGCGCCGCCGCTGCGGCGATCAGGCCTACGGCGAGCTTCGTCCCCTTGTCGAGCAGTACGGCCTCGACGCCGGTCTGCGGTCCGCGACGCCCACTCGGCGGAGGGAAGTCGACCTGCACCCAGTTCACCGTCTCCGGAAGTTCCGTCGGGCGTCGGTTCCCGACCACCCACACGCTGAAATCCGGATCGTCCTGGCGCAGCACCGAGCGGAGCGAATCCGCAAGCAGCGTCTCCACCTCGCGGTAGTCGGCGCTGTTGTGCGGATGCCGCAGCGACGTGATGAATGCCAGCACGGTGCCAAACGTAACGGACGCGCGGGAGGGTCGCCGACCCTGCGGGTCATCCGCCCGCGAGTCGACCGCGCAGCGCGCCGGACTTGCGCTCGAGGCGGCGCAGGCGGTGGCGGATGAATCCGACCCCGGCCGTCGGGAGAAGGAGCCCACGTTCACGCGCGAACTCCCGAAGTTCCACCAGGTGCGGATCCCGGGAGCTGGCCACCTCGTCGAGGAACGCCGGTCTGCGCTGGACGTACCGCTCCAGGTCGAACACGCGCTCGTATGCCTCGAGCTGCCCGATGAGCTCGAGGGTCAACTGGGTCCGCAGGCACTTCCGGCACGTCGAGCAGTTGCGGCCGTCGGCGGTGAGGGTGGTGCAGACGTGCAGGCTCTCGTGCGACTCGCTCAGGCCCGCGACGATGGCGGTCTTCTCAGCGCGCGTGTACTGGCTGCCATGGAAGCGCGGACGGAACGCCCGAGTCTTCAGGAGCGGCGTCGAGATCGGATCGGAGAACGCCGTGCTGTGCGAAGCGCCGATGGAGACGCGGGTGAACGGATGTGTGCTGGCGATGAGGTATCGACTCACACCGCCCTGCAGCAGCGACGCCGCGCTGAGGTTCCGGGGGCCGTGGGTCTGGACGAACCCGGCGAACGGGTAGAAGTCGTCGAGATTCGAGTCGATCGGGACGAAGGGCAAGCCGAGGCGCGCCGCCACCGGGGCGAGCAGCGTCTGCATGCGGGTGAAGCGACGACGACCCGCCTCGCCGCCCGTCATTGCGCCGACGTTGAAGAAGGACAGGTGGGTGAGCCGCAGTCTGCCCGGTACGTCCGGGCCGAGGTGCTCCGCGATGACGCAGAAGCTGTCGATTCCACCCGAGAACCCCGTGGCGACGCCGGGAGCCGGGTCCTTCGCCGGCGTGGGGGCCTCGGCGCGGATCTCAATGCGTCGGAGGCCCGGGATCACTGCCTCCATCACGTGGTCGTAGCCATGGGTCAGCCCGAACACGAGCTCGTCGGTCACGGGCCCGTCGATGGTCATCCCGGCGCCCGCGTGCATGGCGGGCACCAGGAGGCCGATCACCGCCGGATCGGCCAGATCGGTGAAGAGTTCGGCGTGTTCGCCTGGAACTGTGAACCAGAGCCGAGCCGGGGAGCCCGGCAGCCCCGTGACCGGCACCGACCAGGTTGCGCGATCGTCGTCGTGTTCGACCACGGGCACTCCGATGTGCACCCCGGACTCCTCTCGACGGAGCATTCGCTTGGACGCCTGGATATTACTCCTCGGCCGCGGCCGCAGGGATGCGCCGGTCGAGCGCGTCCATCAGGTCGGCGCTGGCGACCGGGTCGACCTTGCGGCAGAACGCCGAGCCCGACGACTCGAGCCGGTCGAGGTCGTCGAGCGTTCGGACCGTCGGCTGGTCGAGTTCGGCGTCCCACGAGACATCCGTCACGGGTGCCCGGTCGGCAGGCGGTGAACGCCAGGCGAGCGGGGTGACGATGGCGGACTCGTCGGGGATGATCGTGCGCCGGTAGAAGCGGCGGAGGCGCGAGCCGGGCGCGAGGTCCTCGTCGAGGAGCCGATCGAGTTCGGGTCGGCAGATCGCCAGCCACTGGCTCCCCGAATGGCACGGGCGCTCGGCCGAGAACGGGGTCGGGCGACGGATGCCCCAGTGCACGCCTCGACCGCGGCGGACGACCCGCACGCTGAGCACGGGCTCGAGGCGGAGGGCGATCGCGCCGCGCACGCGCCGCAGCGCGGCTCCCGCCCGGCCGCCGACGCGGAATCCGAGACGCGCGAGCGGGGTGCGGAACCATCGGTAGGCGTATCGCGTCAGTTCGTCCTGTCCCTCGCCGCGCGTACGCCCCCAGTGCGCCGTATAGTGCAGCGCCTCGGCGCGCCCGACCCAGCCGCCGGCGGCGAGCACATCGGCCTCCCACTCGGCGAGCGGTCGGATCGGGTAGTCCTGGCCCGACACGAGCACCACCATCGAGGGATCGGCGCGCCGGCGCACCTCGTCGAACGCGCGCAGCGTCGCCTCGACAAGTTCCCACGATCCCCAGTCGGTGTCGAGACCGTGGACGAACACCTGCACGCGAGGATCGTCGGTCTCAGTCGGGAACGCGGTGGTGCGGTCGTCGTGCGCGATGAGGACGAACGCCTCGGGGCTCGACGAACGGATGGCGCGGGCCAGCCGCTGCACCTGCGGCCAGTCCCGGTGGGTGAGCACGACGTAGGCCGCACCTCCGGGCGCGGGGTGCCCGCGCGACTGCTCGCCAGCCATGACCGAAGCCTACGAGCCGGCCGCATCGCGTGGATAGAATCACCCGGTATCGGCGGAGGGCGGGAGACCATGAGCGATGCACCGATGCTGAGCGTGTGCATCGTGACCTACGAGCGACCCGAGTTCCTCGAGCGCTGCCTGCGCTCGCTCGACGCCGGGCTCTCGGGCGATGTCGAGGTCGTGGTGGTGGATGCCTCGGCCGCCGACCGTCGCGACATCGCGGACGCCTTCGCCAGGCCGATCGTCTACGTGCACGCCCCCGAACTGGCGGGTTGGATGACGCGGTCGCGCAACGCCGCCCTGCGGGTCGCCCGCGGCGCGATCGTGAGCTTCCTCGACGACGACGTGGTGCTCCGGCCCGGGTGGCAGGCCGCACTGCTCGACGCCTTCGCGGATCCCGCGGTGTCGGCTGTGTCGGGCCGCACGTGCAACGGCCAGCCGGGCGAGGAGACGTACGACAAGCCGATCGGCCGGCTCCTCCCGGACGGGACCCTGACCGACGGGTTCGCCTCGATCCCGGACGGAGTCGTGGTCGTCGATCACGGCATCGGCGCGAACATGTCCTTCCGCAGGTCGATTCTCGCCGAGCTCGGCGGGTTCCGCGACGACTACCCCGGCACCGCGCTCCGCGAGGACACTGACATCTTCCTCAGGGTCCGAGCGGTCGGCGGTCGGGCGATCTTCGCGCCCGACGCCGCGGTCGACCACCTTCCCGCACCGCACGTGCGCGGCGCCCGGTTCGACACTCGCTACAAGCTCTACGGGCGCAGGAACCACATGGTCCTGCTCGCCCGCGACGGCGGCATCCGGTCGCCGCTCCTGCGCCGCTGGGTCGTCGTGCAGTTCAGAGCGGTCGGCCGCGCGGGCGGACTCGGGGCGAGGCTTCGGCGCTTCGGCGTCACGGTCGTCGGCGTCGGGTGGGGTGCACTGGCGATGCTCCGGTCGGCGCGCTGGACGCCGCTCGACCCGCGCCGCGGGGACGCGCGCGGGCGCGACCTCCGCGCGATCCTCGGCGGGCGCGCGGAAGGCGTCTCCCCCTGATTGAGGGCGACCCCCGGTGCGTGATGTGAGGCGGATGCCTCAGCGCCGCTGCATGCCGACCAGGGCGGCGGCGCGGGACATCCCGCCGCGCACCCATCCCGGCATCGCCGCACGGAGCCGGTCGCTGCGGTGCGGAAGGATGTCGCGGGCGATCGCGAGCGCCTCGCGATACGACCGGAAGTCCCGCGCACGACGGCATGCCAGGAGCGCCCACCCGAGCACGTGCCGGTAGTTCGCGCGGTAGGCGTCGAGCGGCCGGTGCGGGGGAGTCGGCAATGACGTCGGCTGCCAGAACGACCGGATGGCACGGAGCGCGGTCAGGCCCTTCTGCGGTGACCCGGTGCGCGTGATCGAGTCGGGCAGGTCGCGGAAGAACGCGAGGCGATCGGAGATGAGGCGCCACTCGGTCAGTCGCGCGACGTTGACGTACATGACCCAGTCCTGTGCGGTGATGAACCCGTGCGGGAATCCACCGGCTGCGTCCAGTACGTCCCGCCTGACCGCCGTAGTGCTCATCGAACCGCGCATCCGCTCGAGGAGCAGGTCGAAGCTCCGGCCCTCGATCTCGAGGTACGAGAGGTCGCGCTTCGGCGTCGCGTTCGCGATCGCCTCGAGGCACTCGTCGAGCGTGCTCGCCGCGAACTCGTCGTCGGGGCCGGCTTCCGGGGCGAAGCTCCAGTAGGCGGTGTTCATCGCTGCGACTCCGGGTGAGCCGAGCACCTCGGACTCGACGCGGGCGAGGTAGTCGGGGTGGAGGAGGTCGTCGTCGTCGAGGAAGCACACCCAGTCGGTGCGCGCCTGCGTGCGCCCCGCGTTGCGAGCGGCGGCCACGCCCGCCTTCTCGATCGGCACCACGTCGACGGGCGACTCGGAGAGCGCATCGATCGCCGGGTCGTCGAGACCGTCGGGCACGACGATCAGCTGGTCGAACGGTCGCGTCTGGCGGAGCGCGCTGTCGACCGCCTGCAGGACGAGGTCGGGTCGACGGTACGTGGGGATGACCAGCGCGAACGTCGGCTTCGCGGCATCCTGCTGTCGTTCCTGCACGCGGTCATGCTAGCGGGGCATCAGGACCGGGCGGGCGAGCCGGCTGTGCGATGCTGCTCGCATGACGCCGCTCGAGGACCACCCCGCCGAGGGGCCGCTGGTGACCGTCGTGATCCCGCTCTACAACGGCGGCACCTACGTCGGGGAGACGCTGCGCTCGGTGCTCGCACAGTCGTTCGCGCGATTCGAGGTGATCGTCGTGGACGACGGCTCGACCGACGACGGCCCGGACGTGGTGCGGTCGTTCGAATCGGATCCCCGCGTGCGGCTCGTGACGGGGGCCCATCTGGGCGTCGCGGCGGCCCGGAACGACGGTGCTGGGCGGGCGTCGACCGGCACCCCGTACCTGGCCTTCCTCGACGCGGACGACGTGTGGCACCCCGAGCTGCTCGCGACACTCGTCGGGGCGCTCGAGGGCAGAGCGGATGCCGCGGGCGCGTTCGTGCTCGCCGAGTACATCGACGCCGACGGCGCGGTGCTGCACGCGGGCGACTTTCCGCGGCACATGCGCGGTCGGCTCGACCTCCGGGACGGCAAGCTCGTCTCGCGCGACGTGCACGCCGATGTCGGGCCGGAACACCTCTTCCTCTCGAACCTCGTGTATCCGCCGAGTTGCCTGCTGCTGCGCCGCATCGCGTTCGATGCGGTCGGTGGTTTCGACGACCGGTTCCTCGCCGAGGATTGGGAGTTCGTCCTCCGACTCGCCGGGCGGGGTCCGCTCGTGCCCGTCGACCGGGTCATGGTCGGCTATCGGCGGCACACCGCGAATGCATCAGGCGACCGCGCCCGCAACGTGCGCGGGGCACGACAGGTGTGGGCGTCGGTGTTCCACCGCCCGCACGCATCGGTCGAAACCCGACGGCGCCTCCGCGCCGTCTGGCGGGCCCACCAGTCGCGGACCACCGCGCGGAAGGTCGCGGAGGGGCGCGCGCTGCTGGCGCGCGGTCGGATCATCCCGGGTGCGGGGCGGATCGTGGACGGTCTTGCGCATACGATGCTTCGTCGACCCCTTCGGGTGTGGGCGCCGTCCTCCCGCCCCGACAGCGACCGTGGGGACTAACCGGGCGCGCCGACCGAGCCGTCCAGCGCGGCGGTGAGGAACGCCATCGACGAGGCCCGGAGCCGCTCGCGACGCGCGTCCACCTCGCTCCAGTCCACGTCCGCGACCACGCGGAGGCCATCGACACCGGTCCCTCCCGCCAAGAGCCCGTGCTGTGCGAGGAGCTCCTCCTGCCGCACATCGCTGGCATAGCGCCTGCCGAGGACGAGCGGGCGGCGATAGAGCAACGAGAACGTCGCCGCGTGGAAGGAGTCCGTGTACACCGCGTCCGCTCGGGCGATCGCCGCGACGAAGCCGAGCGGATCCACGTCGGCGAACCGCTCCTGGTCGAGGGCGTGCAGGTCGACGACCTCCAGGCGGCGGCGGGCGGCATCGTGCGTCATCCACTCATCCTGGGCTGCCGTCGGCCGACCGAGGAAGTAGCGGACCGCGTACGTTCCGTCGACCGGTCGCGACCGGTCCTCGATCAGCGCGTCCCACTCCGTCCGGGGAAGCAGGGCGGTCGGGTCGAGCACGACCGGAGCAGCGCGGCCGGTCAGGTCCGCGACGATGTCCGCGCCGCCGTGCTCGCGCACCGAGAGGTGGGTGATGCCCTCGATCCACTCGCGGTATCGGGAGCGGAGGAAGCCCGGGATGCGTCGAACTCCGAAACTCGGCGCGTAGGCGATCCGGCGCGGCCCGTCGATGAATTCGAGGAAGTCGATCGGCTGGGCCCTCCGGTAGGTCGGGTTCCAGACCTGGTCGGAGCCCGCGACGGCATGTTCGTAGCGGTCGGCCCAGTAGTCGGTCGGCATCGCCGAGTATGCGTGCGGCGATGACCGGATGCGGTTGCGAGCGAAGCCCGCGATCGCCGCGCGGCGGACCTCGAGGAACGGGAGCGCGGGCGCGGCCGGCCGTCGGAACCCGTGCGGCAGTCGTGAGCGTGCTCGCGCAATCACCCCGGGCAGGTCGTGGCCGAGGTCGTGCATCGCCCGGGGCACGAGCAGCGAGCGGGACCACGACGGCGGCCGATTGACGATCGTCTCGGGCTCCCGGTCGAGCGAACGCACGACCTCGTGGAGCGCGAAATTCTGCAGACGGTTGCCGTAGTTCGTGTCGTCGTTGATCGTCACGATGCCGACGAGCCGTTCACCCATCGGTCAGTCGCGCCGGTCCGACGCGCCCGCTCGCGACGCCCGCCGCCCCGTGGCCATTCCCATCGGGCCAGACTACGGCGACCGTACGCGCTCGCGTCACCCACCTGCGATACTGAAGCGAATCTCACGAAGGACCGGGGCCATGAGTTCGACGAAGGAGCGCCGGGCGTTCCGGCACCTCCGGACCGTCGAATGGTGGTCGGGTGCGTGGCGGTGGGTGCTCTACGCGTTCGCCGCTGTCGCAGCGACGTATTTCCTGCTGGATCGGGGCGCGCAGGGCGGCGCGATGTTCGCCATCGTGATCGCCGCCTTCGTGATCGCGGCCTCGCTGACCACGTCCAAGCCGCTCGCGATCGCGCTGTTCGCGATGCCCGGGCTGATGATCTCGCAGCGGATCGGCATCGGTGGAGGCGACCTCTCCGTCTCCGACGCGGCACTCGCGGCCGCCTTCGGAACGGCCGTGCTGCTCGGGGAGCGCCCGTACAGCACCCCCGTCCGTCGGATCCTGTGGCTCAACCTCATGTACCAGTTCGCGACGTTGTTCACCGTGATCGTGAATCCCTACGTCGCGAACACGTTCGAGTGGTTCCACGCGTGGTTGCTCGTCTCCGGAGCGCTCATCGTCGGCTGGGCCGTCGGCGCGGCCGGCTACGCCCGCACTGCGCTCTCGCTCCTGGTGTTCACGGCGTGCGTGATCGCCGTCGTGACGCTGGTGCACGCCGCCGCGCAGTACGCGACGGGGAACTTCGGGCCCGTTGCACCGGCTTGGCCGATACCGATGCACAAGAACTTCGTGGGCACCGTGTTCGCGTTCGCGGCGATCGTCGTGTACATCAACCCCGACTGGGTCGGATGGACGAAGGGATGGTCGAGGCTCGCGTTCTGGCTGCTCGTCGCGGGCGTGATCGTGTCGCAATCGCGGCAGGCCCTGATCGGACTCATGGCGGCCATCATGATCGCGGTCATCCGCCGCAGCACCTCGCGTCGCTCCCGGGTCCTCGTGCTCGTCCTGCTGATCCCGGCGGCCTGGCTCATCGTGTCGATGGTCGTCGAGCAGATCCAGTCGCAGAACCAGCACAACTCCGTCTTCCAACGCCTCGACTGGTTCCGCGAGGTCTACCACTACTGGCGCGAGGCGCCGTTCTTCGGCCACGGACTCCGGTACTGGCGCGAGCCGGGGAGCCTGGGCTACCAGCCGCCGCAGGGCGAGCTCGAGGTACTCGCGAGCGCCGGTCTCGTCGGGTTGGCAGCCTTCGTGGTGATGTGCATCGGCATCCTCCTGGTGCTGTGGCACGTCGACCCGCGCTTCGGCACGCTGGCGTTCGCCGTCGTGCTCAGCCGGCTCATGCAGGCGCAGTTCGACCTGTTCTGGGTCGCGGCGCAGGTATCGATCCCGTTCGTGATCGCAGGCATCTGCCTCGGCGCCATGGCGCGCGAGCAACGCAGATCCGAAGCCGAGAGCGCTCCGAGACCGGCATCGATCGGGCCCCCGGCGCACATCGCGCGCTAGCCTCGCATCGCGCGCTCGCCTGGACGACCGGCCGAGTCGTGCGAGGAGCGGTCAGGCCCTCACGAGCAGATCGGCGGCGACGAGTTCGTCGAGCGTCGCCTCGACGACCCGCGCGGGATCGATGTCGGCCGGGGGTGCGGGCATCTCGCGAAGCGCGGCATCCGTGAGCTCCGCAGCCGTGGTGTCGGATGCGGCGAACCAGAGCACGGGGCCGATTCCGTCGAGCACCGACACGATGTTCCGGCGGTAGACGACGAGCGCATCGTCGACGCTCAGCGCGTCGCGGTACTCGCTCCGACGGTAGACCGCGCCCGGGGCGGCCGGGACGACGTCCGACTGCTCCCCGAGCTTCGCGCCGCAGTCGCAGTCGGTGGTCGACACGCCGACGTCGACGAGGTGCGGCGACTCGTCGGAGCGCGCCGCGAGGATCTCGTCGACGAGTCCGGGGAGGGTCTCCGCCTCGGAGTAGACGACTCTGCGGACACCGCCCGTGGACAGGACCGTCGTCACGAGCGTACGGAGCGGGGCCCTCAGGCGGGTGAGGAAGCTGGTCTGCGGGACGAGTTCCTCGAGGGCGTCGAGCAGCGGGATCGTCTCGACGTATGGCGCCTCGACCCCCTCTCGCCGATCGAGCACGACGATCGCGTCGAGCACGAGCCGCGCGGACGGGAGTTCGCGGAGTCCGGCCGACGAAGCGGGAATCGGCGTCTTCGCTGCCGGCTCCGTTCCCACCGAGAGCGGTTTGCGATAGGGGAGGACCTCCCCGTCGGGATAGACGGCGAGCGTCTCGTCGGTCACGTAACCCAAGCCGCGGCCGAGCGCGCGGGAGGCGGTGGTCTTGCCGCGACCGGACGGGCCGACCAGCGCGATGACCCTGCCGTCCTCGAGGGCCACGGCGCCCGCGTGCAGCATCAGCGCCGAGCCCGCGAGCTCGCCGATGCCGGCGAGGGTCGCCTCGGACACGATGTTCGCCGCGAGCCGTTCCGCTGACGGCCCCGAAACGACTCGTTGCGCCGGATCCGCCGAAGCCTGCCCGGGCACCATCGTGGCCCGGATGGTGATCGTCGGTTCGGCATCCCGTTCGACGAGGTCGACCCAGTGCCCGCTGATCGCGCCGCGAACGTCGTCGGGCACCGAGGGGTCGAAGTCTACCCGGACCACGGAATCGAGCACGCGCACGTCGAAGGCGGTTGGCATACCATGGACCCTACTCGCTCCTGATCCACCGCGCCCGCGGACGGACGACGGCACGACACGGAGGTGTCCATGGAACTGCGCGACTACCTCCGCGGGCTGCGTCGACACTGGATCGCGATCCTGCTCATGACGCTCATCGGCGCAGGGGCGGGCTACGGCTGGACGCTTCTGCAGACGCCGGTCTACGTGGCGAACGCGAGTGGGATCGTGCAATCGACGGGCATCGGGGATGTCGCCAACGTCTCGCTCGGCGACAGCGTCGCCCGATCGCGAGTCCCGTCGTACCTGATCATGGCGGGATGGACCGACACCGCCGAGGGCGTCATCGACGACCTCGGTCTCCAGACGACGCCCGAGGCCCTCATCCAGCGAGTGGAGGTCACGAATCCCTCCGGAACGGTCATCCTCAGCGTGACGGCGGAGGCTCCCACCGCGGAGGGGGCGCGAGAACTCGCCGAGGCCTGGTTGAATTCGCTCGGCGCGGTGGTCGAAGGGGTCGAGGTCGAGAGCAGCCCGACCGGCGAAGCTCCGGTGAAGGTGGTGGTGCGCGAATCGGCTTCACTGCCGTCGAGTCCGGCGTTCCCCGACGTGCAGACCGCGATCATCGTGGGCGGCGTCCTCGGACTCGGGTTCGGGGTCGCGTTCGCCATGATCCGGACGGCCGCGGACCGACGCATCCGCAACGCCGAGGACACCGAGCAGAAGAGCGGCGTCGCGGTCGTCGGCACGATCCCGTGGGTGGCGGGGTTCGACGCAGGCGAACGACTGGTCGACCCGGCGGCGGCCAACCGGACCGGCAGGACGGGTACGTTCGCCGTTTCGGAGGCGCTCCGGTCCCTCCGCACGAACCTCCAATTCATGGACGTCGATCATCCGCCGAAGACGATCGTGGTCACCAGCCCGCTCCCCGGCGACGGGAAGTCGACGATCGCGTGCAACCTGGCGCTCACGCTCGCCGCCGCGGGCACGACGGTCGTGCTCGTCGACGGCGACCTCCGACGGTCGATGGTCGCGAGGACGATGGGGCTGCCCGGTGGTGCCGGGCTCAGCGATGTGCTCGCGGGGCGCGCTGCGCTCTCCGAGGTTCTGCAGCGCACCCCGAAGTCGAACAACCTCCTCGTGCTCGCTGCCGGGAGCGTGCCACCGAACCCGAGCGAGGTCCTCGGTTCGGAGCGCATGCACACGCTCGTGGCCGACCTGACGAAGCATGCGACCGTCATCATCGACGCTCCGCCGCTCCTCCCCGTGACGGACGGCGCCGTGCTGGCCCATCAGGCCGACGGCGCGCTGGTCGTGGTGACGCTCGGCAAGACCACCTACGACCTCCTCGACAAGGCGCTCGACACACTCAAGAAGGCGCGGGGCCGTGCTCTCGGCATCGTGCTCAACAAGGCGCCGATCCGCGGTGCCGATGCCGCGACCTACTCGTACGAGTACCGGCGCGACTACACCTCCGGGCAGGAGGTGGCGGAGCCCACCGGCACGGCGGCTCCCGTGAAGCCGGCCGCGCCGAAGGCGGAGCGCGGCGGGGGCGCCTCTGCTGCGCCGGGCGGCGACCTCGTGAACGAGCCGTCGTCCGACGAACTCGGCGCTCGCGGCTGAGGCGTGAACGGATCCGTGCCGAACGGCGCCCTGCCTGCCGTCGTCGACGGTGGTCGCGCGCGCATCGCGCTCGTGGCCTCCTCGTACGCGCCCCACGTCGGTGGAGTCGAGGAACACGTGCGTCAGGTCGCCCGTGAGCTCCAGGAGCACGGGTCGGCGGTCGAGGTCTGGTCCGTGGACCGCGGCACGGGACCGATCGTCACGGACATCGACGGCGTGACCGTCCGCTACCTCCCGACCCCGCTGCCGACCGGATCGGCAGGCGGGGTGGTGCGATTCGCCCGAGCGCTCCCCGGAGCCTGGCGGCGCTGGACGGCGGCGACGGCGGCGTTCCGGCCGGATGTCGTCCACGTCCACTGCTTCGGCCCGAACGGCGTCTACGCGCTCGCCCTGCACCGCCGCTTCCGGCTGCCGCTCGTCGTCACCTCGCACGGTGAGACGGTCGCCGACGACAACGCCGTGTTCGAGCGGTCCATGATCCTGCGCCTCGCCCTGCGCCGTGCGCTGCGGAGGGCATCGGCGGTGACCGCGCCATCCGCCTTCGTGCTCGAGGAACTCCGTCGTGAGTTCGGGCTCACGGGCGGCGAGGTCGTGCCGAACGGCGTGGATCTGTCGCTGACCGGCGACGGCGACCGGACCCCGTTCGCAGGGCGCTACCTGCTCGCGGTCGGCCGCCTCGGGCGGGTGAAGGGATTCGACCTGCTCGTCGAGGCGATGGACGGATCCGATCTGGGACCGGATACGCGTCTCGTGATCGTCGGCGATGGGCCGGAGCGCGATCGCCTCGCATCCCTCGTCGCCGAGCGAGGGCTCGAGGGGCGCGTGGAGCTCGCCGGTCGTCTCGATCCGACCGAGGTGGCCGATGCGATGGCGGGAGCGGTCGCGGTGGTCGTCCCGAGCCGTACGGAAGCGTTCGGGATCGTCGCCCTCGAGGCGTGGCGGAGCGGCGCCCCGCTGGTCATGACGAACCGCGGCGGCGCCCGCGGGTTCCTGCGCGACGGGGTCGACGGAATCCTGGTCGATCCGCTCGATACGCGGGCCTTGCGCGAGGCGATGGAGCGGGTCACCGCCGACGGGGACGTCCGGGCTCGTCTCGCGGCCGTCGGGCGGGAGCGGGCCGCGGAATTCACGTGGGCTCGGGTCGCGACCGCCTACGAAGCGCAGTACGCGGCGATCTCCGCCGAGCGCGGCGGGCGCGGGCACGCGGAGGAGGTGGGGGAATGACGTACTCGACCCCGAGGCGCCGACGCGTCCGCGCGATCCGCCGACTCGCCACCGCCGCGACGCGCCCCGCGATGTGGCGGGGTGGCGTGGTCGTGCCCGCGACCTGGTGGGACGGGCACCCGAACTTCGGAGACGACCTGACACCGTGGCTGCTGCCCGAGTACGGCATCGCTCCCGTGCATCGGATCGCAGGGAAGGCGAGACTGGCAGGCGTCGGCAGCATCCTCGAGTTCCTGCCCGAGGACTTCGACGGCGCCGTCTGGGGGAGCGGGCTGATGTACGGGCGACCTCATCCGCTCCCGAACGCGAAGGTCCTCGCCGTTCGCGGCCACCTCACCCGGGATCTGATCGGTGCCCCCGCGGATGTCGCGCTCGGCGACCCGGGCATCCTCGTCGCACGGCGGACGAGACGTCCGCGTACGCGCTGGGACGTCGCACTGGTCCCGCACGGGCACCATCGGTCCCACCGGCCGTTCATGTCGATGGCGGATGCGTCGGGCCTCAAGGTCCACGTCGTGAATGTGCACCAACCCGCCGCCCGAGTCGTGCGGGAGATCGCCTCGGCCGAGGCCGTCGTCACGACGTCGTTGCACGGGCTCGTGACCGCCGACGCATTCGGCATTCCGGCGACGTGGACCATGCTCGAGCCGCCGCTGAGCGGCGGTCCGTTCAAGTTCCACGACTACGAGTCGGTCGTGACCCCCGGCGACAGCCGGTTCAGGGCGTTCGACGAGACACGCGGGCTTGCCGACCTGCTCGAAGGCGCGTCGGCGGCGCCGCGCGACCATGTCGACCGCGCGTGCGACGAGCTCGAACGGGCGATCGGGCGTCTCCCCGAGGTGCTTCCCGGCCTCCCGCGGTTCCCCGGGGGCGTGGTCGGCGCGCTCTCGGGTCTCGGATAGTCGCCCGTTCGTCAGGCAAGCGAAGTCCAGACCCGGGCGTGCGCCTCCGCGCAGCGCTCCCAGGTGAACTCGCCGGCGCGAGCGCGCCCGGCGGCGATCAGGTCGCCGAGGCTCGAGCCGCCCGTGGCATCCAGTAGGCCGGCGGCGATCGCCGGACCCGTCGGCTCGACGAGGATGCCGGCATCGCCGACGACCTCGGGCAGCGAACTCGTGGCCGCGGCGACGACGGGCACGTGGGCGGCCATGGCCTCGAGCGCGGGCAGGCCGAAGCCCTCGTAGAGCGAGGGAACGACCACGACCTCAGCAGCCGCCACGAGTCCCGGCATGACCGCGTCGGGGAGTCGGCCGACCAGTCGAGTGCCGGGCATGCCGTCGAAGAGCGACGAGCGCGTCGGATGCGGCGGCCCGGCCAGTACGAGTTCGAGCCCCGGCCGTTCGCGGCGCACGAGCGGCCAGGCCTCGGCGAGCGCCTCGAGGTTCTTGCGTCGCGTGGCACCGCCGGCGTGCAGGACGTAGCGGTCGGGGATTCCGTGCGCTCGCCGGGTCGCGGGGTCGAGCGGGACGGCGTCGAAGAACCGCTCATCGACGCCGTTGTGCACGACGTACGGCTCGCGGATGCCGAGCAGCTCGACGGCCTCGCGTGCACTGAACTCGGAGACGCAGATCACCGCGGCGGCGCGGCGGGCCTCCTCGATCGCCGCGGGCACCGGGGCCGACTCGTCGGGGAACCGCCATGCGACGACGTCGTGCACCGTGATCACGTCGCCGTGCGGCGACGGCGGCAGCTCGAGGGCCATCCGGTGCGACACGGCATCGCCCGCGTACAGCAGTCGGCCGATCGCCTGCCGCCGGGCGACCGAGGCACGTGCGATTCGGCCGAGCGGAAGGCGGCGGTTGCCGGGCAGGTCGGAACGCATGGAGCGGAGCACGAGTCGCCGGAAGCGCCACTCGCGCGCGTCGACGGCGGCGAGGGCGGATGCCGCGCGGCCGGCGACCTGCTCCTGGTACGCCTGCGCTCCCATGGGCGTGCCCGTCGCGATGGTGGCGATCGACAGGCGCGGCGCGTCGCGGAGCGTCATGTTCGGCTGGTCCCTCCGGGTGTGGATCGCTCCGCCGCAGTGCAGCGGCCGATGCGTTCGAATCTACTCACAGGGCCTGCGATCCGTGCGAGTCGCGTGCGGGTGGTCCCAGGTCCCCCCCGTGGGAGCGCGGTCGCATGCCGAACCTGCGCCGGACCGCGCGTCGTTTGTCACCCGAAGGTGGGGTGCCCGATGGCGGACCGAGGAACCCTCGACCCCTAGAGTTGGCTGTGAAAACCCGATACTGTTCGCAGGTACCTGCAACGCCAGTACTGCCTACGACACACCCAAAAACGTGACCCGACAGCTCCGGCGGAGGGTCGTCCCACCACAGCAACCATCCAGGAGGATCACAATGAGCGACCTCGAAGAGCCCAAGAAGTCCGGCGTCTCACGACGCACGGTCGCGAAGGCCATGGCGTGGTCGGTTCCTGCCGTCGCCCTCGCCGTTCCCGCTCCCGCATACGCCGCGTCCGGCCCGCCCCCGACCGTTCAGGTCGGCACCGCGTGCAAGCTTCCCGGCGCAAGCGCCAACAAGAAGTGCGAGGACCTGTTCGCGGGCCTTCCCGGACTCGACCCTGAGAAGGCGTTCGCGATCCCGCTGCTGATCACGAACAACACCTCCAAGACGATCGTGCTCAAGCCCTCGATCAGCATCCTCTCCTCGGGCCTCCCGTTCACGGTGGTCGGGATCGTGCCGGACTACTGCACCGACATCGATCCTGGCGAGAGCGTCAAGGTGATCGTCTACGCGAACTCCGACAACAGCGCCAACCAGGAGGTCGACCTGGCGATCACGGTGCCGTGGGGTCACGACTGTGCCGACACGGACCACCCGCCGATCTTCATTCCGTCGTACACGGTCGAATCCTTCCCGCCGTGCTCGAGCAACGTCCCGTTCCCGACGGGAGCACCGACCTGCGACCCGCCGTTCTACCCGGCTTGATCCGAGTTCTCCGTGAGGGGTGTGCTGCCGCTGGCAGCGCACCCCTTCGGCGTTCCCGGCAGACCGCGCGGCTGATGAGGCGACGAGGGATCGATTGAGGGCTGTCATCCACGCGATCACGCCCGGCGATCACTTCTCGCCCAGGACCGGGTCCGCGATCCCGAGCGTCGTGCACGGTCTCGCGGGCGCAGCCGGACGCGACGCCGATCCAGTGCGGCACGCTGTCGTCATCGATCGGGCGACGATGCGGCCGCGGTACGACAGCGCCGAGGTCATCGAGTTCGACCGCGCGAGATGGCTGACGAAGCGGGATCGAGCGCTGGATCTCGTTCGGGGGCGCGTCGGCCTCCGGCGGCACGGCACCGAGGCGTTCTATGCTCCGCTCGTCGATGCCCTTCGCGAGCAGCCGCCGGCATTCGTGCTCGCGCACAACGCGCCCGTGATTCCCTGGATGCTGCGCGACAGCCCGCACCACGTCGTGCTGTACGCGCACAACCATCTCTTCCGCACCTACTCGCACGGCGAAGCGAGTCGGATGCTCGCGCGCGTCGCCGCCGTCGTGTGCGTCGGCGACGAACTCGCCGAGCGAACGCGTGCGGCGTTGCCGCCAGGGTTCGCCGAGCGCGTCCACGTCGTCCGGAACGGGATCGACACCGAGCGATTCCGACCCGGTTCCGGACCGAGCGCGCCCCGGTATGGGGCAGGCGACTCGCGACCAGCGGGGGGTCGGCCGCTGCGCGTCATGTTCGTGGGTCGCGTCATCCCGGAGAAGGGCCCGGATGTGCTCGTTCGGGCCGCCGGCCTCCTGCCGCCGGGTTCCATCGAGGCGGTGATCGTCGGCAGCCAGGGATTCGCGCGCGACGCGCCTCTTTCGCGCTACGAGCAGGAGCTCCGCCGGCTTGCACGCGAGTCGTCGGCGGTCGTGCGCTTCGAGCCGTTCGTCGACCGGGACCGCCTTCCGGAGCTGCTCCGATCGGCGGACGTTCTGGTCGTCCCCTCGACGTGGAACGAACCGGGCGCGCTCACCGCCGGCGAGGGCATGGCGAGCGGGCTGCCGGTGGTGTCGTCGCGTGTCGGTGGACTGCCCGACATCGTGGGCGAGGCCGGGATCCTCGTCCCGCCGGGCGACCCCGCTGCACTCGCCGAGGCCCTCCGGGCGTTGGAGGACCCGGCCGAACGTGCCCGTCGTGCAGAGGCGTCTCGAGCCCGAGCGGTCGCGCGCGATTGGAACTGGGCGTGGGGCAATCTGCGTCGCGTGCTCGAGGGTCTCTGACCGAGCCGTCCCGTCGCGCGGACGGTAACCCCGTCATGCGGTGTCGAGGTTCGCGAGCCTGTGGAGCACCTCGCGCATCGCGGCCACGCGCTCGCTCCAGTCGCCGGCCCGTCCGTCCGCCCCGGACGGGAACGGTCGGGCGAGCGGCAGCGCCGCCGCGACGGCCGCTGGAAACGCACCGCGCTCGGCGATCGTGACGCGCGGGTCCGCGACATCCCGGAACCCCGCCACAGGCGTCGACACGACCGCCCGACCCACGGCCTGGTACTCGTAGAGCTTGATCGGGTCGAGGCTGTCGGTGAACGGCGTCACGACGTGCGGCACGACGAGCACGTCGGCGTGCTGCAGGTAGCCGACGACGTCGGTGCTCGCCCGGGGGCCGAGGAGCACCGCGCCGGCCGTCTCGAGGCGCGCGGTCGCGGCCTCGCCGAGCAGGTTCGGTCCGACGAGCACGAGCGTCCCGCCCGCGGCGGCGAGCACGCGCGCGGTCTCCTCGCAGAGGTCGAGGTCGATGCGGTCGGGGTGCGCGGTGCCCAGGTAGAGCGCCGTGCGGCCCGCGGGGAGGTCGGCCGGCCGGGGGGCGGGCCGCCGGTAGGCGGCCGCGTCGACCCCGTTGGGGATGAGCGTGACGGGGCGGGTCGCCCCCTTGCGGCGCGCGAGTTCGGGCGAGCAGACGACGACCTCGCGGGCGAACTCGAGCAGCCGACCCTCGGTCGCGGCCGCGCGAGCGCGCTCGGTCTCTGACCGATCGGCCGCGAGCCAGTCGTCGGTGATGTCGTAGAGCGTCGGCCAACCCGTGCGCTCGGCGAGCTCGACGGCGCCCGGGTCGTTGATCCAGAGCAGCGGATGCTCCATGCCCAGGGATCTCGCGGCGCGCACGACGCCGGCCGCGAGCCGCTCATCGACGCGTGCGTCGAACCGCCGCGGGAGCCACTTGGTCGGTCGGTACGTCCAGAGCCGCCCGGGAGCCGGGTCGCCGACCTCGGTCACGCCCTGCCCGGTGCCGGGCCGCCGGCGCGACGCGAGGTCGTGCACGGGGTCGGCGGCCGGCTCGACGAACAGCACGCGCAGCTCCGGGTCCGTGTGCAGCAACCCCGCGACGAGGTGCTGGTTGCGCCGCCAGACCTGGTCCCAGCGCTCGAGCGAGAGCACGACGAGGTCGGTCATCCGAGGGCCTCCCGATAGACGGCGTCGGTCCCGTCGGCCTGCGCGCGGAGCGAGAACTGCGCCTGCTGGCGTTCGCGTGCGGCGGCGCCGAGCGCGGCACGCGCGCCGGGGTCGGCGGCGAGCGAGCGCAGCCGCTCGCCCGCGGCATCCGCATCGCCCGCGGGGAATCGAGCCCGCTCATCGAGGCCGGCGAGCAGCTCGACGTGACCGGCCGCGTCGGCCGCCACGGGTGGCAGGCCCGACGCCATAGCCTCGAGGAGCGTGAGACCGAGGCCCTCGACGGGGCACGGCGCGAGCAGCATGCCGGCGCGCGTCAGCAGCTCCGGGAGGTCGGTGCGGTACCCGCTGAAGCGCACGGATGCCGCGATGCCGAGCTCGTCGACGAGACGCTCGAGCGGCTCCCGCTCCGGGCCGATCCCGGCGATGTCGAGCGTCCAGCCGTCGCCGGCGAGCCCGGATACCGCGAACGCACGCACGCCGACATCCGTGCGCTTCTCGGGCTGCAGGCGCTGGGCCATCAGGACCATGTGCTCGCGGGCGTCCGGGTCGCCCGCGGGCCGTGGGTCGATGCCGGTGTGGACGACGGTGCTCTGGCCGTCGACCGCGGCGGCCACCGCCGAGGAGATCGCGAGCTGCGCGTCGATGCGGCCGCGCACGAGCGCATCGATCGGCACGGGGCCGACGCGGCCGCGCGGCCTGGCGAAGTGGCAGGTGGCGACGACGGCGGGCCGACGGGCGCGGCGGCGCGTCGCGAGCGCGGCGACGGTCGCGACATCCGCTGCCGTCATGTGGGTGTTGACCACGTCGACCTCGTCGGCCAGCCTGCGCACCGCGCGGAGCACCTCGATCGTGCGCGCCGCCGGCGTGTGCGCGACGCCCGCCTCGTCGAGGCCGGGGCGCATGCGCGGCGGGTCGCCGCCGATCACGTGGACGGTGTGCCCGTCGGCCGCCTGGATGCGCGCGAGCCGCAGCACGAACTGCTCGACGCCCGAGAAGCCGTCGGAGCGGACGGCGTGCAGGATCCGCAGCGGCACGGTCACGCGCTGTCCGTCCTCGTGCCGGTCGGGCGCCCTGACGCCTTCTGCGCCTCGATCGAGCGCGCGAGCTCGAGGTAGCGCGCCGCGACCTCGCGCCACGAGTGCTGCTCGGCGGTGAGGCGTGCTCGCGAGCGCCACGCCTCACGGGCGATCGCGTCGAGCGCGTCGAGCTCGGCCAGGCGTGCGCCGAGCGGCGCGGCATCCCGCTCGATGAGGAAGCCGTTCTCGCCGTCGACCACGATGTCGGGAGCGAAGCCGACGCGCGTCGAGACGACCGGCACGCCGCACGCGAGCGCCTCGAGCACCACGAGCGCGTTCGCCTCGTACGCGCTCGGCAGGACGAGCACGTCGGACGCCCGGAGGAGGGGCACCGGGTCGGACCGCTCGCCGGCGAACACCACGCGATCGGCGACGCCCGCGCGGCGGGCCTGCGCGCCGGCCTTCTTGATCATCTCGGGTGAGCCGCCGACGACGAGCAGCACGACGCCAGGCGCCATCCGGAGCGCCTCCATCGCGAGGTGCAGTCCCTTGCGCTCGAACTCGTGCCCGATGAAGACCGCGACCGTCGCGTCGTCCGCGATGCCGAGCTCGCGATGGACGGCGGCGCGCTCCGCGGCATCCCCCGGGCTGAATCGCTCGACATCGACGCCGTTCGGGATGACGGTGACCGGCGGCCGCACGCGCCCGTAGACCTCGGTCAGCAGGCGCGCCTCCTCGCCGGTCAGGGCGACCACGGCCCGGTGCGTGCGCCCCCGGTACCTGATGCGATCGCGGAGCGCGGTGAACAGGTGCACCGGATTGCGCACCATCCGCCACGCGTAGTTCCCGCGCGCGCGCATCGCCGCCTGGAGCAGCCCGTGGTTGACGTAGACGTCCCCGGCCATCACGTCGTTGTGCGTGAACGAGACCGCATCCGGTCGCTCGGCGAGGAATCGCTTCGCGCGCCGCGTGCCGACCGTGCTGAACCAGACCACGTTGCCCGCGCGCGAGAGGTGCAGGCCCAGCGTCGTCCGATGCGGTCGCGCGAGCGTGCGACCGGCGTCGGCGGCCGTGAAGCGTTCGACCGGCACTCCCGCAGCGCGGAACTCCTGCTCGAGCGCGTACGCGACGCCCGCGACGCCGCTGCCCGGCTCGATCGACGGTGCGACCTGGACGATGCGGGTCATCCGGTCGCCCGGTCGGAGGATGCGGTGTCCGGGTGGGGTGGCGCATCGGGCGCTGCGCCTGGTGCGGCCGGTGCGCCCGCGGCGCCGCGCTCGGCGATGAGGTGCTCGGCGAGCGCGAGGTATCGGCGCGCCACCGCGCGCCAACCGAACGGTTCGGCCGACGCCCGGGCACCACGGCTCAGTGCCGCGAACGCCTCGTCGTCGAGGGTCGCGAGCTCCTCCATCCGGGCGCCCACCGCCCCGGGGTCGCGTTCGACCAGGGAGCCGTTGACGCCGTCGTGAATGACCTCCGGCGCGAAGCCGACGGGCGTCGCGATGACCGGCAGACCGGCGGCGAGCGCCTCGAGCACGACCAGCGCGTTCGCCTCGTAGGCGCTGGGGAAGACGAAGTAGTCGCACGCGGCGAGCAGGTCCGGCAGGTTGGCACGCGGCCCGAGGAACAGGACGCGGTCGCCGACGCCGTGCTCGATCGCCTCGGCATGCGACTCCGCGATGATGTCGTCGTTCCCGCCGATCACCATGAGCAGCGTGCTCGGAGCATGTGCAAGCCCTCGGATTGCGAACGAGAGACCCTTGCGCGAGAACTCGTGCCCGACGAAGACGCCGACGCGCTCCTCGCTGCCGAGACCGAACTCGGCGCGCGCGGCCCCGCGTGCCTCCGGGCTCGGCGGCCGGAACCGGTCGAGGTCGACGCCGTTCGGGATCACCTCGATGCGCGGACCGATCGGGCCGTACGTGGCGCGAAGGTCTGCGGCGTCGCCCTCGGAGAGGCACACCGCGACGCGGTGCGCGTGCCCGCGATAGCGGACGCGATCGCGGAGGTAGATGAACAGGTGCACCGGATTCCGGTAGATCCGCCAGGCCGAACGCCCGCGAGCGCGCATCGACGCGAGCAGCACCCCGTGGTTGACGTAGACGTCGCCCGCGACGACGTTGTTGTGGCAGATCGAGATCGCATCCGGGCGCTCGGCGAGGAAGCGCTTCGCGCGCCGCGTTCCGACCGTGCTGAACCAGATCATGCGCCAGCCGCCGCGGATGCGGGCGAGGATCGTGTTGCGCGGCCACCGCAGCGACCGATGCCGGCGCGCGTCATCGAACGTGAACCGCTCGACGGTCGCGCCGAGCGCACGCAGTTCCTGCTCGAGGTGCCACGCGACGCCCGCGACGCCCGTGCCGGGCCCGATGAACGGGACGATCTGAACGATCCGGGTCATGCCGTGGCCTCCGCTTGCCGGAACCGCGCCTCGACCCGCACCGGACCGAGCCGCATGATCGCCGCCCGACGCCGTGCGGCGCGGCCCCGCTCGCCGGGGAGCACGACCGAGCGAACCGTCGCGCCGAGCCACTGCCCGGCGCGCGCCGACTGCCAGCCGGCCGTGCCGAAGTGCTTGCGCAGGAACCGCTCCTGCGACGCGTGGAAGTGCGCCTCGCGCCGTCGCGGGTCGCCGCCGGTGCCGGCGCCCACGTGCACGGCCCGCGCCGACGGCACGACCTCGTGCCGCCAGCCGAGCCGGTGCGCGCGGTAGGCCCAGTCGGCCTCCTCGGCGTAGAGGAAGAAGCGCTCGTCGAACCATCCGACCTGGTCGAGCGCCTCTGCACGGAGCAGCATGACCGAGCCGATCACGTACGACGGGTCGCGGCGGAGCCGTGCGAGGCCGAGCGCCTCGAGCCACGAGCCCGACGGCGACGGCAGCCACCACTCGACACGCGCCTCGTGGCCCTGCTCGTCGACCTGGGCAGGGCCGACGCTCGCGAGGTCGGGGCGCGCGCGCAGCGCGCGGTGCAGCCGTGCGACGTCGTCCTCCGAGATCTCGGCATCGGGGTTCAGCAGCAGCACGTCGGCGCCGGGCGCGATCCGGTTCGCGAGGCCGTGGTTCACGCCCGCGGCGAAGCCGCCGTTGCGGCCGGGATCGAGGTAGCGCACGCCGAGCTCGTCGCAGAGGTCGCGGATCGCGGGCAGCGAGGAGTTGTCGACGACCGTGACCGGCAGCCCCGCGACCGGCGCGAGCGCGCGGCGCAGCAGCTCGGGGGCACCATAGGCGACGACGATCACCTCGAGCGTCGGGCTCGGTTCGGGGGCGACGGATGCCTCGTGCACGATCGAACGGTACAGGTCGAGGTAGTCGCGGCCGACCGCGCCCCAGCTGCACTCCGCCGCGCGGGCGAAGCCGGCGTCGCGAAGCTCCGTAGCTCGCGGGCCGGATGCCTCGACGAGCGCCTCGGCGAGAGCGCCGGCGTCGCCCGTCGGCACGACCAGCCCCGCGCCGCCCACCACGTCGGGCAGCGCGCCCGCGTCGCTCGACACGACCGGAACCCCGCACGCCATCGCCTCGACGGCGACCCGCCCGAACTGCTCGGTCCACGACGGCGTCGGCAGCGACGGCACCGCCAGCACGTCGAACGAGCGGAGCACGTCGGGGATGTCGGTCGGGTCGACCGATCCGACGAGCTCGACGCGGTCGCTCAGGCCGACGGATGCCGCGCGCGCGGGCAGCCCGGACGCGAGCGGGCCGGTCCCGATCACGCGCAGGCGAAGCCGAGGCTCGCGCGCGAGCGCGTCGAGCAGCAGGAGCAGGCCCTTCTCGGGCACGAGGCGGCCGATGAAGCCCACCGTGATCGAGCCGGTCACGTTCTGCGGGCGGTCGCCTGCGTCGCTCTCCTGCCCCGGAGCATCCTGCCCGACCGTCTCGCTCGCAGCACCCGTCGCCCCGGCGCGAGACGCGCGCCCCGCGCCATCCGCCGGCCGCGCGCCATCCGCCGGGCTGAACCGCTCGAGGCCGACGCCGAGGGGGATCACGCGCGCCCGCCCCGCGAAGCCCTTGTCCTCCGCGATGCGTGCCGCCTCCGAGTTGCACGCCGACACGCCCGACGCGGCGCGCAGCGCCCACCGTTCGAGCCAGCGGAACGGGATCGGGTAGCGCTTCCGCAGGTTCTGGGCGGTGTAGAGCACCACGGGCGTGCGGCGCGTGCGGCCGCGCAACGCGCGGAGCAGCAGGATCTCGGCGGTCGCGAGGGCGAACGGCTCCTCGTGCACGTCGATCACATCGAAGCGTCCGCCGAGCGCACGCCAGAGCGGCAGCGGGTCGTAGACGAAGAGCGCCGGATGTCGCCCGAACGTGCGCACGCCGCGCACGCACTCGTCGGGGCGGGCCTGCAGCGACACGGGCGCCCCGCCGGCGTGCCACCGCCGGGCGCAGCACAGCTCGACGTCGACGCCGAGCGCGGTGAGCGCACGCTCGCGACCTCGCCACTCGTCGACGACGGCACTGTGCGAGACCCTGAGTACGCGCACCGCACCCCCTCTAGACTCCTTGCAGAAACCTTATCCGGGGCCCCGCTCCCCGGTCGTGGCGAGCCGGGGGTGATCGCGCATGGATTCTGACGAGTTCCGGGTGCTCGTGGTCTGCACCGGCAATATCAACCGGTCCGCGCTCGCCGCAGCGCTCCTCCGCACCTGGGTCGGCTGGTACCTGCCGGCGGATGCCGCGGCTCGCGTCGTCGTCACGAGCGCCGGCCTCGCGGCCCCGGTGGGCCAGCCGATGCGCCGCCGCACGCGTGCGATCGCCGAGCGCCTCGGGGCCGACGGGCGCGCGCACCGCGCGGTGCAGATCGACGAGGCGACGATCCGCGCCGCCGACCTGGTGCTCACCGCGGATGTCGCGCATCGCGACGGCGTGCTCGGGATGGTGCCGTCGATGCTCCGGTCGACGTTCACGATCCGCGAGGCGGGCGGCATCGCGGCCGCCCTCGGGCCGTCACCGGTGCCCGCTTCAGCAGACGAGCTCAGGGAACGCGTCGTGGCGTTCGGCGCGCGACGTGCGCTCGGCCTCGCCGCCGACGGCGACATCACCGATCCGCAGGGGCGCGACGACGACGCCTACCGCGACATGGCGCGCGAGGAGGTGCCGCCGCTCGCGAGCATCGCGGCGACGCTATGGGGGATGCCTCCCTCGGAGGTCGAGGCGATCGTCGCGACGGTCTCGGCGCCCGACGCGTTCCCCTTCGAGGGGCTCGGGCACTCCGGCGCTGCCGGCGCTGCCGGCTCGGGAGCCTCGGGCGGCTCGGGCGGCGCAGCATCGTCGTCCGCGCGGCCTCGCCGCCGCTGGTTCGGCAGGCGCGACTCGTGAGCGCGGCGGAGCGCCGGCTGCGCGTGCTGCACCTCGACCACACCGACGCCGCTGGTGGCGCCGAGCTCGCGCTCATCCGGATGCTCCAGGCCCGCCCGGGCTGGGCCGCCGTGCTCCAGACGCCGCCGCTCGCGGCCGCCCCGAACGTGTGGGACGCCCTCCCGCCGCGCGTTCCGCGCCGGATCGGCGGCATTCCGCAACCCGCCGGGGCGAGCTCGGGCGGGCCGCTCGCCGCGCTCGGGTTCGGTGCCCGGCTCGCGGCGCAGGCGCTCGCGGTGCGGACGTCTGCCGCGTTCCGGACCGCCGACCTCATCGACGCGAACACCGCCCGGGCGGCGGCGTACGGCGCGCTCGCGGCCCGGACCTCGCGCACGCCGTTCGTCGTGCACCTGCGCGACCTCGTCGATGCCGAAGCGCTCGGCGGTGCCGGGCACGCGCTGATGACCCGCGTGGTGCTGCCGCGCGCCGACGGAGTGATCGCGAACTCGCGAGCCACGCTCGCGTCCGCGCGGCCGTTCCTCCGCCGCGATGCGGTCGCCGAGGCGATTCCGAGCGCGTCAGGCCTCACGGTGGGCGCGGCGCTGCTGGTCAGGGCGGATGCCCCGGTGCGGACCATCGGCATGCTCGCGCGCATCGACCCCTGGAAGGGACAGGCGGAGCTGCTCGAGGCGTTCGCGCGAGCGTTCGCCGGGCGCGACATCCGCCTGCAGTTCGCCGGGGGCGCGCCCTTCGGGCACGAGGCGTACCTCGAGACGCTGCGTCGTCGCGCCGACGAACTCGGCGTGGGCGCGCAGGTCGACGTGCTGGGGCACGTTGACGAGGTCCCCCGACTCCTCGACGGGTGGGACATCGCGGTGCAGTACTCGACCCGCCCCGAGCCGCTCGGCCAGAACGTGCTCCAGTACCTCGCCGCGGGGCGAGTGGTTGTCGCGGCCGCCGAGGGCGGACCGACCGAGTGGGTCACCGACGGCGTGAACGGACTGCTCGTGCCGCCCCGCGACGTCGATGCGCTCGCCGAAGCACTGCGCCGCCTCGACGCCGATCCCGCACTGCGGGCGCACGTCTCCGGCGCGGCCGCTGCGACCCCCGGGCTGCTCGACGACCTCGCCGTGGCCCGCGCCCACCTCGAGGTCTACGAGCGCGTGCTCGCGGCGCGCCGCTGAGACCGCTGCGGCACTGCGGCGAGTCCGGTCCGGTCGACCGAGCCGAGTCCCCCGGTCACGAACGCGGTGACCGCGTCGAGCGTCGCGTCCGCGCCGAGCACGCGGTTGTGGCCCGCGCCGTCGGTGAGGACCAGGCGCGAGCGCGCGCCGTGCGCGTCGTGCAGCCGGATGCCCTCGCTCGCGGGCACCTCGCGGTCGGAGCGGTCGTGGACGACGAGCAGCGGCATCCGGTCGGGCAGGGGGTTCACGGCGCCGTCGAAGCGCGGCCACGGGTCGGCGAGCTCGGGCAGGATGTGGCGCGCGAAGCGCGCGGCGAGCGCATCGGCGGTGCGCGGGTGGACGCCGACGCGGCGGGCGAAGGCGTCGATCAGGTAGCGGGCGCGGGAGGGCCCGGCGATCGCGATGAGACCGCCTGCTGCGATGCCGTCGCTGAGGGCGGCTCGCGCTGCCATGGCGCCGAACGAGTGCCCGATGATCGTGTGGAACCGCCCCTCGCGGGCCTGGAGCGCCTCGATCGCGCCCAGCCAGTCGTGGATGTCGGTGCGCCGACCCGGCGACGCCCCGTTGGCGGGCGCCTCGAACGCGAGCAGCCGGAACCCCTCGGCACGGAGCTCCCGCACGATCGGCGCGAACTGCGAGGCGCGACCGCGCCATCCGTGCACCAGCAGGATCGTGTCGGGACCGCTGCCCCACTCGTAGGTCGCGAGGTCGCGGCCCCGCACGCGGATGGTCGCCCGGCGCGCGCTCTCGTGCACCGCCCGATCGGACGGACGCACGGGCAGTCGCCCGCCGACCCGCATGAAGAGCGGCAGTGCGACCGCAGCGGATGCCTCGGGGGAGACGAGTTCTGCGGCCCGGATTGCGGCGACGCGGCCGGCGAGCACGGCCGTCGTGGCGGCCTCGGCGATGGTGGTCACGATGACTCCGATCAATGAATACGAACGGTCGTGCGTTGAGTATACGAACGTTCGTGCGTAAAATCGAGAGGGTGAGCGCGGAATCTTCCATCGGGGTCGCCGACGGCCGACGCGTCCGGGGCGACGCGTCGCGACGGCTGGTGCTCGCCGCCGCCGTCGACCTCGCCTCGGTCGAAGGCCTCGACCAGGTCTCGATCGGGCGCATCGCCGAGGCCGCGTCCGTCTCGAAGAGCGGGGTGGCGACCCTGTTCGGCAGCAAGGAGCGCCTGCAGCTCGCGACCGTCGAGGCCGCGCGGCTTCGGTTCGTCGAGACCGTCATCGAACCCGCCCGCGAGCTGCCCCGCGGGCTCGGCCGGGTCGTCGAGCTGGTCGACCGCTGGATCGCCTACTCCCGCGAGCGGGTGTTCCCTGGCGGCTGCTTCTTCGCCGAGGCGTCCGCCGACTTCGACGCGAAGCCCGGACCCGTGCGCGACGCGATCGAGCGCGCGCTCGCCGACTGGAGCGGCTACCTCGCGGCATCCCTCGCGCACGCGCGCTCGCTCGGCGATCTGCCCGCCCTCGACGACCCCGACCAGCTCGCGTTCGAGTTCACCGCGATGCTCGACCTCGCGAACCGCGACTCGCTGATGCGCGGAACGAACGCCTCCTACGTGCGCGCCCGGCGCGGCATCGCCGCGCGCCTGCGCGCCGCCGGCGCCGACCCATCCGCCTTCGCCGCCGTCTCCGACGCCTGACTCGGCCGGAGCCGACCCGGCGCCGCCGCCTTCGGCGCTGTCTTCGCCGCCTGGCCGACGTACCAGGGCGCCGTTGAGGTCGGGGCCGACCGTTTTCTCTTCGGGAAGGCGGTGGAAAAGTCGCCTCTGCTACTTTTCCACCGCCATCGCAGACAGGAAACCATCGTCGGTGACGCTCGTGGCCGTGCGTCGAATCAAGGTCATACGCCGGATCGCCCGGCAGAGCGCGTCGGACCGCGTCGCGTCGGACCGCGTCGCGTCGGAGCGCGTCGCCTCGGACCGCGTCGCGTCGGACCGCGGTGCCGGGCGCCGGAACCCCGCGCCGGGCGCCGGACGCCTCGCAGGCGTCAGCCGGCGACCAGGGAATCCGTGCGCGAGATCTCGACCTGCTCGTCGCGGGGCACGACCTTCACGCGCTCGCGCGCGACCGGGCCCTCGAACGCCTCGCCGAGCGAGCGCTCGTGCGCGTCCAGCGCGAGCCATCCGGCCCAGGTCGTGAAGCGGATGCCGCGGGCCTCGAGCAACTCGAGCACCTCGTCGCCGCCCGCCGCATCCACCGTCGGCGCCACGCCGGGCGCCGCGAGGAGGCCGGCCGAGGCGTCGGCCACGAGGTTCGTGATCGTCTCGAGCGCGTCGCCCTTGGTGTGGCCGATGAGTCCGACGGGGCCGCGCTTGATCCAGCCCGTCGCGTAGACGCCGGCGACGGCGGCGCCGGAGGCATCCGTCACCCGACCGCCGTCGTTCGGGATCACGCGGGCCGATTCGTCGAACGGCACACCGTCGACCGGGGAGCTCGCGTAGCCGACCGCGCGGTACACGGCCTGCACGGGCACGTCGACGAACTCGCCCGTGCCGGCGACCGAGCCGTCGCCGACCGGGCGGGTGCGCTCGAACCGCACGCCCTCCACGGCGTCGGTCCCGAGCACCTCGACGGGCGAGTGGAAGAAGTGCAGGTGCAGGCGACGCGACGCGGTCGGCTCCCAGTCGGCGGGCTTGCGCCATCCGTTCAGGGTGCGCGTCATGACCTTGACCTGGTTGTTCGTCGCGAGCAGGTGCGCCGCGTGCTCGTCGCCCTCGGCACGGTCGAAGTCGTCGTCGTAGACGACGATGTCGACGTCGGGCACCTCGCCGAGCTCGCGCAGCTCGATGGGCGTGAACTTCACCTGCGACGGGCCGCGGCGGCCGAACACGTGCACGTCGGTCACGGGCGAGGCCAGCAGGCCCGCGTGCACGTTCGCCGGGATGTCGGTCGTCAGCAGGTCGGCGGGGTGCTTCGCGAGCACGCGGGCGACATCGAGCGCGACGTTGCCGTTGCCGATGACCGCGATCGACTCGGCCTCGTGCGGCCAGTCGCGCGAGACGTCCGGGTGCCCGTCGTACCAGGCGACGACGTCGGCGGCGCCGTACGAGCCGGGCAGGTCGATGCCGGGGATGTCGAGCGCGGCGTCCTTCAGGGCGCCCGTCGCGAAGATGACGGCGTCGTAGCGTTCGCGCAGCTCGTCGACCGTGACATCCCGACCCACCTCGACGTTGCCGATCAGGCGGATCGTGCCCTCGTCGAGCATCTCGTGCAGCGAGTTGACGATGCCCTTGATGCGCGGGTGGTCGGGCGCGACGCCGTAGCGGATCAGGCCGTACGGCGCGGGCAGCGACTCGAACAGGTCGATCGCGACCTGCCCGCCGGCCTCGTCGACCTGGCGGCGCAGGATGTTGCCCGCGTAGATGCCGGCGGGGCCGGCGCCGACGATCGCGACACGGAGGTTGAGGGTCATGAGGGCATGGCCTTTCGAAAGGGAGTGCGGGGGAGGTCTGGGAAGGGGGTCAGTCGAGGGCCGGGGGCGCCGTGAGGGCGGATGCCGCGAGCTCGGCGGGCGCGTACGGGCTCAGCCGCACCACGTCGCCGACCACCACGACCGCGGGCGAACGGACGCCCCGCACCGCCGCCTGGTGAGCGATCGTGCCGAGCGTGCCGATCGTCACTCGTTGGCGAGGGCCGTATCCATCCTCCACGATCGCGACGGGGCAGTCGGCACCGCGCTCGCCGCGGGCGAGCGTGATCGCGGAGTTCGCGAGCGTGCCGACGCCCATGAGCAGCACCACCGTGTGGTCGCGCCCGCCGCCGAGGGACTGGATCTGGTCGTGGCCCGTGACGACCGTGAACGTCGTCGCGAGCCCGCGATGCGTGAGCGGGATGCCGGCGATCGCGGGCACCGAGACGGCGCTCGTGATGCCCGGCACGACCTCGACGTCGACGCCGCGCTCGCGGCAGTACGCGAGCTCCTCGCCGCCGCGGCCGAACACGTACGGGTCGCCGCCCTTCAGCCGCACGACGCGCCTGCCGTCGCGGGCCTGCGTCACGAGCAGCTCGTTGATCGCGTCCTGCGGCACGGCGTGGTGGCCGGGCAGCTTGCCGACGTCGACAACCTCGGCGGAGAGCTCGACGCCCTCGGCGGCGAGGCCGTCGAGCACCGAACGGGCGCCGAGGCGGTCGGCGACGATCACGTCGGCCGCCTCGAGGGTGCGGAGGCCGCGGATCGTGAGCAGCCCGGCGTCGCCGGGGCCCGCGCCGACGAGCACGACGGATCCGGTCCGGTCGTCTCCGGTGGTCGAGTAGCGAGCGCCAGCGAGCGTATCGAGACCTGGTGCGTCGGTCTCGATACGCGCCTCCGGCGCGACGGAGCCGGTGGTCGAGTAGCGAGCGCCAGCGAGCGTATCGAGACCCGGCGCGTCGGTCTCGATACGCGCCTGCGGCGCTACGCGACCACCGGGGATGTTCTCGGTCATGGGGTTCCTCCCGTGAGTCCGCGGCGGCGCAGCATCCCGCGCTCGACCGGGGCGAAGACGAGCAGTTCGATCACCACGCCGATGGCGAGGATCACGAGGATCGTGCCGAGCACGCTCGCGAGGTCGGCGAGGTCGCGGCCCTGCTGCAGCAGTGAGCCGACGCCGAATCCGATCGATCCGCCGAAGGCGATGATCTCGGCCGCCATGAGCGAGCGCCACGAGAACGCCCACCCCTGCTTGAGCCCGGCGACGTAGCCGGGCAGCGCGGCCGGCAGCACGACGGATGCCGCGAGCTCGAGCCGTGACGCACCGAGCACGGTCCCGACGCGGCGCAGCTGCGGCGGCACCTGCGCGACGCCCGCGACGAGCCCGTTCACGATCGACGGGATCGCGCCCATGAGCACGACGAAGTACACCGTGGCATCCGAGAGCCCGAACCAGAGGATCGCGGCGGGCACCCACGCGACCGACGGCAGCACCTGCAGGCCCGAGATGAGCGGCCCGAGCGCGCGCCGGAGCGGCGCCCACTCGGCGAGCAGCAGGCCGAGCGGCGTGCCGACGGCGACCGCGATGAGGAAGCCGAGGACGCCGCGCTCGAGGCTCGTCGCGACGGCGAGCTGCAGGCGGCCGTCCTCCCACGCCCCTCCGAGCGCGGCGGCGACGTCGAGCGGGCCCGGCGCGAGGTCGGGGCGGGGCTCGGCGATGACCGTGTACGCCTGCCACGCGGCGACGAGCACCGCGAGGAGCAGCACGGGCGGCAGCACGCCGTCGATCGCGCGGCGCCACCACGGCGTGCGGCGCACGGCGGTCGTCTGCAGCCGGTCGAGCCCGGCCTCGAGCGTGCGCAGGTCGTCCGCGCCCGCCCCCGCGCCGGCCCCCGCGCCCGCGCCCGCCGCCGCGCTGGCCCCCGCGCCGGCCGATCGAATCGCCACGTGTGCCGGGTTCTCGGAGTCCGAACGGTGCGGAAGTGGCATCTCGGCGGGAGAGGTGGGCTGGGCTGCGGCGGGAGAGGTGGGCTGGGCTGCGGCGGAGGAGGTGGGCTGGGCCGGCGCGGGAGCACCGTGCTGGTTCAGCAGGTCGGTGTCATGCGGCATTGCGGCGAATCTCCCTTCGCAGGTGCTCGGTGATCTCGACCGAGAGCTCGGAGACGGTCGGCGACTCGATGCGGCGCGGACCGTCGTCGGCGATGCGCCACTCGTTCACGATGCGTCCGGGACGGCTCGACATGAGCAGCACCCGCTGCCCGAGCCGCGCAGCCTCGCGCACGTTGTGCGTGACGAACACGATCGTGCGGCCCGTCTCGCGCCAGACCCGCTCGAGCTCCTCGTGCAGCAGGTCGCGCGTGATCGCGTCGAGCGCGGCGAACGGCTCGTCCATGAGCAGCACCGACCGGTCCTGCGCGAGGGCGCGCGCGAGCGCGACGCGCTGCCGCATGCCGCCCGAGAGCTCGTGCGGCCGCTTCTCCGCGGCATCCGCGAGGTGCACGAGGTCGAGCAGTTCGAGTGCGCGGGCGCGGCGCGCCGGGCGCGCGAGGCAGGCATCGCCGAACCGCAGCGCGAGCTCGACGTTGCGACGCGCGCTGAGCCACGGTAGGAGCGACGCCTCCTGGAACATCACGGCCGCACGGCCGTCGACGTCGATCGTGCCGGTCGTCGGCTGCTCGAGCCCGGCGATGAGGCCGAGCAGCGTCGACTTGCCGCAGCCCGACGCGCCGAGCAGGCACGCGAACTCGCCCGGCGCGACCGCGAGGTCGATGCCGTCGAGCACGACCGGGCCGTCGGCCGCGTACTGCTTGCCGACGCCGGTGAGACGGATGGCGGGTGCCCGCGTCATCGCGTGCCCCCGTCGAGTCCGGCGCCGTCGATCGGCGGGAGGCCGGCGGCGTCGCGAACCGCGTCGAGCGGGCCGAGGTCGAGGATGCCGGCGAGGTCGCCGCCGGCCGCCGTGCCCGCCGCGACGGCGTTCCGCTGCAGCACCGGCAGCGTCGCCGCGAACGGGTCGACCGTCGGCGCGACGTGCGCGAGCGCGCGCTCGAGCACCGCGTCGGGCAGCGGTGCGCCCGCGTCATCCGCCAACCTCGCGTTCACGAGCGCGGGCACCTCGTCGGTGTGCGCCGCGATGAAGTCGACGGATGCCGCGTGGCCGGCCACGAGCGCCGCGACCGCGTCGGGGTGCGCCTCGAGGAACTCGGTGCGCACGACGAGCAGCGTCGTCGGGAACTCGCCCTCGGTCCAGAGCGACGCCTCATCGACGAGCACCTCGGCGTCGGCCTCGAGCACGAGCCGCGACGCCCACGGCTCGGGCAGCCACGCGCCGTCGAGCGCGCCGGTCCGGAAGAGCTGGAGCGTTCGCGCGTTGTCGGTCGGGACGATGTCGACGTCGCCGCCGCCCGTCGGCGAGGTCTCGAGGCCGTGGTCGGCGAGCCAGGTGCGGAGCGCGACATCCTGTGTATTGCCGAGCTGCGGCGTCGCGAGCGTCGCACCGCGGAGGTCGTCGGCGTCGTCGATGCCCTCGCGCACGACGAGCGCGGCACCGCCGCCGACCGCGCCCGCGACGACGCGGAGGGACGTGCCGCCCGACTGCACGTAGCTGTTGATCGCCGGGCTCGGCCCGAGGTACGCGGCGTCGATCGCGCCGGCGCTCAGCGCCTCGACGGCGGCCGGGCCGGCGTTGAACGGTTGCGGCTCGAGCGCGGTCGCCCCGAGCTCGTCGGCCAGGATCCCGGTCTCGAGCCCGACGAGGGCGGGCAGGTGCGTGACGTTGGCGAAGTAGCCGAGGCGGAGCGCCGCGGTATCCGTCGCCCCGGTCGCAGCCGGCCCCTCGGCCGCTGCGCGCCCGACCGAGCCGATCACCACGGGCACGATGACGATCGCCGCGGCGACCGCGACGCCGGCGACGAGTTCGCCGAGCTGTGCACCGAGCCCGCGGCGCGTCACGCCGGAGCCTCCACGACGATGCCGGCGGCGAGCGTCGCGCCGTCCTGCGGGTGGATGACGAGGAACGCGCCCGCCCGGCGGTGCGCGGCGTACGGCAGCGCCGCGAGGTCGGCTGCGAGCCGCAGCCGGACCAGTCCGATGTCGTTCGTCGCGAGCGCCGTGGTGGGCGTCGTCTCGAGCGTGCCGAGGTCGAGGCGGCCGCGGATGTCGGTGACGATCGCCTGCACGGTCGTCGTGCCGTGCTTGACGAGCACGCGCGCCCCGGTCGTGAGCGGGCGGCCGTCGAGCTGGAACACGTCGGCGTCGAGCTCGCGACGAGGTGCGGGCAGCGACCCCGCGGCGGCGATCACCGCGCCGCGCGCGGCGTCGACGGGGTCCGCGAGCTCGAGCGCGATCGAGAGCGGGGCGGATGCCGCGGCGAGCGCCTCGGACCCGCGGCGGATTCCCGTGACCGTCGTGCGGACACCGGCGGGGAACACCTCGACCGGGTCGCCGACCTGCACGGTGCCCGACTCGATGCGCCCCGCGAACGCGCGGTGGTCGCGGAAGTCCTCCGCCGGGGTCTCGATGCGGTCCTGCGGTCCTACTCGACCACCGGCGGTCAGTTCGGGCGACAGTCCGCCCTGCGGGCGGATCACGAGCTGCACCGGCAGGCGCAATGCCTCGAGGTCGGTCTCGAGCTCGTCGATCGTGCTCAGCTCCTCGAGCAGTTCGAGCAGCGACGGCCCGTCGTACCAGGACGTGTTCGCCGAGCGCTCGACGACGTTGTCGCCCGCGAGCGCCGAGACGGGGATCACGTGGGCGTCGGCGATGCCGAGGTCGCGCGCGAGCGCGGCGACATCCGCCGACACGGCCTCGAATGCCGCGCGGTCGTAGCCGACCAGGTCGATCTTGTTCACCGCGACGATCACGTGCGGCACGCGCAGCAGTTGCACGACCGCGAGGTGACGGCGGGTCTGCTCGAGCACGCCGTTGCGCACGTCGACGAGCACGACGACCGCATCGGCCGTCGCTGAACCGGTGACCATGTTGCGCGTGTACTGCACGTGGCCGGGGCAGTCGGCGAGGATGAACGACCGGCGCCCCGTCGAGAAGTAGCGGTAGGCGACGTCGATCGTGATGCCCTGCTCGCGCTCGGCGCGCAGCCCGTCGGTGAGCAATGCGAAGTCGATCGCGCCGGGCTCGCCGCCGAAACCGCGCTCGGCGCTCGTGCGCGCGACCGACTCGAGCGTGTCGGCGAGGATCGCCTTCGAGTCGTGCAGCAGGCGCCCGACGAGCGTCGACTTGCCGTCGTCGACGGACCCGGCGGTCGCGAAGCGGAACAGGCCCCTGGTGGTCGAGTAGGACGCGTCAGCGCCCGTATCGAGACCCGGTTGCGTCGGGGAGGTCTCGATACGCTCGCTGGCGCTCGCTACTCGACCACCGATGTGCTCGCTCATCAGAAGTACCCGTCCTTCTTGCGGTCCTCCATGGCCGCCTCCGAGAGGCGGTCGTCGGCGCGCGTCGCGCCGCGTTCGGTGAGGGTGGATGCCGCGACCTCGCGCACGATGTCCGGGAGCGTCGCGGCATCCGACAGGACCGCGCCGGTGCAGCTGAGGTCGCCGACCGTGCGGTAGCGGACCGTGCGGCGCTCGACCGTCTCGCCCGCACGAGGTGCCGAGACGTCGCTCACGGCGAGCCACATGCCGTCTCGCGCATACACGTCGCGCTGGTGCGCGAAGTACAGCGGCGGCAGAGCGATGCCCTCGCGCTCGATGTAGCGCCAGACGTCGAGTTCGGTCCAGTTCGAGATCGGGAAGGCCCGCACGTGCTGGCCGACGCTGTGGCGGCCGTTGTAGAGCGTCCAGAGCTCGGGGCGCTGGTTGCGCGGGTCCCACTGGCCGAACTCGTCGCGCAGCGAGATGATGCGCTCCTTCGCGCGCGCCTTGTCCTCGTCGCGGCGGGCGCCGCCGAAGACGGCGTCGTGCCGGCCCGCGGCGATCGCGTCGAGGAGCGGCTGGGTCTGCAGCGGGTTGCGAGTGCCATCCGCTCGCTCCTGCAGGCGACCGTCGTCGAGGTAGTCCTGCACGGAGGCGACGTCGAGGCGGATGCCGAGGCGCGCGACGGTCTCGTCGCGGAAGCGCAGCACCTCGGGGAAGTTGTGCCCGGTGTCGACGTGCAGCACGGGGAACGGCACCTTCCCGGGCCAGAACGCCTTCGTCGCCAGGTGGAGCACGACGACCGAGTCCTTGCCGCCCGAGAAGAGCAGCACGGGACGCTCGAACTCGGCGACGACCTCGCGGATGACATGGATCGCCTCGGCCTCGAGGACATCCAGCGCGTCGAGGCCTCCGCTGGTCGAGTAGGACGCGTCAGCGCCCGTATCGAGACCGCGCACGGAGGCGGTCTCGATACGCGCCTTCGGTGCCACTCGACCACCGGCGGTGTCGGCATTCGTCGTCGTCAGGTTCTCGGTCATAGGTGCAACCCGCATTCCGTCTTGGCGAGGCCGGCCCAGCGTCCCGACCTCGGGTCCTCGCCCGCCGCGACGGGCTTTGTGCACGGCTCGCAGCCGATCGAGGGGTAGCCGTGCGACATCAGGAGGTTCACGGGCACCTGGTTCGCGCCGGCGTAGTCGAGCAGGTCGTCGAAGCTCCATGCCGCGACGGGGTTGACCTTCACGAGCCCGTTCCGTTCGTCGTAGGCGACGAGCGGGGTGAGCGCGCGCGTCGGCGCCTCGTCGCGGCGCACGCCCGTGAACCACACCTCGTACCCGCCGCCGAGCGCGCGCTGCAGCGGCTCGACCTTGCGACGTGCGCAGCACAGGCCGGGGTCGCGCGCGAACAGCTCGGCGCCGAACTCGGCGTCCTGCTCGGCGACGGTCTGCTCCGGCAGCACATCGACGATCCGCACGTCGAGCCGACGCGCGACCTCGTCACGTGTCGCGTACGTCTCCGTGAAGTGGTACCCGGTGTCGAGGAAGAGCACGTCCACGCCGGGGAGGTGCTGCGCGACGAGGTGCGGGAGCGCGGCGTCCGCCATCGAGCACGCGACGGCCGCGGCATCCGTCGTGAAGTTCTCGGCGACCCAGGCGACGACCTCGGCGGGGGATGCCTCATGGTCGGTCAGGCTGCCGAGCGCGGCGTTCCCGGCCCCGGCCAGGGCGCGGAGCTCGTCGGGCGAGCGACGCCCGATCGCGGGTGCGGGGGCGGATGCCCCGATGTTCTGCGCGCTCATCGGAGAGCCTCCTCGTCGGCGCGGTGCGCCCACTCGGCGAAGGTCTCGGAGGCCGCGGCGTCGCGCTCGTCGAGGAACCGCGTGACCACGCGCGAGACGTAGTCGGCGATGCCGTCGGCCGTGACCTTGAGCCCGCGCACCGTGCGGCCGAGTCCGGCCTCGTCGCGGTCCTGCGACGCGAGTCCGCCGCCGAGGTGCACCTGGTAGCCGGGCACCTGCTCGCCGTCGATGGTGACGAGCTGGCCCTTCAGCCCGATGTCGGCGGTCTGGATGCGGGCGCACGAATTGGGGCACCCGTTGACGTGCAGGCTGATCGGGTGCGGCAGGTCGAACGCGGCGAGCCGCTCCTCGAGGTCGAGCACGGCCGCCGTGGCGTACGCCTTGGTCTCGACGATCGCGAGCTTGCAGAACTCGATGCCCGTGCATGCGATCGTGCCGCGCCGGATCAGGCTCGGCCGCGCCTGGAGTCCGAGCTCGTCGAGGCCCGCGATGAGCGACTCGACGCGGTCCTCGGGGATGTCGAGGACGACGATCTTCTGGTGCGGTGTCGTGCGCAGACGGGTCGACCCGTGCGTCTCGACGAGGTCGGCGAGCTTCGTCAGCGTCGGGCCCGAGACGCGGCCGACGATCGGCGTCGCGCCGATGTAGAACCGGCCGTCCTTCTGCCGGTGCGCGCCCACGTGGTCGCCGGTCGTCACGGGCGTGGGCGCGGCCGGGCCGTCCGGGAGGGCGACCCCGAGGTACTCGGTCTCGAGCACCTTCCGGAACCTTTCCACGCCCCAGTCGGCGAGCAGGAACTTCAGCCGCGCCTTGTTACGGAGCCGCCGGTAGCCGTAGTCGCGGAAGATCTGCGCGACGCCGTGCCACGCGTCGGCCACCTGCGACGGCGCGACGAACACGCCGAGCCGTTCGGCGAGCCGCGGCGCCGTGGAGAGGCCGCCGCCGACCCACAGGTCGTAGCCGACGCCGAGCGTCGGATGCTCGACCGCGACGAACGCGACGTCGTTGATCTCGTGCACGACATCCTGCGACGGGTGGCCGGTGATGGCCGACTTGAACTTGCGCGGCAGGTTCGCGAGCGACTCGTCGCCGATGAACCGCGACGTGATCTCATCGATCTGCGGGGTCGGGTCGATGAGCTCGTCGGCGGCGATGCCCGCGACGGGCGAGCCGAGGATGACACGGGGCACGTCGCCGCACGCCTCGGTCGTGCCGAGGCCGACGGCCTCGAGGCGGCGCCAGATCTCGGGAACATCCTCGACGCGGATCCAGTGCAGCTGGATGTTCTGGCGGTCCGTCAGGTCGGCCGTGTCGCGACCGAACTCGGTCGAGATGCCGCCGATGACCCGCAGCTGCTCGGTCGTGAGCTGCCCGCCGTCGATCCGGACGCGCAGCATGAAGAACTCGTCTTCGAGCTCGTGCGGCTCGAGCGTCGCCGTGCGGCCGCCGTCGATGCCGGGCTTGCGCTGCGTGTACAGGCCCCACCAGCGGAACCGCCCGTGCAGATCGGTCGGGTCGATCGAGGCGAAGCCGCCGTCGGCGTAGATCCGCTCGATGCGCTCGCGCACGCTGAGGCCCCCGTCGACCTGCTTCCACTCCTCGTTGGCGTTGAGCGGTGCGGTGCCGTCGACCTTCCACTGCCCGTTCGGCTTCGCCGAGGGGCGGGGCGGGCGGATGTCGCGAGCCGGCCCGTCCGCGCGGGCGGGACGCTCGGCGCGCTCGCTGCGCGGTGCGCGCGTCGCGGCATCCGTCGTCTCGATCGTCACGATGTCCCCTCTCGTCCCGCGCCCCGTTCGGGGCACGTGCCGACGAAGGTACGGGGGTCCGGTGGATGCCGGAACCCGGCCCCGTCACGCGCGGTCACCCCGTGTCGCACGGCGTCACACGCCGTCGCAGACGGTCACGCGGCGAGGGAGGATCCTGCGTCCGCACGGCTCCGTCCCGAGGAGACGCGGCGCGTCAGGCGAGGTCGCGAGCGGATGCCGCGTAGCGCTCGACCACGATGTCGACGAGCTCCCGCGGCGCGGGCCCGTCGGGGACGAGCAGGGGTGCGGCGGTGACCTCCGCCCCCGCCGCGCGTGCGAGGTCGTCGAAGTAGCCGGGGGCCAGCAGGTAGTTCGCCACGACGACGCGCGCCGTGGCGCCCCCCGCGGCCCGCGCCGTTGCGATCGCCTCGGGCAGGCGCGGCTCGGCCGCCGACAGGAACCCGACCGTCACGTCGCGCCCGGAGGCCGCGGCGAGCCGCCGCGCCTGCTCGACGCAGTCGTCGACCGCCCGCCGGTCGCTCGAACCGGCGACCGCCAGCACGATCCGGTCGTCGTCGCGGAGCCCCGCCTCGCGGAGGCGGCGCAGGAGCACGGCCGCGAGCCGGTCGTCCGGGCCGAGGGCGCCCGAGAGCACGACCCGTCGCGTCGTCTCCTCCGCGACCGCCTCGGTGAGGTCGACGTACACGTGGTAGCCCGCCGAGAGCAGCAGCGGGACCACCACGGCCGGCTCGCCGTCGGCGAGCGTCGCGAGCGTCGCCGGCACATCGGGCTGTTCGACGTCGACGTGTCCGAGGCGGACGCTCGGCGTGGCATCCGGATGCCGCTGCCCCATCGCCTCGGCGACGGCGTCGTGCAGCCCGCGCACCGCCCGTCGCCCCTCGGGCGAGGACGTCCCGTGGGAGATGCCGACGAGGGCGGGAGGTCGCGCGTTCATCCGCCCATCGTCGCAAATCGGCCGGGCAGGGCGCAGGCCGGCGTCACGGGGCGTCAGAAGCTCGTGACGAGGTCGCCGAGGACCTCGTCGACCTCCGTCGGATCGGTCGCGTCGTAGTAGTGGGCGCCGGTGGCGCTCGAGATCGACTGCAGCGTCTTCACGTCGGCGTCGGCCCCGTACGCGAGGGTGAAGACGAGCACCGGGGTCGAGTGGTGCAGTTCCTCGAGGGTGTCGAGCATCTGCTGCGCCGAGGTGCTCGGCGCCTCGGTCTCGTTGCGGCCGTCGCTGAGCAGCACGATCGCGTTGATCCGGTCGGGGTCCCAGCCGTCGGCCTGCCGCTTGGCGAAGGTGTCGACCGCCTCGTAGAGCGGCGTCCACTCGATCGGCTTCAGCGTCGCGAGCGCGGATTCGAACCGGTCGCGGGTGTCGGCGATGTCGGCGACCGCGCTCACCTCGCCGGGTGCGAGCGCCTGCGCGTCGACCTCGGAGAACGCCGCGAGGCCGACCCCGTCGCCGTCGGAGAAGTGGTCGAGCGAGAGCTCGACGGCCTGCTTCGCGGCCTCGAGCTTCGTCTCTCCGGTCTCGATCGGGTCGCCCATCGACCCGGAGACGTCGAGGAGGAAGAGCACGTTGGCACGCTTGCGGACGTCGGGGAACGCCTCGTGCATCGCCACGACGACCTGCGGTTCGGGGAAGTCGAGGCCGGCGTCGGAGGTCTCGGCGAGCGCGCCGACCTCGTGGACCTCGGTGTCGAGCTCGCCGTTCAGGTCGCGGTAGCCGGTCTCCCGGACGATCGCCTGACCCTCCTTCGTGCCGGCGAAGCGCAGGAAGTCCTCCGCGGCGGCGGCCTCGGCCTCGTCGACCCACGCACCGGTGAGCACCACGGCCGGGTTGTCGGCGATGTAGTAGCCGTCGCTCGGGTAGATCGGGACGAGGGGCTCGGCGGGCGCGTCGCTCTCGATCCGCGTGACGCCGTCGCGGCTCGTGATGCCGCGGTTGTAGTCCCAGACGGACTTCTCGTCGACGATCACGGCCGAGAGGAAGTCGGCCGCGGACCCGCCCTCGTCGGCGGACTGCCGGGCGTGCCAGAGGAAGTGCTCGGGCGTGGCCATGTAGTGGCTCGTGGCGAGCTCGTGCTGCTTGACCTCGTCGGTGATCTCGTCGTCGGCGATGTCGTCGGCTGTGAGGTCGGCGACCGACCCCGCCGCCGCGCCGTACGAGGCGAGCATCGCGGCCTCGCCCGAACTGGCGATGACGGGGCTCGTCTTGCCGAGCTTGAACCCGCCCCACTCGGGATGGTCGAGGTCGGTCCAGACCTGGTCGTCGTCGGCGGTCTCGAAGACCTCGGCCCAGGTCGGCGGCTCCTCGTCCCAGCCGATCGCGGCCGCGAGGGGCTCGGGCATGGCGAGCACGATGTCGGATGACCCGACGCTCGTGCCCTCCTCGGGCACGTTCGCTCCACCGCCGGCCTCGCGCGCCACGCCCAGCCACGACCGGGCGTCGGGGATCCACATGACCGGCCGCTCGTCCTCGGCGACCTCGGAGAACCCGACGGCGGCCTCCTCGGCGGCGATGCCCGACTTGTCCTTCGAGGCGACGACCGTGACGCACGACCCGTCGACGTCGCGCGGCTCGGCGTTGTACCCCTCGGCAAGCCGCTGGACCATCTCGGCGTTCTCGAACGACGACAGCACCGGTAGCGTCGTGCAGGGCTCGGCGCCGGGCTCGGCGGCGGGTTCGTCGTCGGGGAAGACGATGGGCTCGGGTTCCGGCGCGTCGCTGGGCGCCGCAGTCGTGGCGCCCTGGTTCGCCAGGACCATCGCGGTGACGGCTCCACCGATGAGGAGGACGGCGGCGATGCCGCCCGCCACGGCCAACTGGATGCCGCGCCGACGCCGTCGACGGCGCTCCTCGCGCAGTTGACTTCGATCGCGTCGGGCCGGAGGGTGGCTCGGTGCGTCGGTCATCGTTCCTCCAGTCGGGGACGGCTGGGCTCGATCGTGAGCCTAGCTCAGCAGCCTGCGACCTCGCAGGGAACGTCCCCACCGGGGCCGCCCGCACCCGCCGCACGGCCCAGGACGTGTCACCCGGTGGCGTTGAGCAGCCCGATGAGCACGGCGGTCCACCATGCCGCCTGCGAGACCACCGCGCTCGCGACGAACCCGAACCTCGCGCGCCGCGGGAGCGCACGGAACGTCGTCCGCGCCGGGAGCCTCGCCAGGTCGGAGGTCCACTTCGTGAGGGCGACGCCGTTGAGGCTCAGCACGAGCACGGCGACGAGCTTGACCTGCGTGGTGGTCGAGGTCAGGTCGGGTTCGAGCAGCGCACCGCTTGCGAGCAGGCCGGCGAGGCCGACCCAGACCGGCAGGATCATGGTGCGGTCGGCCTGGCGCAGTTCGCGTACGGTGCTCCACCCGGTCGCCCAGAGCAGCGCGTGCCACTCGATCATGAGCACGGCGCCGAGTCCGACCACGAGCGCCGCGAGGTGGACGAAGAGGGCGGCGCCATGCAGCCAGTCGGGCGGGGCGAGCACGGCGCTGAGCCAGACGGCGAGCGCCCAGGCGACCGCCACCACCGCGTAGGCGATCGCCCGGCCGCGCCGCCTGCGGGCCTGCTTCTGCCTGATGGTGGTCGTCACGTCTCGAGCGCCGGCCTCTCGTCAGTCGCACGCGCTCGCGCGTGCGTCCCGTTCCGCTGGCCTCACCATAGCGGGCGCGTGTTTCGCGCTCGGTCACCGGGCGCCGATGCGCCAGGTGCGGGCGGATGCCGCTACTCGGCCACCAGCGCGAGCGACGTGTCGCCGCACGGCACGACGTCCGCGCCGCCCGGCAACCGGAGGGTGCCGGTCACGCGACCCCCGGCTTCGGCCTCCCGGAGGGGCGCGAGCGCCTCGGGCAGCCCGTCGAGTCGCAGCAGCGCACCGGTCGCCCGGTGCGGATCGGTCGAGACGACGATGCGTCCCGAGGCGTTCACGACGGTGAGGGTGCGGTCGGCGTCGCGGAGCACGGGCAGTAGCACCTGTTCGAGCCGGGCCACGTACATGTCGGCGCCGACGAGCCCGATCATGTCGCCGTCGACGGTGACCGGCGTCGTGACGGTGACCGTGTAGTCGTCGGTGCAGAGGTAGTCGACGTACGGCCCCGTCAGGTGCCGTGAGCCGGTGCGCTCGGGGACGCGCCACCACTCGAGCGTGGTGTAGTCGCGGAACGACTCCGCGTCGGGGTCGCTCACGGCGTCGAGGCGACGGATGCCACGGGCCGGCACGTCGCGGAACGGGTTGCCGTCGCTCAGCCACCAGGCCAGGTGCCAGGGTGCGTCGACGAGGTAGCCCGGGGCGGCGACGAAGCCCGCTCCCGTGATGAGCGTGCCGGGACGGTCGAGCTCGGCGGCGACGGTGGCGGCGACGGCCGGGTCGAGGTCGCCCGCCCGGGGGTCGGACTCGGACGAGAGCCGGTCCGCCATCGCGCGCTGCCAGCCGTCGATCAGGGCGAACACGGGGTCGATCACGTCGGCGATGCGCGCGGCGATCGCGGAGGCGCCGGTGGCGACGGCCTGCGTCATGGTGCGCTCCCTTCCTCTGGTGCGAGGGGCGGTGCGGGCGCGGACTCCAGCCGCACCTTCTCGTCGATGAGCCATTCCACCGCGGAGCCGATGTGCGTCGTGGTCGTGCGGCGTGCGGACGCGGCATCCGCTGCCCGGATCGCGGCGATCACCTCGAGGCGGTGTTCCCTCGTGCGGTCACGGTACTCCTGTTCGCGCAGGCACATCCAGAGCAGGGCGCCCGTCTCGGCCTGCAGGCGGAGTTCCTCGTGCACGAGCCGGGGCGACTGGCTGATGGCGGCGACCTCGAGCTGGAACCGGCCGACGGCGCGGCGTGCGCCCCCGGGGTTGGCGAGGTCGGCCCGGGCGTCGATCTCGACGAGGCTCTGCACGTCGTCCTCGCTCGCCCGGTCGGCGGCGACCTCCGCGGCCATGCCGGCGATCGCGGCGTAGTGCAGTGAGAGGTCGCGCAGCTCGATGCGGCTCAGCGATCGGACGCGTTGCTCGGTGAGGCGCAGTGAGACGTCGTCGTCGTAGGTGACGAAGCTGCCCCCGTCGCGACCGCGTCGGGTGCGGACGAGCCCCTTGTGCCGGAGCGCGACGAGCGCCTCCCGCGCGGTGACCGGGGCGACGCCGAGGAACTTCGCGAGGTCGGCTTCGCTCGGAAGACGTTCGCCGTCGCGGAGCACGCCGGAGGCGATGGCATCGGTCAGGCGCTGTTCGACGAGTTCGGCGCGACCGGCTCCCTCCAGCGGGGAGAAGACGACGGCGCGGGCGGCGTCGGCGCGCGCGGTGGCGTGCGGCATCCGTCCTCCTCGATCGAGCGCCCGCGGAACCCTGCACCCCCCGGACTGGGGACGGTCTCCGGCGAACCGTGATGCGACCGTAACACGAACCTCTGGACTATGACATATGGATTCATAGGATTAGGAACCACGCCATCGAAGGAGAGGCACCATGACCGACCCGCAGCCGGCCATCCGGCTCACCGGACTCACCAAGGAGTTCGGAGCCGTCACCGCCGTCGACCACGTCGACCTCGAGATCGCCGCGGGCGAGTTCTTCTCCATGCTGGGCCCCTCGGGCTCGGGCAAGACCACCGTGCTCCGGCTCATCGCCGGGTTCGAACAGCCCACGGGCGGCACGATCGAGCTCTTCGGCGACGACGTCACCAAGCGCGCACCGTTCGACCGCGACGTGAACACGGTGTTCCAGGACTACGCCCTCTTCCCGCACATGAGCGTGCTCGAGAACGTCGCCTACGGCCTCCGCGTCCGCGGCATCGGCCGGAAGGAGCGCATCGAGCGCGCCCGGCGGGCCCTCGCGTCGGTGCGCCTAGAGCAGATGGCCGATCGCAAGCCCTCGCAGCTCTCGGGTGGCCAGCGCCAGCGCGTCGCGCTCGCCCGTGCCACGGTCGTCGAACCCAAGGTGCTGCTCCTCGACGAGCCGCTCGGTGCGCTCGACCTGAAGCTCCGCGAGCAGATGCAGGTCGAGCTGAAGGAGATCCAGCGCGAGCTCGGCATCACCTTCATCTTCGTGACGCACGACCAGGAGGAGGCCCTGACGCTCTCCGACCGCGTCGCGGTCTTCAACAACGGACGCATCGAGCAGCTCGGCACGCCCGCCGAGCTCTACGAGCGCCCCTCCTCCCGCTTCGTGGCCGACTTCGTCGGCACCTCGAACCTCTTCGATGACGCCGTCTCGCGCGAGCTCCTCGGTCGAGGCGGGGTGCACTCCGTGCGCCCCGAGAAGATGGCCGTCGGCTCGGGCGAGACCGCGGCCGACGTGCGCAACGCCCCGGGCACCGTCGTCGAGACGATCTACCTCGGCAGCGGCATCCGGCTCGTCGTCGACCTCGATGCCGGCGTGCGCGTCAGCGTGCTCGAGCAGAACGACCGCAACCGGGTCCACGACGACGAACGCGGCGACCGCGTCGTCGTCAGCTGGCACGACGACGACGTCGTCGCGCTCGGCGGGGCGGATGCCGCGCCCGCACCTGCCGCCTGAACACCCCACCCACCACCAAGAGAAACCAGGAGAGAACCATGATGCGCACCCCGCGCACGGCGCGCCGCGGCGCGACCGTCGGCCTGGCGATCGGCTCGATCGCCCTGCTCACCCTGACCGCCTGCGGCACCACCTCGGGCGACTCCGCATCCACCGACGACGCGCTCACCGAGCTCGGCGAGGCCGAGGGCCAGGTCTCGATCCTCGCGTGGCCCGGCTACGTCGAGGACGGCTCGAACGACCCGACGATCGACTGGGTGACCCCCTTCGAGGAGGAGACGGGCTGCGAGGTCACCTCGAAGACCTACGGCACCTCCGACGAGGCCGTGAACCTCATGAAGACCGGCGAGTACGACGTGGTCGCCGCGTCGGGCGATGCGACGCTCCGCCTCATCGCGGGCGGCGACGTGGCGCCCGTCAACACCGACCTCATCCCGAACTACGAGGGCATCTTCGACTTCCTCAAGGAGAAGGAGTGGAACTCGGTCGACGGGCAGTCCTACGGCGTGCCCCACGGCTACGGCGCCAACCTCCTCATGTACAACACGGAGGTCTTCACCGAGGCCCCGACCTCGTGGGACGTGGTGTTCGACGACGCGAGCGAGAACGCCGGCAAGGTGACCGCCTACGACTCGCCGATCTACATCGCCGACGCAGCCGTCTACCTCATGCACCACCAGCCCGAGCTCGGCATCGAGAACCCCTACGCCCTCGACGAGGAGCAGTTCCAGGCCGCGGTCGACCTCCTGAAGGTCCAGCGCGAGTCGGTCGGCGAGTACTGGTCGGACTACCTCAAGGAGATCCAGGCGTTCGAGACCCGTGACTCGGTCGTCGGCACCACCTGGCAGGTCATCCAGAACGTGCTCGCAGGCTCGGGCGCGCCGACCGAGGTCGTCCTGCCCGAAGAGGGCGCGACCGGCTGGTCGGACACCTGGATGGTCGCCTCCGACGCCGCGAACGTGAACTGCGCGTACATGTGGCTCGACTACATCGCCAGCCCCGAGGCGAACGCGACCGCGACCGCCTACTTCGGCGAGGCGCCCTCGAGCCAGGAGGCCTGCGAGTACCGCGAGGACTGCGAGGCCTACCACGCGGGTGACGAGGAGTACGCGTCGCAGATCTGGTACTGGACGACGCCGATCGCCGAGTGCGTCGACGGCCGCACCGACGTCGAGTGCGTCGACTACGCGCAGTGGACCGCTGCGTGGCAGGAGATCAAGGGCTGACCCATCGCCCCGTGCGGGCCGGGGAGCACCTCCCCGGCCCGCACACCCCAGTTCCCCCCAGCACCACCCGACAGGAAGCAGCATGACGATGAACGCGACGGCACCGGCATCCGCTCGCGGCGCGGCATCCGAACCGCCCGAGCCCGACCGAGCCGACACCGGATCCGGTGGAGCGCCCCGCCGCGGCATCCCCAGGCCCAAGGCGACCGCGGCCCGGCGAGGCTCCGTCTTCCTCAGCTCGCACCCGCGCATCCGGCTGGGGTTCCTGCTCGCGGCCCCGCTGTTCTGGCTGGGCCTCGTCTACGTCGTCGCGCTCGCCGCGCTCCTCGTCACCGCGTTCTGGTCGGTCGACAGCTTCACCGGCGAGATCACGACCGAGTGGACGCTCGACAACATCGTCACCGTGCTCACGGGGTCGCTGTACCAGACGGTGACGTTCCGCACGATCGGCGTCGCGCTCCTCGTCACGATCATCGACGTCGCGCTCGCCCTGCCGATCGCGTTCTATATGGCGAAGGTCGCCTCGCCGCGCGCCCGTCGCATCCTCGTCATCGCGGTGCTCATGCCGCTCTGGGCGAGCTACCTCGTGAAGGCGTACGCCTGGCGCTCGGTGCTCTCGCAGGACGGCATCCTCGAGTGGGTGCTCGCGCCGTTCGGCCTGCACACGCCCGGCTACGGGCTGCCGGCCACGGTCATCACGCTGTCGTACCTGTGGCTCCCGTACGTGATCCTGCCGATCTTCGCGGGGCTCGAGCGCGTGCCGGACTCGCTGCTCGAGGCCTCCGCCGACCTGGGCGGCAAGACCTGGCCGACCATCCGCCACGTCGTCTTCCCCATGGCGCTGCCGGCGATCATCGCCGGCACGATCTTCAGCTTCTCGCTCTCGCTCGGCGACTACATCACGGTCAACATCGTCGGCGGCGCGAGCCAGATGCTCGGAAACCTCGTCTACACGAACGTCGGCGCGGCGAACAACCTGCCCCTGGCGTCGGCGATCGCGCTCATCCCGATCGTCATCATCTTCGGCTACCTCGCGCTCGTGCGTCGCACGGGCGCCCTCGACAACCTGTAAGGGGCGACGGATGCGACTCTCCCGACTCTCGCGCACGACGCTCGCCGTCGTCGCCGGCCTCATCCTCGTGATCGTGTACGTGCCGCTCGGCGTCGTGCTCGTGAACTCCTTCTCGACCTCCACCTCGCTCAGCTGGCCGCCGCCCGGCTTCACGCTCGAGTGGTGGCAGCGCGCTTTCCAGTCGGCGGGCGCGATGGAGGCCGTCGGCACGAGCGTGTTCGTGGCGATCATCTCGACCGCGATCGCGCTCGTGCTCGGCACGTTGATCTCGTTCGCGCTGCAGCGCTTCGACTTCTTCGGCCGCCACACCGTGAACCTGCTCGTGATCCTGCCGATCGCACTGCCCGGCATCATCACGGGTATCGCGCTGAACAACTTCTTCCGGACGATCATGGGCGTGCCGCTCTCGATCTGGACCGTGATCATCGCGCACGCGACGTTCTGCATCGTCACGGTGTTCAACAACGTGATCGCGCGGCTCCGTCGCACGGGCACCAAGCTCGAGGAGGCGTCGGCCGACCTCGGTGCCGGGGTGTGGACGACGTTCCGGCTCGTGACCTTCCCGCAGTTGCGCTCCGCGCTCCTCGCGGGCGGGCTGCTCGCGTTCGCGCTCTCGTTCGACGAGATCATCGTGACGACGTTCACGGCCGGCTCCGGGGTGACGACGCTGCCGATCTTCATCCTGAACAACATGTTCCGGCCGAACCAGGCGCCGATCGTGTCGGTGATCGCGGTCGTGCTCGTGCTCGTCTCGATCATCCCGATCTGGCTCGCGCAGCGGCTCTCGAGCGACGAGCAGCAGCGGCGGTAGGGGCGCGGCGCGCGGTCGCCCGCCCCGCGCCGCCCCGCCCCGCCGCGGCCCGCCCCGCGCCGCCCCGCCCCGCCCCGCCCCGCCGCGGTCGAAATTCCACTTCCTGCGGGATCCGCTCATGGATTCCGTGCTCGCGTGGCATCTCGATCCACGGGGCGGGCGCTGGAGGGGCAGAATGGCGGCATGGATGCCACGCCGAAGTCGTCCTTCTCCGCCGCGCTGCCCGAGTGGCTGGTCGCCGAACTGCCGACGCTCACGGCACGCCCGCTGCCCGACGACGACGCGCGCATGGCGCTCGCGATCGAGCTCGCGGACCGGAACTGGCGGGAGGGCAGCGGCGGGCCGTTCGGGGCGCTCGTCGTCGACGCGGCATCCGGTGAACTGGTCTCCGCCGGAGTGAACCTCGTGCTCTCGAGCGGCCTGAGTTCGCTGCACGCCGAGGTCACCGCGATCTCGCTCGCGCAACGCCGGCTCGGTCGGTGGGACCTCGGCGCCGGAGGCGCCGAACTCGAGCTCGTCGTCAACTGGGCGACGTGCGTCATGTGCTACGGCGCCACCATGTGGTCGGGCGTGCGGCGGCTCGTGATCGCCGGCCACGGCGAGGAGTGCGAGCGGCTCACGGGCTTCGACGAGGGTCCGATGCCGGCCGACTGGATGGGGGAGTTCGAGCGCCGCGGCATCCGCGTGCATTCGGGGGTGCGCCGCGACGAGGCGATCGACGTGTTCCGCGCGTTCGGCGCGTCGGACGCGGTCGTCTACAACGCGCGCGGCGCGACCGAGCGGTAGGCCGGGCGCAGGGAGCGCCGCGATGGGGATCGACAACGACGTCTACGACCGGCTCGGCGCGACGTGGTGGGACGAGGACAATCCCCTGAACGTGCTGCACGGCAGCTTCACCCCTGCGCGGATGCGGTACTTCCGAAGGGTCCTCGACCGGCTCGGCATCTCGGGCGGCCGACTCCTCGACGTCGGCTGCGGCGCGGGATTCCTCTCCGAGGAGTTCGCACGGGCCGGCTTCGCGGTCACGGGGATCGATCCGTCGCCGGTGGCGATCGCGGCGGCACGCGCACACGCCGAAGCCCGCCGGCTCACTGTCGAGTACCTCGTCGGCGTGGGCGAGCAACTGAGGATCGACGACGCGAGCGTCGACGTGGTGGCCTGCTGCGACGTCCTCGAGCACGTGCCCGACGTCGATCGCGTGATCGCGGAGGTGGCGCGGGTCCTCCGGCCCGGCGGCGTGTTCCTCTACGACACGATCAGCCGGACCCGGCGCAGCCGCCTGCTCGTCATCCGCGCGATGCAGGAGTGGCGATGGACGCGGATCACGGACGCCGAGATCCACGACTGGGCGATGTTCATCACCCCGGCCGAGCTCTCGGCGACGCTCGACGGCCACGGCCTGGCCGTCGTCGAGACGGTCGGCCTGGCGCCCAGGGCCGGACTGGCGGCGATGGTGCGCGATCTGCTGCGCGTCCGACGGGGCCGGATGACCTACGGCGAACTGAGCCGGCGGATGGACTTCGGCGAGGTCGACGACCTCCGGGTGTCGTACCTGGGGTACGCGGTCCGGAGCGGATGACGCCGGCGGCCGGCCCGGACGTCGTCCGGACCGGCCGAGCGAGCGTCAGCGCTCGGGGTGCGGGCCGCGCCCTCCATTACGGCGGTCGGCGTGGTGCAGGTGCACGTGAACGTGGATGTCGTCGTGACGGCCCCGCCGACCGCGGCCGTGTCCGTGGTCGTGCCGGCGTCCGCCGTGCTCGTGGTCGCCGTGGTCGGCGTCGTGACCGTGGTGGTCGTCGAAGGCCGACGGATGCCGCATCGGCCGGCCGTGCGGCCCTCCGACCGCACACGGCGGGGTGCCCCACCGGGCGCCGCTGCGCCGCATCCAGGGGCCGGGGCCGAAACCGGGTCGACGTCGCCCGCGTCCGCGACGGGGCTCCGGCGTCGACTCGTCCCAGCCGAGTTCGCGGGCGATCGCCTCGAGCGAGGCGATGGTGGTGGCGTACTCCTCGTCGGAGACGGCCGTGCGCACGCGGTCGCGCACGGCCTGCACGCGCTCGGTGAGGCGGGCGAGCGCCTCGCGCCCCGCATCGGTCAGCGCCCAGGCGCCGGGCTCGCCGGTGACCCAGCCGCGCTCGACGAGGTCGTCGAGCTTGTGCGGACGCGCGGCCAGTCGTGCCTCGAGTCGCTCGTCGCGGATCTCGCCGGCGACGAGGTTGAGACGGCGCCACTCGCGCACGCCGACGCCCTCCTCGGCCAGTGCGGCGTCGATCTGGGCGACGATGCGCCGGTCGACGACCTTCAGCCAGAAGCCGAGGGGGCGGATGCCGCGGGGCGGCGTCTCCGATGGGTCGTTCGCGCCGTCGGCCTCGTCGGGCCGGTCGTGGACTTCGAATCGATCGTTGGTGTTCATGGGGAATCCTCTCGTGGCGCGGGTTCCGCGCCGGGTCCATGTTCTATGACATGCACATGCACTATGACATGTAATCTCATCGCATGTCAAGTGACATGTATTCTGGTGGGATGGACGAGCAGCGCCCGGGTCCGCAGAGCGGCGACCCCGTCGAACGCATCGAGGAGGCACTCGCGTCGCTCCGACGGGGCGGCCGGCCGCCGTGGGGTGCGCCGCACGGCGAGGGCGGCGAGCACCATCGTCACGGCGGGCCGTTCCGCGGGCCGCACGGCGGCCCGCTCGGTCGCGGCGGCCCCGGCGGCGGGCGCGGTCCGTGGGAGTTCCGAGTGGGCCCGGTCGCCCGTGCTCGCCTGCTCGCGATGCTCGATGCCGCGGACCGCCCGATGTCGGTGACCGAACTCGCCGGCGCGGTCGGCGTCGATCAGCCGAGGGCGAGCCGACTCGTCCAGGCGGTGGTGGAGGAAGGGCTCGCCGTGCGCGAAGCCGATCCCGATGACGCCCGGCGCACGCGCATCCGGATCACCGACGACGGGCGAACGGCGGTCCACGCCGCCACGTCGAGCCGGCGACGCGCGATCGAAGCCGCGCTCGACGGATTCACCCCCGAGGATCGCGAACGGTTCGCCGACCTCCTCGGCCGATTCGCCGACGGACTTCGCCGGGCGCACCCGCCGCACCGGTGATCACGTCGGCTGCCCGCTTCGACCTGCTCATCTGAGCAGCTACGTCGTAGGAACCTGCACATTTGCGGCCATCGCATGAACGGATCGCGACAGGCCTTCCCGATCGCACGGGACCTCCATAGGCTGACGCCCGTCCGGGGGTCAGGGTGGCCCCCTGTCGCGTGCCGGAGGTGCCGAGATGCAACGACCCGTCCAACGCCTGACCGTGGGGCTCACCGCGGCCGCCCTCATGGGGGTGGGAATCGCGGTGCCGGCGGGTGCCGCAGTCGCGGACGAGGTCGTGCCATCCGACCTCATCATCAGCGAATACGTCGAGGGGACGTCCTTCAACAAGGCCGTCGAGCTCTACAACCCGACCGAGGCCGACATCCCGCTGGCCGGCTACTCGCTCGAGGTGTACTTCAACGGCAGCGCAACGGCCTCGACGGCGGGAACGTTCGCCCTGTCGGGCACCGTCGGCGCAGGCGACGCCTTCGTGTTCGCCGACGAGGACCTCACCACGTACGCCGACCAGATCACGGCGAGCAACCTGTGGAACGGCGACGACGCGATCGTCCTGAGGCACGACGGCGCGGTGGTCGACTCGCTCGGCCAGGTCGGCTTCGACCCCGGCAGCGAGTGGGGCACGGGCCTCACGTCGACCATGGACAACACCATTCGCCGGAACGCGAACGTCTGCGTCGGCGACACGGTGATCGACGATGTGTTCGATCCGTCCGTCGAGTGGACCGGTTACGCGGTGAACACGTTCGACGGCCTCGGCTCGCACACCGTCGACTGCGACGGCACGCCTCCGCCTCCGCCGGTCGCCGACTGCGACGCCGATGTCGTCGCGATCGGAGCGGTGCAGGGCTCCGGCAGTGCATCGCCGCTCGTCGGCTCCAGCGTCGAGATCGAAGGCGTCGTCGTCGGCGACTTCCAGGTCGGCGGATTCAACGGGTACTACGTGCAGGACGAGCGCGACGGCGACCCCGCCACCTCCGACGGCGTCTTCGTGTACGCACCCGGCGGAGCCGCGGTCGACGAGGGCGACCTCGTGCACGTGGTCGGCACCGTCAGCGAGTTCAACGGGCTGACCGAGATCACCGCGACGGTCGTCTCGACCTGCGACACCGGTCTCGCGCTGCCGCCGGCGGTCGAGGTGACGCTCCCGTGGGACGACGCCACCTACGAGGCGCTCGAGGGCATGCGCGTGACGCTCCCGCAGGAACTCACCATCATCGAGTACTTCAACTTCGACCGATTCGGCGAGATCGTGCTCGGCACCGACCGGCAGATGCAGCCGACCGCTGTGTACGAGCCCGGATCGCCCGAGGCGATCGCGCTCGCCGACGCCAATCGCGTGAACCGGATCACGCTCGACGACGGGCGAAGCGCGCAGAACCCCGACCCGGCCATCCACCCGAACGGTGAGGAGTTCACGCTCGCGAACACCTTCCGCGGCGGCGACCTGGTGCAGAACGTCACGGGTGTGCTCGACTACCGGTTCAACCTGTGGCGCGTGCAGCCCACCGAGGGCGCCGACTACACCGCGGCCAACCCCCGAACCGACGTCCCCGAGGTCGGCGGCAACTTCACGGTCGCGAGCTTCAACGTGCTGAACTACTTCACGACGCTCGGGTCGCGCGGCGCGGCGACGCCCGAGGAGTTCGAGCGGCAGGAGTCGAAGATCGTGTCCGCGCTCGCCGAGATCGACGCCGACGTGTTCGGCCTGATCGAGATCGAGAACAACGGCGATGACGAGTTCAGCGCGCTCGACACCCTGGTCGCCGCGCTCAACGAGAAGCTCGGCGCGGAGGTCTACGCCGCGGTCGACACCGGCGTGATCGGAACCGACGAGATCACGACGGCGTTCATCTACAAGCCGTCCGCGGTCGAACTCGCCGGCGACGACGCGATCCTCGACGAATCGATCGACCCGCGGTTCGACACCGACTTCAACCGGCCGGCGCTCGCGCAGACGTTCGCCGACGTGGAGAGCGGCGAGGAGGTCACGGTCGTCGTGAACCACTTCAAGTCGAAGGGCAGCGACTGCGACGACGTCGGCGACCCCGACACGGGCGACGGCCAGGGCAACTGCAACCTGACCCGCACCGCGGCCGCCGAGGCGCTCGCCGATTGGCTCGCCACCGGTCCGACCGGAGCCGAGCCGGGCCGGGACCTCATCATCGGCGACCTCAACTCGTACGACAAGGAGGACCCGATCCAGGCGCTGACGGACGCGGGCTACACCGACCTGCTGCTCAGCGAGCAGGGCGAGAACGCCTACTCGTACGTCTTCGACGGACAGATCGGCTACCTCGACTACGCGCTCGTCGGCCCGGGCCTGCTGCCGAAGGTGACCGGCGCCTCGACGTGGTCGGTCAACGCCGACGAGCCCGACCTGCTCGACTACCTCATGGGCTTCAAGCAGGACGCTCAGGACGCGATCTTCGCGCCCGACGCGTACCGCTCGAGCGACCACGACCCCGTGCTCGTCGGCTTCGACCTCGTGCCGCCGGAGCTCTCGGTCACGGTCGACCCCGAGGTCGTCTTCCCGCCGAACGCCAAGTGGCGCACGGTGACGTTCGACATCGAGGCGACGGATGACTCGGGCGAGGTCTCGGTCGAGCTGATCGAGGCGACGGCCGAGGGCCACAAGGCGCAGGTCGAGGTGATCTCCGACACCGAGGCGCGGGTGCTCGCCCGTCAGGGTGCGGTCTACACGTTCCTCTTCGAGGCGACCGACCCGAGCGGCAACACCACCACGCAGGAGGTGACGGTCACGGTCGGGCCGTAGTCCCGCCCCCAGCCCGACGGCGCGTCGCTCCCCTCCCCGGGGCGGCGCGCCGTCGTCGTGTGCGCGTCGCTATCGCGTCGCAGGGCTCGCCGCGGCATCCGTCGCACGCTGCGGCACCCTCACGAACAGCATGAGCACGAGTCCGGCGGCCAGCACGAGCACGATGCCGAGCACGCCCCAGTAGGTCGCGCCGAACAGCGCGATGAACGTCGACCAGAGCAGCGGCGAAAGGAAGCTCGCGGCTCGGCCGGTGGTCGCATACAGGCCGAAGATCTCGCTCTCGCGGCCGGCGGGCGTCACGCGCGCGAGGAACGAACGTGAGGCCGCCTGCGCCGGGCCGACGAAGAGGGTCAGGATGAGGCCGAAGATCCAGAACGGCAGCTTTCCGGCGTCGTGCAGGAAGAACACGACGAGTCCTGCGCCGACCAGCCCGCTGAGCGCGGTGAGGATGACCGCGCGCGGGCCGAACCGGTCGTCGAACCGGCCGGCGATGATCGTCGAGACGCCCGCGAGCAGGTTCGCGGCGATGCCGAAGATCATCACCTCGTTCGAGGTGAAGTGGAAGGCGACGGCGGCGATGACCGCACCGAACGCGAAGACGCCCGCGAGTCCGTCGCGGAACACCGCGCTCGCGAGCAGGAACCAGAACGTCGGACGCGACTCGCGCCAGAGGCGCACGATGTCCTGCACGAGCACCGCGTAGCTCCGGAGGAACCCGACCCGGGCGCGTCCGGGCGCGGGAGGCGCCTCGGGCACGAACACGAGCACGGGCCACGCGAACACGAGGGTCCACACGGCGCAGCCGACGGCGATCACCCGGTAGACGAGTCCGTCGTCGGTCGGCATGCCCCACCAGTCGAAGCTCGTCGCGACCACGACGAGCACGAGGGCCACGATGCCGCCGAGGTAGCCGAGGCCCCAGCCGAGGCCCGAGACCTTGCCGACGGTCTTCGGCGTCGACACCTGCACGAGCATCGCGTTGTAGTTCACGCCCGCGATCTCGCTGAACACCGTGCCGGCCGCGATGAGCGAGATGCCGAGCACGAAGAACGACGCGGTGCCCTGCACGAAGAAGAGCCCGAACATGCACGCGACGAGCGCCGCCGTGGCGCCGGCCAGCCAGAGCTTCCGTCGCCCCGCGACATCCGCCCGCTGCCCCAGCACCGGGGCCAGCACGGCGATGAGGACACCCGCGATCGTGATCGCCCAGCCGAGGCCGCTCGCGAGCTCGGCGAGCCCGCGCTCGTACGCGGGGTCGCCCTCACCGAGCGCCGCGACGGCCGGATCGAGGAACCAGTCGCTCGTGAGGTAGAGCGCCGTGAAGACGAAGGTGAGGATGACCGAGTTGAACGGCTGCGTCGCCCAGTCCCAGAGCGCCCACGACCAGACCTGCCGCTTCGGGACGATGCGCTCGCCCTGCAACTCGAGGCCGGTGACCGCGCGCAGCTCAGCGGTCGAGAGGGGTGGTGCGACCGCGCCGGGGCGGGTCGGGAGCGGGGCTTCGGGCGGTTGGGGCTGGTCGGTCATGGGGGCACTCTTCCGACGAGGGGTGAACGGGCGGTGACGGCGCGCCCGGCCCTGCCGATCCACGTCGATCCCGTGCAGGCTAGCGCCTCCGGTTCCGTGCGCGACAGCAGCACGCGGTGGCGCCGTCCACCTGCCCGGCGCCCGGAGCCGGCCTCAGAACGCTCCCGCGCTCGGGCTTCCCGTGCCCGTGCCTGTGCCGTGGCTCAGGCGGCCGCTTCGGCCGCGCTCTCCCGCTTGATCGCCGAGAGCTCGAACTCCAGCGTGATCTTCTCCGACACGAGCCATCCGCCCGAGTCGAGCGCCATGTTCCACTCGAGGCCGAACTCGCGTCGATCGATGCGGCGGGTGCCCTCGAAGCCCGCGCGGAGCGCGCCGAACGCGTCGGTCTCGACGCCGGTGAACTCGATCGGGATGGTGATCGGCTTCGTCACGTCGCGGATCGTGAGGTCGCCCGACACCACGAGCGCGTTGTCGCCGACCTCCTCGATCCGCGTGCTGCGGAACGTGATGTCGGGGTACGTCTCCGCGTCGAAGAAGTCGGCGCTGCGCAGGTGCTCGTCGCGCTGCGCGTTGCGCGTGTCGACGCTCGCGACCTTGAGCACGATCTCGGCCGTCGACGCGTCGGGGTCGTCGAAGTCGACGTGCAACGCCCCGGTCAGCTCGTTGAAGGCGCCGCGCACGGTCGCCACCATCGCGTGCTTGGCCGAGAAGCCGATGCGGGTGTGAGCGGGGTCGAGGTCCCAGTCGCCGCTCAGGTCGGGTCCGGTGTCGGTCATGATCTCCCCAGGGTCGTTCACCAAAACTCCCACAGTCTCTCATCCCCCGGCTGATCGGATGCCACGTGGGCGCCGATCGCGTCGGCCGGGCGCACCCGCGGCGCCGCCCGACCGACGGATCAGCTCACCTCGTCACGTCGCCGACCAGCTCGGCGAAGAGCTCCTCCGCGTCGCACTCCAGCCGCTGCCGGGTGAACCACTCGCACACGTTGACGCAGTCGCGGTGCAGCAGGTCGAACCCGTTCGGGTTCGCGACGACGTCGACGACCTGCGGCAGGTCGATCGCGACCACGCGGCCCCCGTCGACGAGCAGGTTGTACGGCGAGAGGTCGCCGTGCGCGAGGCCGGCGTGCGCCAGCGTCCGCATGAACGCGGCGACCTGGTGGAACAGCTCGCGCAGTTCGTCGGGCGTCGCTCGCACCTGGGCGAGTCGCGGCGCGGCGATCCGGCCCTCGCCGATGAACTCCATGAGCACCTCGGTCTCGCTCACCTGCACGGGATACGGGACGGCCGCCCCGAGCTCGGTGAGTCGCGACAGCGCCGCGAACTCGGCGTACGCCCACTCGACGCGCGCGACCTCGCGGCCGTACGACGACGAGCGCTGCACGGCACGCACGTCGCGGGAGCGGCGCGTGCCGCGCCCCTCGGTGTAGATCGCCGACCTGTGGAAGAGCCGGTTCTCGGCGCCGCGGTACCGCTTCGCGGCGAGCAGCGTCGCGTTCCCGGGCACGTCGGACGGCGCGCCGGGCACCGCACGTTCGATGAGCCAGAGGTCGGCCTCCTTGCCGCTCTTCACGATGCCGAGCTCGGTGTCGATCGCGGCGGCGGAGGTGACGAGCCAGTCGGGCCGCGGCTGCGGCCCGCGCTCGCTGGGCTGGGTCGCCGGCCAGGTCGACCAGCGCTGGTCCTCTCCCGGCTCGACGTCCGAGAAGGCGAGTGGGGCGGATGCCGCGCCGAACGGCGCGACGGATGCCGCGCGGCGCGCGGCGGGATCGTCCAGGGACGACAGCATGTTCACGGTGGTGTCTCCGAGATCGTGGAGGCCACCGGCGCTGGATGCTAGCGGGCGGCCTCGCAGGGAAGGGTGTCTGCGATACGCGCGACAAGGACGGTGTTCATCGCTTCACTCCTTCCGCTCTCGGCCCGCTTCGGGCGCTGGGGTCGCCGTGAGGTGGCGACGGATGCCGCGTGGCGCGGCCCGCATGAGCATACGCCGCCCTGCGGCATCCGTAAAGGCCTCGCCGGTCGCGAGGCGGGGCTGCGGGGCGCCCGGATTCAGGCGGGCGTGACGGCCGCGGCCGCCTCGTCCTCCTCGGTGGCGACGAGCTGCCCGCAGGCGCCGTCGATCTCCTTGCCCCGGGTGTCGCGGATGGTGGTCGGAATCCCGGCGTCCGACAGGCGGCGCACGAACTCGCGCTGCACGTCGACCTCCGACGCGGTCCAGATCGAGCCGGGCGTCGGGTTCAGCGGGATCGGGTTGACGTGCACCCACCCGCGGCCGCGCTCGTTGAGCTTCTCGGCGAGCAGGTCGGCGCGCCATCCGTGGTCGTTCATGTCCTTGATGAGCGCGTACTCGATCGACACGCGGCGACCGGTCTTCTCGAAGTACTCGCGCGCGGCATCGAGCGCCTCGTCGACCTTCCAGCGCGAGTTCACCGGGATGAGCTCGTCGCGCAGGCCGTCGTCGGGGGCGTGCAGGCTGAGCGCGAAGGTCACGGGCACGTGCTCGTCGGCGAGCTTGCGGATCGCGGGCACCAGCCCGACCGTCGAGACCGTGATGTTCCGCGCCGACATGCCGAGGCCGGTCGGGGCCGGCGCCGCCATCGTGCGCACCGCGCGCATGAGGCGGGCGTAGTTCGCGAGCGGCTCCCCCATGCCCATGAACACGATGTTCGACACGCGCTCGGGCGTGCCGTCGTCGGCGCGCTTGCCATGCAGGGCGCCTGACGCGATGACGCGGTTCGCCTCGACGACCTGCGCGAGGATCTCGGCGGCCGACATGTTGCGCGTGAGGCCGGCCTGGCCGGTCGCACAGAACGGGCAGTTCATGCCGCAGCCGGCCTGGCTCGACACGCACAGCGTGATGCGACCCGGGTAGCGCATGAGGACCGACTCGACCAGGGCGCCGTCGTGCAGCTTCCAGAGGAACTTGATCGTGTCGCCGCGGTCGGTCTCGAGGCGCTTCACCTCGGTGAGCAGCGGCGGGAGGAGGCCGGCGACGAGCTCCTCGCGGCCCTCGGCCGGGAGGTCGGTCATGTCGGCGGGGTCGCTCGTCCACCGCGTGAACCAATGGCGTGCGACCTGCTTCAGGCGGAACGCCGGAACGCCGAGCTCCTCGGCCTTCGCCTTCCACTCCTCGGGCGCGAGGTCGGCGAGGTGGGCCGGCGGCTTGCCGCGCTTGGGCGAGGCGAACTGCAGCAGCGGGCGGCCGTCGGCGTCCTTCGCCTGCTGCCACCCCTCGGTCTTCGGGCGCACCTGTCGGGGCTTCGTCGAGCGGATGCCGCTTCCGCGCGTCTCGCGGACAGCGCCGTCGGGCGGGGTCGCCCCGGCCTCCGCGGGGCGTGCGGGGGTCTCGGGCGCGTCGGTCGGCATGCCCCAAGGGTACGCGCCGGGTCCGAGCGTCGGCTGGACGGGCGCACCGGCGCACGGGGCGGGCGGCGCGCGCCGGTGACCGCATGCGCCCTCGACCCGGTGCGCTCAGCTCGCGGCGAGCAGGAACTCAGCGAAGACGGGCGAGCTCAGGTAGGTCAGCGTGCCCGACTCGAGGACGACGACGGGGCTGGTGCCGTTCGCCGCATCGGGCTGCCCGCGCCATCCGCCCGGAACCGGGTCGTCGTCGTGCGTGTAGCCGGAGGACTCGAGCTGCGCGAGCCACTCCTGTTCGTCGTCGCCGACCGCGATCTGGGCGACGTCGAGCACGAGGTCGGTGTTCGGCTTCCCCCAGGAGCACACGAGGCCGCCCGCCTCCTCGACCTCGAGTGGGATCGGGTCGAACAGCGTCGCGGCGCGCGGCTCGAGGCCGTCCGCCTCGAGCTTCGTGTAGGCGTCGGGCGTGAGCACCGTCTCGCAGGTGGCGGGGATCGTCGTCGCGTCGGGCACGGGCTCGGGTACGGGCTCGGAGCTCGGCGGATCGGCGGTCGCGGCGGTGGAGGCGGCCGGCTTCGTCGTGCCCGACCGTGCGCCCTCGCCGCCGGTGCATGCGGCGAGGCCGAGCACGAGCAGGACGGCGACGACCGGCGCGACGCTGCGCGGGTGGGTGAGTCGGGTCATCCGCTCAGCGTAGGGCGATGTGGGGGCCGAGGCGGGCGTTCTGCACAGCGCCCCGACCCGGCCCCCACCCGGCGCTCCGTCGCTACGGCGTCGTCCAGTCGGCGGGCGGCTTCACCTGGTCGTAGAGCCAGATCTGGAAGAACTCGTCGAGGTCCTCGCCCGAGACCTCCTCGTAGACCTCCTGGAAGTCCTCCGAGGTACCGGCGGAGTCGTCGTACCGATCGAGCCACAGCTGCGCGCCCTCGAAGAACGCGGTGTCGCCGAGTTCGACGCGCAGCGCGTGCAGGGTCGCGGCGCCGCGGTTGTACACCTGCGACGCGAACAGGCCCAGCTCGCCCGGATCGCCGATCTGGAGCTCCCAGTAGTCGGCGCCGCGCGGGGCGTTGTACCAGTTGTCGTACGCGGCCTGCGCCGTGCGGATGCCGCGCTCCTCGTTCCACATCCAGTTCGCGTAGGTCGCCCAGCCCTCGTTGAGCCAGATGTCCTGCCACCGCTCAGGGCTCACCGCGTTGCCGAACCACTGGTGCGCGAGTTCGTGCGAGACGGTTCCCTCGCTCGCCTGGGAGGAGTAGACCGGCCGCGTCTGCGTCTCGAGCGCGTAGCCCACGGTGTCATCGTCCACGATCGAGCCGTAGGCGACGAACGGGTACGGACCGAACTTCGACTCGAAGAAGTCGATCATCGCGACCTGCCGTCCGAGGCTCGCGTTCGTCGTCGCGAGACGTGTCGGCGAGAGATCGATGTCGACGGCGTCGATGATCGGCACACCGCTGCCCGAGGAGTACGCCTCGCGGAGGTCGAAGTCGCCGACCGAGGCGGTGGTCAGGTAGCTCGCCTGCTGGTCCGGAGCGTCCCAATACCAGGTGGTCCACCCGTCGGCCGTCTCCTCGGGCTTCGGCTGGACGCCGTTCGCGACCGCGACCTTGCCTTCGGGCACCGTGATCTCGAACGAGTAGGTCGCCTTGTCGGTCTGGTGGTCGCTGACGGGATACCAGGTCATCGAACCCTCGGGTTCGCTCGCGACGAGGGCCCCGTCGCGCGTGGTCACCCAGCCGTACAGCGCATTCTCGATATCGCGGGGCCGCATCGTCGTCCCGCCGTATTCGATGACGACCCGCACGGACTGGCCTGCCTTGACCTTGGGCCGCGGCTGCACCGTGAGCTCCCAGACGCGCGCCGCGTCGTCCTGTACGTGCCAGAATGCCGCGCCATCCACCTCTTCTCCGGGGAGTGGCGGGGCGACGGATGCCGCGGGCCGCCCGCGCACACTCACCGCGTGCACCGCCATGCCGCGCAGGTCGAGGTTGAACCGGTCGAGGTCCTGCGTCGCGATGAGGTCGATCGTCGCGACTCCCTCGAACTCGCCCTCGAGCGGTGCGGGCGCCGGTGCCGGAGGCGTGTACCGGATGTCGAGGTCGTAGTGCTGCACGTCGTAGCCGCCGTTGCCCGCGAACGGGAAGTACGCGTCGCCGACGCCGGAGGCGCCGGCGACGTAGCGCGGGCCTCCGGGCTTTCCGGGGGCCGCTGCCGCGCCCGCGGCGCCGATCGTTCCCAGGGCCAGCGTCGCGACCGCGATGCCGCCGACCCATCTCGTGCTCGATCTCATCCCCGCAACTCCCCTCGCGCGTCCGTGCCCGAACTCTATGTGTGGAGACCTCCCTCCGGTAGCCCCCGCCCACGGACCCGTCGTCGAGATGCCGGTTGCGGCGCGTTCAGGGGTGCTGGAACCGCGCGAAGTGGCATCTCGGCGTGACGCAGCGCGACGCGAGGACGGCGGCATGGCGCGCAGCGTCAGGGGTGGTGCGCGTGCGACCAGCCGCGGGAGCGGAGGGCGCGTTCGAGCTGCGCCAGTGCGCGCTGCGGCGGAAGCATCCGGCCGATCCGGATCACGATCCAGCCGTCGGCCGCGAGGTCGTTCAGGCGCTCGACGTCCCGATGGAACTGCCGGTCATCGGTGCGATGCTGTTCGCCGTCGTACTCCAGGAGCACGCGGTACGCGCGGAACACGAGGTCGCCGTGCGTCGTCCAACCTGACGCGAGCTCGATGGGCGCGTTGAGCTCGGGGTCGGGGAAGCCGGCCCGCCCGACACGCAGGCGGAGGAGCGATTCCCGGCGCGAGGCCGATCCCGCGCGCACCTCGGCGAGGGCGTCGCGCAACCGGACGGCGCCGCGTCGAGACCCGTGCCTCCTGACCGCGGCACGAAGTTCCTCCGGCGTCGCGAGCGGTCGGCGCCAGCCGACGAGTCGGTCGCCCGCGGCGACGAGGTCGTCTGTGCTGAGCGAAGCGGCGAGCTGGCACCACGCGTCTGCGGGAGCGACGAGGCGCACGCCCCGGTGTCGCGCGGTCGGGATGCCGGCGCCCAGGCGGTGCCCGACGACGTCGCGCATGCGTGGCTCGCGGTGCGGTGCAGGTACCGCGACATGCAGCGGGAGTGGCTCGCGCCCGGGGAGCGGCAGGCCCCAGAGCTGCGCAGCGGTCGCATGGCTGAACACGTGCCCCGGAGGCATCCGCTCTGCGTAGGCGCGGCAGAGCCCTTCGAGCGTCTCGGTGCCGGCGGGCGCGCGCACCGCGCGGAACGGGACCTCCAGGTCGCGCGCCCGGAGTCGGGCGCGCGTGACACCGAGTTCGGCGGCTCGACGCACGTGGAAGGGTCGACCGGCGATCGGGGCAGGGAGCGCTGACGGCGTCGTCACACGGTCAGCCTCCCGGTGCAGCAGTGCCGGATGTCGCGGGGGGACCCAACCAGTCGTGCCACTCCCCGGTGGCCGTCATGTGCAGGACGACTCCCGCGCACGCGCCTGCCCCACCGCGCCGCCCTATCGGTCTCTCATCCGTGCCCGCCGAGATGCCAGTTGCGGCGCAGAAGGGCGCCCAGGGGCATGCACATGTGGCATCTCGAGTCGTGGACGGGTGATGGGGAGGTCTGGCAGGGACGGGTGATGGGTGATGGGGAGGGGAGGTCTGGCAGGGCTGGGGGAGGGGAGAAGTGGAAGTTGGAGAGGGACTGGAATACTGGGAGAGCGCCGAGAGTTGAGTCGACTAGGCTCAAGTTCAGCCGGCTCGACTTGACATCGATTCGGGCGGGTCCGACACTTGAGTCGGCGAGGCTCAAGTCTCGCCGAACACGGACTTCGGTCGCGGGCGGTCACCGCCGGGCCGATCGCCGGAGGGCGACCAACGCGAGGCCCCCGGCAGAAGGAGAGACACACATGTCACGTGCAGTCGGAATCGACCTGGGCACCACGAACTCGGTCGTCAGCGTCCTCGAGGGCGGCGAGCCCGTCGTCATCGCGAACGCCGAGGGCTTCCGCACCACCCCGTCGGTGGTCGCGTTCACGAAGGACGGCGAGGTGCTCGTCGGCGAGACCGCCAAGCGCCAGGCCGTGACGAACGTCGACCGCACCATCTCGTCGGTCAAGCGCCACATGGGCACCGACTGGAAGTCGGCGTCGATCGACGGCAAGGAGTACACGCCGCAGGAGATCTCGGCGCGCATCCTGCAGAAGCTCAAGCGCGACGCCGAGCAGTACCTGGGCGACACCGTCACCGACGCGGTCATCACCGTGCCGGCGTACTTCAACGACGCCGAGCGCCAGGCCACGAAGGAGGCCGGCGAGATCGCGGGCCTGAACGTGCTCCGCATCATCAACGAGCCCACTGCGGCCGCCCTCGCCTACGGCCTCGACAAGGGCAAGGAGGACGAGCTCATCCTCGTCTTCGACCTCGGCGGCGGCACGTTCGACGTGTCCCTCCTCGAGGTGGGCAAGGACGACGACTTCTCGACCATCCAGGTCCGCGCGACCGCCGGCGACAACCGCCTCGGCGGCGACGACTGGGACCAGCGCATCGTCGACCACCTGATCAAGCGCTTCAAGGACACGACGGGTGTCGACGTCTCGAAGGACAAGATCGCCCTGCAGCGCCTGAAGGAGGCCGCGGAGCAGGCCAAGAAGGAGCTGAGCTCGAGCATGAGCACCAGCATCCAGCTGCCCTACCTCTCGCTGACCGAGTCGGGCCCGGCCAACCTCGACGAGACGCTCACCCGCGCCCAGTTCGAGAACATGACGAGCGACCTGCTGGACCGCACGAAGAAGCCGTTCGAGGACGTCATCCGCGAGGCCGGCATCAAGCTGTCCGACATCGCCCACGTCGTGCTCGTCGGCGGTTCGACCCGCATGCCGGCCGTCTCCGACCTGGTCAAGAAGGAGACCGGCAAGGAGCCGAACAAGGGCGTGAACCCCGACGAGGTCGTCGCCGTGGGCGCCGCCCTGCAGGCGGGCGTCCTGAAGGGCGAGCGCAAGGACGTGCTGCTCATCGACGTCACGCCCCTGAGCCTCGGCATCGAGACCAAGGGCGGCATCATGACCAAGCTCATCGAGCGCAACACGGCCATCCCGACCAAGCGCAGCGAGACCTTCACGACCGCCGACGACAACCAGCCGTCGGTCGCGATCCAGGTCTTCCAGGGCGAGCGCGAGTTCACCCGCGACAACAAGCCGCTCGGCACGTTCGAGCTGACCGGCATCGCCCCGGCGCCCCGCGGCATCCCGCAGATCGAGGTCACGTTCGACATCGACGCCAACGGCATCGTGCACGTGTCCGCGAAGGACAAGGGCACCGGCAAGGAGCAGTCGATGACGATCTCGGGCGGCTCGGCGCTGCCCAAGGAGGACGTCGAGCGCATGGTCCGCGACGCCGAGGAGCACGCGGCCGAGGACAAGAAGCGCCGTGAGTCCGCCGAGACCCGCAACCAGGCCGAGCAGCTCGCCTACTCGGTCGAGAAGCTCATCAAGGACAACGACGACAAGCTCCCCGCCGACGTCAAGTCGGAGGTCCAGGGCGACGTCGACGCGCTGAAGTCGGCCCTCGCGGGCGACGACGACGACGCGGTGAAGTCGGCCTTCGAGAAGCTCTCGCAGTCGCAGGGCAAGCTCGGCGAGGCGATCTACGCCCAGGGCCAGCAGGCGGATGCCACGGCCGGCGCGAACCCCGGCGAGGACGCGAACGCCTCGGGCGAGCAGGGCGCCGAGTCCTCCGACGAGGACGTGGTCGACGCCGAGGTCATCGACGACGAGGACGAGAAGAAGTAACCATGACCGACGAGAACCAGAACCACGACGAGCCGATCATCCGGGACAAGCGGCGGATCGACCCCGAGACGGGTGAGGTTCGCAAGGCGCCCGAGGGGGCGGAGACGTCCGCCCCCGAGGGGGCGCCCGGTGCGACGGATGCCGCGGCATCCGCCTCGCCGGAGGCCGTCGACGCCGACACGGTCGCCGAGGGCGACGAGGAGCTGACGGTCGACGACATCCTCAACGCGGCCCAGGCCGAGGTCGAGGACCCGTCGGCCGAGCACCTCGCCGACCTCAAGCGCGTGACCGCGGAGTACGCCAACTACCGCAAGCGCACCGAGGCGAACCGCGAGGTCGAGCGCGAGCGCGCGATCGGCGCGACCGTCGCCGTCCTGCTGCCCGTGCTCGACGATCTCGACCGGGCCGAGAAGCACGGCGACCTCGACGGCGACACCCCGTTCGCGACGATCGCGGCGAAGCTGCGCGCGTCGATCGAGAAGCTGGGCCTCGCGAAGTTCGGCGAGGTCGGCGAGCCGTTCGACCCGCAGCGCCATGAGGCGATCTTCCAGCAGCACTCCGACGAGGTCGAGGTCGACACGGTCGCCGACGTCGTCGAGACCGGCTACCTGCTGGGCGGCACGCTGCTGCGTGCGGCGAAGGTCGTCGTCAAGACGCCCGCGTGAGCGGCATCCGTCGCCGACGGTGGTCGAGTAGGGCGGAGCCCGTATCGAGACCTCGCAACAGGTCTCGATACGGGCCTCCGGTCCTACTCGACCACCGGGAGCACTAGATTTCGAGGGAGGAGGCGCCGATGGCCAGCCAGGATTGGTTCGACAAGGACTTCTACGCCACGCTCGGCGTCTCGAAGGACGCGAGCGACGCCGACATCAAGAAGGCGTACCGCAAGCTCGCGCGCAAGTACCACCCCGACCAGAACCCGGGGGATGCCGCGGCCGAGGCGAAGTTCAAGGAGATCAGCGAGGCCAACTCGGTGCTCTCCGATCCCGAGGAGCGGAAGGAGTACGACGCCGTGCGGGCCATGGGCGGCGGCGCACGCTTCACCGCTCCAGGCGGCGCCGGCGCGGGCGGCTTCGAGGACGTCTTCGGCGGCATGTTCGGCCAGCAGGGCGGCGGGCAGCGCTACACGTTCCGCCAGGGCGGCGGGGGCGGCGACTACGACGACCTGCTCGGCGGGCTCTTCGGCGGCGGCCGATTCGGCCAGCCGACCGGCGGCTACCGCGGCTACGGCGGGCCGACGAAGGGCCGCGACGTGACCGCGTCGACCACGCTCGACTTCATCACCGCGACCAAGGGCGACCGCATCACGCTGCAGACCGCCGAGGGTCGCGAGATCAGCGTCAACGTTCCCGCGGGCGTCGCCGACGGCCAGAAGATCCGGCTGCGCGGCAAGGGGCACCCGTCCCCCGACGGCGGCGAGGCCGGCGACATCGTGCTCACCGTGAAGGTGCGCAAGCACCCGGTGTTCGAGCGTGACGGACTGAACCTCCGCGTCACCGTGCCCGTCACCTACGCCGAGGCGGCGCTCGGCGCGACCATCCAGGTTCCGACCCTCGGCGGAGAGCCCGTGAAGCTGCGCGTCGCGCCCGGCACCCCGAGCGGCCGCGTGCTGCGCGTCAAGGGCCGCGGCGTCGAGACGAAGAAGGGCACCGGCGACCTGCTCGCGGTCGTCCAGGTCGCGGTGCCGGCGCATCTGTCGAAGGACGCCGAGGAGAAGCTGCGCGCGTTCGCGGCGCAGCTGCCCGACGAGGACCCCCGCGAGGACCTCCTCGCCAAGGCCCGGAGCGCCTGATGCAGGTCGACGGCGAGATCCCGCTGTTCGTCATCTCGGTCGCGGCCGAGCTGGCGGGCATGCACCCCCAGACGCTCCGCCAGTACGACCGCATGGGCCTCGTCTCCCCGAAGCGAACCGCCGGCAAGTCCCGTCGCTATTCGATGCGGGATGTCGCGCAGCTCCGCGAGATCCAGCAGCTCTCGAGCGAGGGCGTGAGCCTCGAGGGCATCCGCCGCGTGCTCGGCCTCGAGAACGAGGTCAACGAGCTGCGCCAGCGCGTGCGCGAGCTGGAGCGCGCGCTCGCCGACGAGATGCTGAACCGTCCGGGCCGCCGCGTGTTCGCGGCCGGAGCCGAGGGCGAGGTCGTCACGCTCCGTTCGGGCACGCGCGTTCGGCGCGAGAACGCGGTCGTCGTCTGGCGCCCGCTCGAGCGCGGCTGAGCCGCGGCATCCGTCGCCTCGCCCTCGCCTCCGCGCCCGCGGGTGTGCGAGGCTGTGCCTAGCGCGCCGGGGGGCGGCGGGCGGGTGCGACCCACGGGGGCGACGATGACGGATGACACCGACGACATCGAGATGCCGGCACCGACTCCGGCGCAGCTCCTCGTGCTCCTCGTGCCCGCGATCATCATCGGAGCGCTGTGCGCGCTGGTCCTCCGCGCGCTCGACGTCGCGGCGGGCGGGTTGCAGCAGGTGCTGTGGACGGCGCTGCCCGACGCGCTCGGCGTCGAGCCCGACGGCTGGTGGATCGTGGTGGTGCTCACGGCCACCGGCTTCGCGGTGGGTCTCGGCCTGCAGTTCCTGCCGGGGCACGGCGGACCGGACTCCGCGACGACCGAGCTCGTTGCGGAGCCGTTGAAGCTCCGCACCCTGCCGGGTCTCGTCATCGTCACGGCGCTCGCGCTCGCCGGCGGCGTGAGCCTCGGCCCGGAGAACCCGATCATCGCGGTCAACGTCGCGCTCACGGTCGCGCTGCTCGGTCGCATGATGCCGCGGGTCGGCGCGAAGCTCGGCATGCTCATGGCCGCGTCCGGCACGATCGGCGCCCTGTTCGGCTCGCCCGTCGCCGCGGCCCTGCTCTTCACGGGGACGCTCGCCGCCGTGCGCGGGGGCGGCGCGCTCTGGGACAAGCTGTTCCTGCCGCTCGCCTCGGCGGCCGCCGCGGCGGGCACCATGCACGTGCTCGGCGCCCCGCCGCTGCAGTTCACCCTGCCCACGGCGCCCACGACGCCGCTGCTGCTTGTCGCCGGCATCGTCATCGCCGTCGCGGGTGTGGTGATCGGCCTCGCCGGGGCGTTCGTCTTCCCGTTCGTGCACCGGGCGTTCCATTCGCTCCGCCAACCGTTGCTCATCGCGACCGCGGGCGGCCTCGTGCTCGGGCTGCTCGGGTTGCTCGGCGGCCCGATCACGCTGTTCAAGGGGCTCGACCAGATGGGGGAGCTGTTCGAGGATCCGGACGCCTACGATGCCGGGCAGCTCGTCGTGATCGTGCTGGTCAAGCTCGTCGCACTGATCGTGGCGGCCAGCGCGGCGTTCCGCGGCGGCCGCATCTTCCCCGCGGCGTTCACCGGGGCAGCGCTCGGCATGCTCGCGCACGCGCTCATCCCGTCCCTGCCGATCGCGCTCTGCGTCGCGAGCGCGCTCATCGGGATCCTGCTCGTGATGGCGAAGGACGGATGGCTCGCGCTGTTCGTCGCGGCGGCGGTCGCGGGCGATATCGCGCTGCTGCCGTGGCTGTGCGTGATCATCCTCCCGGCGTGGCTGCTGGTGTCGAAGGCGCCGGAGTTCCGGATCGTGCCGAAGGCGGCTCCGGCGCCTGCCGGGGCGGATGCCGCAGCGCCGGCCGAGGCGGACGGCGAGCGGCCGCCGACGGCCTGACGTTCAGCCGCGCCCCAGTCGATCGGTCATGCGCGCGCGCCTGCCGGGAGGATCTCGCCGAGGAGCTCCTCGATGCGGCGGCGGATCTCGTCGCGGATCGGACGCACCGCCTCGATGCCCTGGCCGGCCGGGTCGTCGAGCTCCCAGTCCTCGTAGCGCTTGCCGGGGAAGATCGGGCAGGCGTCGCCGCAGCCCATGGTGATCACGACGTCGGATTCGCGGACGGCTTCGGTCGTGAGCACCTTGGGCGTGTTGCCGGCGATGTCGATGCCCTCCTCGGCCATGGCCTCGACGGCGACGGGGTTGATCTCGTCCTTCGGGGCGGAGCCGGCCGAGCGCACCTCGACGCGGTCGCCGCCGAGTGCGCGCAGGTAGCCGGCGGCCATCTGCGAGCGGCCCGCATTGTGCACGCAGACGAACAGGACGGTGGGCTTGTCGGACATGGCGACCCTTTCGCTCGATCTCCTCGAAGCATAGATCGCCATCTATGAATTGTCGAGCGGATGCCGCGGGGCGAGCGCGCTTCGTCAGCCGAGGCTCGCGATGAGTTCCCGCACCCGGCGATCGATGTCGTCGCGGATGCCCCGGACCTCCGTGAGCGGACGACCGACCGGATCGTCGAGTTCCCAGTCCTCGTAGCGCTTGCCCGGGTAGACCGGGCATGCGTCGCCGCAGCCCATCGTGATCACGACGTCGGCCGCGCGGACGACCTCGTCGGTCAGCGGCTTCGGGTAGGCGCCGCCGACGGGCACGCCGATCTCGTCGAGCACGCCCACGACGGCGGGCGACACGGCGTCGGCGGGTTCGGACCCGGCCGTGCGGACGTGCACGCGGTCGCCGGCGAGGTGCCGCAGGATGGCGGCGGCCATCTGCGAACGGCCGGCGTTCTGCACGCACACGAACAGCACCTCGGGCGTGGTCGAGCCGGGCGCACCGCCCTGCGCCGCGAGCGCGGCGAGGCGCTCGGCGGCGAAGCCCGCTGCGCGTGACGTGAATCGCGTCGAGACGCCGCTCCGCTCGGCGAGGAGGTCGCGGCTCTCGCGTACGTAGCGCTCGACGGTCTCGCGGCCGAAGGTTCCCGCGAAGCGGGCGGCGAGGTCGTCGACGACGCGTTCGATCGCCGCCTCGTCGGGCGCCGCCGCGGGTGCGCCGAGGAGCTCGGTGACGCGGTCGAGCCGGTCGGGCGCGATCGAGTACCAGGCGCGGCGCCCCTCGGGCTCGCGCACGAGCACGCCCTCGTCGAGCAGCGCCTTCGCGTGGTGCGACACGGTCGGCTGACGGAGCCCGAGCTCGTCGGCGAGCGCGGTCACCGTGGTGCGACCGTCGGGGTTCGCGAGGATCAGCGAGAGCATGCGGGCGCGCGTCGGATCGGCGATCAGCGCGAGGCCGCCGGCCGCGGCATCCGCCCCACCCGTGTGCATAGACCTCAGTCTATGCAATGCGGCGACGTCGCGACCGGCCCGTCAGCAGCAGCCGCTCGAGCCGTCGAGGCTCGTCGAGCACACGCCCGTGGCAGGCAGCGCGAGCTGCACGTTCGCCGCACCGGCCGTGTCCCCCGCGAGCCACGCCGCGATCGAACGCACCTGCTCGTACCCGGTCGCGAGCAGGAACGTCGGCGCCCGGCCATAGCTCTTCATGCCCGCGAGGAAGAACCCGTCCTCCGGCTGGCGCAGCTCGGCGAAGCCGTGCGGCTCGACCGTGCCGCACGTGTGCACGTTCGGGTCGATGAGCGGCGCGAGCCGCTTCGGCGCCTCGACGACCTCGTCGAGCTCGAGGCGGACCTCGCGGAGCATGTCGAGGTCGGGCTTGAACCCCGTCGCGTTCACGATGACGTCGGTCTCGTGTTCGACGAGCGCGCCGGCGCGCGAGCCGACGACGCGCACGCCGCCGTCGGCGGCCCGGTCGAGCCGCACGATCTCGAACCGGTCGAGCACGTCGATGCGCCCGGCGGCGACGAGGTCGCCGACGCGACGTCCGATCGAGGCGCGCGCGGCGAGCCCGTCGTCCTCCGAGGTCGTGACGCGGACGGCCGAGGCGTTGCGGATCGCCCACGTGATGCGGGTCTCGGGCACCTCGCGCGCGAGCGCGGCGAGGGCGAGCAGGGTGTTCGCGGCGGAGTGCCCGGCGCCGACGACGGTGACTCGGCGGCCCGCGAAGCGGACGCGGTCGGCGCCGAGCACGTCGGGCAGGGCGTGCGTCACCGAGTCCGCGACCTCGTCGAGCCCGAGGGGGTCGAGACCGCTCGAGCCGAGTCGGTTCGGCGTGCGCCAGGTGCCCGACGCGTCGATGACGGCGCGGGCCGCGACATCCTGCACCCGACCGGATGCCTCGCGCACCCGTAGTACGAACGGCGTCGTGGCGCGGCCGGCGGTGCGGGTCCGGTCCATGCCCTCGCGGGCGACGGCGGTCACGTCGACGCCGAAGCGGATGCGCGACGCGATCGGCTCGAGCGCGGCGAGCGGTTCGAGGTACTGTTCGACGAGTTCGGCGCCGGTGGGCAGGCGGCCCTCATCGGGGTGCTCCCAGTCGGATGCCTCGAGCAGGCGCCGCGAGGCGGGGTCGACGAGCATGCGCCACGGCGAGAAGAGTCGGATGTGCCCCCATTCGCGGATGCTCGCGCCCACCCGGTCGCCGGCCTCGTAGACGATGACGTCGATTCCCCGCTCGAGCAGGTTCGCCGCGGCGGCGAGGCCGATCGGACCGGCGCCGATGATCGCGACGGGCAGGGTGTCGAGGCGCTCGGAGCGCGTCGACGGTCGGGTGAGGTCGAGCAGGGTCATGGCTGGCCTTTCGGACATATCGAAGTTCGTCGATGCCCAGTGTCGACCCTTACATCGAAGTTTGTCAATATTCAGGCTAGGATCGATCGCATGAGGACCTTCGAGCTCACTCCCGTCGGCACCGGCACCGGCACCGCCGCGGGCGACGGCACGACCGCAGGCGCCTGCTGCAGCCCGCTCGTGACCGAGCCGATGGACGCCGCTCGCGCCGAACAGCTCGCACTGTCGTTCAAGGCGCTCGCCGACCCCACCCGACTGCGGCTGCTGTCGATCGTCGCGAAGTCGGAGGGCGAGGAGGCATGCGTCTGCGACCTCATCGAGCCCGTCGGCCTCAGCCAGCCGACCGTCTCGCACCACCTGAAGATCCTGACGAACGCCGGATTCCTCGAGCGCAGCAAGCGCGGCACGTGGGCGTACTACAGGCTCGTGCCGGGTGCGCTCGACCGGATGTCGCAGCTCCTCGCCGACGCCTGACGGCTCAGCGCCCCCAGGCCGACGCGGGCGCGGTGACGACCGGCACGGGCGCCGTGGACCACCACGCGCCGTTTCCGTAGTGGCTCGACGCCCAGGGCGACGCCCAGATCGCGCGCGCCGTGGCATCCGCCGACGTGCCGGCCTCGAGCCCCGCGACGATACCGGCGTAGAACGAGCGCTTCTTCAGATTGGATGCCGCGTACTCGGCCGCGGTCACGAGCGTGTCGTAGCTGCCGAGCCCGCTGCCGCCGCCCGAGCCGTAGCCGTTGTTCAGCGGGTTGTTGCGGTTCCACCAGTTGTCGGGGCCGTTCTCCTCGCGCATCCACTCGACCATGAGCCGGACGTTCTCGTCGGTGAGGGGCCAGTCGCCGAACACGAGCACGAGCTTCGCCCAGTCGTAGTTCGTGCCCGAGTCGACGAGCGTCTCGGGCCCGGTCGTCGTCGCGTAGCCCTCGCGCGACACGCTGGCCGGCGCGACGTCGCCGTCGACCTCGACCTCCTGCACCGCCCCGGTGAACGGCGAGACGGTGGTCACGGACGCCTCCGCGACAGGCAGGCCGACGCGCGGCAACGGGGCGAGCGCGAGCGTCGCGAGCAGGCCGGCCACCGCGACGGTCGCCGCGAGCGCGGTCGCTCTCCGACGACGGCCCGACCGCGCAGACGACGGACGCCGCGTGGACGATCCCCTCGCCGCGCGGCGCTCCCCCGGTGGCTGCGCCATGTCTCGCATCGGGGGGCGAGGCTAGCAAACCTGCCCGACCGCCGCCATCCGAACGACGGGCTTGACATCGGCTCATCCCGTTCGGGGAGGTTCGCCGCCGCCGCGCGGGTAGGGTGCCGACGTGGACTTCGCTGCGCTCCGCCGACACCCCGACCTCGAGGCACCGGGGCTGGCCGCGGCCGATGCCGCGGACCGGCTCATCCTCGACGAGTCGGCGTCCGCGCTCGCCGACGTCGCGGCCGCGCCCGGCTCGGTCGTCGTGATCGACGACGCGTACGGGGCGCTCTCGCTCGGCGCGGTGGACGCCGGTGCGCACGGCGTCCGTGTGCACGTGGACCCGATCACGGGCGAGCGCGCGCTCGCCGAGAACGCCGAGCGGCTCGGTGTCGCCGCCGGAGAACGGCCCGCCGCACTGCCGCTCGGGACGGACCTGCTCGCGGGCGCCCGCGTCGTGCTGATGCGACTGCCCCGATCGCTCGACCGGCTCGACGAGGTGGCCGGGCTGATCGCGCAGCACACGGCGCCCGACGTGCGCGTGTTCGCCGGCGGCCGACTCAAGCACATGTCGCTCGCCATGAACGACGTGCTCGGCCGGTGGTTCGAGCGCGTGGACGTGACGCACGCCCGCCAGAAGTCGCGCGTGCTCATCGCCTCTGGACTCCGGCCCGGATCGGATCGCCCCGCGGCGGACTGGCCGCGTACCGCGCGCGACGAGGCGCTCGGGCTGGAGGTGGTCGCGCACGGCGGCGTCTTCGCCGGGAGCACCGTCGACATCGGAACCCGCTTCCTGCTCGGCGTGCTGGGCGATGCGGTGCCGGATGCCGCAACCGCCGTGGACCTCGCCTGCGGGTCGGGCGTCGTGGCCGCCTGGCTCGCACGGGAGCGCCCGCGACTCGTGGTGCACGCCTCGGACCGGAGCGCCGCGGCCGCGGCATCCGCTCGCCTGACCGTCGCCGCGAACGGCGGTGCCGAACGCGTCGACGTGACGCGCGCCGACGGCCTCGAGCACCTGCCCGACGCGAGCGAGCGGCTCGTCGTGCTGAATCCGCCGTTCCACTCCGATGCCGCCGTGCACACCGGGATCGCGTCGCACCTCTTCGCGGAGGCCGCACGCGTGCTGGCGCCGGGCGGTGAACTCTGGTGCGTGTGGAACTCGCACCTGCGGTATCGGACGCTGCTCGAGCGGATCGTGGGACCCACGCGACAAGTCGCGCGCAACCCGAAGTTCACGGTCACGGCGTCCACGCGGATCGCCGCATCGCCGCCCTCCTGAGTCCGTCGCGCGCGAAGCTCCTTCGCATGAGGTTCCGATCGTCGGCCGGACGTGCCACTCTCGAAGGGTGACCAGCACGGCCGCGACGAGCCGTCGTCGTCTCCCGACGGGGACGGTCACGTTCCTGTTCACGGATGTCGAGGGATCGACCCGCATGGTGCAGGCTGCCGGTGGGCGCTGGCCGGCGCTGATCGCCGAACACGACCGGCTGCTGCGCGAGGCCATCACGGGCAGCGGCGGCACCGTGGTCAAGACCGAGGGCGACGGGTTCTTCGCCGCATTCGCCTCGGCGATCGACGCGGTGGCGGCCGCCGTGGCGGGGCAGCGGGCGATCACCGGTCACGACTGGCCCGACGAGTTCGCGCCGAGCGTCCGGATGGGCCTGCACACGGGGCTCGGACTGCTCGGCGGCGACGACTACATCGGCCTCGACGTCCACCGTGCCGCGCGCATCATGGCCGCGGCCCACGGCGGCCAGGTCGTGCTCTCGGCATCGACCGCCGCGCTCGTCGAGCACGAGCTGCCCGACGGCGTCGCACTCCGCGATCTCGGCCGGCACCACCTGCGAGACCTCTCGCAGGCCGAGGCGATCTTCCAGCTCGACATCCCCGGCGCTGAGACGCGCTTCCCCGCACTGCGATCGCTCGAGGTCGTACCGAACAACCTCCCCGAGCCGGTCACGCACTTCGTGGGGCGACGGCGTGAACGCGACCGGGTCCGCGAGCTCCTCGAGTCCTCGCACGTCGTGACCGTCACCGGCACGGGCGGCACGGGCAAGACCCGTCTCGCGCTCCAGGTCGGCGCCGAGATCGGCGAGCGATTCCGCGACGGAGTGTTCTTCGTCGACCTCGCTCCGGTGGATGATCCCGACGTCGTCCCGTCCCAGATCCTCCGCGCGCTCGGCGAGGAGGCCATGCCCGGCAACCGGCCGCCGCGCGACGCGCTCCTCGACCGCGTGTCCGATCTCGAGGTCCTGCTCATCCTCGACAACTTCGAGCAGGTCATCGCCGCCGCGCCGGTCGTGGCGGACCTCGTGTCGGCCGCACCGCGATCCCGATTCCTCGTCACCTCGCGCGGTCCGCTCCGGATCGCGGCCGAGCAGGAGATGCCGCTCGAACCCATGGACCTGCCCGACCGGCACGACCGTGCCCTCGCGACCCAGGCGGACGCGGTCGCGCTGTTCGTCGACCGGGCCCTCGCCGTGCGACCCGACTTCGCGGTCACGCCGGAGAACGCCGATGCGGTGTCGGAGCTCGTACGCGGGCTCGACGGGCTGCCGCTCGCCATCGAACTGGTGGCCTCCCGCGTGCGGCTGCTGCCCGTGCCCGAGATCCTCGCCAGGCTCGACCCGGCGCGTCCCGGCACCGGCACCATCGACCTGCCGGCGCGGCAGCGCACGATCGAGGGCGCGATCGCGTGGAGCCACGACCTCCTCGACCCGCCCGTGCAGGTGCTCTTCGCGCGGCTCGGCGTGTTCGCCGGCGGCGCCGACCTCGAGCAGATCGAACGCGTGTGCGACGACGTCGACGTCGACCTGCTCAGCGGCCTCGCGGAACTCGTCGACCAGGGTCTCCTCCGGCAGGTGGCGGCGCCGGGCGGTCGGGCCCGGTTCCGCACCCTGCACGTGATCCGCGAGGTCGCGCTCCTGAAGCTCGAAGCGAGCGGAACGGCCGATGCCGTGCACCGACGCCATCTCGAGGCGTACGTCGACTGGGCGGAGGAGGTCGCCGAACACGTTCTCGGCGAGGACCGCTCGGAGTGGCTGGACCGGTTCGACGCCGACCACGACAACGTCCGCATCGCGCTCGACTGGGCGGCCGTGCACGGCGAGGCGGATCTCGCGCTGCGGCTCGCCGCCGCATCATGGCGCTTCTGGCAGTCGCGCGGCCACCTCTACGAGGGCCGGAGCCGGCTCGAGACCGTGATCTCGCTCGAGGGGGGAGACGCGAGGAACCGTGCGCGTGCCCTCGAGGCGCTCGGCGGGGTGTACTGGTGGCAGGGCGACATCGAGCGCTGCGTGCCGCCCTACCGGGAGGCGCTCGCGATCCAGCGCGAACTCGGTGATCCGGCCGAGATCGCGAACGCGATCTACAACTCCGCGATCGGGCAGTCGGTGGCCGCCGTCACGACGGGCGTCACCGACGAGGTGCGCGTCGAGGTGTACGGGCTCTACGACGAGGGCGAGGCCATCTACCGCGAACTCGGCGACGAGAACGGGCTCGGCAACATCACGTGGGGCCGGGGCCTCGCCGTCTCGGACCTGGACGACGACCTGACGCAGGCGCTCGAGCTCTTCCATCGGAGCATCGACCACTACCGGAGCGCGGGCAACGAGTTCGGGATGGGCTGGGGGATGTTCGAGGTCGCGATCTTCTCGGCGAGGATCGGCGACCTCGAGTCCGCGTGGGACTACCTCGAGGAAGGGCTCGAGCTCTTCGCGCCGCACCGCGACGTCTCGGCCGTCGTGCTCTTCCTCTCGCTGGCCGCCGCACTCGCGCAGGCCGCGGGCGACGAGGAGCGCGCCGCTCGCCTCGCCGGAGCGGTGCACGGACTCCGGAACTCGTCGGGCGCGAAGATCGTCGACCATGAGATCACGCGGATCCGGGGCCTCTCCATGGAGGAGCTGGACCCGACGCGCGACGACCTCGAGCCCATCTACTCGGCGGGCACGGCGATGGACTTGTCGCAGGCGGTCGCCTTCGCGCTCGGCCGCACCGTGCCGGTCGACGGGAGCGACGGCGACGAGTGACCACGTGGCGGGTCGAGTCGGGACGAATGAGGACGTGCGAGCGGGCCGGGAGCGTGTCAGTCTGGGATCGTGACGTCCACCATCGAGCAGCTCGACGCCGACCTCGTCACCGACGAGGCCGTGCGCCCCGACCTGCCCTGGCAGACGATCGTGTGGGACGACCCGGTCAACCTCATGACGTACGTGACCTACGTGTTCCGCAGCTACTTCGGCTACCCGCGCGAGGAGGCCGAGCGGCTCATGCTGCAGGTGCACCACGAGGGGCGCGCGGTCGTCGCATCCGGCAACCGCGAGGCCATGGAGCGTCACGTGCACGCCATGCACGGCTACGGGCTGCAGGCGACCGTCTCGAAGGCGGAGCCGTGATCGTCGCCGGGCGCGAGGGCGGCGCCGACGGCGTGCGGATCGTGCTGGAGACCGAGGAGGCGATGCTCCTGTCCGAGCTCGCCGACCAGGTCGACTCGGTGCTGCTCCTCGGCGGCGACGACGACCCGGCGCTCGGACGGCTCTTCCCCTCCGCATACCCCGACGACCGGGAGGCCGCGCACGACTTCACGCGCTACACGCGCGACAGCCTGGTCGACGGCAAGCGGCAGGCCGCGCAGTCCGTCCGCGACGCCACGGCGACCGAGCGCGACGCCGGCGTCGTCGAGATCGAGCTCGACCAGGCCCAGGCCTGGGGCTGGCTGACCTTCCTCACGGACCTCCGGCTGATCCTGGCCGAGCGCGTCGGCGTGACCGACCCCGACGAGGCCGAGCCGGCCGACGACGAGCGCGACGACTACCTGCGCGCCGCCTACGAGTGGGCGGGCATCGTGCAGGGCTCGATGCTCGAGGTCCTCGACCCGCTCGGCCGCTGACGGGCCGAAAGTCCCGTCGGCTCCCCTCCGATCCGTAGGAGCATGCGCGTGAGCACGCCCATCGGGGCGTGCGGGGATGGAGGCACGCCATGTCCGACACGAATGTCACCGGATGGGTCGGCTGGGGTTGGTTCGCCGGGGTGATGATCATCATCTCCGGCGCGATCGGCGCCATCTACGGGCTCATCGCGATCCTGCTCCCGGACAACACGTACTTCCTCAAGCCGTCCGACGGGGAACTCCTGATCCTCAACGCCGCGGGCTGGGGGTGGCTGCACCTGTTCCTCGGGCTCTTCCTCGTCCTCGTCGGCGTCGCGCTGCTCGCCGGAGCGTCGTGGGCGCGGGTCGTCGCGATCATCCTCGCGGCGTTCAGCGTCCTGGCGAACCTCATGGTGCTGCCCCTGCAGCCCTGGTGGTCGGCGATCGTCATCGCGGTCGACGTGTTCGTGATCTACGCGCTGACGGTGCACGGCAAGGAGCTCGCGGTCCGACGCTGACGTGCGATCGGCGGCGACGCGGCCGCCCGGGTCCACCGGAGCGGCGATGGCCCATGCGCGGTTCCGGCTGGCAGTCTGGTGCGGCAGGCCCGGCGGCCGCGCCGGCGGACGGCGCGACGGGTTCGCACGAGCGGAGGAGCGATGTCCCAAGCGTCGTCGATCGCGGGGATCCTGCGGGAGCCCACGCGCACGACCGAGTCGATCGAGTCGAGTGCCCTCATCGTCGGGGCGATCGTCTTCGTCGTCGCCGCGCCCGTCGGCCTGATCCTGTTCTGGGGGCGGGACCTGCCGATCGCCGGGCCGGGCTCGCTCGGGACGAGCGTCGCGATCGGATCGGCGATCGCGGGCATCCTCGCCTTCGTCGCCGGACGGATGGTGCTCAGGCGTCGGTTCGGACCGCAACCCGACGATCCGGCCGTGGAGGAGGCCGCCGCGACGCGAACCGCGACGGGCCCGCGCGGGGTAGAAGCGCCACCGCTGCACTGGTTCGACGTGGCCGCGCTCGCGCTCGCCCACGGCGTCATCGCACTGCTCGGCTGGACGGGGCTCGCCGACGTGCTCGAGCAGAGCTTCCTGGGCGCCGAGGTGTTCCCGATCCCCGGCGCGCTCCTGTTCGGCGTCTCGCTGGCGCTGACGGCCTACGTCTGCTTCCTGTCGTCGGTGCGGATGACGCCGATGCTGCTCTCGATCGTCCTGGCGGCCTTCCTCGTCGTCGGCGTGATCACCGCGATGCTGAGCTCCAGCGATCCGCTGTGGTGGGAGAAGAACCTCAGCGCGCTCGGCATGACCGACGACGTGTCGGCACTCGCGTTCAACCTCACGCTGATCATCGCCGGGGCGATCGTCACGATCGTCGCCCGCTACGCCACGGCCGGACTTCCGGTCACCACGGACCGCGACCGTCGCGGCCGCGACTACGTGCGATACGGCCTCGTGGCCATCGGGATCCTGCTCGCATGCGTCGGCATCTTCCCGGTGGACGAGTTCTTCGCCGTGCACAACACGGTCGCCACGGGCATGGCGGTCGTCTACACGATCATCGTCATCGGACTGCCGCGCTTCCTGCCGTCGATGCCGCGCGTGTTCGTGATGCTCGGCTGGGTCTACGTCGGCGTGATCGTCGTGCTCGGCGTGTTCTTCGCGGTCGGGTACTACAACCTCACCGCGGTCGAGCTCGTGGCGGGCCTGCTCATCTTCAGCTGGATCATCCTGTTCCTCCGGAACACGGGCTCGGTGGGGGCGAGGCGGGTGGTGGCGGTCACCGCCTGACACGGCCGACGGCCGGGCACCCGCAGGCGCCCGGCCGTCGGCGGAGCGGTGTCAGGCGCCGAGCGCCTTGGCCTTGATCGCCTCGTACTCCTGCGCGCTGATCGTGCCGGCGTCGAGCAGAGCCTTCGCCTTCGCGATCTCGTCGGACGGGCTCGCCGAGCCGCCCGCGGTCTGGCGGATGTACGCGTCGGTCGCGGCCTGGGCGTCCGAGGCCGCCTTCGCCGACCGCTGCGCCATGCCGTTGCCGCGCGCGATGAGGTAGACGAGCGCGGTGAGGAACGGCAGGAAGATCAGGAAGAGGATCCACACCGCCTTCCACCAGCCGTTCAGCTCGTGGTCGCGGAACAGGTCGCCGATGATGGCGAACAGCGCGAAGAGGTAGGCGATGAATGCGAAGCTCCAGAAGAAGATCCAGATGAAGCTCCAGAGATTGCTCCAGTCCACGGGGGTGAGCCTTTCCAGTCGTCGACGGGGACGCCGGATGCCGCCCCCGAGCGTCACACTAGCGGCGCGGCGGTGCCGAACGTCAGGATTTCACGCAGAAGAGGTGAACTCTCTCCGTACGAGGGGCTCCGGGTATGGTGCAGCGGGCATCGCAGCACCTAAGGTGCTGAGCGGGGGGTTGCGATGACTGCATTCGAATACGGTCCGGTCGACGTCTACGCGGTGAGCTTCCAGGGGGATCGCCTCGACGAGGCGACGGCGAGCGCGCTGGGTGAGCTCATGGTCGGCGACGAGATCCGGCTGCTGGACCTGCTGATCGTCTCGCGAGGCGACGACGGCGAGGTCACGGTCCGCGAGTACGAGGAGTTCCGCGACGAGGCGGGCTTCACCGTCGTCGAGCTCGAGGCGTCGGGAGTCATCGGCGACGAGGACATCGACGAGCTCGCGGACTCGATCCCGCCCGGCACGTCCGGCGCGATCATGGCGGTCGAGTTGCTGTGGGCGAAGAAGATCGCGTCGGCGTTCGCCGCCGCCGGCGGCGAAGTGCTCCAGGTGGAGCGGATCCCGGCGACGGTCGTGAACGAGGTGCTCGCCGAGGCGAGCGACGAGGAGTAGGGGGAATCATGCCGATTCGGAGGATGGGTCGACCCGGTCTGATCGGGATGGCCGCGCGGACCGCGGTGGTCGCGGGCACCGCGACCGCGGTGAGCGGGCGCGTCGCGCACCGCCAGCAGGGGAGGTACGCCGACCAGCAGGCCGAGCAGCAGGCGGCCGCCCAGCAGCAGTGGGAGGCCGAGCAGTACCAGGCCCAGCAGGCGGCGGCCCAGCAGGCCGCCATGCAGGCGCCGCCGCCGCCGGCGCCCGCCGCAGGCGGCGTCGACGTGGTTGCAGAGCTCCAGAAGCTCGCCACGCTCAAGGAACAGGGCATCCTGAGCGACGCCGAGTTCGCCGCGGCGAAGGCGAAGCTGCTCGGCTGACGGGCTCGCGGCATGGCGGAGGAGGGGACGCGCGACGGCTGGAAGCGCGCCACCGAGATCGTCGGCGTCTTCCTGCTCTCCACCGTCGCCGTCCTGACCGCGTGGTGCGGGTTCCAGGCCTCCAAGTGGGGCGGCGAGATGTCGATCGCGTTCAGCCAGGCCTCGAGCGCCCGCATCCAGGCCGCGAGCGCGGAGGGCGAGGCACGGGCGGCGGAGACCTTCGACCTGACGATCTACGCCGCCTACATCGAGGCCGTCGGCAACGGCAACGAGGAGCTGGCGGAGTACATCCGGGCGCGATTCACGCCCGAGTTCGAGGTCGCCTACATCGAGTGGGTCGCCGACGGCGAGGTCGAACGAGCGCCGTTCGCGCGCGAGGAGTACGTGCCGGAGGGGACCGAGGAGGCGCAGGAGCTGAACGCCCGAGCCGACGAGAAGTTCGCCCAGGCCCTCGAGAACAACCAGCGCGGCGACAACTACTCGCTGCTGACCGTGCTGTTCGCACTCGTGCTCTTCCTCACCGCGATGTCGCAGCGCGACATCGCGCCGTGGGTGGCGCGGACCCTCCTCGGGCTCGCGTTCGTCGTCACGATCATCGGCGTCGTCATCATGGCGACCTTCCCGATCCGGATCTGACGGCATGAGCCCATCGCATCCGGAGCCCCGAACGGCGCCGCCCTCGCGCGCGCCGCGCAGACGGCCGTTCGCCGGCCTGACCCGAGCGAACCTGGTCCGCGAGCTCGGTGCGGGCGTGACGCTGCTCGCGATCGCGGTGCCGCTGAACATCGGGTACGCCCAGATCGCCGGGCTGCCGCCCACGGCGGGCCTGTACGCACTCGTCGTGCCGTCGATCGTGTTCGCGCTCACGGCCTCGTCGCGACAGCTCGTCGCCTCGCCGGATGCCGCGGCATCCGCCCTGGTCGCCTCGTCGATCGGCGGGCTGGCCGTCGCGGGAAGCGCCGACTACGCGACCATGGCGCTCGCGCAGGCGATCATCTGCGGCGTCGTGTTCGTGCTCGCCGCGGTCTTCCGGCTCGGCTTCCTCGCGAGCTTCCTCTCGAAGCCGGTGCTCGTCGGGTTCATCGGCGGCCTCGCCCTCGACATCCTCGTCAGCCAGATCGCGAAGATGCTCGGCGTTCCGATCGACTCCAGCGCGGAGTTCGTCGAGAAGCTCGCCGAGCTCGCCGAGAACCTCGGCGAGGCCGACGTCTGGTCGGCGGTGATCGCGATCGCGTCGGTGCTCGTCCTCGTCGTCGGCCGGCGCATCGCCCGACTCGTGCCCTGGGCGCTGGTGGTGCTCGTCCTCTCGACGATCGCGGTGGTCGTCCTCGACCTCGACGGCGCCGGCGTCGACGTGCTCGGCGAGGTGCCCGCCGGTCCGCCCGTGCTGACCTGGCCGATCCTCGACTGGGCGACGTGGTTCGCACTCGTGCCGTCGGCGCTCGCCCTGGTGCTCGTGACCATCGCCGAGGGCCTGCTCGTCGCCCGCGCCTACGCCGAGCGGAACGGCTACCGCGACGAGCCCGACCGCGACCTGTTCGCATTCGGCCTCGGCAACCTCGCGGCCGGCGCGACCGGCGGATACGTCATCGGCGCCTCCGCTTCGCGCACCGCCGCGGTCGACCTCGCCGGGTCGCGCACCCAGCTTCCGGCCGTCGTGGCCGCGGTCGGCACCCTGCTCCTGCTGATCTTCGGCACCGCGGTGCTCGCCGACATCCCGTCACCGGCGATCGGCGCCGTGGTGGCCGTCGCGGTCGCGCCCCTGCTCGGGTTCCGCGAGTTCGCGCAGCTCTGGCGGACGACGCGGTTCGAGTTCTGGATCGCCGTGGTGTGCTTCGCGGCGACGCTGTTCATCGGCGCCATCCCCGGCATCCTCGTCGCGTTCGTGCTCGCGCTCGTGAACCTCGCGCGCCGTGCCGCGCGCCCGGCGCTCGACGTGCTGGCCGCCGACGGCGAGCCGGCCGATTCGCTGCTCGACCCGGCGCCGAAGGGCAGCGTCACCGCCCCGGGCGTCGTCGTCGTCCGCCTGGCCGCCCCGCTGTTCTTCGCCAACGCGGCATCGTTCGCCGATGCGGCCAGGAGGGCGGTGACGGATGCCTCGGAGCCGGTGCACCACCTCGTGCTCGACTGCGAGGCGATCACCGACCTCGACGTGACGGGAGCCGAGGCCTTCGCGTCGCTGCGCGCCTGGCTCCGCGAACACGACGTCGCACTCTCGATGAGCCGCATGCGGCCCGGCGTCCGTGCCGGGTTCGAGCGGTTCGGCCTGCTCGAGGGCGTCGAGGTGCACGAGACCAACCGGGCGGCCCTCGCCGCCGCAGCGACGGCCGCGACCTCGGCCCCCGCCCCGCTCGCACCGGACGACGAGGAGGACGCGCATGGGCGCAGCCATCGGTGACATCCTGCCGCTCGCAGTGGGCATCGCGATCAGTCCGATCCCGATCATCGCCGCCATCCTGATGCTGCTCTCGCCGAAGGCGCGCGCGACGAGCGTCGGGTTCCTCGGCGGCTGGGTCGCCGGAATCGCGGTCGCGGCGACCGTGTTCACCCTGCTCTCGTCGGTGCTGCCCCAGGGCGACGCGGATGACTCCAAGCCGATCAGCGCCGTGATGCAGCTCGTGCTCGGCATCGGCCTGCTGCTCCTGGCCCTCCGCCAGTGGCGCGGGCGGCCCGGACCCGGCGAGGAGCCGCCGCTTCCGAAGTGGATGTCCGGCATCGACGCGATGGGCGCCGGCCGGGCATTCGGGCTCGGATTCCTGCTCGCGGCCGTGAATCCCAAGAACCTGCTCCTCGGCGCGGGTGCGGGCCTCGCGATCGGATCGGCGGGCCTCGGCGCCGGGCCCGCCGCGGTGGTCCTGCTCGTGTTCACGGTCATCGCCGCGGCATCCGTCGCCGTCCCGGTGATCGCGTACCTCGTGGCATCCGATCGCATGGCGACGCCGCTCGAGCGCCTGCGCGGCTGGCTCGTCCACAACAACGCGACCGTGATGGCCGTGCTCCTGCTCGTGATCGGCGCCGTGCTGATCGGCAAGGGCATCGGCAACTTCTGACCTCGGCGCCCCGTGGCTCCGACGACGACCATCCCCGAAGGAAGGAATGCAGCACATGCAACAGAACGACGCCAGCGAGACGATCCGCGCGCAGCAGCGCGAACTCGCCGAACGCCTGCCGTTCGACGACCGCCGGGACTTCGAGGCCGGCGACCGCGGATTCATCGCCGCGCTCGAGCCCGGAGAGATCCGAGGTGCCGACGGTCAGGTCGTCTGGGACGCGAACGAGTTCTCGTTCATCAGCGGCGACGCCCCGGACACCGTGAACCCGAGCCTGTGGCGCCAGTCGACGCTCGTGTCGAAGCAGGGGCTGTTCGAGGTGACCGACGGCATCTACCAGGTGCGCGGCCTCGACCTCTCGAACGTCAGCTTCGTCGAGGGCGACACGGGCGTGATCGTCATCGACCCGCTCATCTCCAGGGAGACGGCCGCCGCCGCGCTCGCCCTGTATCGCGAGCACCGCGGGGAGCGTCCGGTGGTCGCGGTCATCTTCACGCACAGCCACATCGACCACTTCGGCGGCGTGCTCGGAATCGTCGACGCGCAGGACGTCGGCGCCTCCGGCGTGCAGGTGATCGCGCCCGTCGGCATCGTCGGCGAGGCCGTGGCCGAGAACGTGTACGCGGGCACCGCGATGGGTCGCCGGGCCGGGTACATGTACGGTGCGGCGCTCGAGCGGGGGCCGAAGGGCGCCGTCGGCGCCGGCCTCGGCCAGTCGACGTCGAAGGGTCGAGCGGGCATCGTCGTGCCGACGCTCGAGATCCGGAGCACCGGCGAGACGCACGTCGTCGACGGCGTCGAGATCGAGTTCCAGATGGCTCCCGGCACCGAGGCGCCCGCCGAGATGCACTTCCTGTTCCCGCAGAAGCGGGCGCTCTGCATGGCCGAGAACGCCACGCACAATCTGCACAACCTGCTGACCCTGCGCGGCGCGCTCGTGCGCGACCCGCATGTCTGGTCGAAGTACCTGACGGAGGCGATCGAGCGGTTCGGCGATCGCGCCGACGTCGTGTTCGCATCGCATCACTGGCCGACGTGGGGTGCCGACGAGATCCGGGAGTTCCTCGGCCTGCAGCGCGACCTCTACGGGTACCTGCACGACCAGACGCTCCGCATGCTCAATCGCGGCATGACCGGCGCCGAGATCGCCGAGGAGATCCAGCTCCCACCCGCCTTGGAGAACGCATGGCACGCCCGCGGGTACTACGGATCGGTCAGCCACAACGTGAAGGCCATCTACCAGCGCTACATGGGCTGGTTCGACGGCAACCCGGCGCGGCTCTGGCCGCATCCGCCGAAGCCGCTCGCCGAGCGGTACGTCGCGGCCATCGGCGGTGTCGACCGGGTCGTCGAGCTCGCGCAGCAGGCGTACGACGGAGGCGACTTCCGGTGGGCGGCGACGCTCCTCGACCACGCGATCTTCACCGACGCCGGGCACGGGGCCGCTCGAGCACTGTACGCGGACACGCTCGAGCAGCTCGCGTACGGCTCGGAGAACGGCACCTGGCGCAACTTCTTCCTCTCGGGCGCGACCGAGCTGCGCGGCGAGAACTTCGGTACGCCCACGACGGCGGCCTCGCCGGAGATCCTCGCCCAGCTCACTCCCGAGCAGCTCCTCGACGCCATCGCCATCACCATCGACGGGCCGCGCGCCTGGGACCTGGACCTCGCGCTCGACCTGACCTTCAGCGACGTCGGGCGGAACTTCCGCGTCACGCTCCGCAACGGCGTGCTCGTGTACGTCGAGAAGGCGGCCGACGATTCGACCGCTCAGGCGACGGTCTCGCTCGCGAAGCCGCGCATGCTCGCGCTGCTCGCGGGCGATCGCGAGACACCGGGCATCGAGAAGTCCGGCGACGAGGGCGTGCTCGACCGGCTGATGTCGGTGCTGCAGCCGGGCGACCCGGCGTTCGACATCGTGCTGCCGTGACGCGCGGGGACGGGAGGCGCCGCCTATCGTGGGGTCCGTGACCGATCAGGCGCCTCCCGTCCTCCCCATCGCCGGCGACCCCGGCCCGAGCACGCGCGGCGGCGTGACCGTCATCGCGACGCTGCTCGTGCTCGTCGCCCTCTGGTTCGCCCGAGAGCTCGTGGCGCCGATCGCGCTCGCCCTGGTGCTCGTCGTGATCGTGCACCCGATCCGCCATCCGCTCGAGCGCCGGGGCTGGCCCCGCTGGCTCGCGACGACGGCCGTCATCGCGGTCGCGTACCTGATCCTCGCGGTGCTCGCGGCGCTGCTCGTCTTCGCGGGTGTGCAGTTCGGCGATCTGGTCGTCGACGTCGTCGACGAGCTGCAGGCGGCCGTGGCCTCCGTCACCGAGTGGCTGGCCTCGGTCGGCCTCGGCGAGCAGCTCGCGGACGCCACGGCGTCGGCGCTCGACCCGTCTGCGCTCCTCGGTCTCGTGCAGGGGCTCGGGGGCTGGCTGCTCGGATTCCTCACGGCCGCGTTCTTCGTCCTGGCCTACGTGATCTTCATGGCCGCCGACGCCGCGCGGTACGGCCGGGCCGAGCGGGCGTTCGGCGCCGGGATCCGGAACCGCATCGACCGCATCCGCGCCCTCAACTCCTCGGTCCGCCGGTACTACGTCGTCAATGCGACCTTCGGTGCGATCGTGGCGGTCGTCGACGGCCTGGCGCTCTGGGCGCTCGGCATCCCCATCCCCGCCGTCTGGGCGATCCTCGCGTTCGTCACGAACTTCATTCCCAACATCGGATTCGTGCTCGGCCTCATCCCGCCGGCCGTGCTCGCCTTCGTCGTCGGCGGTGTGCCACTGCTGCTCGTCGTGATCGCCGTCTACTCGGTCGTGAACGTGGTGCTCCAGGTGCTGGTGCAGCCGAAGTTCGTCAGCGATGCGGTCGACCTCTCATTGACGTTGAGCTTCGTGTCGGTCGTGTTCTGGACCTTCGTGATCGGTCCGCTGGGAGCCATCCTCTCGATTCCGCTGACGCTCGCCGCGCGCGAGGCGCTGCTCGGCGATCACGACGGATGGCTCCGCTGGCTGTCGGGGAACGCCGCCGCCGTCGCGCCACCTGTGCAGCACCCGCAAGCTCTGGATCAGGATCGCCCCGCCGGTTAGTCTGCAAGCGGGGAGAGGGGGCACCCATGCCGCAGCGACGAACCGATCCGAGGCCGACGGCATGAGCGCGGGGGTGCACCTCAGGGGTCTCTCGACCGCCGTACCGCCCACCGTCCTCCCGCAACCCGCCGTCCGCGACGTGTTCGCGGCGCAGGCAGGCCTCAACCGACTCGCGCAGCGCATCATCACGACCTCGTTCGACGTGTCGGGGATCGAGCGCCGGTACAGCGTGCTCGAGGAGCTCACGTTCGACGAACGCGACGACGAGCCGGTCTTCTTCGATCGCGCGTCGGGCGACCTCCTGCTGCCGGGCACGAAGGCGCGCAACGAGATCTACGCGACCGAGGCCACGAAGATGTATCTCGAGGCGGGCCGACGCGCCATCGACGCGACGCCCGGCATCGAGGCATCCGACATCACGCACGTCGTGACCGTGTCGTGCACCGGGTTCTACGCGCCCGGCCCCGACTACATGCTCGTGCGCGACCTCGGGCTCGGCCCCGCGGTCCAGCGCTACCACCTCGGATTCATGGGCTGCTACGCCTCGATGCCGGCGCTGCGCAATGCCGCGCAGTTCTGCGAGGCCGACCCCGAGGCGGTCGTGCTGGTCGTGAGCGTCGAGCTCTGCACGCTCCACCTGCGTTCGTCGAACGATCCCGACACGATCGTCGCGTCGTCGCTGTTCGCCGACGGCGCGGGTGCCGGGATCGTCACCGCCCGCCCGCTCGAGGAGGGCGAGCGTGCGTTCGCGCTCGACCGCTTCGAGACCCGGATCACGCCCGTCGGCGAGGGCGACATGGCCTGGAAGATCGGCGACCACGGCTTCGAGATGGTGCTCTCGAACGCGATTCCCGCCATCATCGACGACCACATCACGGGCGCGCTCGAACCGCTCTTCGCTCCCGACGACGAGCTCGCCGGGGCCCTGGCGACGGATGCCGCGAGCGACGCCGTCGCGCACTGGGCGATCCACCCGGGCGGGCGCAGCATCCTCGACAAGGTCGAGTCGCGCCTCAACCTCACCGAGCCGCAGCTCGAGCCCGCCCGCGAGACGCTCCGCGACTACGGCAACATGTCGAGCGCGACCGTGCTCTTCGTGCTCCGCAACATCCTCGATCGCGCGTCGTCGGCCGACGGCGACCGGGTCGCGGCGATGGCCTTCGGGCCGGGACTCACCGTCGAGTCCGCCCTGATGACGGTGAAGGGCTGACGGATGCCGCGACCCGACGCCGGCGAGCCGGGGCTGCTGCACGCGCTCGCCACGCTCGACCACAGGGACGTGGACGCGCGGGAGCTGATGGACGACCCGGGCGCCGACCCCGACACGCTCGCACGCACCTTCCGCCGGTTCGGGATCGTGAACCGCATCGTGTCACGGCCGGCCGCCGTGTACGAGGAATGGGTGCGTCCGCGACTCGCGACCACGCACCGGGCGCGCCTGCTCGACATCGGCGTGGGCGGCGGCGACCTGCCGTTCCGCATCCTGCAGCTCGCCCGGCGCGACGGGCTGCGGCTCGAGATCGTGGGCGTCGATCCCGACGCGCGCGCCGTGGCCGCCGCGTCGCGGTACGAGGGGCCGGGGTTCCGAGCGCGGGTGGGCACGACCGCCGACCTCGTCGCCGAGGGCGAGACGTTCGACATCGTCTGGTCGAACCACGTGCTGCATCATCTCGGCGCCGGCGAGCTGGGCGCCCTGCTCGCCGACACCGAGCGGCTCGTCGCGCCCGGCGGCATCGGCGTCCACGGCGACATCGAGCGCAGCCGCGGCGCCTACGTCGGGTTCTGGGCGGCGACGCTGCCCTTCGCGTGGAACGTGTTCGCGGGCTCCTACATCCGGCCCGACGGGCTCACCTCGATCCGACGCAGCCACACCGCACCCGAGCTCGCCCGCGCCATCCCGCGCGGCTGGCGCGTGAAGCGCGGATTCCCGTCGCGACTCGAACTGGTCTGGGGCAGCGAGATCCGCGATGACTGAGGCATCCGAGCCCGCAACCGGGGCGGAGGCGGCTCCGGCGGCGGGGCCGTCGGCGGCGGACGATCCGCCGATGCACGATGTCGTCGTGGTCGGCGCCGGCGCCGTGGGGCTGCTCCTCGCCTGCCTGCTCGCCCGCCGCGGGCTCCGCGCCGTGGTGCTCGAGCGCCGGCACGCACCCGACCCGGTGGCCACGCCGTCGCGTGCGATCGGCATCCACCCGCCGGGGCTCCGCGCGCTCGCCGCGGCGGGCGTCGGGGACGAGGTGCGACGGCGGGCGGTCGTCATCCGCGACGGGCGCGTCACGTGCGACGGGCGCACCCTCGGCCGGCTGAAGTTCCCGCGCTCCGGGCAGGTGCACTCGCTGCCGCAGCGCGAGGTCGAGGCACTGCTCGAGGAGCGTCTCGGCGAGGCGCGCACGGTGTCCGTCCGCCGCGGTGTCGAGGTCACCGGCGTCACGGACCGCGGCACGCACCTCGTGGTGCATGCGATGGACGACGGTTCGCGGCTCGACCTCGCCGCGCGCTACGCGGTCGGCGCCGACGGCGTCCGCAGCGGCATCCGCTCGCTCATCGGAGCGGACTGGACGCCGCGCCGAGGGCGCGCGTCGTACGTCATGTGCGACACGCGCGACGACACCGGCGCGCCCGAGACCGCGCTGCTGCACTTCGAATCGGCGGGGGTCGTGGAGTCGTTCCCGATGCCCGGCGGGCGGCGCAGATGGGTGGCTCGCGTCCGTCGGGAACCCGCCGTCCTCGATGCCGCCGCGGTCGCGACGATGGTCGAGGCGAGAACCGGTTCGAGGTTCGACACGGATGCCGCGACCGCCCCGACCGCGTTCGAGGCCGCGCAGCACGTCGCCCACCCGATGGCGGCGGGACGCGTCGCGCTCGTCGGCGACGCCGCGCACGAGATCAGCCCGATCGGCGGCCAGGGCATGAACCTCGGATGGAGCGACGCCGTGCACCTCGATCGAGAGCTCGCCGGCGCGCTCGCCGCGGCCGCTCCGATCGACGTGTTCGCGGCCTATGACCGGTCACGCCGGGCGGCCGCGCTGCGCGCCACACGGCAGGCCGCGTTCAACATGCGCATGGGCGCACCCGCGACGGGCCTGCGCCTCCGCACCCGCAACGCGGCCGTGCGCGTGCTCGGGCTGCCGGGGCTGCGCGGCGTCCTCGGGCGGGCGTTCACGATGCAGTGGCTGTGACGCCCGCCCGGCCGGCGCGATCGGATTCGTCTCAGGCGGCTGCGCCGTCGTCCTCTGCGCCGTCTTCCGCTGCGTCGTATTCCGCGCCGCTGTCGGCGCCGACGGTCTCGGGCTCGAACGGGCTCAGCACGAAGATCGGGATCTCGCGGTCGGTCTTCGCCTGGTAGCCGTCGTAGTCGGGCCACACCTCGGTGGCGCGCGCCCACCAGGCGTCCTTCTCGGCGCCGGTGACCTCGCGGGCCAGGTAGTCCCGCTTGATCGCGCGGTCCTGCAGCTCGACGTGGGGCTGCTGCTTCATGTTGAAGTACCACGACGGGTGCTCGGGCTCGCCGCCCTGCGACGCGACGACCGCGTACTCGCCCTCGTGCTCGACGCGCATGAGCGCGGTCTTGCGCAGCTTCCCGCTCTTCGCGCCCACCGTGGTCAGCACGATGACGGGGCGGCCGCGCAGCGAGTTCGCCTCGCGTCCCTCCGTCGCCTCGTAGGTCTCGGCCTGGTCGCGCGCCCACTTCGATGTGCTCGGCGCGTAGTCGCCCTGCAGCGGCATCCGTTCCTCCTCGTTCGGGTCCGTCGCTCCACGGTAACGCGCCCGCCCGCCCGCCGATTCCCGGTGCCCGATGCTCTTCTCAGGAACGGCCGCGGCGTGTCGCGCGGAATGACGGCGTTTCCTCCTGAGAAAACGCCGGATCGCGCCATCCGTTCCTGAGAAAAGCACGGGCGGAGCGGAATAGGCCTCGTGTTGCCGAAGTTGAGCGTAGTACACTCAACTTTGACGAAGGGAGCCCCGTGGCCAACATGCAGGGCGCGCCGAGCTCGCAGGAGGAGCAGAAGTCGGCGCTCGAACAGTACGGCGTCAACCTCACCGAGATCGCCCGGCAGGGCAAGCTCGATCCGGTGATCGGGCGCGACGCCGAGATCCGGCGCGTCAGCCAGGTGCTCACGCGGCGCACCAAGAACAACCCCGTGCTCATCGGCGAGCCCGGGGTGGGCAAGACCGCCGTCGTCGAGGGGCTCGCGCAACGCATCGTCGCCGGCGACGTCGCCGACTCGCTGAAGGACAAGCAGCTCGTCGCGCTCGACATCTCCGCACTGGTCGCCGGTGCCATGTACCGCGGTCAGTTCGAGGAGCGGCTGAAGGCCGTGCTCAAGGAGATCAACGACGCCGAGGGCCGCATCATCACCTTCGTCGACGAGCTGCACCTGCTCATGGGCGCGGGCGGCGGCGAGGGCTCGGTCGCGGCGTCCAACATGCTGAAGCCCATGCTCGCCCGCGGCGAGCTCCGCCTGATCGGCGCGACGACGCTCGACGAGTACCGCGAGTACATCGAGAAGGACGCGGCGCTCGAGCGACGTTTCCAGCAGGTGTTCGTCGGCGAGCCGAGCGTCGAGGACACGATCGCGATCCTCCGCGGGCTCAAGGGCCGGTACGAGGCGCACCACGGCGTGACGATCACCGACGCCGCGCTCGTGGCCGCATCCGCGCTCTCGAACCGGTACATCACGGCTCGCCAGCTGCCCGACAAGGCGATCGACCTCATCGACGAGGCCATGAGCCGCCTCAAGATGGAGATCGACTCGAGCCCCGTCGAGATCGACCAGCTCAAGCGCCAGGTCGACCGCATGCGACTCGAGGAGCTCGCCCTGAAGAAGGAGAAGGACGAGGCCTCCAAGGAGCGGCTCGAACGCCTGCACGAGACCCTGCTCGAGAAGGAGCGCGAACTCGCGGCGCTAGAGGAGCGCTGGTCGCGCGAGCGGATGTCGCTGAACCGCGTCGGCGAGCTGAAGAAGCGACTCGACGAGGCGATCACCGAGCGCGATCGCGCCATGCGCGAGGCCGACTACGCGCGCGCGTCGAAGCTCGAGTACGAGACGATCGCGCAACTGCAACGCGACCTCGAGGCCGCCGAGCAGGCCGAACAGGCGCCCGACGAGCCGCGCATGGTGAACGAGCAGGTCACCGAGGAGGACATCGCCGCGGTCATCGCCCAGTGGACCGGGATCCCCGTCGGCCGACTCATGCAGGGCGAGACCGAGAAGCTGCTGCACCTCGAGCAGGAGCTCGGACGTCGCGTGATCGGCCAGCGCCGCGCGGTCGAGGCCGTCGCCGACGCCGTGCGCCGTGCGCGGGCCGGCGTCTCCGACCCCGACCGGCCGACCGGGTCGTTCCTGTTCCTCGGGCCGACCGGCGTCGGCAAGACCGAGCTCGCGAAGGCGCTCGCGTCGGTGCTCTTCGACGACGAGCACGCCATGGTCCGCATCGACATGTCGGAGTACGGCGAGAAGCACTCCGTGGCGCGCCTCGTCGGCGCCCCGCCCGGCTACATCGGCTACGAGCAGGGCGGGCAGCTCACCGAGGCCGTGCGCCGGCGCCCCTACTCGGTGATCCTCTTCGACGAGGTCGAGAAGGCGCATCCCGAGGTCTTCGACGTGCTCCTCCAGGTGCTCGACGACGGGCGGCTGACGGATGGCCAGGGTCGCACGGTCGACTTCCGCAACGTGATCCTCGTGCTCACCTCCAACCTCGGCTCGCAGTTCCTCATCGACCCGACGCTGTCGTGGGAGGAGAAGGAGCAGGCGGTCATGGCCGCCGTGCGGCAGGCGTTCAAGCCCGAGTTCGTCAACCGGCTCGACGACCTCGTCGTCTTCTCGGCGCTCACCCATGAGGAGCTCGGCGAGATCGTGAACCTGTCGATCGACCGGCTCACGGCGAGGCTGCACGAGCGTCGGCTCGAGCTCGGCGTGACGCCCGACGCGCGCACGTGGCTCTCCGAGCGCGGGTACGACCCGCTGTTCGGGGCGAGGCCGCTGCGCCGGCTGATCCAGACCGAGGTCGCCGACCGCCTCGCGCGGGCGCTCCTCGCGGGCGAGATCCGCGACGGCGACACGGTCGTGGTCGCACTCGCCGACGACGGCGAGCACCTCGCCGTCACCCGGGCGCCCGAGCCGGGTGATGCACCCGAGGGCGGCGACCACGACGTGATCGACGCCGAGATCATCGAGGAGTAGGCGGATCCGTCAGGTCTGCGGGTCCGTCAGGTCTGCCGTGGTTCCGGTGCCCATCGCGGGGGCCGGGGCCGTGGCCGTGGCCTCCGTGACGCCGTTCGCCGTCGGGGGCACCCGGCGCTCGAGTGCGATGGCGAGCACGGCGATCGCGACGCAGCCGGCGACCATCGTCGCGATGTAGCCCGCGTTCCAGCCCTGGTCGAGCAGCAGGCCGGCGGCGATCGGACCGGTGATCGCGCCGCCCTGGAACGCGGCGGCGTTCACGGCGTTGACGCGCCCGCGGTTGCGGTCGGTCGCGAGGTCGTTGTACATCGCCGGCACGGTGGGTTGCAGCATCGTCTCGCCGAAGGCGAAGACGCCCATGTACGCGAGCACGCCGATCGCCGCGGCGAGCGTGCCGGGCAGGAGCCCGGTGGCGCCGAGGATGAGCCACGAGGTGGCCCACACGAGCGCCATGACCTGCATGACGCGGGTGCGCCGGTGCCCGGCGATGAGCTTCAGCACGGTGAATTGGAGGAGCACGATCACGGCCGTGTTGACCGCGAACGAGAAGCCGACGACCTGCGTGGAGACGCCGGAGACCTGACGGGCGAACGCGGGGAAGCCGGCCTCCATCTGGCCGTAGCCGATGAACATGGCGATGAAGGTGAGCAGGGTGAGCCACAGGATCGCCGGTCGGCGGAGGATGGCTCGATAGCTCACCGCTCCGCCCTCGTCATCGGCATGCCCGTCGGCGTCGCCCTGCGTCCGGACGTGGCGGAGCGGGCCGAGCAGGAGCGCCATCGGGATGAGCTGGCTCGCCGCATCGGCGAGGAAGATCGTCGTGAACGTCGCCGGCTCGTCGACGTCGACGTAGAAGCCGCCGATGATCCCGCCGACGCCGATGCCCAGGTTGACGAGGGCGAAGTTGATGCCGAAGTACTGCTGCCGGATCTCACCGTCGACGACCGTCGCGATGAGCGCGTTGAACCCCGGCCAGGAGACGCCGAAGTTCACGCCCATGAGCACGAGCGCGACCGCGGCGACCGCGGGGTGGGTCGCGAACGCGAGCAGCGCGCAGCCCGCCATCATGGCCGCGAGCCCCACGAGCAGCACGGACCGTGCGCCGTAGCGGTCGATCAGCGTGCCGCCCGGGCCCGTCACGGCGAGGGCGGTCACCGCGATGATGCTCATGAGCGCGCCCGAGAGCGCGAGGTCGAACCCGCGCACCTCGTGCAGGTAGATGATCGTGAACGGCAGCGTGAGCCCGCGCCCGAGCGTCTGGATCGCGACGGTCGACAGCAACCACCGGCCCTCGGTGGGAAGGGCTCGCCAGAACGTCGCCATGCCGGTCACCAGTGCAGTCTGCACCCGGGCGCCGACACGCGCCATCCGTCACCGCCCGTTCACCCCGGCGACGTAGCTTCGGAGCATGTCGGTGGGGGTGCGGACCGAGGCGGACCTGGTCGTCGAGCTCGACACCGGCGCGATCCGCGGGCGGCGACGGCGCGGCACGCGGCAGTGGCGGGGCATCCCGTACGCCGCGCCGCCGTCGGGCGAGCGGCGCTTCCGCGCCCCGGCGCCGCCCGCGCCCTGGGACGGCGTCCGCGATGCCGCAGCGTTCGGCCCCGTCGCGCCGCAGCACCGGCGCGGCCAGTTCCTGGGCGCGGCGGAGCACCTCGTGCGCAGCGAGGACTGCCTGAACCTCAACGTCACCGTGCCCGGCGACACGCACGCGGGCGACCGCCTCCCAGTGATGGTGTTCGTCCACGGCGGCGCGTACAGCGTCGGGTCCGCCGCCGAGCACCCGAGGCAGGGCGAGCGGATGGCGCGCGAGCACGGCGTCGTCTACGTCGGGATCGACTACCGGCTCGGTGCGCTCGGCTGGCTCGACCTCCGCGCGTACTCGCGCCCGGGGCATCCGATCGAGGTGAACCTGGGTCTCCGCGACCAGGTCGCCGCGCTGGAATGGGTGCGCCGCAACATCCGGGCGCTCGGCGGCGATCCCGACCGCGTCACGCTGTTCGGCGAGTCGTCCGGGGGTAACTCGGTCACGACCCTGCTGACGGTGCCCGCGGCGGAGGGCCTCTTCGCGCGGGCGATCGCGCAGAGCTCGCCGGCGAACGCGGTCTACCCGCCCGAAGTGGCGCAGCGCTGGGCGGCGGAGTACGTGCGCATCCTCGCGCGCCTCGTCGACGACGACGACCTCGACAGCGAATCGCCCGAGGATGCCGCGGCGATGCTCCGGACCGCCGACCCGATGCGCCTCGCCGACGCGACGACCGAACTCACCGTGCGCACGCCCGACGAGAACCCGGGCACGATCGCGCTCGCGCCCGTCATCGACGGCGACGTCCTGCCGCACCGTCCGCTCGACGCGTTCCGCGACGGGCTCGCGCACCGCGTGCCGCTCATCATCGGCACCAACGACCGCGAGGGTTCCCTGTTCGAGGGGCGCATCGACATCCTGCCGACGACGAAGCCGCGCATCCGCGCCATCTTCGCCAACACCCGCAAGACGGCGCGGAAGGCGATCAAGGCGCGCTACCCGGGGCTGCCCGAGCGGCGGGCCGCCGCCGACTTCGCGGGCGACTTCACGTTCTGGTTCCCGAGCGTCAAGGTCGCCGAGCGGCACTCGCGGTACGCGCCGACCTGGTGCTACCGGTTCGACGCGGCGCCTCGGCTGCCCCGGCTCCTCGGACTCGACGCGACGCACGGCCTCGAGCTCTTCGCGCTGTTCGAGAAGTTCGACACCCCGGTCGGCGCCGGGCTCACGCTGCTCGGCGGGCGGCGGATGTTCCGTGCGGTCGGGCGACGGATGCAGGCGCACTGGACCGGCTTCGCGGCATCCGGAGCCCCCGGTGCGGACTGGCCCCGATACGACGAGGCGCACCGCCGCACGCTCGTGTTCGACGACGTCGATCGGGTGGCCGTCGACCCGCGCCGCAGGAAGCGGCTCGCGTGGCAGGAGTTCGTGCCGCACGTGTGAGGGAACGTGCCCATTCGCCGCGAGCGGTGCGTGCCGGGCGCGACGGGCGGAAGCCGGCGCGCGTAGGCTCGCATCCATGCTCGCCACCGTGATCCACGCAGCCCGAGACATCCGCGTCGAAGACGTGCCCGACCCCGAACTCTCCACCGGCGGCGACGCGATCGTGCGCGTCGTGGCCGCGTGCGTGTGCGGCTCCGACCTGTGGCCGTACCGCGGCGTGACGCCGACGCACGAGCCGCATCGCATCGGACACGAGTTCGTCGGCGTCGTCGAGGCCGTCGGCCCCGACGTCGCCCAGGTGAAGCCCGGCGACTTCGTGATCGCCCCGTTCTACGTGTGCGACGGCACCTGCGCGAACTGCCGGAACGGGGTCAGCACGTCGTGCCTCGCCGGCAGCTGGTGGGGCGGCGAGGACCGCGTCGGCGGGGTCGCCGACGGCGGCCAGGGCGAGCGCGTGCGCGTCCCGCTCGCCGACGGCACGCTCTTCGTCGTGCCCGGCCCGGTGGCCGACGACGAGATCCCCGGCCTGCTCACCCTGTCCGACGTGATGGGCACCGGTCACCATGCGGCCGTCTCGGCCGGAGTCGGCCCGGGCGACTCGGTCGCGGTCGTCGGCGACGGCGCCGTCGGGCTGTGCGCGATCATCGCCGCGAAGCGCCTCGGCGCGACCACGATCATCGCGATGTCGCGCCACGCCGACCGGCAGGCGCTCGCGCGCGAGTTCGGGGCGACGCACGTCGTCGAGGAGCGGGGCGACGAGGGCGTCGCGCGCGTCAAGGAGCTCACGGGCGGCATCGGCGCCGACCGCGTGCTCGAGTGCGTCGGCACGAAGGAGTCCATGGACCAGGCGCTGCGCTCGACCCGCCCCGGCGGCATGGTCGGGTACGTCGGCGCGCCGAACGGCGGTCCGGAACTGCCCGTACGGCCGATGTTCAACCGCAACGTCGGCGTGAACGGCGGCGTCGCGCCGGTGCGCGGGTACATCGGCGAGCTCCTGCGCGACGTGCGCTCCGGCGCCATCCGCCCTGGCCTGGTCTTCGACCTCGAGCTTCCGCTGGCGGGGGCCGCCGAGGCCTACGCCGCGATGGACGAGCGGCGCGCGATCAAGGTGCTGCTGCGCCCGTAGGCCCTCCGCGCGCCTCGTCGCGCCGGGAGGAACTTCCGTCGCCGGTCCGCGTGTCGAGGCCGCGTCGACGGCGTGTCGCGCCGAAGTTCCTCCCGGCATGGCACGCAAGGTGCGCAGACGAGAACGGGGCGGATGCCGCGGCTCGCGACATCCGCCCCGTCCGGGAGCGCGGGCCGATCAGGCCGCGGCGATGACGATCTCGTCGAGGGGCTTGCGGCTGCGCGGGGCGACCTCGCGCTCGCGGAGCGGCTCGGGGAGGGCCGACGCGTCGCCGACCTTGCCGATCGCGGTCACCGAGACGACGTCGAGGCCGGGGCGGAGGCCGAACACCTCGGCAAGGCGGGCCGCGTCGAAGCCGCCCATCTGGTGGGTGTGCAGGCCGTCGTGCTGGGCCTGGAGCGACATGTAGGCCACGGCCTGGCCGAGGTCGTACTTCGCCCACGGGCGAGCGGTGCCGGCCTCGTCGACCGTCTCCGCGACGTTCACGACGAGCGCGGCGGCCGAGTCGGCCCAGGCCTGGTTGAAGCCCATGAGGGCGTCGTGGATGGCGGTGAACGCCTCGCTGCCGCGGCGGGCGACGATGAAGCGCCACGGCTGCACGTTGTTCGCCGACGGCGCCCAGCGGGCCGCCTCGAGCAGGGTGCGCAGGCTCTCCTCCGAGAGCTCGGCGGTCGGGTCGTAGGCGCGGGGGCTCCAGCGCTCCACGAGGGGCGCGATGAGCGGGGCGTCGGTGGGGACGTGGCGCGAGGTGTCGACGAGGGTCATGATGACGGTGCCTTCCGAGTGGTTCCGGTTTCTGCCGGGACACCGTCGTCCCGGTGCATTACAACGCATGGAACCTGCGGGTATTCCGACCGTCTTCCCGTTCTTCATCCCGTTTTCAGGAACGCCGGCCGCATCGATGCGTTTCTCAGGAGGACACGCCGCGTGCCGCGGCGGGATGCGGTGTGTCGTCCTGAGAAACGAGATCGACGGATGCCACGGCACCCGTTCGGGCGAACGCCGCGACGATCGCGGCGACCGCGCCGACGACGAGGCCGAGCAGCGCGCCCGTCAGGGCCGACACGGCGAGGTTCGCGAGCGTCGTGCCGACGTAGGTGCCCAGGTCGGCGTGCACGACGAAGGAGGAGAACACCCCGCGCACGAGGTTGCCCGCGACGACCGCCAGGGTCGTCACGCCGACCGTTCGGCCGAACGCCCGCGCGGCGCGCGGGTCGGGGCGCCGGCGCTGCGCGGCGCGCAGCAGCACGAACGCGGTGAGGAGCATGACGGCGGCGCCGGCGACATCCGCCGCCCAGAAGGCCCAGGTCGTCTCGCCGACCGGCGTCGCGCGGAGCGGCGGGATGAGGAACGGCAGGCCCGCGGCCGCGGGCACGGCGAGCACGGGCGCGAACGTCGTGAGCGGCCCCACGATCGGTTGGATCCCGGCGAGGATCGCGAGCACCGCGAGGCCGACGACGGCCGCCCACGAGACGCGCCCGAACGGAAGTGGGTCAACTGTCCCAGTCGGCATGCGAACGATGATAGCGTCGCGCTCACGCCCGTCAACAGGGCCCGGGGTCGAGGAGGACGTCGTGGGATTCGGTGCACGTTCGGCGCTCGCCGCCGGCCTGGTCGGATTGCTCGCAGTCGGAGCGGTCGCGGCCGCCCTGCGGACACCCGGACCCGCCGCGATCGGCGCGCAGATCACCGACCAGACCGGCCGCACCGTCGTCGCGCGCGGCTTCAACACCGCGAGCAGTTCCAAGAGCGCACCCGACGGCCTCCCCGACTTCACCGAGGCCGACCTCGACGCCGAGCACGCCGACATGGGCACCGACTTCGTGCGCTTCCTCATCTCGTGGCGCAAGGTCGAGCCCGAGCCCGGCGTCTACGACGAGGCGTACCTCGACGACGTCGCCGAGCGGGTCGACTGGTACGCCGATCGCGGGTACCGGGTCATGCTCGACATGCACCAGGACCTCTGGGGGCCGGCGATCACCGAGTCGGGCACCGCCGGCAACGGCGCGCCCGCGTGGGCGACGCACATGGACGGCCTGCCCGTCGCCGAGCAGGACATGTGGGAGCTGTACTACCTCGAGCCCGGCGTCATCCGCGCCTTCGACCACTTCTGGAACACGACCGGCGAGCACCCCGAGCTCATGGAGCACTACGCCGGCGCCTGGCGGGCCGTCGCCGAGCGCTTCGCGGGCGTCGACGCGGTCGTCGCCTACGACCTCATGAACGAGCCGTACGGCGGGACCGTGCAGGGCCCGGCGTTCGAGTCCGGTCCGCTCACCGAGCTCTACCAGCGCACCGTCGACGCGATCCGCGAGGTCGACGACGACACGTGGGCGTGCCTCGAACCGCAGGCGCTCGGCTTCAACTGGGGCCTGCCGAGCGGGCTCGGCTTCGTCGACGACCCGCGCGAGGGCGAAGCGCGCATCGCGTTCTGCCCGCACCTCTACCCGCTGCCGATGGACCTCGGCGACGGCTTCAGCGGCACCTCGCGCGACCTCATCGAGGGCACCGTCGCCGCGTGGCGCTCGAACGTGCTGCGCACCGCGGCGGCGCTCGGCGACGTGCCGGTGATCCTCGGCGAGTTCGGCCTGAACACGAGCCTGCCCGGCGCCCTCGACTACGTCGACCTCGTGTACGACACCGCCGACGAACTCGGCATGGGCGTGACCTACTGGTCGCGCGACCCGGGCGGCTGGGGTCCGTACGAGGACGACGGCACGCCCCGCAACCTCGTCGCCGCCCTCGATCGCGCCTACCCCCGGGCGGTCGCGGGTACGCCCGTCGGGTGGTCTGCGACGGATGCCGCCTTCGAGCTCGTCTTCACGCCGGACCCCGCGGCGTCCGCCCCCACCGAGCTGTACCTACCCGCCGGATTCGGCGACGACCCCGCCGTCGAGGGCGCCGAGGTCGCTGAGTGGGACGCGCAGACGCGCGTGATCGTGCTCGAGGCGCCCCCCGGCCGCGGCGAGCATCGGGTGGTCGTTCGCGCCGGCTGACCGCGGCGTTCTCGCGAGGTTCGGCCCCGGGCCTACGCCGCGGCGCGCGCCAGTTCCTCGCGGATGCCCGCGACGAACGCGTCGATGTCGTCCTCGGTCGTGTCGAACGAGCACATCCAGCGCACCTCGTTCCTCGCGGCATCCCAGTCGTAGAACTTGAAGCCGCGTTCGCGCAGACGGTCGGCGACGCCGGCGGGCAGCACCGCGAAGACGCCGTTCGACTGGGTCTGCTGCGTGAACGAGAGGCCGGGCAGCTCGCCTGCCGCGATGCCGGCGTCGAGCGCGTCGCGCAGGCGGCGGGCCATCGCGTTCGAATGCGACGCGTTCCGCAGGAAGAGGTCGCCGTCGAGCAGGGCGATGAGCTGCGCCGACACGAAGCGCATCTTCGACGAGAGCTGCATGTTGAGCTTGCGCAGGTACTTCAGGCCCTCGGATGCCGCGGGGTTCAGCACCACGATGGCCTCGCCGAGCAACGCGCCGTTCTTCGTGCCGCCGAAGCTCAGCACGTCGACGCCCGCGTCGCGAGTGAACGCGCGCAGGGGCAGGTCGAGGGATGCCGCGGCGTTCGAGATGCGCGCACCGTCCATGTGCAGCGACATCCCGCGCTCGTGCGCGTGGTCGGCGAGCGCGCGGATCTCCTCGACGGAGTAGGCCGTGCCGAGCTCCGTGGTCTGCGTGATCGACACGACCAGCGGCTGTGCACGGTGCTCGTCGCCCCAGCCCCACGCCTCGCGGTCGACGAGTTCGGGCGTGAGCTTGCCGTCATCCGTCGGCACGGTCAGCAACTTGATGCCGCCCACGCGCTCGGGGGCGCCGCCCTCGTCGACGTTGATGTGCGCGGTCGATGCCGAGATCACGGCACCCCAGCGCGGCAGCATCGACTGCAGCGCCGTCACGTTGGCGCCCGTGCCGTTGAACACCGGGTAGACCTCGACCGGGTCTCCGAAGTGGCGCGCGAACACCTCGTGCAGGTGGCCCGTGTAGTCGTCGTCGCCGTAGGCGACCTGATGGCCCCCGTTCGCACCGGCGATCGCGGCGAGCACCTCGGGGTGCACACCGGAGTAGTTGTCGGAGGCGAAGCCGCGGAAGGCGGTGTCGTGCAGGGGCTGGAACTCAGGGGTCACCGGACGATTCTCCCAGACGCGCGGCGGGCGTCGTCGGCGGGCTCCTCGAAGGCCTACCGGATGTCGGTGGCCCGACGTACGCTCACCCTCATGTCCGACGGGATCGACGGGGTCGAGAGGAGCCCGGCAGGTGAGGTCAGCGACGCAGGCGCGGCGCCGACGGCAGGAGCGGTCGTGCCGCCCCCGAACGGCATGCGCACGTTCCTGCAGGTGCTCGTCAACACGGCGATCGCGAACGTCACGACGAGCTTCCTGTGGTTCGCGCTGACGTTCTGGGTCTACCTCGAGACGCGCTCGGTGCTGGCCACGGGCATCATCGGCGGGGCGTACATGCTGCTCATCGCGTTCTTCGCGATGCTGTTCGGCACGATCGTCGACCGGCACCGCAAGCTCCAGGTCATGCGGTTCTCCAGCCTCGTCACGCTCGGCTCGTTCGCGGTGGCCGCCGTCATCTACCTGCTCCAGCCCGAGTCGGCGCTCGTCGATCTCGGCGGCCCGTGGTTCTGGGCGTTCGCCGGCATCATCCTGTTCGGGTCGGTCGTCGAGCACATGCGCAACATCGCGCTCTCGACGACCGTGACGCTCCTCGTCCCCGTCGACCGCCATGCCAACGCGAACGGGCTCGTCGGCACGGTGCAGGGTGTCGCGTTCATCGTGACGAGCGTGTTCAGCGGGCTCGCGATCGGGTTCCTCGGCATGGGGTGGACCCTGGCGATCGCGATCGGCCTGACGCTCGTCGCGCTCGTCCACCTGTTCTTCCTGCGGGTCCCCGAGGAACGACCGACGCGCGAGGGCGACCGCGAGCCGATCATCGACGTGCGCGGCAGCATCCGCGCCATCCGGGTCGTCCCCGGCCTCCTCGCCCTCATCATCTTCGCGACGTTCAACAACCTCATCGGCGGCGTCTACATGGCGCTCATGGACCCGTACGGCCTCACGATCTTCTCCGTCGAGGTGTGGGGGATCGTCCTCGGCGTCACGGCGACGGGCTTCATCATCGGCGGGGCGGTGATCGCGAGGTTCGGGCTCGGCCGGAACCCGATCCGCACGATGCTCCTCGTGATCGTCGCGATGGGCGTGCTCGGTGCTGCCTTCACGATCCGCGAGCAGTGGTGGCTGTACGCGGCGGGAATCTGGCTGTACATGTGCCTCATCCCGGTCGTCGAGGCCGCCGAGCAGACCGTGATCCAGAAGGTCGTGCCGTTCCGCCGACAGGGCCGGGTCTTCGGCTTCGCGGCGGCGGTCGAGGCGGCGGCGGCGCCGATCACCGCGTTCCTCATCGCGCCGATCGCGGAGTTCTGGATCATCCCGTACATGGAGGGCGCGTCGGGCCGGGCGACGTGGGGCTGGTTGCTCGGCGAGGGAGATGCGCGCGGAATCGCGCTCGTGTTCCTGTTCGCCGGACTGGCGACGGTCGCACTCGCGCTGCTCGCGTTCACGACGAGGTCCTACCGCCTGCTGTCGGCCGTCTACGCCGACACCGAGTCCTCCGTACCCGCTGCCGTGCCAGCACCCGAGGCGACCGCCTGACGCATCGGCGCCTGCGGGGGTCGGCGCACGTCGAGGTCACGGGCGCGGCGAGGAGGGTCGCGCGCGGTCGCGCGCGGTCGCGCGGCGAGCATGACGCCGCGAGTAGGGCCTCAAGGAAGGTGAGGCTAAGCTGAGTTCGCCCTCATTCGACGGGCCCTCACCTTTCCACCGATCGTTGGAGCCAGTTCGCCCATGCGCGCACGACGCGGAATCGTCCTCGCCGGAGTCGGCCTCACCGCCGCCACCCTCGCCCTGACCGGCTGCACCGCGCCGGCCGACGACGCGGAGACGCTCACCGTCTACGTCGGCCGCGACGAGGGCCTCGTCGGACCGCTCATCGAGCAGTTCGAGGAGGAGACCGGCATCACGGTCGAGGCGCGCTACGCCGCCACCCCCGAGCTCACCGCGCTGCTCCTCGAGGAGGGCGACCGCACTCCCGCCGAGGTGTTCCTCTCGCAGGACGCCGGCGCGCTCGGCGCGCTCGCCGACGCCGACCTCGTGACCGAGATCCCGGCCGACCTCGCCGACCTGATCCCCGACGGCTTCACCTCGCAGGACGACTCGTGGATCGGCGTCACCGGCCGCGCCCGCGTCATCGCGTACGACGGCGAGCAGCTCAGCGAAGCCGACGTGCCCGACACGGTCGACGACCTCACCGGCGAGGAGTGGTCGGGCCAGGTCGCCTTCGCGCCCGGCAACGCGAGCTTCCAGTCCTTCATCACCGCGCTGCGCGTGCTCGAGGGCGAGGAGGCCGCGGCCGCCTGGGTCGAGGGCATGGCCGCGAACGACCCCGAGCTCACCGAGAACAACCTCGCCTCGCTCGACCTCGTGAACACGGGCCAGGCGCAGCTCGGCCTCATCAACCACTACTACTGGTTCCGCCAGGCGGCCGAGGTCGGCGCCGAGAACATGCGCGCGCAGCTGAAGTTCCTGCCGGGCGACCCGGGCGGCATCGTGAACGTCACGGGTGCCGCGATCCTCAACGGGGCCGCCGACGACGACGCGGCACGCGCGTTCGTCGAGTTCCTCGTGTCCGAGCAGGCACAGCGGTACTTCGTCGAGGAGACCTTCGAGTACCCGCTGCTGCCGGGCGTCGACGCCCCCGAGGGCCTGCCCGCGATCGACACGCTCGTGAACCCCGGCCTCGACCTCAGCGACCTCGACTCCGTCGGGGAGTCGCAGCAGCTGCTCGCCGACAACGGCCTGATCTGAGGCGGTGCGGCGAGCGGATGACGCGACCCGGCGACCCGACCGGAACGCAGCCCCGCACGCCTACGCTGGAACCGACATGACCGACCGAGTCGCGACGCCGAGCCCCCGCCGCCCGTGGGGGCTCATCGCGGCGTCCCTCGTCGCGGTCGCCCTCGCAGCGATCCCGGTCATCCACCTCGTCGTGCGCGTGCTCTCGGCCGATCCGGGTGAACTCGCGGCGGTCTTCGACCGGCCCCGGATCCCGCTGCTCGTCGGGAACTCGGTGCTGCTCGCGGCATCCGTCACCCTGACCGCGGTGGCGCTCGGCGTGCCGAGCGCGTTCCTGCTCGCCCGCGCCCGACTGCGGTGGCGCGGCGCCTGGGCGGTGCTCGCGGCGCTGCCGCTCGCGATGCCCTCCTACCTCGCGGCGTACGGATGGCTCGCCTGGCAGCCGTCGATGAAGGGCTTCTGGGCCGCGTGGCTCGTGCTCAGCTTCGTCTCGGTCCCCTACGTCACGCTCCCCGTCGCGGCGGCGCTCCGCATCGGCAGCACCGGCCTCGACGACGTCGCGCGCACGCTCGGACGAGGGCCGTTCGGCTCGTTCATGCTCGGTACGTGGCCCCAGATCCGCCCGGCGGTGCTCGCCGGCGCCCTGCTCGTGTGCCTGTACACCCTGAGCGACTTCGGCGGCGTCGCGTTGTTCCGCTTCCCCGTGCTCACGACCGCGATCCAGCAGGCCTACTCGGCGAGCTTCAGCCGCGACGAGGCGGCGGTGCTCGCGGTGCTCCTCGTCGCGCTCGCGCTGCTGGTCGTGATCGGCGAGCAGGTCGCGCGCGGACGCGCGGCACGCCGCATCCAGGCCGCGCCCGCGACGGGTCGGCGACGGATGACGCGGCTCGGGCCGTGGACCGCACCCGGTCTGGCGCTGCTCGCGCTCGTGCCCGTGGTCGCCGTCGCGGTGCCGGTCGCGGTCCTCCTCTCCCGCGTGCTGACCGCCGAGACGCTGCAGGCGTTCGACGGCGCGAACCTCGCCCAGGCCGTCGGCAACACCGTGCTGCTCTCCGCAGGGGGTGCCGTGGTCGCCGTCGCGCTCGCCCTGCCGATCGGCGTGCTCGCGGCGCGCCATCGCGGGCGGATGGTGCGCGGCGTCGAGTCGGCCGGCTACCTCGCGCTCGGGCTGCCCGGCATCGTCGTCGGTCTCTCGCTCGTCTTCTTCTCGCTGAGCGTCGTGCCCGCCCTCTACCAGACCGCCCTCGTGCTCGCGTTCGGCTACGGCATCCTCTTCATGCCGAAGGCGATCGGTTCGATCCGTTCGGCGACCGGCCAGGTGCCGACCTCGCTCGAGGACGTCTCGCGCACGCTCGGCAACTCGCGTGCCCGCACGTGGTGGGCGGTGACCGCGCGCCTCGCGCGGCCCGGCATCTTCGCGGCCGCGCTGCTCGCCGCGGTCTCGGCGATGAAGGAGCTGCCGGCGACGCTCATGCTGCGCCCGACCGGCACCGACACGCTCGCGGTCGAACTCTGGCAGCGCACCGACATCTCCGCCTACGGTGCCGCGGCTCCGTACGCGGTCGCGCTGCTGCTCGTCGCCGCGGTGCCCGCGTTCCTGCTCTCCGACGCACGGGCCGGCCGCGAGGCGACGCGCGAGGCGATCGCGCCCGAGACGCCGGCAGGGCGTGTGGAAACCCGGGAGGTCATCGGATGAGCCGGCTGGAGGTGCGCGACCTCACGGTCGGCTACGAGGGCGGGCCCGTCCTGCACGGGGTCGACGTCGAGGTGCCGCACGGCGAGCTGCTCGCCATCGTCGGGCCGAGCGGATGCGGCAAGACGACCCTGCTGCGGACCATCGCGGGCCTGCTCCGCGCGCAGTCGGGCGAGATCCGCATCGGGCAGCGGATGGTGACGACGCACGGAATCCACCTCGCCCCGGAGAAGCGGCGCATCGGCTGGGTGCCGCAGGACGCGGCGCTGTTCCCGCACCTCACCGTCGCCGAGAACGTCGCGTTCGGCATGCTCGCCGGCCGCGGCTCGTCGCGCGCCGCCCGTCGCGCGGCGAGGTCCGACGAGGTGCGGCGCCTCCTCGACCTCGTCGACCTCGCACCGCTTGCCGATCGCGCGCCCGGGCAGCTCTCGGGTGGGCAGGCGCAGCGCGTCGCCCTCGCGCGGGCCCTCGCGGCCGGCCCGGAGCTCGTGCTGCTCGACGAGCCGTTCGGTGCGCTCGACCCGATGCTTCGCGCCGACCTCCGCGCGGCGGTGCGCGAACTGCTTCGGGCGGAGGGCGTCACCGGCATCCTCGTGACGCACGACCAGGCCGAGGCGCTCTCGGTCGCCGACCGCGTGGCGGTCATGCGCGGCGGCGAGGTGCTGCAGCTCGGCACGCCGGAAGCGGTGTACCGCACGCCCGCGACGCCGTGGGTCGCGGGGTTCGTCGGCGACGCGGTGTTCCTGCCCGGCGTGCTGCACGGCGACGCGGTCGCGACCGAGATCGGCCGGCTGCGGGCGGTGCCGGTGGCGGATGCCTCGGGGCTGGTGCCCGAGGACGGCGCCGACGTCACGGTGCTGGTGCGCCCGGAGGAGCTCCGCGTGGAGCGCGCGGACGCGGCATCCGCCTTCGATGCGACCGGCGGCGGGGCCGACGCCGACCGGCCCGACGACGAGGGCGCGCTCGACGGCGTCGTGACGGACGTCGAGTACACCGGGCACGACGCGATGCTCGCCCTCGCTCTCGCCGACGGCGTGCGGCTGCGCGCGCGCGTCACCGCATCGGGCGTCGTCCCGCGCGGCACTGAGGTGCGCGTGTCCGTCGACGGTTCGGTGCTCGCCTACCGCCCGGAAGCCTGACGCGCCGCCGGGCGCCGACCGGGTCGGGGGATCACTCCGAGGGGCAGTCGCGATCGGCCGCGCGAGTGAAGTCGGGGACCGCCCGCTCGTCCGCCTCCTCGACCGTGGTGGCCGGCCCGTTCGCCTCGATGTCGCGGATGAGCCAGTCCATCTCGAGGATCTCGCGCCGCTGCGCCTCGCTGATCCCGACCGCGAGTTCGCACACGCGGACGTCCTCGTTCTGGAACCGCTCGGAGCGGGTGATCGCGAGCGAGTGATGGGGGATCATGCCGCGCATGAATGCGGTGTCGCCGACGATCGCCTGGCTTCGATCCAGCGCGATCCCGCCGCCGATGAAGAGCAGGCTCACGACGATGATCGCGAGGTTGCCCTTCACGCTCCGGTACATGCCCAGCATCCACGCGAGCATGATGAGGCCCATCGTGCCGCCCATCGTGATCGCCATGAACACCCGGCTCTCGCTGAAGCGGATGTGGCTCCACTCCCATGATCCGGCGAACATCGTCCAGTAGCCGACGAACATCGCGGTGAGGATCATCGCCGCGAATCGCAGGTACGTCGTGAGGGTCTGACGCCGCTTCTGCTCGTCCTCGGACTTCTGCTCGTGCTCGGACATCTGCTCGTGCTCGGACTTCTGCCCCTGCTCGTCGTGCGGGGCCCGCCCCGACGCATGCTCGCTCGTCGTCATCGTGCTTCGCCTCCTCGATCGGGTGCTTCCATGCGATCGTGCGAGGCGGACGGCGGCAAGGGCGTTGCGCGCCCCGGGGGACGTCTGGTACCCCGGGAGGTATCAGGTCGAGCGCAGCGCCTTCGGACTCAGGAGCGGCGCTCCTCCACGCGTCCCTTCAGCCACCACAGCCCGAGCAGCCACGTGCCGAGCGCCGTGATGATCCACATGATGAGGGTCGCGAGGATCCAGGTCACGATGCCGTCGACGCGGATCCCGTTGGGGAACAGCGAGGCGATGAGGAGCGCGACGAACGTCGACACGAGGCCGATGCCGCCGAGGATCGCCGAGGCGTACTGCCGGGCCATGTTGAAGATGAACGGCGCGAGGATCGCCTGCGCGATCGTGAAGACGAGCACGGCCACGATGAACCCGGCCGCGTCGAGGTGGAAGTCCGGGAGGATCCAGGACGTGACGAGCAGGCCGATGGCCGCCGTGATGAGCGAGATCGCGATGTTGATCAGGAAGCGGATCATGTGCGAAGGCTAGCGCCGCTGGATGCCGCGGCGACAGAGGCGCACGCACGGGAACGGGCCGCACTCCTCGTGGAGTACGGCCCGATCCGTTCTTGGTGCGGCCAGCGGATCCCGCCAAGGTCGTTTCCCGACCGCACCCGCCTGGTGCGCGGCGGCGGGGACGTGCCCCGCCGCCGCGGGAGTGCTACTCGAGCTCGGCGATCACCGCATCGACCGCCCGGATGATGAGCGCCGCCGCATCGGCGTCGGTGCGCACCCGCTGCGGGGTCTTCTCGGCGATGAACTCGAGCCTGGCGATCGCCGTGGCCGTGTCGTCGGCCGCGAGGGCCGCGTCGACCTCGGCGAGGACGTCGCCGAACGAGGCCTCGACGCCGCGGGTGATCCGGCCGTCGTCCTCCAGCGAGCCGAGCAGCGCCCGGATGTCGGAGACCGACGTCGTGAACACGAACTGGTCGAGGATGACCCCGCCCGTCGAGGTCACGACCACGCGCCCGGTGCCCTCCGGCACGTTCACGAGCGGCACCGAGACATCCGCCCAGCCCCCGGAGTCGACCGCGAAGGTCGCGAAGGCGTCGGCGTCGGCGTCACCCCAGCGGAGCGACACCTCGCCCTCACCTGCGGCGCGGACGGTGGCACCGGTGATGCCGCCGAACTCGACCGGCTGGTACGCGATCCACTCGCCGGCGTCGAGGCCGGCCAGGTGGCGGAAGCCCTCGGCCGTGTCGTCGTCGACGACCGTGAGGTCGCCGCTGCGGGCGTCGTTGTGCTCGGCCTGCAGTGCACGCGGGTTGAGCAGCGTGACGTCGTCACCGGTCAGCGCGGGCGCCGTGTCGGTGCCGCCGTCCGTGTAGGACGCGCCGATCTGGGCGTAGATGTTCTCGGTCTCGCCGTGTCCGGCCTCGAGTGCCATCTCGACGGTCGCGGTGCAGCCGTTGCCCGTGAACAGCGGGTGCGTGTGCGTGTTGTCGTGGCCGAGGCCGTAGCTCCACAGCACGCGCTCGCAGTCGATCTGCTCGTCGGGGTCCGTGACGCGGATCTCGAGTTCGACCTCGTCGCCCCAGTCGGCGAACGAGCCGTTCGCCGGGGTGACGATCTCGACCACGGGTGCCGTGTTGCCGACGGTGATGGTGACCGAGGCGATGCTCACGCGTCCGCCCTCGTCGGTGACCCGCACGCGGGCCTGGTACTGGCCGTCCTCGGCGAAGGTGTGCGATGCGGTCGCGACACCGTCCTCGAACGTGCCCGTGCCCTCGAAGTCCCAGGCGAAGCTCAGGGCGAGGCCGTCCGGGTGGCTGGACTCCGACGCGTCGAACTCGACCTCGAGCGGGCCGTCGCCCGAGGTGACGGAGGCGTCGAGGATGACGCGCGGACCCTTGGTGCCCTCGACGTAGTCGACCCGGTAGAGGCCGGCGTCGGGGTTCGGCCGGAAGAAGCCGTCGCCGTAGTCGAGCACGTAGAGCGAGCCGTCGGGGCCGAACTCCAGGTCCATCACGTTGTCCCAGGGCGGCATGCCGGCGGCGTTCAGCGACGCGTTCGGAAGGAAGTCCTCGATCCGCGCGACGGGGCCGTCACCCTCGTCCTGCGAGAACACGAAGACGCGGTCGCGCGAGAACTCGCCCATGAACGTCTTGTGGTTCCAGTACTCCGGGAACTTCGTCTCGGAGGGGTTCTCCTCGTCGTAGACGTAGGTCGGGCCGCCCATGGGCGCCTGGCCGCCCGAACCGAACTCGGGCCACGGCTGGTGCTCGGGGCGGTCACCGTACCAGAGCTGCGGCTCGGTCGCCGTCGGGAGCTGGTCGAGGCCCGTGTTGTACGCGCTCGTGTTGATGAGCGTGCCCTCGCAGTCGAACCAGTCGCCCTGGGTCGCCGTCTCGAAGTCCCAGTCGTTGTAGTTCGCGTTCGGGCCGTGGCAGTACGGCCATCCGCCGTTGATCGGCTTCGTCGTCGACTGCCACTCGACGTAGCCCATCGGGCCGCGCAGATCGCTCGCCGTGCCCGCGTCGGGGCCGTAGTCGCCCCACGTGACGGCGCCGGTGACGGTGTTGAAGTCCATGCGGAACGGGTTCCGGACGCCCATCACGAAGATCTCGGGACGCGTCTCGGCCGTGCCCGGCGCGAAGAGGTTGCCCTCGGGGATCGTGTAGCTGCCGTCCTCCTGCACGTCGATCCGCAGGATCTTGCCGCGCAGGTCGTTGGTGTTGCCCGCACCGCGACGCGCATCGAAGCCGGGGTTGTACCCGGGGCGGTCGTTGTTCGGCGCGTAGCCGCTGGCGCCCGGCGTGCCCGCGGGCGTGTTGTCGCCGGTCGACAGCAGCAGGTTGCCCTCGTCGTCGAACGCCACGTCGCCGGCGACGTGGCAGCACTGCCCGCGCTGGACCTCGACCCGGATGATGTCCTGCTGCGTCGACATGTCGAGCGAGGAGGTCTCCGCGTCCCACTTGAACCGGCTGAGCTGGTTGTAGCCCTTCCACTGGTCCCAGTACGAGGCGTCAGCGCCGGCCGGGAGCGTGTTCGGTGCCGAACCAGCCGGGGTGGTCTCCGGGTACGGAGCCTCCATCACGCGCGGAGCGTAGTAGAGGTAGACCCAGCCGTTCTCCTCGAAGGCGGGGTCGAGGGTCACGGTCTGCAGCCCGTCCTCGGAGTTGGAGTAGACATCGATCGTGTTGACCGTCGTCGTCGTACCCTGCGCGGGATCGGTGAGACGGACCTGGCCGTTCCGCGTCGTGTGCAGGACCCGGGAGTCGGGGAGGACCGCGAGGTCGATCGGCTCTCCGACGCCCTGGGTGCCGGCGAGCCTGACGCGCTCGTAGTTGGCCCAGGTCGTGGCCGAGACCTCGTCACCGTGGTCTTCGCCGTCATGGGCGATGGCGGGCCCGGCGACGATGACGGATGCCGCGACCGCGGCTCCGATCACCAGGGTCGCGAGGCGCGAACGTGCGATGTGCATGGATTTCTCCAGTCGACGAATGGAAGGAGGTTCGGCGGGATCCATGTGGTGTCCGGGCCGCGCGGGGAGTTGGGTCACCCGCGCGGCCCGGGGTATCGCGTCAGCCGCGGAGGGCGGCGAGGTTCTGGTACGAGGACGCGGCGTTCTCGAGCGACATGGTCGGCGAGGCCATGGGCACGCTCGACGCGTTGTCCTGCTCGTACATCGCGTTGTGGTAGCCCTTCGCGCCGATCCGCTGGAAGAACGTCGTGTAGTCGATGTCTCCCGCGCCGAACGGCACGATCGAGTAGCCGGCCGCGCTGTCGTTCTTCGCGCCGTCCTTGGCGTGGAAGAGCGGGAACCGCGTGGTCTGCTCGGCGACGAGCCCGGCCGGGTCGAACCAGTCCTGGACGACCGTGCCGTCCGGTGCCGTGTAGCTCTGGTACCGGTGCTGCGCGACGTGCGCCCAGTAGACGTCCATCTCGAGGTAGACGTAGTTCGGGTCGGTGTTCTGGAGGAACCACTCGAGGCGGCGCAGGCCGCTCGAGCGCGTGGGGTTGCCCGACCCGTCGAGCGGGCCGCTGTCGAGCAGGAAGCTGTATGCCTGGTCGTGGTTGTGCGTGTACAGCTTCAGCCCGTGCGACGCCGCCCGCTCGCCGAAGGTGTTCCAGACCTCGGCCGCCGTCTGCCAGTCGGCGAGGTACGAGCTGCGGGTCGGGTCGTTGCCGGTGCCGATGTGGCCGAATCCGAGGATGTTCGCGATCTCGCACTGTGCGTCGAACTGCGCGAGCGTGGCCTCGGTGACGACACTCGGGATCGAGCCGTGGTTGCCCTCGGCCTCGAGCCCGTTGTCGTCGAGCCAGGTGCGCAGCAGGTGCGCGCCCTCGACGTTGTTGACGTTGCCGCCCTCGGAGTTGGCGTTCTGGGTGTAGCCGGCGAACTCGATCTGCTTGTAGCCCTGGCGCGCGAGCTCTTCCAGCACCTGCTTGAAGCCCGACGGCAGGCCCGGGTTGGTGAGCGGGTTGCGGCCGATCGCGTCGCGGACCGTGTAGAGGATGATGCCCCGCTTGCCGGGCGGGACGAGCACCCCGTTGCCGCCTCCGGCGCCCGGAGCGGCGTGGGCGTGCGTGTGGCCGCCGGCCAGGCCCACCGCTGCCGCGGCGGCCATGCCGGTCGTGGCGGCGAGCAGTTGTCGGCGCGTGAGACCCAGGCGGGTCCCGAGGAGGCGAGCGTCGTGCTCGGCCTGTTCCGTCAGTTCATCCATGATGCTCCCTTGCACTGAACCGTGTTCCTGAGATCGGGCCGGGGGCCCGCGACGCGGTGGGACCGCGCCGGATGCGGAGGTCGACCATCTGCCACTCTTCGCACCGTTGCTCGTGAGTTGGCGTCCACGAACTTTTTCGGACACTACGGCATTTGTCTCGGCGCGGTCAAGCAAAAGAGTGCATGCCATGCGCGACTTTTAACGCACCACGGCAAAAGAGCCGCGAACGGGGGGTGCGGAGGGCACCAGCCCCGATGCTGGCGCCGGTGACGGGATGGCGGGCATGATGGTCCCCGTGGGGAGTCCGAGCCGTTCGGCGGAGACCGCCGGGTCGGGCGACGACGGGGGGCGGGCCGCCCGGCGCGTGCAGGGCACCTACTACACGCTGACGCTCGGGAACACGCTCGCCGCGTCGTTCATCTGGGGCATCAACACCCTGTTCCTGCTCGACGCAGGCCTCACCAACCTCGAGGCGTTCGCCGCGAACGCCTTCTTCAGCGTCGGCATGTTCATCTTCGAGATTCCGACCGGCGTCGTGGCCGACACCGTCGGACGCCGCGCGTCCTACCTGCTCGGCACGATCACGCTCGCGGCCACGACGGCGATGTACTGGATGCTCTGGGTCTGGCAGTCCCCCTTCTGGGCGTGGGCGATCGTGTCGGTGCTGCTCGGGCTGGGCTTCACGTTCTTCTCCGGCGCCGTCGACGCCTGGCTCGTCGACGCGCTGCAGGCCACCGGATATCGCGGCAGCCTGGAGGCGGTGTTCGGGCGGGCGATCGTCGTCGGCAACGTCGCCATGCTCGGCGGCTCGGTCCTCGGCGGCGTGATCGCGCAGTTGACGAACCTCGGCGTGCCCTTCCTCATCCGTGCCGGCATCCTCGTCGTCATGTTCGCGGTCGCGGCGATCCTCATGCACGACCTCGGGTTCAGCCCGGAACGCGGGGTCGGGCCGGTGAAGGCGACCGGCGAGGTGTTCCGCGCCTCCGTGAAGTACGGCCTCGGCCGGCGCCCCGTGCGCTGGCTCATGTTCACCACGCCGTTCACGACGGGCGTCGGCTTCTACGCGTTCTATGCCCTCCAGCCGTACCTGCTCGAGCTGTGGGGCGACGAGGGCGCCTACTCGATCGCGGGCCTCGCCGCGGCCCTGCTGTCCGGCGCCGGGATCGTCGGCGGGCTCCTCGCGCCCGTCGTCCGTCGCCGATTCCGCAAGCGGACCTCGGTCATCCTGCTCGCGACCGTCCTCAGCACCTTCGTCCTGCTCGCACTCGGACTCGTCGCGAACTTCTGGCTCGCGGTCGCGCTCATCGCGCTCTGGGGCATCTCCTCCTCGATCGACGACCCCGTGCACCGCGCCTACCTGAACGACATGATCCCGTCGAAGCAGCGTGCCACCGTGCTCTCGTTCGACTCGCTCCTCGGCAGCGCGGGCGGTGCCGTGATCCAGCCGGCGCTCGGCCGAGCCGCCGACATCGGCGGATACGGCTTCTCGCTGCTGTGCAGCGGCGTCGTCCAGGTGCTCGCCGCGCCGTTCGTGCTCCTCAGCCGTGCCGAGCACGACCCGGCCGACACGGCGCGCGAGGTGACCGCGGGTGACGAGGCCGGTGACGGCGCGGGCCGGGGCGACGGCGGCCCCGGTGATGAACCGGCGACGGATGCCACACTGCCGCCCCCCACGTCCTGACCTCACCCGCCGCTGTTCCGAGGAGCCCTGCCCCATGCCCGACGCCGTTCCACACCCAGCCGTCCCCGACCCGGGCTCCGACGCATCCGGACGCCGGGCGCGGCTCGCCGCACTCGAGCGACTCCGCCGCGAACTCGACCCGTCGCGCGTGCTCACCGAACCGACGGATCTCGCGCGGTACGCCCACGACGACGCCGAGTGGGCGGACTTCGCGGAACCGCTCGCGGTGGTGCTCGCCGAGTCCGTCGACGACGTCGCCGTCGCGGTGCGCGCGGCTGCGGCATCCGGCCTGAAGGTCGTCCCGCGTGGCGCCGGGACGGGACTCTCCGGCGGCGCGAACGCGATGGCCGGCTCGATCGTCGTCTCGCTCGAGCGGATGACGCGGATCCTCGAGGTCGACGCGGACGAGCGGCTCGTGGTCGCCGAGGCCGGGGTCCTCAACGACGACCTGCGGCAGGCGGTCGCGGCCCATGGTCTCTGGTACCCGCCCGACCCGGCCAGCTACCGGATCTCCACCATCGGCGGGAACGCCGCGACGAACGCCGGCGGCATCTGCTGCGTCAAGTACGGCGTGACGCGCGACTACGTGCTCGGCATGACCGTCGTGCTCGCCGACGGCGAGGTCGTGCGCCTCGGCCGCCGCACCGCGAAGGGCGTCACGGGCTACGACCTCACGGCGCTCATGGTCGGCTCGGAGGGCACGCTCGGCATCATCGTCGAACTCACGCTGAAGCTGCTGCCGCTCGGCGGGCGCGAGGACCGTGCGATCGTCGGCTCGTTCGACTCGCTCGAGGCGGCGGGCGATGCGGTCGCGGCGATCTCGGCCGCGGGCATCGTGCCATCCGCGCTCGAGCTCATCGACCGCACGTGCATCGAGGCGGTCGACGACTGGCAGTCGCTCGGCCTTCCGCACGGCGTCGAGGCGATGCTCCTGGCGCGGGTCGACGACGTCGGTGCGGCGGGCGAGGCTCGTGCCGCCGCGATCTCCGAGCGGATGACGCGGGCCGGCGCGCTCACGGTCGAGCGCGGCGCCTCGACGGAGGCCGCCGACCGGCTCTTCCTCGCGCGGCGCCTCGCCTACCCGGCGCTCGAGCGCCTCGGCCCCGTGCTCACCGAAGACATCTGCGTGCCGCGCGGACGCGTGCCCGAGATGCTCCGGCGCATCCAGGAGAGTGCGCGCGACCACGATGTCGTGATCGCGAACATCGCGCACGCCGGCGACGGCAACCTGCACCCGCTGATCATCGCGCCGGAGGGCGACGATGCAGCGAAAGCGCGGGCGAAGCTCGCGTTCGACCGCATCGTCGACGACTGCCGGGCGCTCGGCGGCACCGTCACCGGCGAGCACGGCGTGGGCCTGCTGAAGCTCCCCGGCGCGGCGCACGAACTCAGCCCGCGGGTGATCGAGCTCCACCGCGCGGTCAAGCGAGCCCTCGACCCGAACGGCGTGCTGAACCCGGGCAAGGCGTTCCCGGCCTGAGCCCGGGGCGCACGAACTCAGGCGGCCGGCGTGCCGAACTCACGCGGCCGGCGTGCCCCGCAAGCGCTCCAGCAGGATCCGGTTGAACATCAGCGGCTGCTCGATGTTCGCCGCGTGCCCGTCGCGGGCGATCACGACCGAGTCGGCGAGGGGGTTGAGCGCGGCCGCCGCCTCGGCGTGCTCGGCGGGCCAGAACTCGCTCTCGGCGCCCGCGACGAACAGCACCGGCACGTCGCACGCCGCGACGACCGGCCGCCAGTCGCGCTTCGCGTGGTCGTTCAGGAGCGCGAGCTCGGTCTCGCTGAACGCCGGCGCACCGCCGCGCGGCATCTCGAGCGAGGTGAGCAGCCGAGCGATGCGCACGAGTCCCTTCGATTTCGCGGGGAAGCGTCCCGGGTCGGGGATGCCGGCCGCGAAGGTCGTGTCGCGGTTGCCCTCGTCGTAGTCGTAGAAGCCGTGCGGCCAGTCGTCGGAGTTCAGCATGCACGGCGTCTGGTCGACGATCACGAGGTCGCGGATCCGATCGGTGCCGTACTCGGCGACGAGGGCCCACAGGGCGTCCCCGCCCATCGACTGGCCGACGAGCGTCGCGTCGACGAGGTCGAGCGCGTCGAGCAGGTCGTGGACGTCGCCGCCGTGGCGCTCCATCGACGGCTCGCCCTCGCCCGGCTCGGACTTCCCGTGCCCGCGCCGGTCGAGCGCGATGACGCGATACCCGGCCCGGGCGAGCGGCTTCACCTGGTACCGCCAGCTCGTCGCGGGGGCCTTGAAGCCCGCCACCAGCACGACCGGCCGTCCGTTCGGGTCGCCGTACTCGAGGTAGTTCAGCCGCGTGCCGTCTGATGCGATGAGGTCGACCACGCTCCGCCCCCTTCCGGGTCGTGTGGATGCACCCTATCCGGGGCGAGCGCGCTCAGGCGAGCGGTTCCGCCCCGAGGTCGCGCACGGCGTAGAACTCGTGGTCCCAGAGGGCGTAGACGAGCCACGTCGGCAGGATGTACGACGCGGGCATGAAGTCTCGCTGCGACGCGTGGATCTGCCAGCCCTCGAACTTCTTGCCGACCTCGGCCGGCATCGCGTAGTCGGGCTCCGGCTGGTTCGCGACGACGAACGCGCCGGTCTCGCCGCCGAAGGTCGTGAGCGCCTTCGTCGGGCTGATCGTGTAGACGAGGTGGTCGGGCCCGGTGTACGGGCCGCCGGATGCCTCGAGCTCGGCGATCGCGAGCTCGGTCACGCGGCCCATCTCCATGTGGTCGGCGTGTCCGGTGGCGCCGCTCTCGGGCCAGAACGCGACGACGACGTCGGGCCGGAACTCGCGCATCGCATCGGCGACGCGTTCGACGAGCTCGTCCTCGTCGATGTCGGGCAGCCCGCCGTCGGGGTAGTCCCAGACCTCGTGCTCGTCGACGCCCAAGTTGAAGCTGTTCTTCAGGGCCTCGGCGGCGCGCACCGTGCCGAGGTCCTCCTGCCGCGCGACCACGGGCACCTGGTGCCCGGCCTCGCCGCGGGTGGCGGTGATCATCGCCGTCTCCGCGCCGTCCTGCGACGCGCGCCAGAACAGGCCGTTGACGGTCTGCTCGTCGTCGGGATGGGCGAACACGCCGAGCACGCGCTCGCCGTCGAGCTCGGCGACGACCGAGTCGACGCCGCGCGCGGTCGGTTCGTGGAAGAGGTCTCGGCCGGCCCAGTACGCCGCACCGGCGGCGGCGAGGACGACGGCGGACACGGTGATGAGCGCGACGGTGCGCTTGCGCATGGGCGGGACTCTCGTTCGGGTGGGGCCGTGGGGGCGGCGCTGCGGGGGTGCGCGGGAATGCTACCCGCGCGCGCGACGAAACCCGAATCGTGCTCGGATGGACGCGGCGGGTTCAGTCGGCCAGCGTGGTGACACGTCCGTTGAGCTCCGAGGCCGACGCATCCGTCGCCCAGAGCGCGACCACCTCGTCGGCGAGCCGCTGCTCGAGCCCCGCGAGCGCCTTCACCCGGAAGGTCACGGCCGCGCCCGGTGAGCCGGCCTTCGCGAAGCCGTCGGCGAGCGAACGCATCCACGACTCGCTCGCGGCCTTGACCGCGGTGTAGTTCGCGCCGCCCGCGGTCGGCTTCTCGACGGTCGTCGACGAGACGATCGCGACGCGACCGGCCGCTGAGGCGACGAGGTCCTCCCAGAAGACGCGGCTCGCGTACCGCAGCGCCGTGAGGGAGCGTTCGAGGAGGCGGTAGTCCTCCTCGGTCTGGCCGGGGATGCCGCCGCCGCCGCGCCATCCGCCGACGAGGTGCACGACGCCGTCGACGTCGCCGAGCTTCGCGTGCACGCGCATGGCGAGCTCGAGCACGTCGTCCCCGTCGGTGAGGTCGGCGCGCTCGCCGACGACGCCCGGGATCTCGACCTCGAGCTCGTCGAGGCGGCCCTGGTGGGTGCCGACGACGACGACCTTCGCGCCACCGTCGACGAGCGCGCGCGCGACCGCGCGGCCCGAGGCGCTCGTGGCGCCGGCGATGACGATGACCTTGTCCTGCAGGGTGTTCACGGTAGGGGATCCTCTCATGGGTCTCGGTGCGCGCTGCGCGTGCCGGTGGTCGAGTAGGCCGCTCGCGGCCGTATCGAGACCCGTGAGCGGTCTCGATACGCGCGCTTCGCGTGCTACTCGACCACCGGCATCGCGGCCGTATCGAGACCGAGGCCGTCAGGCGTCGGCGGCGGTGATGCCCACCGTCGACTCGATGACCGGTTTCATCTTCTTGTCGAGCGCCTCGAAGAACATCGACAGCGGGAACTCGTCGTCCATCACGAGGTCGGTGTAGCCCTTGGGCGGGCCGGCGAGCACCTCGCGCGGCAGGCCCTCGGCCCAGACCGATGCCGGGTTCGGCGTGAGCACGCCGCGGACGAGCTCGTACGCCGCGAGCCAGTGCGCGGTCTTCGGGCGGTCGATCGACTTCCAGTACAACTCGTCGATCGCGTCGCCGAGCTCGACGACCGCGTCCGGTACGGCCGCCCAGTCGAACGTGAGCTTCACGTCCGTCCAGTCGAGCACGTGCTTCTGGTGCAGCCACGCGAACAGCAGCTGACCGCCGAGTCCGTCGTAGTTGCGCACGCGCGATCCGGTGATCGCGAACCGGAAGATCCGGTCGAAGATCACCGCGTACTGCACGAGCTTGCCGGTCGTGCGCATCTGCTCCTCGACCTCGCTGAGCTCCTCGCCCGCCGCGAGGCGTGCGTCGAGTCCGCGCTGGATCTTCACCGACTCGCGGAACGCGGTGAGGTCGCACCGCAGCTCCTCGAGCGAGTAGAGGAAGAAGGGCATCCGCTGCTTGATCATGAAGGGGTCGAACGGCAGGTCGCCGCGCATGTGCGTGCGGTCGTGGATGATGTCCCACATCACGAACGTGCGCTCCGCGAGCTCCTGGTCGTCGAGCAGCGACGCCGCGTCATCCGGCAGTTCGAGCTTGGTGATCTCGGATGCCGCGCGCACCACCCGGCGGTACCGCGCGGCCTCGCGGTCCTGGAAGATCGCGCCCCACGTGAACGGCGGGATCTCGCGCATCGCGACGGTCTCGGGGAACAGCACGGCCGAGTTGGTGTCGTACCCGGGCGTGAAGTCGACGAGGCGCAGGCTCACGAAGAGCTTGTTGCCGTAGTCGCCGGCCTCGAGGTGCGCGATGAACTCGGGCCAGATCGTCTCGACGACGAGCGCCTCGACGTGCCGGTCCGACGAGCCGTTCTGCGTGTACATGGGGAAGACGACGAGGTGCCGGATGCCGTCGACGCGGTGCAGCTGGGGCTGGAACTCGACCAGCGAGTCGAGGAAGTCCGGCACGCCGAGGCCCTCGGCCTGCCAGCGACGGAAGTCGGCCTGCAGCGCCTCGAGGTACGCGGCCTCGTGCGGGAAGCGCGGCGCGAGCGCGGCGACCGACTCGACGATGGCGTCGACGAGGGCGGATGCCTCGGGGCGGTCGGACTCCTCGGCGACCGAGCCGTCCTTCACCTGCAGCGACTGGAGCCTCGTGGCCGAGTCCTTGAGGCGGAGCCAGGCGGCGTCGTGCTCGACGTCGTTCGCGAGGGCGATGCGCTCGGGGGTCATCTCGATGCGGGCCTCGTCCTCGAGGACCTCGGGTTCGCCAACGATCGTCTCAATGGTGCTCTGTGACATCGGAAACCTCCGTTCCTCATGGGTCGGGCCGCTCGAGACGGCATCGGGTGGCGCGGTGAATCCGCACGCAATCCAAGGCTACGTTCGCCGCCTCCGCGATTGATTGCGGTCCGGCGCGGGAATGTTGCGTCCCGATGCGAAACCGCGCGCGGTTCCTGCACGCCTCGCCGGATGGAGCGGAGCGCACGTCGGTGCGATGGCGCGCGCGTAGCCTGAGTGCATGCGGGCGGCGACGGGGCGACGCCGACGGACGCGGATCGCGTCCGCGATCCTCGTCGCGACCACCGTCGCGCTGGGGCTCGGCGCGTGCGACTCGGCCCTCACCGCACCCGCCGGCGGTGCACCCGTGCCGTCGGCGACGCCGAGCGGGTCCGCGTCGCCCGACGACGCCACGACCCCGCCGGCGCCGACCGCGGAGGCGGGGCCGCGCGTCGTGCCGGGCCCCGTCGTGCTCGGCGGCGACCGCGTGGCGGCGCTCGTCCCGCGCCTCGCCGCGATGCGCACCGACGGCTTCGTCGTGGCCGCCCGATGGGCGGTCCCGCCCGGGGCCACCGCATTCGGCGAGACGCTCACCGCCCGTGTCGCGGCTGCGGTGCGCGAGTTCGCCGCGGCCCACGGCGCGGCATGGATGCCGGGCGTCGACCTCGTGGCGGGCGGCGCGAGCGCGCCCTGCTCCGGCGGCAGCGCCTTCGCGGCGAGCGCGTCGAGACTGAGCATCGACTGCTCGATCGTCGTGGCCTCCGGCGGCGTCATCGGGGAGCGCCTCGTGACGGTGCGCGCGGGGGTCGGTGATCCGACCGAGGTCGCCCGCGAGGTCTGGTACGCGGATGGCGCCGGCGGCGCGCCGCACGACGGCGTCGCCCTCTATGCGACGGGCTCCGAGGCGCGGGTGCTCGCCCTCGTCGCCGAAGCGCTCCGCGCGGCGGGTCGGATCGCCCCGGGCGAGGACCCGTTCGCGCGACTGGCGCCCGAGGTCGCCCGTCCGCTGCTCGTGGACTCCTCGGCCGCCGAGGTCGGCGTCGTCGTCACCCTGTCCGTGCCGGGCGCGGAACGATCCCGACCGGATTCCGTGCTCGTACCGTGGCGCCTGCTCGACCCATTCCTCTCCGAGGCGGGCTCGCTGGTCCGGTCGGCCGCGGTCTCGGGCGGGCCCTACGAGCCGGGGTCGGCGCCGGCCGGCGCAGACCCGGTCGACTGCACGCTCCTGGCGTGCGTCTCGCTCACCTTCGACGACGGGCCGAGCTCACTGACGCCCGCGCTGCTCGACGTCCTGGACCGAGCGCGCGCCGCGGCGACGTTCTACGTCCAGGGGTCATCGGTCGCACGCCATCCCGGGACTGCGGCCCGCGCCGTCGCCGCAGGGCACGAGATCGCGAACCACACGTGGGCGCATCCCGACCTGACCAAGCTCACGGACGAGCAGGTGCGCGACGAGGTGCGCCGGGCGCAGGAGGCGATCGCGAACGCGACCGGCGTCCGGGCGACGAGCCTGCGCCCGCCGTACGGCGCCTCGAACCCGCATGTGCGCGAACTCGTCCCGATGCCCTTCGTGGTGTGGGACATCGACACTCGCGACTGGCAGGACCCCGGCGTCGAGGTCGTGGTCGAGCGGGCCGTCGACGGTGCCGTGCCGGGCAGCATCGTGCTCATGCACGACACGCACGAGGACACCGTCGAGGCGGTCCCGGCCATCATCGACGGACTGCGGGCGAGGGGCGTCGCGCTGGCGAGCGTCGAGGACCAGTTCGGCGGTTCGCTGCCCGGGGCGGGCGCGCTCGTCAGCCACGGCCCGCGCTGACGGCGACGCGTCCGGGTGCCGCCGGTCCGGTCGGATCCCGACTCCCGGCCTGAGGGGGACGACCCCCGGATCTGAGGGATGCCCCCCGATGCGGCCCCCGCACGCCCGCCGTACGTTCGCCGTGTTCGAGTCCGATGAACGGGGGCCCATCATGGAGATCCGGAAGCACATCGCCGTCGCCGCACTCGCCGCGGGCGCGATCGGCGTGCTCGGCGGTTGCGCGGCACAGGGAACGGCGTTCGACGACACGGCGCGGGCGGCATCGGCCGAGCAGCGCGCCGCCGCCGCAGACGTCCGCGACGCGGCATCCGCCCAGGGCGATCGACTGGCCGCCTACGCCGACGCGTCCGCCGTCGCGAGCGATGGCACCGGTGCGAGCGCCGCCCAGGGCGAGCGGCTCTCGGCGTTCGCGGCCGCGCTCGGCGGGTCGACGAGCTCATCGCACCAGCAGGGAGAACGGCTCGCACGCCTCGCCGAGGCGATGGCGGCGAGCGGCACGACGGACGGGCGCTGACCGCTCGAACCACGGCCCCAGGCCGCGCCCGCCGACGGCGGGCGGTCGCGGAACGTCCGCGACCGCCCGTTCGGCGGCAGGTCGGGGCCGTCGGCCGGGCGCGCGGTGCCGGCGTGATCCGTCCGACACGATGGAGTCGCGTGACCTTCGGTCCGCCGAGGGGCGCGGCGGCCACGCCAAGATACGAGCATGGCCACTCCGCGCTCGCGACCCGACCGCACGCTCATCGTCATCCTCGCCGTGCTCGCGGTACTCGTGATCGTCGCGCTCGTGGCGGTGTTCACGCAGGGCGAGCCCGAGCCGCTCGACGAGGGCACACCCGAGGGGGTCGTGCAGCAGTACTCGGCGGCCGTCATCGACGGAGACGAGGCGGCGGCGATGGAGTACCTCGTGCCCGAACTCGCCGAGGACTGCGTCCGTCTCACCCTCGGGGATCCCGCGGGCATGCGGGTCAGCCTCATCGACACGACCGAGCGCGACGACACGGCGGACGTCGAGGTGCTCATCGTCACCACCTACGGGGACGGGCCGTTCGGTTCGTCCGAGTACGAGGAACGCGGGGTGTTCGACCTCGTGCTCGTCGACGGCGAGTGGCGCATCGAGACCGCACCCTGGCCGCTCGCGATCTGCGATCCGACGGCGGTGACGAAGTGAGCGGCGCGTCGTCGGACGCGCGACCGGGCGGTTCGGCGCAGGGCACGGTGCGCCGGCTCATCGTCTTCATCCTGCTGTTCGTGCTCGTCACGGTCACCGCGAGCGGCGTCAGCGGGCTCCTCGAGCGTGCGATCGACGTCGAGCGGACGCTCGCGACCGCGGGCACCGACGACCTGGCGCTCCAGCTCGCGTTCGCGCTCATCGGCGGTCCACTCGCGGCACTGCTCTGGTGGGCGGCGTGGCGGCGCCTCGGGGAGCGGGCCGAGCGCGGCTCCGTTGCGTGGGGGCTGTACCTGGCCGCCATGCTCACGGTGGCGCTGGTCGTCGCGACGGCCTCGCTCGCCGGCAGCCTCGCGGCGCTCATCGACGGATGGTGGCAGCCCGGCGGATTCGCCGGCGCCGTGGTGTGGGCGCTCGTCTGGCTCTGGCATCGGTGGATGCTGCGCAGTCCGTCGAAGGGACCCACTCGCCTGGCGACGGTGCCGCTGGTGATCGGTGCCGCGTACGGGCTCATCCTCGCGGCCGGGGGAGCGATCACGGCGCTGTCCGCGGTGTTCGACGCCGCGATCCGCGGGGCCGCGGATTCGGTCCTGGCCGGCCGGGCCTCGTGGGGCCGGGCCGCGCTCGAGGCGCTCGTGTGGGCGGCCCTCGGCGCCGCCGTGTGGTGGTGGCACTGGATGCGCGACGACGTGCGGCGGATCCCGACCGGGTTCTCGGCGGTCGTGCTGGTGGTCGTGGGCGTCCTCGGCGGCGGTGCGGCGATGCTCGGCGGCATCGGCACGGCGCTCTTCGTCGGGCTCCGTCTCGTGTTCGACCCGAGCGAGCCGCCGAGTGCGATCCTCGTGCCGCTCGGCACGGCGGTCGCCGCCGCCGGAGTCGGCGCGGTCGTGTGGCTCGTGCACGCCCGCCTTGCGGCCGTGCACTCCGACGGAACGCGCCGCGCGGCGGTGCTCGTGATGTCCGGGCTCGGGCTCGTCGCCGCGGCGTCGGGCATCGGAGTGGTCGTGAACGCGCTGCTCGCCGAACTCGCCACTCCGATCGCGTCGTCGGGCAACCGTGCGCTGCTCCTCGGCGGCATCGCCGCGATCGTGGTCGGCGGGCCGACCTGGTGGCTGAACTGGCGGCCGCTGCGCCGACCGGAGCCCGCCGATGCCGCCGACGTCGGCCGCCGCGTCTACCTGATCGCCGTCTTCGGCGCCAGCGCGGTCGTCGCGGTCATCACGCTCCTCGTGATCGGCTACCGCGTCTTCGAGTTCGTGCTCGACCCGCCGAGCGTCGCCGCGCTCGTCGACCGGGTCCGCGCGCCGCTCGGCCTCCTCGTCGCGACGGCGCTGGTGTCGGCCTACCACTTCGCCGTCTGGCGCCGCGACCGCGCCTCGATCGCGGAATCCGGGGTGGTGCCGGAGCGCCGCATCGGGCGCGTCGTGCTCGTCGCCGCCGGCGAGACGCGCGAGCTCGAGCACGCGATCGCGAAGGCGACCGGCGCGGGCGTGGTCGTGTGGCAGCCCGCGGTCGAGCCTGTGGCCGGGGTGCCGATCGAGCCCGCGGTCGAGCCCGCGGCCGAGGCGCCGATGCCGTCAGCGGATGCCGCGGCCGTCGTCGCCGCACTCGACGGCGTCGTGGCGCCTCGGGTGCTCGTACTCGTCGGCCCGGGCGACCGCGTCGAGGCGGTTCCCCTCGTGGACTGAGACCGGGGCCCGGGCCGCGACCTCCGTCGGCTCGACCCGCCGGCTCACGCCCAGCGGCGAACCGCCCAGCGCTCGAGCAGCCCGACGAGCGCGTCGCTCAGCTTGCCGAGCACCGCGAGCAGGATGATCGCGAGGAAGATCCGGTCGATGCGGCCCGTGTTCCCCGAGTCGCTGAGCAGGAAGCCGAGGCCCATCGACGACGCGATGAGCTCGGCGGCCACGAGGAAGAGCCACGCCTGCGCGAGCGCGAGCCGGAGCGCCGCGATGACCGACGGCACGACGGCGGGCAGCTGCACGGTCGCGAAGAGCGTCGGGCCCCGCAGTCCGAAGGCGCGACCGGCCTCGAGGAGGCGCCGGTCGACGTGTCGGAGGGACGCGGCGACGATCGTGTACACGGGGAAGAACGCCCCGATGGCGATGAGGATGACCTTGGAGTCCTCGCCGATGCCGAACCAGAGGATCAGCAGCGGCACCCACGCGAGCGACGGCACCGCGCGCACCGCGCCGAGCGTCGGCGAGAGGAGCACGTCGCCGAGACGGGAGAGGCCCACGACCGCACCCGCGAGCAGCCCGAACAGGGCACCGAACGCGAAGCCGATGAACACGCGCTGCGTCGAGATCGCGACGTAGAGCCCGAGCAGCCCGCGCTCGGCGAGGTCGACCGCGGCGAGCCACACCATCTCGGGGCTCGGCAGCTGCGAGACCGGCACCGCGCCCGAGGTCGAGACGAGCTGCCAGGCGGCGAGCAGGGCGAGGGGGATGAGTGCGCCCCCGACGATGCGGACCCAGCGGCGCGAGGTCAGCGGTCGCCGGTCGCGACCCGTGGCGGGCCGTGCTGCGACGGATGCCGCGGCGCTCGCGCGCCCCCGACGTGCGATCGTGCTGCTCGCGGCATCCGTCGTCATGGTCTGCTCCCTGGGTGCGTGGCGGTTACTTCGCGAACCGCTCGGGGTCCGCCTGCGTGACGTACGAGTCGTCGATGAGGGTCTCGAGTGCGTCGTCGACCTGGTCCTGCGAGGCGACGTCGCCGAGCTCGACGAACACCGGCCCGATCTTCTCGAGGAGTGCGACCTGCGCGTCGCCGGGGACCGGGTCGACGTCGAGGTTCGAGCGCTCGAGGATCACCTTCGAGGCGATGGACTCGTCGAGCCCGGCGACCTCGGCGAGGATCGCGGCGGTCTCCTCGGGGTTCTCGGCCGCCCAGGCGCGAGCGCGCTCGTACGCGTCGATGACGAGCTGCGCGAGCGCGGGCTTCTCCTCGAGGAACGACTCGGTCGCGTTCAGGAAGCCGTAGCTGTTGAAGTCGACGTTGCGGTAGATGAGCGTCGCGCCCGACTCCTCGGCGCCGGCCATGATCGGGTCGAGGCCCGCCCAGGCGTCGACGGCGCCGTTCTGCAGTGCGGCCCATCCGTCGGCGTGCTGCAGGTTCTCGACCGTGATGTCGTCGGGCGTCAGGCCCTCGGCCTCGAGCGTCTGCAGCAGGAAGAAGTAGGGGTCGGTGCCCTTGGTCGCCGCGACGGTCTTGCCCTTCAGGTCGGCGACCTCGTCGATCTCGCTGCCGGGGCCGGCGACGATCGCCGACCACTCGGGCTGCGAGTAGATGTCGATCGTCTTGATGGGCGAGCCGTTGGCACGCGCGAGGAGCGCCGCCGAACCGGCGGTCGAGCCGACGTCGATCGCGCCCGCGCGGAGCGCCTCGTTGGCCTTGTTCGACCCGGCCGACTGGACCCAGGTGACCTCGAGGCCCTCGTCCTCGAGCCAGCCCTGGTCCTTGATGATGAGGCTCAGCGGGTTGTAGGTGGCGAAGTCGACGTTGAGCGCCTGACCCTCGAGCGAGTCGCCCTCGGCGACGGCCTCGGCGGGCTGGTTCTCGCCGGCGACGCAGCCGGAGAGCAGCAGTGCGGTCGCGGCGGCGCCCGCGACGAGCGCGGTGCGGAAGACGGTGGTGCGGGACACGGGTGGCTCCTTCTCGGTGGGTGGTGCGACGTCGACGGCGTGCTGTGGTCGGGCCGTCGAGGCCGGTCAGTACGGGTAGTGCGGGATGGTCGTGGTGGCCTGGATGCCGCGTGCGGCACCGTGCCGGTCGATGCCGAGGCCGTCGAGCAGGCGGCCGCGCAGTTCGGCGAGCTCGGCCGACCCGCGGTCGCGCGGGCGGTGGCCGGGCACGACGACGGTCTGGCGGATGTCGGCTCCCGGCTCGTCGCCGTCGGTGCCGAGCAGCACGATCCGGTCGGCCAGCTGCAGCGCCTCGTCGACGTCGTGCGTGACGAGCAGGACGGTCGTCGGTTCGGCCGCGTGGACGTCGAGCAGGAGATCCTGCATCTTCAGGCGAGTGAGCGCGTCGAGCGCGCCGAACGGCTCGTCGAGCAGCAGCACCTCGGGGTTGCGGGCGAGCGCTCGCGCGAGCGACGCGCGCTGCGCCATGCCGCCGGAGACCTCGTGCGGGCGGTGCCCGGCGAACTCGGCGAGTCCGACGAGCTCGAGCAGGCGTGCCACCTGCCCCCGCCCGTCGCGGCGGGCGGTGCCGCGCGGCAGGCCGAGCGCGACGTTCTTCTCGATGCTGCGCCACGGGAGCAGTCGCGGTTCCTGGAAGCCGACCGCGCAGCGCACGTCGTACGGGCGGACGGGCGCCTCGTCGATCGCGACCTCGCCGGAGGTCGGGTGGTCGAGGCCGGCGACGATCCGCAGCAGGGTCGACTTGCCGCAGCCGCTCGGCCCGAGGATCGCGACGATCTCACCGGCGGTCACGTCGAGGTCGACGCCGCGCAACACGGCGCGCGTGCCGCCGTCGGGCGCGGTGAACGCGCGGCCGACGCCGCGCAGCGCGACCGGTGCCGCGGGCGCGGCGGTCGCGTCACCGGCTGCGGCGGCGCCGGCGGGTGCGGCGGGTGCGGTCGTCATGTCGTGCTCCGGATCGTGGCGGGCGGATGCTCGACGCTAACCGGAACGCGCTCTCCGCCGCGGTGCCGGCGAAGCACGGCGTAACACCCGCACGACACGTGGCGTCACACGCAGTGCGCCCGGCACCGGGTCGGGGCTCGGATCGTTCAGAGCGGCTTGACCATGTGCAGCGAGGCGATGCCGTAGCCGAGCCCGCGATACAGCGCGATCGCGCCGTCGTTGGAGCCGAAGACGTTCAGCATGAGTCGCGACGCCCCGTGCTCCCGCGCGATCTCCTCACCGGCCAGCATGGCCGCACGGGCGACGCCCCGCCGTCGGAACGCGGGGTGCACCTCGAGATCCCAGATCCACCAGAGGTCGCCGTGCTCGTCCCACGGCCCGAGCCACAGCCACCCGGCGTCCTCCGCTCCGATCCGGATCGCGTGCAGGAGTTGGCCCTCGACGAGGCGCCCGTCGGGGAAGAAACGCTCCTCCGAGGCGCGGCGGCCCGCCGCCGCCTGCTCCGGCGTGTCGCCGGCGTCGAGTCGCGCCTGTTCGTAGAGCCCCATCGCGAGGGGCAGCCATGCGGCGACCTCGGTGTCGGTCATCCGGACGAGTCGCACCGCGGAGTCGTTCATACGGGGGATTCTGCCGCGCCCACCGGCTGCGCGGCGCGCGGCGCAGGGCGGGGTTGCGAGAATGTTCCCCATGGCGAGAACCGTTCGGGGCGCGAACCTCCTGATCACCGGTGCAGCGGGCGGCATGGGACGCATGTACGCGGAGCGGGCCGTCGTCGAGGGTGCGGCATCCGTCGTCCTCTGGGACCGCGCCGCGTCGGCCCTCGCGCGCACCGCCGACGAGCTCGGTCGGCAGGCGCAGGGACGCACGCGGGTGCGCTCCTACGTGGTCGACGTCGCCGAGCCGGGCGCGATCGCGAAGGCGGCGCACAAGGTCCGTCGGGAGCTCGGAACCCCGGACATCCTCGTGAACAACGCCGGTATCGTGCGCGGCAACGCCTACTTCTGGGAGACCGACAGCGGCGAGGACCTGCGGCCGACGATGCTCGTCAACGCGCTCGCGCCGATGTACGTCACGCGCGAGTTCCTGCCCGCGATGATCGCGCGCGGCCGACCCGCCCGGATCGTCAACATCGGCAGCGCGGCGGGCACGCTCGCGAACCCGCGCATGGCCGTCTACGCCGCATCCAAGGCGGCGCTGAACGGCTGGAGCGACTCCGTGCGCCTCGAGCTCGAGCAGGCCGGTCACCGACACGTGACCGTCACCACCGTCACGCCCTCGTACATCTCGACGGGCATGTTCCGCGGCGCGCGCGGCCCGGTCCTCGCGCCGGTCCTCGATCCCGAGTTCGTCGTCGACCGCGTCTGGCGCGCGATGCTCGCCGGACGGCCGCTCGTCGAACTGCCCGCCAGCGTGCGGCTGTCGCGTGCGTTGCGCGGCCTGCTCCCGACGCGCGTGTTCGACCGCGTGATCGGAGACGGGTTCGGCATCTACCGCTCGATGGAGCGGTTCACCGGCCGGGGCTGATCCGGGTCAGTCGTCGCCGCCCTTGTCGCGGCCCTTCCCCTTGCCGGGCTTGTCGTCGGCGTTGCCGGGGCCGCTGTTGTCGGCGTCGTCCTTCCCGTCGCCGTCATCGCCGCCGCCGCCATTCGCCGCCTCGGTCGGGGTGGGGCTCGGGCTCGGCGTGGCGGCGGCGATCGCCGCCTCGAGGTCGGCGCGGACGAGCGCGATGGCCTCCGTGATGCTCGCCGCACGGTCGGCCTCGAGGCTGCCGGCAGCTGCGGCCGCATCGACCTCCGCCTGAAGGCGGTCGAGTCGCGTGAGGGCGTCGCCGAAGTCGCCGGCCGCCGACGACTCGGCGACCGAGACGACCTGGGCGCGGAACCCCATCGCGTCGGTGGCAGGGTCCTCCGCGGCCGCGCAGCCGACCAGACCGGCCGCGATGGCGAGGGTGACGGATGCCGCGGCCATCGCGCGGCGCAGACGCACGGTCATGGCGACACCGCCTCCTCCAGCTGGTCGAGGTGCGTCCCGAGGTCGCCCCCCACGCTCGGCATCGGCGCCTCCGACGGTGCGGGCTCGGCCGGGGCACCGGCATTCGCGAACGCGCCGACCGCGACGGGAACGATCACGATGGCCCCGATGAGCACCAGGGCCGCCGAGAGCGTGATGACGACGCGCCGCGGCAACCGCCGGCCGTCCGTGCGGTGGTCGGCCTCGGCGCCGGCGGAGGGGGCGGCCGGGGCGACGCCGGTCAGGATGCGGGTCGCGGCCGTCGCGTCGTCGACGGATGCCGGCGAGGCCGCGGGTGCCGTGGGTGCCGCGGTCTCCGCGGCGACGACGGCGGTGGCGGGGAGGATCCGCGTGTCGCCCTCGTCGGTCGCTGGGGAGGTGAAGAGGGCGGTCCCCGCGGCGGTCTCGCCGCTGCCGTCGGTCGCGAGGGACTCCGTCGCGAGCGCCACGTCGAGCGCCGTCGGACGCTCCGCGGGATCGCGGGCGGTCATGGCCGCCAGGAGGTCGCGCCAGTCGGCCGGGAGTTCCGACGGGATGTCGGGATCACGCACGAGCCGCGCGCTCGCCGACTCCAGGGCCGGTCCCGGGTACGGCTGGACGCCGGTGACGGCCTCGAGCAGGAGCAGGCCGAGGGCGTACACGTCGGCGCTGCTGCCCACCGCCTCGCCGCGCACCTGCTCTGGGCTGAGGTAGCCGGGCGTGCCGATGATCCGGCCGGTCGCGGTCAGCCGCGACTCGTCGAGCAACCTCGCGATGCCGAAGTCGGCGAGCTTCGCGTTCCATCGGCGCGTCGGCAGGTGCGCCGGCGCGAGGAGCACGTTGGCCGGCTTCACGTCTCGGTGCACGATGCCGCGCGAGTGGATGACGTGGAGGCCCTCGGCGAGGTCGGCGAGCACGCGCGCGGCGTCGCGGAGGGGGATCGGACCGCGTTCGAGCACGCGACGGAGGTCTTCGCCGTCCACGAGCTCCATGACGAGGAACTCGCGGCGGCTCGCCGGGTCCTTCGCGGCGTCGTAGAGCGTGACGAGGGCGGGGTGGGTGAGGCTCGCGAGGAGCGCCGTCTCGGAGCGGCGCCGGTCGGCGTCGTCGATGCCCTCGGTCGAGGCCGTGAAGACCTTGACGGCCACCCGGCGGCCGAGCGCCAGGTCGTCGGCCCGGTACACCGCGGCCATGCCGCCGCGCCCGATGAGGCCGTCGACGCGGTACCGGTCGGCGAGGATCGAGCCGAGGACCGGGTCGGTCGCCGAGTTCGCGACCTGTTCCGTGGGGGAGTCCATCCCACGAAGGGTAATCCCTCGCGCTGGACGTCCGATCGGGGTTGCGGACGGGCGGCCAGACGGTGCAGCCGCACCGGTGGCCGGCGACGCGGCCGGGTCAGCCGAAGATCATCGGCAGGTCATCGTCGTCGCCCGCCTCGTCGAGCGCCAGCTCCACGAGCACGGGCACGTGGTCGCTCGGTGCGTCGCCCTTGCGCTCGTTGCGATGGATCGAGGCATCCGACACCCGGTCGGCGAACGCCGCCGACCCGAGCACGAAGTCGATGCGGAGGCCCTCGTTGCGCGGGAAGCGGAGCTGCTTGTAGTCCCAGTAGGTGTAGCCCGTGGGCACGATGGGGCGGACGACGTCGGTCATCCCCGCCTCCTCGAGAGCACGGAACGCGGCGCGCTCGGGCGCCGAGACGTGCGTCGTGACGCCCTCGATGACGGTCGGGTCGCCGTTGTCCTCGTCGAGCGGGGCGATGTTGAAGTCGCCCATGAGCGCGAACGGGCGGTCGGGGTGCGTGGTCGTCTCGGCGCGGGCGAGGTCGGCGAGCGCCGCGAGCCAGTCGAGCTTGTACGTGTAGTGCGGGTCGCCGAGCGAGCGGCCGTTCGGCACGTACAGGCTCCACAGTCGGATGCCCTCGACCGTTGCGCCGATCGCGCGCGCCTCCTTCGGCAGGTCGGGACCCTCGTGGCCCTTCAGGAAGCCGGGCATGCCGGGGAACTCGATCTCGACGTCGGCGATGGGGAGGCGGCTCGCGATCGCGACGCCGTTCCACTGGTTCAGCCCGTGCAGCGCGAGGTCGTAGCCCGCCTGCTCGAACGCCTCGTGCGGGAACTGCTCGGGCTTGCACTTGATCTCCTGCATCGCGAGCACGTCGACGTCTTCGCGCACCATCCAGTCGACGACGCGGCCGTAGCGGGTGCGGATCGAGTTGACGTTCCAGGTGGCGATGCGCATGGATTCCAGCCTAGGGTCGCCCGCCGACGGCGCCGTACGCGCTGGTCAGCGTCGGCGCGGCTCGCGCTCGCCGATGCGGGGCACCACCGTCCAGAACGCGAGCAGGAGCAGCAGGGCCACTCCGCCGGCGACGTAGCCGGCCTCGCGGTTCATGGTGACGTCGAAGATGAGCATGGCGACGCCCGCGGCCACGAGCGAGACGACGACGAGGAGGATGAGCAGCAGCGTGTTCGCGATGCGCACGACGCGATCCTTCTGCTTCTTGCCGCTCAGCTGCCGGTGCAGGATCACGGGCGCGAGGCCGAGCATGGTCGCGGTCGTCGCGAGCACGACGAGCACGAGGTAGAGCGTGACCTCCTGCGCCTCGAGCTCGGCGAACTTCGGCTGGAACGCGACCGCGAGCAGGAATCCGGTGATGAGCTGCGTTCCGGTCATGACGACCCGCAGCTCCTGCAGGATGTCGTTGAACTTCCGGTCCTGCCGCTCCGCCTCGGTCTCATGCCGTTCCTCGGCCGCTCGCGAGCGTGCCGATCCCGAGTGGTCCAACGAGTCTGAGGTCATGGCCGGATGCTACGCCGGTTGCACGCCCGAGGCCGTGACGGCCGCGCCGAGTGCGAACGCGCCGACCATGAGCACCATGCCGACGATCGGGATCCAGAATGCGATGCGCTTGAGGACGAGCACGACGACCGAGGCGATGAGCGCGAGCGCGGCGACGACGATCGGCAGGATCATCGCGAGCAGCATCCCGGTGCCGATGCGGTCGTAGTCGCACGTCGACGAGGCCCCGCACGAGTCGCCGGCGAACGCGAGGAAGAACGAGAAGAACAGCAGCACGAACGCCAGGCCCGCCATGAGCACGAGCAGCACGATGGTGAGCACCAGGTCCCACACGATGACGGGCCGCTTCGCGGGTGCGGCGACGACCTCGGACATCCGACCCTCCCCCGGCGCGCCCCCGCACGCCCTGACCGAAGTCTGACAGCGGCCCGGGCCTGCTGCCAAGATGTGAGGAGGGCCGAGCGGGAGGGTGGGCACGTGAGGTACAGCATCGAGGGTGTCGGCGGTCTCCCCGAGATCGGCGTGGGGGCCGACCTGGCCGCGCTCATCGTCGGGGCGATAGACGAACCGCTCGCCGACGGCGACATCCTCGTCGTCACGTCGAAGATCGTGTCGAAGGCCGAGGGCCGGATCGTGCGGGCCGACGACCGCGAGCAGGCGATCACCGACGAGACCGTGCGCGTCGTCGCGACGCGCCGGACCGGCGAGTTCACGACCCGCATCGTCGAGAACCGGCTCGGCATCATCGGCGCCGCGGCCGGGGTCGACGCGTCGAACGCTCCGGAGGGGACGGTCCTGCTCCTTCCCGTCGATCCCGACGCCTCCGCGCGGGCGCTGGCCACCGGCATCCGTTCGCTCACCGGATCGCGCGTCGGCGTGCTGCTCTCGGACACGCTGGGCCGCCCGTGGCGGGAGGGCCAGACCGACATCGCGATCGGCGCGGCCGGCGTGCACGTCTTCGACGACCTGCGGGGCCGGGCGGATGCCTCGGGCAAGCCCCTCGCCGTGACGATGCCGTGCGTGGCCGATGAGCTCGCCGGCGCGGCGGAGCTCGTGAAGGGCAAGTCCGCCGGGGTGCCGGTGGCGGTCGTCCGCGGGCTCGGTCGCCTCGTCGGCGACCTCGACCTGCCGGGTGCGCGCACGATCGTGCGGCCCGCCGATCGAGACCTCTTCCGCCAGGGCGCCGAGGAGGCGTACGACGACGGCTACCGCGCGGGCTTCGACGAGGCGCAGGCCGAGGGGCCGCTGCGCACGGAGTGACGGGAACGCCCCGGGTGGGCGTCGAAGGCGATTTCTGGATCCAAGATGCAGACTTCGCCGTGATCTTTCCGATACATTCGGGATCCATGACGGCAGGCGAGCGCGACGGCGCGGACGAGTCCATCGAGGTCGGGGCGCCGAGCGATCCGGAGGGCGCGCTCGCGCGACTCGCGGGGCGCCACGCCACCGGGTACCGGTCGGTGGGCGTCATGGCGTACGACATCATCCGCGAGGCGATTCTCGACGGAACGCTCCCGCCCGGCCACAAGCTGCGGCAGGAAACGCTGGCCGAGCTGATCGGCGTGTCGCGGCTCCCGGTGCGCTCGGCCCTGATCCAGCTCGAATCCGACGGCCTCGTGGAGTTCCACGATCGGCGCGGTGCCGTCGTCAAGTCGCTCTCGGTCGAACAGGCGCGCGAGGTCTACCAGCTGCGCATCCTGCTCGAGACCGAGGCGCTCCGGCAGTCGATGGCCGACATGACCGACCAGCGCCTGGCCCGCCTCCGCGAACTCGGCCGGACCGCGGACGCGAAGCAGGAGGGCGGCGACTTCGTCGATGCGCGGACCGCGTTCTACGCGGAGCTCTACGACGCCGCCCGCCGGCCGATCCAGTGGGAGCTCATCGAGCAGCTGCGCCTGAAGGTCGGCCGCTACATGCTCGGGTGGCGCCTCGTCGGCGACGACACGCACCACCACTCGCACGACGAACTGACGGATGCCGTGGCGGCGGGCGAGGTCGAACCCGCCGTGCAGTTGCTGCAGCATCACCTCGAGGGCGTGCGCGACGGCGTGCTCGAGATGCTCGAGGCGGAGACGCTCGCGCAGGCGGCCCCGGCCCGTCGTCGACGTTCGCGAGGCTGAGCCTCGCAGGTCGAGGTCTCGACGGATGTGATAGTTGCATTCTGGATCCAGTATCCGAAATAATGGGCTCGCGGGAGGTGGACCCGCCGTTCGGGCCGACCGGCCCCGAATGACACCACTGCGACGACGCGTCAGGATGGAGGGGTGTCAATGCACATCGGCTACGCCGCGATGCTCGAGCAGTTCCCTCCATCCGACGCGGTCGCGTATGCGGAACTGGCCGAGCGGCACGGGTTCTCCGGGACCATGGCGACCGACCACTTCCAGCCGTGGCTGCCGCAGCAGGGCCAGGCGGCGCACGTCTGGAGCGTGCTCGGGGCCATCGGCGCGCGCACCCGCGGCGACTTCGGCCCGGGGGTCACGACCCCGACCTTCCGCACGCACCCCGCGGTGGTCGCGCAGGCCAGTGCGACGCTCGCCTCGATGTACCCGGGCCGCCACTGGCTGGGCATCGGCTCCGGCGAGGCGCTCAACGAGCACGTCGTCGGCGAGTACTGGCCCGAGGCGCACGAGCGCATCGCGCGCATGTTCGAGGCCGTCGAGGTCGTCCGCAAGCTCTTCGCCGCCTCGATCGCCGGCCGCGAGGTGCGCCACCACGGACCGCACTTCCGCATGGAGACCACGCGGCTGTGGACCATGCCGCCCGTCGCACCCCAGGTGCTCGTCGCGACCAACGGCCCGGTCACCGCGCGTCGCGCCGGCAAGGTCGCCGATGGGTTGATCACCACCGGCGGGCCGTACGAGCGGCTCGCGGCGCTCGTGGCGCGCTTCGCCGAGGGTGCCCGCGAGTCGGGTCGCGACGCGAGCGCGATGCCGCGAGTGCTGCAGCTCCACGTGTCGTGGGCGGAGACCGACGCCGAGGCGATGCGGAACGCCCTGACCGAGTGGCCGATCGGCGGCATGCGGTTCTCGCGCAGCGACATCCGCTCGCCGTTCGAGTTCGAGCAGCTGGCGCGCACGGTGCGACCGGAGGACTTCGAGGGCCGGATGCTCGTGTCGTCCGACCCCGACGTCCACCGAGCGCACCTCCAGCGCCACCTCGATCTGGGCTTCGATCGGATCTACCTCCACAACGTCGGCCGCAACCAGCAGGCCTTCCTCGAGCGGTTCGGCCGCGACGTGCTGCCGGGGCTGCGCGCATGAGCCCGGCGGCTCGGGCGTTCGCCGTGCGCGTGCTCGACGGGATCGGCGAGATCCGCCCCGGCGACGACCTCGTCGAGGTCATCGCGACGGCGGCCGGCGACACGCTCGTCGACGGCGACATCCTCGTCGTGACCTCGAAGATCGCGTCGAAGGCCGAGGGCAGGATCGTGCGCGCGGCCGACCGCGAGCAGGCGATCACCGACGAGACGGTGCGCGTCGTCGCGACCCGAGCCCACGAGGGCGGCCTCACGCGGATCGTGGAGAACCGGCTCGGGATCGTGGCGGCGGCCGCCGGCGTCGACGCGAGCAACACCGACGACGGCACCGTGCTGCTCCTGCCGGTGGACCCCGACGCGTCCGCCCGCCGGATCGCCGAAGGCCTGCGGGAGCGCACCGGCCGCCGGGTCGGCGTCATCCTCAGCGACACCCTCGGCCGCCCGTGGCGGGAGGGGCAGACCGACGTCGCGATCGGCGCCGCCGGAGTGCGCGTGCTCGACGACCTGCGAGGCACCACGGATGCCACGGGCACGCCGCTCTCGGTCACCATGCCCTGCGTCGCCGACGAACTCGCCGCCGCGGGCGACCTGGTCAAGGGCAAGGCGAGCGGATGCCCCGTGGCCGTCGTCTCGGGCCTCGGACACCTCGTCGGATCGCTCGACCAGCCCGGAGCCAGGGCGATCGTCCGGCCCGCCGAGCGCGACCTGTTCCGGCTCGGCGCCGACGAGGCGATGGCGCAGGGCATGACGGCGGGCCGCACCGCCGGGTACTCGGCCGGTCGTTCGATCGGGTTCGCCGAGGGCTTCGCCGCCGCGCTCGCGGCCGCCGAGCGGGAACGTGTGCCCCGATGAGCGCGCGACCCGACCTGCCCGGCTGGATCGTCGTCGTCCCCGTGAAGTCGCTCACTGGCGCGAAGACCAGGCTCGCGCCCGAACTCGGGCCCGCGGAGCGGGCCGCGCTCGCGCGGGCGTTCGCGCTCGACACGATCGACGCCGCGCGAGCTGCACGTGCCGTGCGGCGCGTGCTCGTCGTGTCCGACGAGCCGGTCGTCGAGCGAGGGCTTCGGGGCGCAGCCGGGGTCGACGTCGTGCCCGAGTTCGGTCCGCGCGGCCTCGCCGCCGCCATCGCGCACGGCATCGCGGTCGCCCGCGCCGACCCGGGTCGTGCGGTCGCGGTGCTGCTCGGCGACCTGCCGGCCATGCGGCCCGACGACCTCGACGCCGCGCTCGATGCCGCCGCGCGGCATCCGCTCGCCTTCGTCGCCGATGCGGAGGGCACCGGCACGACGCTCGCGACCGCGCTCGACGAGGTGCCGTTCGCCGCGCACTTCGGGCCGGACTCGGCCGCGCGTCACCGCGCAACGGGCTTCGCCGACCTCGTCGCCCTCGACCCTCCGGCGATCGCACCGGGGCTCCGCCGCGACGTCGACACCGCGGGCGAGCTGCGCGAGGCGATCGCGCTCGGCGTGCACGCCCGGACCGCCGAGGTGGTTCGCGGTCTCGGCGACCGGCTCGACCTCGCCGACGGCGTCGCACCGCGGCATCCGCTCGACCCATCGACCGCGCCCACGGGCGCCGCAACCGCGCCGCACGGCGCAGACAGGAAGGCAGCATCGTGACCCTGACCCTCGGATACAAGGCCAGCGCCGAGCAGTTCGACCCGCGCGAACTCGTCGAGATCGCCGTCGCGGCCGAGGCGCACGGCATGGAGTCGGTGTGGACGAGCGACCACTTCCAGCCGTGGCGCCACACCGGCGGGCACGCGCCGTTCTCGCTCACCTGGATGGCCGCGGTCGGCGAGCGCACCTCGACCGTGAAGATCGGCACGAGCGTGATGACGCCGACGTTCCGGTACAACCCCGCCGTGCTCGCCCAGGCGTTCGCATCGCTCGGCGTCATGTACCCGGACCGGGTCATCGCGGGGTTCGGCACGGGCGAGGCGCTGAACGAGATCGCGACCGGATTCCAGGGTGCGGGCGAGCAGGAGTGGCCCGAGTTCCGCGAGCGCTACGCGCGGCTGCGCGAGTCGGTGCGGCTCATGCGCGCGCTGTGGAACGGGGAGCGTGTGAACTTCGAGGGCGAGTACTACTCGACCCACGACGCGTCGATCTACGACCGACCGGATGGCGGCGTGCCGATCTACATCGCCGCCGGCGGGCCGCAGGTCGCGAAGTACGCCGGCCGGGCGGGCGACGGGTTCATCTGCACCTCGGGCAAGGGCGCCGGGCTGTACGTCGACCAGTTGATGCCGGCCGTGAAGGAGGGCCTCGAGGCCCGGAACGACGGTCTCGCGTTCGAGGGGTACGACCGCATGATCGAGATCAAGCTGTCGTACGAGGAGGACGAGGACGACGCACTCGACAACTGCCGGTTCTGGTCGCCGCTGTCGCTGTCGAAGCAGCAGAAGCACGACATCACCGACCCGGTCGAGATGGAGCAGGCCGCCGACGCGCTGCCCATCGAGGAGATCGCGGGGCGCTGGATCGTCGGCACCGACCCCGACGAGGTCGTCGCCGAGATCGGGCGGTACGTGGACTGGGGCTTCAACCACCTCGTGTTCCACGCGCCGGGCCACGACCAGCTGCGCTTCCTCGAGCTCTTCGAGCGCGACCTCGCCCCGCGGCTGCGCGCCCTCGGGTAGCCGGTGGCGCCGGTGGTCGAGCAGGACGCGAGGCGCCCGTATCGAGACCCGTGACGTGTCAGGTCTCGATACGCCGCTGCGCGGCGACTCGACCACCGGATACCTCAGCCGGTCGGCTCGAGCACGAGGCCCGTGCCGCCGCCGCGGCGCTCGGGTTCGGCCGCGGCCGTCATGAGCCCGTCGGCATCCACCTCGATCGTCGCGGCCGCACCGATCTCGCCGGTCGGGTTGATCACGTGACCGTAGGGCGCGAGGTCGTCGGCGTACTCCGCGATGAAGTCGGCCTCGGCCAGGACCGCGGCGGTGTTGCGCTGCGTCGCGCGCGGCGCGGCGACCGCCTCGGGCATCGACATGCCGAGGTCGATGCGGTTCAGCAGAATCTGCACGACCGTCGTGATGATGGTCGACCCGCCGGGCGAGCCGACCACGTACCGCACGTCGCCGTCGTCGAGGACGATCGTCGGCGACATCGACGAGCGCGGACGCTTGCCGGGCTCGACGATGTTCGGGTCGTCCGGGTTGGGCACGAAGCTGAAGTCGGTCAGCTCGTTGTTCAGGAGGAACCCGCGGCCCGGCACGGTCATGCCCGATCCGCCCGTCTGCTCGATCGTGAGCGTGTAGGCGACGGCGTTGCCCCAGCGGTCGACGACCGAGAGGTGCGTCGTCGAGACGCCGTGGTCGACGGATGCCGCGGCCGCCGCGACCTCGCACCCGGTCGCGCTGAGGTCGCCGGGGGCGACGGGCTTGACCGACGCCTGCTCCGGGTCGATCTCGCACGCTCGCGAGTCGGCGAAGCCCTGGCTGAGCAGCGTCTCGGTCGGGACGTCGACGAACGCCGGGTCGCCGACGTACGCGTTGCGATCGGCGAACGCGTGCGCGGTCGACTCGAGGTAGAGGTGCAGCGCCTGCCCCGGGTCATCCGCCCCCGGCTCGAAGTTCTCGAGGATGTTCAGCGACTCGCCCACGGTGGTGCCGCCCGACGACGACGGCGCCATGCCGTACACGTCGAGGCCGCGGTACTCGACGTGGGTCGGGTCCTGCAGCAGCGTCTCGTAGTCGGCGAGGTCGTCGGCGGTCATGAAGCCCGGGTAGGCGGGCAGCGCGGCGCCGTCGGTCGTGATCGGGTCCTGCACGAGGTCGGCGATCTCGTCGGCGATGGCGCCCTCGTAGAACGCGTCCGTGCCGCGCAGGGCGATCTCGCGGAGCGTCTTCGCGAGGTCGGGGTTGCGGAACGTCGAGCCGACCACGGGCAGTTCGCCGTCGGGCAGGAAGAGCTCGGCGGTGGCTGGGAACTGCGCGAAGCGCGCCTGGTTCGCCTCGGTCTGCGCACGGAACGTCTCGTCGACCTCGAACCCGCGCGTCGCGAGCAGGATCGACGGCTTCAGCATCTCCTTCAGCGATTCGGTGCCGAATTCGTCGAGCGCGGCCTCCCACGTCGCGAGCGTGCCGGGCACGCCGACCGACAGGCCGGACGACACGGCGGTCGAGAACGAGTAGGGCGTCCCGGTCGCGGGGTCGATGAACGCGTCGCTCTCCATCCCCGCGGGCGCCGTCTCGCGCCCGTCGATCGTCGTCACCTCACCCGTCGCGGCGTCGAAGTACACGAAGTACCCGCCGCCGCCGATGCCGGCGCTGTACGGTTCCGTGACGCCGAGCGCGGCGGCGGTCGCGACCGCGGCGTCGGCTGCGTTGCCGCCCTTCCGCAGCACCTCGAGCCCGATGCGGCTGGCCTCGGCGTCGACGGATGACACGGCGCCGCCGTATCCCGTCGAGGTCGCCGGCGACGGTGGCGCCGGCCTGCCGGCTGCAACGCCCGCGCCGGGTGGCGCGGCGGACGGCAGGGCGACCGCCGGAGCGGCGGCGACGAGCCCTCCGGCCGCGAGTGCCGCGGCGGTGAGGACGCCCGCGCGCCGGAGCGCGGAGCGGGAGCGGACTTCGGTGTCGACCATGGGATACCCCCCGAACTGGTTACAAGCGAATGCTGCCCACCGTAGACCCGGACGGCGACACCGGGCAATGGGGTTGCGTGCGCGGCATCCTGTCAGTTCGCTCCGCAGCGGGCCTCGGCCGAGGAGACGGGCGTAGCCTGAGGGCATGAGCCCACGCCGCACCGGGCCGTCGCGTTCCAGAGCCCGCACCGTCGTCCCCGCCGTCGGGGTACCGGTCGCGATCGCGGTCGCGGTGCTGGTGCCGATGCAGGCGAACGCCACGGTCGACCTGCCCGACCTCACGGCGGAGGAGCTCGTCGCGTTCGCGAAGGCGAGCGAGGTCGACGCGCTGTCGGGCACGATCGAGCAGCGCTCCGAACTCGGCCTGCCCGACCTCGGCGCGCTCATGGGCGGTGGCCCGGGCTCGGGCTCCCGCGGCGCCGAGGGCGGTGGGGACTCCGCGGCATCCGACACCCTCTCTGACCTCCTGACGCTCGCGACGGGCAGCTTCGACGCGAACGTGTACCTCGACGGCGAGCACGCCAGGCTCCAGGTGCTCGACCGGATGGCCGAGCGCAACCTCTACCTCGGCCCCGGCGAGGCGTGGTTCGTCGATTCCGAGTCGCAGACCGCCACGCGCCTCAGCGTGGCCGACGACGCCGACGTCGAAGCGCTCGAGGCCGAGCTCGAGCGTCTCGCCGACGAGGCGAAGGCCGAGGCCGACGCGGAACGTCCCGACGGCGAGCAGCTGCCGACCCCCCAGCAGCTGCTCGACCGCGCGCTCGATCGGCTCGACGAGACCACGGCGGTCTCCGTCGGGACCGACGGGCGCGTCGCCGGCCGCGACGCGTACGAGCTCGTGCTCGAGCCGCGAACCGATGAGACGCTCGTCGGCGAGATCCGCGTCGCGGTCGACGGTGAGAACGGGGCGGCGTTGGCGGCATCCGTCACCGCGCGAGGTGCGGATACGCCGGCGTTCGAGGTCGGTTTCACCGACGTCTCGTTCGCCGCGCCGGATGCGTCGGTGTTCGCGTTCGAGCCGAGTGCGTCGTACGCGGTCGAGGAGGAGGAGCTCCCCCTGCCGACCGTCGAGGAGCTCCGGCAGTGGGTCGCCGAGGCGCAGGCGGGCGAACATGCGGAACCGGGTGCCGCCGCCGAGGTGCCGCCTCCGGTCGTGCACGGCGAGGGCTGGGCGACAGTGGTGGAACTCGATGCCGCGACGGCTGCCGAGATCATGGCCGAGCGCCGTGCTCAGGCCGGCTCCGACGGGGGCGATGGGGTCGCGCCCGCCACCGAGCCGCCGTTCACCGAGGGCGAGGCGCTCGACCTGCTCGACACGCTCACGACCCCCGTCGACGGCGGACGCGCGCTGCAGACCTCGCTGCTGTCGGTGCTGTTCACCGACGACGGTCGCGTGCTCGCTGGCTCGGTCCCGGTCGACACGCTCGTCGGCTACGCCGAGTCGGGTCGCTGACGGGCCGCCGGTGAGCGACCTCGCGATCCAGACGAACGGGCTCACCAAGCGCTTCCGCGCGCAGACGGCGGTCGACGGCATCGACCTCGCCGTGCCGCGCGGCTCGGTGTTCGGATTCCTCGGGCCGAACGGCTCGGGCAAGACCACGACGATCCGCATGCTGCTCGGGCTCGTCGGCGCGACCTCCGGCACCGCCAGCGTGCTCGGCACCGAGATGCCGACCGGGCTCGACGCCGTGCTGCCGCGCGTCGGCGCGCTCGTCGAGGGGCCGGCGTTCGCGCCCTTCCTCTCGGGCGCCGCGAACCTCGCGCGCTTCGATGCCGCCGACCGGCATGCGCCGCCGTCGACCCGGGCCGCACGCGTGGCCGCTGCGCTCGACCGGGTCGGCCTCTCGCACGCGGCGCGCAAGAAGGCCGGCGCCTACTCGCTCGGCATGAAGCAGCGACTCGGACTCGCGAACGCCCTGCTCATGCCGCGCGACCTGCTCGTGCTCGACGAGCCGACGAACGGGCTCGATCCGCAGGGCACGCGCGAGGTCCGGTCGCTGATCCGCTCGTTCGCGGCCGACGGCACGACGGTGTTCGTCTCGAGCCACCTGCTCGCCGAGGTGGAGCAGCTGTGCACGCACGTCGGCGTGATGAGCGCCGGGCGGCTCGTGGCGCAGGGCACGCTCGACGAGTTCCGGCGCACGGGCGCCTCGCGGGTCGAGGTCGTCACGCCCGATCCCGGGGAGGCACGGGCCGTCCTGGCCGGGTTGGGCCTGGCGACGGATGCCGCGGCGGCGGTCTCGTCGGAGCCCGGCGGGTCGCACGCGGGCGACAAGCCCGAGCCATCCGTCGCCGCCCCCGACCCCGACGCCGTCGTGACCGCCGAGCTCGGCGAGCACCCGCCCGACGCCGAGGCGATCGTCGCGGCGCTCGTCCGCGACGGCGTGCGCGTGCGCGGATTCGCGGTGCGGCGCACGAGCCTCGAACAACGCTTCGTCGAGCTCACCGGGGAGGGGTTCGATGTCGTCGCCTGAAGCCGCGACGGCCACGACCGTCGTCGGCGCCGCGGCGGCCGGCGGGGACCCGACGCGCCGGGGCGGCGGCCTCCCGTCCCTCCTCGCCTCCGAGACCGCGACGCTCTTCCGTCGCTGGCGGACCTGGGCGATGCTCGCGGCGCTCGCGCTCATCCCGATCCTCATCGCCGTCGCGATCCGCATCGCTGCTCCCTCGGGGCCGGGGCGCGGACCGGCCTTCCTCGACCAGGTCGCCGGCAACGGACTGTTCGTCGGCGTGACCGCGCTCGTCGTCGCGACGCCGTTGTTCCTGCCGCTCACCGTCGCGGTCGTCTCGGGTGACACGATCGCGGGCGAGGCGAGCCTCGGCACGCTGCGCTACCTGCTCATCGCGCCCGCCGGGCGCCTGCGGCTGCTCGCCGTGAAGTACGCGGTCGCGGCGGTCTTCTGCGTCGTCGCCGCGTTGACGGTCGTCGTCGTCGGCACGCTCGTCGGCTGGGCGCTCTTCCCGATCGGCCCCGTCACGCTGCTCTCCGGCGGCGAGATCCCGGTCGGCGAGGGGCTCGCGCGGCTGCTCGCGATCGGCGCGTACGTCGCCGTCTCGATGCTCGGGCTCTCGGCGATCGGCCTCTTCGCCTCGACGCTCACGGTCGTGCCGGTCGGGGCGATGGCCGCGACCGCGATCCTGGCGGTGGTCGCGCAGATCGTCGGTGCGATCCCGCAGCTCGAATGGGCGCACCCGTTCCTGTTCTCGGACCGCTGGTTCGACTTCGCCGACCTGCTGCGATCGCCCCCGTCGTGGGCGTCGTTCGCCGACAACGCGCTGCTGCAGGCCGCGTGGATCGCCGTATTCGGCGGCCTCGCCGCGTGGCGCTTCGCGACCCGCGACATCCTGTCGTAACGGGGTCGGCCCCCGCGCACGCGGATGGCGCCGCCTCGCCTACCCGTAGATGCGCTCGGCGTACGACGGGCCGTAGTACTCGTCGAGCTCGGCGACATCCGCCTCGGGCCGTTCGAGGCTCTTGGCGATGAGCGCACGCCGGCGGACGGCGTCCGGCGCCCAGGTCTCGGGCTTCCACGCCTGCGAGCGCAGGAACGCCTTCGAGCAGTGGAAGAACACCTCGTCGATGTCGACGACGAGCGCGAGCGCCGGGCGGTGCCCCTTCACGACCAGGTCGTCGAAGAACAGTGCGTCGCGCACGATCGTCGCGCGACCGTTGATGCGGAGCGTGTCGCCGCGTCCCGGAACGACGAAGATGAGGCCGACATGCGGGTTCCGCAGCACGTTGTGGAAGCCGTCGGCCCGTCGGTTGCCCGGTCGCTCGGGGATCGCGATGGTCGCGTCGTCGAGCACGTGCACGAACCCCGCGGGGTCGCCCTTGGGCGAGACGTCGAGGTCGCCGTGCTCGTCGCTCGTCGCGACGAAGGCGAGGGATGCCGCGGCCAGCCACTCGCGATCGATCTCGCCGAGCCGATGCCGCGTCTTCTCCGCCGCGGCCCGGGTCGGCTCGCCGATGATCGCCTCGAGCTCGTCGGCCGTGGTCACGGCGATGCCGCGGGCGCTCATGCCCGGGCCTCCGGCGATGCCGCGGGCGCTCATGCCCGGGCCTCCGGCGCGGCGGCCCGGCGCTCGCCGATGCTCGGCGGGAGCTTGCAGAGGTCGTAGAAGTAGCGGGTGGGCGCCGACTCGTCGGTGAGGTCGACGATCACGTTCGTGCCGGAGTGGGGGAGTTCGTCGCCCGCGAGCGTCCACACGGTGAAGTGCCAGATGCCGCGAACGGCGTCGTTGAGGAGGCGTCGGCCGTCGACGACGAGCACGGCGTCGTCGCCCTCGGCGCCCGGCAACGTGCCGGCGCGGAACGGTTCGACGGTCTCGGCGCGGAGCGCCGCCTCGTCGACGTCGCCGACCGAGACGCGTGCGACCTGCTGTCCGCGGTCGGCGAGGACGCCCGCGAGGTCGTCGGCGAAGCGCGCGGCGGGCGCGCCGGACTCCCCCTCGACGGCGACGAGCCGGCGGGCGCGCCACGAGTTGTGCAGGAACTCCTCTGCGACGGACTCGAGCAGGGCTCGGCGGTCCTCGGTCACCTGTGCCATGACGGCCACGCTACGCCGGTGGCCGCTCCGCGGCATCCGCTCGACGTGTGCGGCGGGTCGTGCGGGTCGTGCGGGTCGTGCTGCGGTCGCCGGAGGTTCGCAGGAGAACCGACGATCTGCAGGAGGCCGAGCGCGGATCGGTCCTGTACATCGCCGGAACTCCTGTGAACCGGGGTTGCCGGCTGCGGCCACGGGCGTGCGGCGTCGCCTACTCCGCCGCGGGCACGGGAAGCACGGCATCCGCGGGGGTGAACGCGAGCAGCGGCCGACCCGTCGACGGATGACGCAGCACGCTCGCCTCGACGCCCCAGACGGCGCGGATGAGCGGCGGGGTGAGCACGTCGGCCGGATCGCCGGCCGCGACGACGACGCCGTTGGCGAGGACGACGACGTGGTCGGCGTACGACGCGGCGAGCGAGAGGTCGTGGAGCGCGGCGAGCACGCTGAGGCCGTCGTCGGCGAGGCGGCGGAGCAACCCGAGCGTCGCGAGCTGGGCGCGGATGTCGAGGTGGTTCGTCGGCTCGTCGAGGAGCAGCAGCTCGGGCTGCTGCGCGAGCGCGCGGGCGAGGTTCACGCGCTGGCGCTCGCCGCCGGACAGCTCGTCGTAGCGACGGCCGGCGAACGCCGTCGCGTCGGCCGCGTCGAGCGCGCGGGCGACGATCTCGCGGTCGCGGGTCGAGTCGCCGCCCCACGCCGACTGGTGGGGGATTCGTCCGAGGCCGACGACGTGATCGACGCCGAGGCCGTCGGGTGCCTGCGCGTCCTGCTCGACGAGCGCGATGCGCCGGGCGCGTTCGCGTCGCCGCAGCGACACCAGGTCGTCGCCGTCGAGCGTGAGCGCGGCGACCTCTGGGCGCTCCACGCCGGCGAGGAGGTGCAGGAGGGTGGACTTGCCTGCGCCGTTCGGGCCGAGGAGCGCCCCGACGGCGCCGCGCGGCACCGTGATGTCGACGCCGTCGACGACGAGCTGCGAGCCGCGAGCGAACGAGACGCGCGAGCCCTCGAGGCCGGTGCCGGGCCCGCCGCTCACGACGTCCTCCGAGCGCGCAGCAGCAGCGCCGCGAAGACCGGCCCGCCGACGAGCGCGGTCAGGATGCCGACCGGCAGCTCGCGCGGGTCGAACAGCGTGCGGGCACCGGTGTCGACCCAGACCAGGAAGACCGCCCCCGCGAGCGCTGACAGCGGCAGCAGCGCGCGGTGCCGCGAGCCGACCACGAGCCGCACCGCGTGCGGCAGGATCAGCCCGACGAACCCGATCGCCCCGCTGACCGCGACGAGCGCGCCGGTGAGCAGCGCGGTCGCGACGAGCAGCAGCGCGCGCGTGCGCGGCACGTGCACCCCGAGGGCGGATGCCGCGGTGTCGCCGAACGCGAACGCGTCGAGCGTGCGCCCGGTCGCGAGCAGGGGCAGGCCGACGATCGCGATCGCGGCGCCCGCGAGGGCCGCGGCCGGCCAGCCCGCGCCGGCGAGCGAGCCGAGCAGCCAGTTGAGGATCTCGCGGTAGCTGTCGGTCGTGGCGCTCCAGAAGATGACGAGGCTCGTCACGGCGCCGAACACGGCAGACACCGCGAGGCCGGCCAGCACGGTGGTGGTCGGGCTGAGTCCACCGGCCGCGCGCGCCAGCCCGAGCGTCGCGGCGAGTGCCGCGAGGGCGCCCGCGAATGCCGCGACCGGCAGGGCGACGGCCATCCCCAGCACGAGCACGATCACCGCGCCGACCGACGCGCCCGACGAGAGGCCGAGCAGGTACGGGTCGGCGAGCGGGTTGCGCGTGAGCGCCTGCATGACGACGCCGCAGATGGCGAGCCCGGCGCCGACCGCGGCCGCCGTGAGCACGCGCGGCATGCGCAGCTCCCAGACGATGGCGTCGCGGAGCGGCGACAGCGTCGGTTCGCCGAGTCCGAGGTGCGCGGCGATCGACGCGAGCACGTCGCCGGGGGCGAGCCCGGCCGGCCCGATCGTCACGGCGAGCACGACGGATGCCGCGAGCAGCGCGACGAGTGCGCCGCCGACGCCGACCGCGGTCGCCGTGCCCGCGCGCCGCGCGCTCCGGTCCGGGGCACGGCGGGCAGGCTCGACGGGCCGCCCCGCGGCATCCGTCGCCCTGCCCGCCTGCATCGTCATCAGCGCGCCCCGAGCTGCTCCACGATCGAGGCGACCGCATCGACATTGCGGACGCCGGCCTCGGTCGACGGGAAGTCGACGACGACGTAGCGACCCTGCTGCACCGCGGGCATCGCGGCCGTCGCGGGGTTCGCCTCGAGGCGCTCGATCTTCGCCTCGGCGGTGTTCCAGGCGGCGTCGACGAGCACGATCACGTCGGGGTTCGCGTCGACGACCGCCTCCCACGAGAGCGAGGTCCAGGTGTCGTGCACGTCGGCCGCGACGTTCGTCAGGCCGGCGGCCTCCATGATCATCTGGGGTGCGCCGATGCCGGCGCCGACGAACGGCTGATCGTCGCCCGAGGAGTACCACAGGGCGGAGAGCCCGTCGTCGTTCGGCTCGATCGCGTCGAGCTCGGCCCGTTGCTCCGCGACGAGGTCGGCCGCGGCATCCGTCGCGCCGAAGATCTCGCCCGCCTCCTCGAAGCCGGCGAACACGGCGTCGAAGGTGAGCGGGTCGGGCATGTAGCCCTCGGCCTTGCAGGCGGCGGGCGCGACGTAGGTGTGCACGCCGAGCTGTTCGAGCGTCGCGCGGTCGCCCGCGCCCTCGGCGCTGAGGTTCGACTCCCACCCGGCGAAGACGAGGTCGGGCTCGGCGGCGAGGGTCGCCTCCTGCGAGGGCACCTTGTCGGAGAGGCTCTCGATGCCGGCCGCGGCGTCGGCGAACTCGTCGGGCACGGGGCCGTCGGTGAACGCGGCGCCGACGATGCGGTCCTCGAGGCCGAGCGCGAGCATCAGCTCGAGCGTCGACGACTTGATCGTGACGACGCGCTGGGGCGCGGTGTCGAAGGTGACCTCGGTACCGCAGTTGTCGACCGTGACGGGGAAGCCGGACGCGGCGGCACCCTGGTCGTCGCTCGCGTCGGCGCCACCGGCATTCGCGGTCGACGCGCAGGCGGCGAGCAGGGCGACGGATGCCGCGGCGGCGAGGGGCGCGACGACGCGCGCGGCACGGGAGCGGGGGTTCGTGAACCTGGACATGGGGCCTCCGGGACGGTGTGCGTGCGTGATCCGACGAACGTCGGCGACTCGCGGCCCAATCCCGGGCCGGCCCGACCGGTCAATCCGAACCGGCGGTCACTCGTCATCATTCCACGCGGTGGAAATGGATTCAATACTGGATTCTGGATCCAAAATGGTGCATGATCCAAATCACGGGTGCAGGAATCCACCCGAACCACGCGTCGCAGCGTTCAACGGAAGGACGTCGCATCCATGCAGACGACACCGGTCGAGTTCTACAGCGAGGGAGACCGCCTCGCGGGACTCTGGCGCACCCCCGATGAGCCGGGCCCGTACCGGGCCATCGTCCAGGGCCCCGGATGGCTCGGTCTCAAGGACGCCAAGCTCTACGTCCGCTATCACGAGGCCCTCGTCGCCGCCGGCTTCGCCGTGCTCGTCTTCGACTACCGCGGTTTCGGCGACTCGGGCGGCGACCGCGGCATCCTCTCCCCCGCCCGGCAGCTGCAGGACCTCGTCAACGCGGTCAGCTACCTGACCACGCGCGACGACGTCGACGCCGACGCCATCGGCGTCTTCGGCACGGGCGGCACGGGCGGCGGCAACGCGGTGCTCCTCGCCGACGCCGACCCGCGCGTCAAGGCGGCCGTGAGCCAGGTGCCCGTCGCCGACGGCACCGACTGGCTGCACCGCATGCGGCAGGAGCACGAGTGGCTCGCGTTCCTCGCCGGACTCGAGGCCGACCGCCGGCAGCGCGTCACGACCGGCGAGGGCCGGCTCGTGCACCCGCGCGAGGAGATCATGGTCCCGACGCCCGAGCGGCGCGCGACGACGATCAAGGCCGATGTCGACGACCGCATCCCGAGTGCCATCCCGCTCTCGTGCGCCGAGGAGATCCTCGGCTACCGGCCGATCGACGCCGCGGCCCGGCTCACCACGCCCCTCCTCGTCATCGGCGTCGAGGGCGACGCGACCACGCCGACCGACCACGCGGAGCGGCTGTACGCCGCGGCCCGCGGCCCCAAGCAGCTCCTCATGCAGCGGCACACCACCCACTACGCCGCGTACGACCGCTACTGGGAGCAGACCACCCCGCTGATCGTCGACTGGCTCGACCGCTACGTGCGTCCGAGCCACGTCGACGTCCGCACCACCCGCTCGCCCGGCCAGGGCGAGTCGATCGACCGCATGGAGGCACCGCAGTGACCATCGACCTGAGAATCGCCGGCGGCGTCGTCGTGACGCCGTCCGGCCCCACCACCGCGGACCTGCTGGTCGACGACGGCCGGATCGCCGGCCTCGTCGCGCCCGGCGTCGCGGTCGACGCCACCCGCACGATCGACGCGACCGGGCGGCTCGTGCTGCCCGGCATGGTCGACGTCCACGTGCACACCCGCGAGCCCGGCTACGAGCACAAGGACGACATCCTCACGACCACGCGGCAGGCCGCCGCCGGCGGCGTGACGACCATCTTCGGCATGCCGAACCTCAACCCGCCGACCGTCGACGTCGAGACGCTCACCGACGTGTTCGAGCGGTACGCGTCGACCTCGATCGTCGACTGGAACCACAACCCGGCGCCGACGAAGTTCGACGACATCGTGCCCATGGCCGAGATGGGCATCAACGCCTACAAGATCTACATGGTCGTCGACACCGGTCGCACCTACCCGCACCCGGCAGGCACCGGCATCCACGACCACGGCCACCTGCTGCAGATCATGGACCGCATCGCCGGCACCGGCAAGCGGTTCATCGTGCACCCGCACGACCAGGCGCTCATGGACTACATCGAGGGCGAGGTCCTGGCGCGAGGCGAGAACACGCCGCAGGGCTACGCGTCGGCGTACGCCGCCCGCGAGGGCGTCATCTGGGACACCGCGATCGACGTGATCCTGCGCCTCGCCGAGGCATCCGGATGTCCCGTGCACATCGCCCACATCCAGACGCGCCGCTCGATCGAGGCGGTCCGCCGCGCGAAGGCCGCCGGCATCGACGTCACGTGCGAGGTCAACCACTGGGCGCCGTTCCTCTCGACGTGGAAGGACGTCGAGACCCTCGGCCCGTACGCGCTGTCGTACTGGGTGCCCGACGACAACCGCACCGCGATCTGGGAGGGCATGCGCGACGGCACGATCGACATCGCGAGCTCCGACCACGCGCCGCACACGCGCGAGGAGAAGGAGATCGGCTGGACCGAGATGTGGAGCGCCCACACCGGCACGCCGGGCATCCAGTACTACTACGAGCTCATGCTCGACGCCGTGAACCGCGGCGAGCTCGCGCTCGGACGCGCGGTCGACATGGTCGCGCGCATCCCGGCCGAGAAGTTCGGCCTCGCCGGCGTGAAGGGCGCGATCGAGGTCGGCGCCGACGCCGACATCGTGATCGCCGACATGCAGCACGAGTGGACGATCACGAACGACGACGTGTTGTCGAAGATCGGCTGGACGCCGTACGACGGCCGCACCATCAGCACCCGGATCGAGCGCACCCTCGTGCGCGGCCGGGACGTCTACGCCGACGGCGCCGTCGTCGGCGAACCCGGATACGGGAAGCTCGCGGCCGCGCCGGCCGACATCCCGGCCGAGACGGCCGGAACGGAAGGGAACTGACATGGCGATGAAATTCGGACTGCTGCTGCCGCACTTCGGCGAGGAGGCGAGCCGCGAGAAGCTGCTCGAGGGCTCGCAGCTCGCGGAGAAGATGGGCTTCGACTCGGTGTGGGTGCGCGACCACCTCGTGTTCGAGCCGCACGGCGAGATGGAGAAGCCCAACCGCACGTTCTACGACGCGCTCACGACGCTCACCGCGATCGGGGCGGTCACCGAGAAGCTCGAGCTCGGCACCGGCTCGCTCATCCCGTTCCGGCACCCGCTCGTGACCGCGCTCATGGCCGGCACGATCACGCAGCTCGTCGGGCCGCGGCTCATCCTGGGCTTCGGCGCCGGCACGTTCGACCACGAGTTCGAGGCGATCGGCTGGGGCGACCTCGACCGCGTCGAGGCGGTGCGCTCCAACGCCGAGATCCTGAAGCGCGTCTTCACCGAGAACGACGTGACCTACGACGACGGCATCTTCTCGTTCGAGAACGTCACCATCGAGCCGAAGCCCGTCGGCGGGCGCGTGCCGTTCTGGTACTGCGGCGCCACGCCGCGCTCGGCGCGCCTCGCCGCCGAGTACGCCGACGGTTGGATGCCCGGTCGCATCTCGCTCGCGACCATGGAGAAGCGCATCGCCAACATGCGCGAGCTGACGGATGCCTCGGGCCGCCCGATGCCGACCGTGTCGGTGATCCCGCCGACCTCCATCGAGGAGACCCGCGAGGAGGCGTTGAAGCACGTGAACATCCCGGGCCTGCTCGCGTGGGCGAACAAGGCCAAGTTCGCGGTCAAGCCGCCCTCGGGTACGTTCGAGACCGTCGAGGACCTCGAGGGCCAGCTCATCGTCGGCGACCCCGATGAAGCGGTCGAGGAGCTCAGGAAGTTCGAGGCGATCGGCACCGAGCACCTGGTGTTCGACTTCCGGTTCAAGTTCGACCGCTTCTTCGAGCAGATCGAGCTGCTCGGCACCGAGGTGCTGCCGAAGATGCGCGAACGTGCCGCCGAGCCGGCGCTGACCTGATCGAGGGTGCCCCGTGGACATGGGAGAGGGGACTGCGATGACGACCACCATCGAGCCGGCCGAGGGGGCCGACGGCGAGGCATCCGTCGCCCCGCTGATCTCGGTGCGCGACCTGGGCGTCAGCTACGACGTCGCCCGGACCGGGAAGAAGCTCGTCGCGATCGAGGGCGTCGACCTCGACGTCCGCGAGGGCGAGTTCGTGACCGTGCTCGGCCCGTCGGGCTGCGGCAAGACGACCTTCATGAACGTGATCGCGGGGCTCGTGAAGCCCAGTGCGGGGCGGGTGCTCGTGGCCGGGGAACCGGTCACGGGCCCCGGCCCCGACCGGGCGGTCGTGTTCCAGGACTACGCGCTGCTGCCGTGGCGCACGGTCTTCGACAACGTGAGGTTCGGGCTCGAGATGCAGAAGAGCCTGAAGGGCAGCGGATGGCGCGACCGCGTGCAGGAGGCCATCGAACTCGTCGGGCTCAGCGGCTTCGAGCAGTCGTACCCGCGCGAACTCTCGGGCGGCATGCAGCAGCGAGTCGGCCTCGCCCGCGCGATCGTCGCGGAGCCGCGGATCCTGCTGATGGACGAGCCGCTCGGCGCGGTCGACGCGCTCACGCGCGAGGTCATGCGCGCCGAGATCGAGAAGCTGATCGCCGCGACCGGCAAGACGGTGCTGTTCATCACGCACTCGATCGAGGAGGCGATCCTGCTCGGCGACCGGATCGTGGTGTTCAAGAGCCATCCGGGCGCGATCAAGGAGGTCATCGACACCGGCCTCGCGCGTCCGCGGTCGGAGCGCAGCATCCAGAGCGACCCGCGCTTCCTCGAACTCCGCGACCACCTGTGGGACGCGCTGCAGGGTGAGGCGACCGCGGCGGCGGTGTCGAAGTGAGCACGTTCCTCGCTTCGGGGCCGAATCTCGGCCGCGGTGGCATCGGGGCGTGGCTCGCGGGTCTGAGCACGCGCGGCAAGGCGCTCGTGCTCGCCGCCGAGGTCGTCGTGATGCTCGTGCTCTGGCAGCTCGTCGTCGGCGTGCTGGGTTGGATCAACCCGGTCTTCTTCCCGCCGCCGTCGGCCATCTGGCAGGGCTTCCTCGAGCTGTGGTCGAGCGGGGTGCTTGCGACGAACGCGCTCGTGTCGCTGAAGGCGTGGCTCACGGGCTTCGCGATCGCGGTCGCGATCGGGATCCCGCTGGGCCTGCTGATGGGCACGTCGCTCCCGGTCGACCGGGTCGTCGGGCCGATCGCGTGGACGATCTACGCGACGCCGACGATCGCCTACCAGCCGCTCGCGAAGGCGTGGTTCGGGTTCGGCATCGGCCCCGTGATCTTCCTCGTCGCGATCAGCGCGGTCTTCCCGATCCTGCTGAACGTCGCGGCGGGCATGCGCACGACCAACCCGTCGGTCGTGCGCGCCGGCGCGGTGTTCGGCGCGAGCCGGTTCCAGCTGTATCGGTCGGTGTACCTGCCGTCGACCGTGCCGTTCCTCTTCGCCGGGCTCCGGCAGGCGGTCGTGCTCGCCACGATCGGCATGGTCGTCGCCGAGCTCACGGGTTCGGCGCAGGGCATGGGCGCGGTCATCATCCGCGCCGCCAACACGTACCAGACCGACCAGGCGTTCGCGGCGATCGCGCTCGTGGTGGTGTGGAGCGTCGGCATGACGCAGGTGGTGACCCTCGTGGAGCGATGGGTCGCGCCGTGGACGAGGAAGGGCAGCCGATGAGCGTCACCTCAGCGACCGGGACGAACCGGATCGTCCGTCCGCGTCGGGTCATCCGCTCGGGCGAGGGCCGGTGGGCGTGGCTGCTCGTCGGCGTCGTCGCCGCCATCCTGCTCGTCTGGGAGGCCGCGGTGAGCTGGCTCCAGCTCGTGCCCGCCGCCTTCCTGCCGCCGCCGACGGAGATCATCGCGGCGTTCGTGCGGCTGCTCGGCGAACCGGAGTTCTGGGAGGCGTTCGTGTACAGCATGGGGAACCTGCTGATCGGCCTCGCGCTCGCGATCGTCGTCGGCGTGGTCGTCGGCCTCGCGGTCGGCTGGTCGCCCGTGCTGCGCTTCACCGTGGCGCCGTTCCTCTGGCTGCTGTACTCGACGCCGAAGGTCGCGCTCGCGCCGCTGTTCATCCTCGTGCTCGGGCTCGGGAACGAGTCGAAGATCGCGCTGGTGTTCCTGCTCGCGGTGTTCCCGATCATCCTGAACACGATGGAGGGGGCCGTCACGGTGAGCCCGTCGCTCGTGAGCGCCGGCCGCGTGTTCGGCGTGAACGGCGTCTCCCTCGGCTGGAAGGTGATCTTCCCCGCGACGCTGCCGTACAGCCTGTCGGGCATCCAGCGCGGCGCGGCGCTCGGGTTCACGGGCGAGGTGCTCGGCGAGTTCCTCGGCGGCACGGGCGGCCTCGGCCACCTGCTCGAGTTCGCCGCGTACCAGTTCATGATGGCCGAGGCGATCGCCATGGTCATCGTGATGGTGATCATCGCGAACCTGACGCTGTGGCTGATCTCGACGCTCAGGCGTCGGCTCGCACCCTGGTACGACGATCGCAAGATCGTCGGGGCGTCGTAGGGACTCGCGCATGCAGAAGCAGATCGTGGAACCCGTGGGCGTCTACCCGCCGACGGCGGACTTCAGCCAGGCCATCAGGGTCTCGGGCGGCGACCTCGTGTTCGTGAGCGGCATCATCGGCATGCGAGCGGATGGCACGATGCCGGCCGACACCCGCGAGCAGGTCGAGCTCGCCTTCGCGAACCTCGCCGCCGTGCTGGATGCCGCGGGCGCGACTCCCGCCGACGTCGTGAAGGTCAACGTGTTCGTGCGCGACGATTTCCGGCTCGTGCGCGACGACGTGCGCGAGATCCGCGCGCGCTACTTCACGCACGACTTCCCCGTCTCGACGCTCGTGCAGGTCGCCGGCTTCGCCGGCCCCGAGTACCGCTTCGAGATCGAGGCGATCGCTGCCGTGCCGACCCGCGCGGATGCCGCGGCTCCCGCCTCCCCGCCCGAACCCGCCGCTCCGCGGAGCGGCTGAGACGTCCGCTCGCCTGCCCCCAGACCGCCGGCCCCCGTCTCATGCGCGATGACGGGGGCCGGCTCTCTGCGCCGGAGCCTCGGGTCGCGGCCAGGTCTGCGTCAGATGGGGTGCCCTCACTGAGACCGGAATCGGGCGGGTCGTACGGGACTGCGCTCGCGCAGAGCCCTTCGCGGCGAAGAACCTCGGCCGCCCACTCATCGACCGGTTCTCGGGCGGCGGGCACATCTCCGTGCATGGGAATCCGGCGGAGGCCGCGTTCACGGCGCACATCACCCCGATTCTCATCCGCTGGCCGACCGTCTTCTGGGCGCCGCCGCACGTGGCCCGGATGTGGTCGTCGTCAGGATTGGCGGGTGCAGCGTCGTCCGCACCCGCCAATCCTGACGACAACCGCGTGGCGGGCTCGCCTCTGAGGGATCGGCGGTGCGCTGCCTCGAGTACCAACAGCACCGACCTGCCGAAGTCGAACGCGGCCGGTCTGACGCGGAGGCGCAGAGCGATTGCGTCTGCGGGTGGTCATTCGGCGATCAGCGTCTCCGCGGGCGGCATCGCCGACCCGCGCGCGAAGATTCGACCGGCGAGGGTGGCAACCCAGGGCCGGAAGCGGGTGTTCTGGAACGCGCTCACCTGCCAGCCGTTCGGTCCGCGATGGAGATGCGTTGTCGCGGTTGACAGTCGCTTCCGTGCGGGCATCTCTGCACCGCGTTGCCAACGCATCACGATTCCGGCGCGCTGCACGACGACAGCCGTGTCGGCGGTGACGAGCTTGACCAGTCGATCTACTGTGACGAGTCGCGAGCCGCGCATGATGCCTTCGAACAGGGGACGGTGACCGTCGGCGATGGCTTGTCTTCCCATCATCACGGTGCCGTCGTATGCGACGTAGGTGGCGTCATCGGCGTGTACGGCGGCATATGCGGCCCAGTCTCCGGAGGCCCACGCGGCTTCGAGGGAATCAAGAACGGCGGTGATCTGCTCGGTCGGACCTGCGTGGGTGGCGGGCATCATGGCGCTCCTGATTTACTTAGATTGCTCGAAACATATTAGTTCGATCAATCTAAGTAAAGTGGAAGTTGATGTCAACCCGAGACGGATCAGGCGTCGCCGGCAACGACCTCGGCGGCAGGCTGAGCACGGCGATCGTGCTCTTCCATCAGGCTGTCGCCGACACCGTCGGCCTCTCCGCGGCCGACCTCAAGACACTCGACCTCATCAGGCGCGACGGGCCGTTCAGTGCCACCGACCTCGCAGAACGGACCGGACTGACCGGCGCCGCGGTCACCGCACTCATCGGCCGCCTCTCCGCCGACGGTCACATCTCCCGGGAAGTCGACCCGGCCGATCGCCGTCGCGCGATCGTGCGAGCCTCCGAACCGGCGCACCCGACCCTTGACGCCGCCTACCGCAGTCTCGGCGCGGCGCTCGGACACCTCATCAGCGAATACACGCCAGCCGAGCAGGCCGCCATCGCCGCCTACCTCGACCGCATGGTGGCAGCGCTCGAGAGCGAAACTCGGTCGCTGCGCGACGGCAACACGTAATCCGGAATGCTCGCGGGCCGCGCCCGCCCACCCGATCGCCGCCGAACGCGTCCGGCATCGAACGGACCTGCAATCCCGGCGCGAGCCATTGCCTCGAGCGGAGGTGGAAAGGTGAACCGCGCATACCTTTCCACCCGACCTGAGAGATCACATCAGAGCCCGATCCGGGGCGCGACCTGTGACCGCCGCCGGGCATGCGACGGGCCCCCGCCGTCATGCGCTGCGGCGAGGGCCCGTCGTGGTGCCGACCCAGGGCACCGGTGGAACGGGTCAGGGGTAGGGGAGCTCCTCCGGGCCGGCGTTGTCGAGGCCGAGGAGTTCCTGCGCCTTCTCGAGGTAGACCAGCTGCGACTCGTCGAACTCGATCGGCTCGAGGCTCTGCGTCTCGACCGTGGTGTCCCAGGCCTCGGTGTCGAAGTAGAGGTTCTGGCACGCCAGGTGGCCGTCGAGCACCCACGGGCTGTCGGAGCCGCGGAGCGCCTCGACGTCGAAGTCGTTCGCCTCGTAGATGTCGAGCACCTCGCTGACGTTGTCGGGGAACTCGCCCGGCGCCGGAGCCGTCATGAAGTCGACGGCCTTCAGCGTCGCCCGCAGGAATCGCACGAGCGTGTTCGGGTTCTCCTGCACGTAGCCGCTGCCCGCGACCATGACGTCGTTCGCCCAGTTGCGGAGCGCCTCCACCGGGAACTTCGCGCCGGCCTCCTCGAGCGCGGGGCGGTCGTCGCCGTAGAACGGCTGCAGCGTGATGCGGTCGTTCACGAAGAACTCCGTCCACGACTCCGAGCCCGGGCCGGGATAGACGACCTCGACGTTCACGCCCTCGAGGTCCCAGCCCTCCTCGGCGAGTACGCGGGCCCGCTGGAACTCGGCCGGGTCGCCGGGCGTGCCGGCGAGGACGATCGAAGTTCCCTCGAGGTCCTCGACCGAGTCGATGTCGGGTTGCACCGCGAAGTCGAAGTTCTGCCGGCAGTAGTGGCCCGAGACGAGGTCGACCTCCACGCCGCCCCGGATCGCCTCGATGACGGTGCCGGTCGATTCGACGCCGATGTCGGCGCTGCCGGAAGCCACGGCCGCGGTGACGTTGTCGGCCGTGATGACCTCGACCGTGAGGCCCTCCTCCTCGTAGTAGCCGAGGTCGGTCGCGAGCACGTACATCGAGTACATGGTGACGTCGGGGAAGGGGATGGCCACCGTGAGGTCAGTGTCCTCCGCCTCGCCGGGTTCGCCGTCGGCGAGCTCGGCGGGGTCGCTGTCGTTTCCTGCTGCGGGGTCGCTCGCGGCGCAGCCGGTGAGCAGTGCGAACACTGCCAGGCCGGCGGCCACGGCGAGGCCGGAGCGAGGGATGGATCTGCGCATGACTCTCCATTCTTGGCGGGTTGACTCGCGGTCGGCGTCCCGCGGAGAGCGGAGCCTCTCGCGAATTGGTGGATACCGTATCCAAAATGAGCACAGCTGTCCACGGTTTCCTGACGAACGTCTTCGGGGGACGATGGGTTCCATCTCGGTCTGGACGAACTGGTGCATTTTTGGATACGGTATCCAAAGCGGCAGCGATGCCGCGACGATCGGAAACGAGGCGAACCGTGCGCGCAGCCCTCCTCCAGGCCCATGGCCTCGACGGACTCGACGTCGCGCACGTCGACGTTCCCGAGCCGGGCGCGGGCGAGGTGCTGATCCGCGTCGAGACCGTGGGCGTGAACCAGCTCGATCTCAACGTCATCGCCGGGCACGGCCCGGGCGCCGCCGCCAAGCTCCCCCGCATCCTCGGCATCGACCCCGCCGGCGTGATCGTCGCCGTCGGCGACGGCGTCGACGCGCGTCGCGTCGGCGAGCACGTCGTCATCAAGCCGAACATCCCCTGCGGTCGCTGCGCCGCCTGCGCCGAGGGTCGCGAGTCGACCTGCCCCGCGCAGCGGGTGGTGGGCGTGCACCGCGACGGCGGCGCGGCCGAGTTCGTCGTCGTCCCCGCCGTGGTCGCCTTCGACCGCGAGGGGCTGCCGGCCGAGGTCGCCACGGCGACCGTGCACAGCCTCCCCATCGTCGTCAACGCGTTCGACGCCGCCGGCGTCCGCGCCGGTGATCGCCTCCTGGTCACCGGCGCGGGCGGCGTGCTGGGCCGCGCGGCCCTCGAGTACGCCGTGCACCACGGCGCCGACGTGACCGCGGCCACGCGGCATCCGCTCGACGACGCACCCGACGGGGTGCGGGTGCTCGTCACCGGACCAGCCGCCGACCTCGCCGGCGCGCTCGCGCCCGACGACCGCTTCGACGCCGTCGTCGACGTGAGCGGCAGCGCCGCGCTGCTCGGGCAGGCGATCGCCGCGCTCGGGTGGGGCGGACGCGCGGCGTTCTGCGCGGCATCCGTCGACACCCGGCTCTCGATCGACGCACGCGAGTTCTACCTCGCTCGCAAGCGGCTCGTCGGCGTCGCGAGCGCCGACCTCGACCAGGTGCGCCGTGCACTCGACCTCGTGCGAGCGGGCGCAGTGAGCCCGCGCATCGGCGCGCGCTACCCGCTCGGCGACGTGCGGCGCGCGTACCGCGAGTTCCCCACCACGACCTCCGGCAAGGTGATCATCGATGTCAGCTGACCTCATCGACCGGCCCCGCCTGCGCGCCTCGCTGCAGCGCATCGCCGAACGGACCCGCGCCGACGCGGCATCCGCCCGCATGCGCCCCTGGGTCGCCGCGCGCCTCGAGGGCGACGTCGCATCGATCTCGGAGTTCGAGCAGTACGGCACCCGCTACGCGTTCCGGTCCGACGAGTCCGCCGAGCGCGGCGGCCACGACTCCGCGCCGAGCCCGATGCGGTACCTGCTCAGCTCGCTCGCGTTCTGCATGCTCGGTTGGGCGGCGAAGACCTGGGCGGCGGCGGATGTCGCGGTGCGCTCGCTCGAGGCCGAGGTCCGCACGTGTCTCGACCTGCGCGGCGAGCACCTCGTCGAGGGTGCGCCGGCGCATCCGCTCTGGTTCGTGGTCGAGCTCCGCATCGACGACGACGCGGCGCCCGAGCAGGCCGTGGCGCTGCTTCGCGAGGCTGCGCGGCGATGCCCGACGACCTCGCTCGTGTCGAAGGCCGTGCCGCTGCACCTCGTCCTCGTGCAGCGCGGATGGACCGTCCTCGACACCCGCCCCGACGACCTCAGGAACGAGCACCGAGAGGAGCAGACCCGATGAATGCCGACGAGGGCATGCACGACCCGGCCGGCGCCAGCGCGGCCGATCCGGCCCGGCCGGCGGGCCCGCTCGCGGGCATCCGCGTGATCGAGCTCGGCCAGTACATCTCCGGCCCGTACGCGGCGAAGCTGCTCGCCGACCTCGGCGCCGACGTGGTCAAGGTCGAGTCGCCCGACGGCGACCCGATGCGGCGCTGGGAGGGCCACGGTGCGATGAGCCCGCAGTTCGCGGCGTACAACCGCGGCAAGCGCGCGGTGACGCTCGACCTGAAGAGCGACAACGGGCTCGCCGCACTGCGTGCACTTGCCAGCGACGCCGACGTGCTCATCGAGAACTTCCGCCCCGGCGTGGCCGAACGGCTCGGCTTCGGCCCCGACGCGCTGCACGAGCTGAACCCGCGGCTCGTCACCTGCTCGATCACCGGGTTCGGCACCGACGGCCCGTACTCGGCCCGGCCCGCCTACGACACCGTCATCTCGGCGGTCGGCGCGATGTACAGCCAGGTCGTGCCGGCCGACACGCTCCGGCCGCTCGGCCCGGCGTTCTCCGACCTGCTCTCGGGCCTCTCCGCCTCGCAGGCGATCCTCGCGGCGCTGCACGCGCGCAGCGCGCGCCCTGGCGGCCGGGGCGAGCACGTCGAGGTCTCGATGGTCGGCTCGCTCATCGACTTCCTCACCGAGGCCGCGGCCACCTACCTCGAGACCGGGCAGGTCGCCGGGCCCGACTCGCGCCCGCGGCGCGCGCAGGCGTACGCGTGCGTCGGCTCCGACGGGAAGGCGTTCGTCATCCACATGTCGGTGCCCGAGAAGTTCTGGACGGGCCTGCTCGACGTGCTCGAGCGACCCGACCTCGCGGACGACCCGCGCTTCGCGACCCGTGAGGCCCGCGTCCGCAACTACGACGAGCTCGACGCCGAGCTGAAGGCGATCACCGAGCGGATGCCGCGGCAGCACTGGCTCGACCGGCTCGTCGCGCACGACATCCCGCACGGTCCGCTGAACACCGTCGCCGACCTGTTCGACGACCCGCAGGTCGGCTCGATGGGGCTCGTCGAAGAGATCGAGGGGCCGGATGGCGCGCCGCTGCGCGTGCCCGCTCCGAGCACCGTGTTCCACGCCAGCGGGCGACCGGCGCTGCGGGCGGCGCCGCGGCTCGGGGAGGGCAACGCCGACGTGCTCGGCCGCGCCGCGGCATCCGTCATCGAAGCAGAAGGGACTCGCGCATGACCCGCCCCGACGACCTCGTCGCGATCGACGTGCACACGCATCCGCAGACCGAGGAGTTCCTCGCCGCCATGGGCGCGCGCCACCAGCAGATGGCGAAGCACTTCGGCCGCGAGCGCCCCGTCGTCTCGTTCGCCGAGCAGGCCGACCAGTACCGCGACCGGCGCATGATGGCCGTCATCGTGAACTCGGACTCCGAGACGACGTCGGGCATCAAGGGCGCGCCGAACGACCTGCTCGGCAAGGCGCAGGCCGACCACCCCGACGTGTTCCTCGCGTTCGCGGGCATCGACCCGTGGAAGGGCGAGGCCGCGATCGCCGAGATCCGGCGCATGCACGACGAGTACGGCATCAGGGGCGTCGGCGAGCTCAACCCGTCGCGGCAGAAGTTCCTCGCCAACGACTCGCGGTTCTTCCCGATCTGGGAGACCTGCGCCGAGCTCGGGCTCGTCGTGATGTTCCACTCGGGCTTCCCCGGTGCGGGCGCCGGCACGCCGGGCGGCGGCGGGTACCGGCTCGAGAACGCCCGGCCCGTGCCCTACATCGATGACGTCGCCGCGGAGTTCCCCGAGCTGAAGATCATCAGCGCGCACCCCGCCTGGCCCTGGCACCTCGAGAACCTCGCAATGGTGTGGCACAAGTCCAACGTCTACCTCGACCTGTCGGGGTGGGCGCCGAAGTACCTGCCGCCCGAGGTCGTGCGCTACGCCGACTCGCTCATCACCGACCGCGTGCTCTTCGGGTCGGACTGGCCCGTGATGACCGCCGACCGGTGGATGCACGAGTTCGCCGAGCTGCCGTTCAAGGAGGAGTCCCGACGGAAGATCCTGCTGGAGAACGCCCGCGGACTGTTCGGGATCTGAACCGCCCGAGAACTCGATCCGACCCCGACGACGTAGGAAGGGAACCCGATGGCCGAGCTCGTGCTCGCAGCGGTCACGCCGCACAACCCGCTGCTCTGGCGGACCTTGGCGGCCGACCCCGTGCCCGACGACCTGACACCGATCGCGGCGAACTTCGCCCGCATCAGGGAGGCGGTCGCGTCGCACGAGGTCGACGTGCTCGTCGTGATCGGCACCGACCACCTCCGGCAGTTCTTCTACGACAATTCGCCCGCCTTCGCGATCGGCAAGGCCGACGCGTACCACGGCACCTGGGAGAACGAGGTGCGCACGTTCGGCATGGAGTACGCCGAGGTGATCGGCCACCGCGAGCTCGCCGACGTCATCGTCGGTCGCAGCGTGCAACCCGATGCGATCGACTTCTCGGTGAGCCTCGAGTGGCGCCTCGACCACGCGTTCGTGATCCCGCTCCAGTACGTGCGGCCCGAGCTCGACCTCCCGGTCGTGCCGATCCACGCGAACGCGTCGATGCCGCCAGTGCCGTCGGTGCGCCGGTTCGTCGCGCTGGGGGAGCACCTGCGCCGCTCGATCGAGGCCTGGGAGTCGGACGCGCGCGTCGCGATCCTCACCTCCGGGCACATGGCGAACGACGTGGGCGGCCCGCGCACGTTCGCGGGTTCGCCGGACCCCGAGTTCGACGCCCTGGCCGCCGGATGGATGCGCGACGGCGATCTCGACGGCGCGATCCGGGTCTGCAGTGACGTCGACCGCCTGACGGCGGCGGGCAGCATGACCTCGCAGTTCCTGAACGCGGTCGCGGCGCTCGCGGCGATGGGCGGCCGCGCCGCCGACTTCGTCGACGTGCCCGAGTCGCGCTTCTCCACGAGTCCGTTCTTCCTCTGGAGCACCCGCTGATGAGTGCGTACATGGTCGACAAGTTCATCCGGGCGGTCGAGCTCGGCGACGCCACGGTCGCGGAGTACGTCGCCGATCCGCCCGCGTTCGTCAAGCGGTGGCTCGCGGGCGGCGGCTCGGCTGCCGGTGCGACCGACGACCGCGTGCTCACCGAGGTCGAGCGCGCCGCGTTCGCCGCACGCGACTTCGGCGCGCTGTACGCGCTCGGCGCGCACCCGTACCTGCTGTGGCACTTCACCGAGGCCGTGTACGAGCACGAGTACACGGAAGGCTTCGGATGGCGCGAGCTCGTCGAGCGGTACCGCGCCGCCGTCGCCCCGCAGGGGCTCGTCGACTACATCCCCTGAGGTGCTCCCGCCGTAATCCCCGCGTAAGCGGACGGTAAGCGCACCGTCAGCGCTGCCCCGTCGCCGCGCGCGCGGCTCCGGCCTTGACTGCTGGAGGGCCGTCGTACGGCGGTCCGAACGGAAGGGGAACCTCATGCACACCACCCGAATCCGCACCGTCGCCGGAACGGTCGTCGCTGCCGCGCTCGCCGTCGGCGGGGTGCTCGTCGCAGCGCCGGCTGCGAACGCCGCCGACGTCACCGGGCCGGCGTTCTGGGCCGACGGCGAGCTGTACCGCACGGTCGGCACGCCGACCGACTTCTCTGGGACGGGTGCGCCCGCGTCGTCGTTCCAGCCGCTCTACGCCTTCCCGGCCGACACCCAGGCGAACGTCACGCCGTCGGCACCCGGCGACCCCGGGTTCCGCGGCGGACGCTGGGCGATCACGGAGGTGCTCCTGCCGAACGGCTACGGTGCCGCGCTCGCCTCGGGCGACCTCGATGACGACGGCGTACTCGACTCCGCCGACGAGCTATGGGCGGCGGCCGACGCGGGCGACCTCGTCGTCGGCGAGATCACGCGCTACTTCGAGTGCCCGGTGATCCCCGTGCCGCGCGGAGGCCGCTGAGTCAGGTGCGTCGTGCAGGCGCGGACGCGGGGCCGGCCGCGGCATCCGCCGCGAGATCGAGCGCCGCGCCCGCGAGCGCGGCCGACGTGTCGAGGTCGTGCATCCAGAGCGGGGCGGATGCCGCGGCGAACCCGTCGCCGACGAGACCCGGCACGGTCGCGGCATCCGTCTCGTCGACGAGCCAGGCGTCGAGCACGCCGCCCGTCGCTCGGGTGCCGTAGTGCCGGGCGACGGCCGCGGCATCCGTTCGCACCCCGATCGCGGAGAGGCACGCATCGGCCATGCCGCGGACGACGCGCCCGCCGATGATCGGGGAGACGCCGACGACGGGCGCCGTGGTCGCGGCGAGCGCGGCGCGGATGCCGGGGACCGCGAGGATCGTGCCGATCGAGACCACGGGGTTCGAGGGCGCGAGGAGCACGACGTCGGCATCGGCGATCGCGGCATCGACACCGGGTGCGGGCCGGGCGTCGGCGAGGTTCCGCTGCTCGAAGCCGAGCGCCGGGATCGACGCGCGGTAGCGGGTCCACCACTCCTGGAAGTGCAGCTCGTCGCGGCCCGCGGCGTCGGGGTGCGCCGGGTCGACGCGCACGTGCGTGTCGACCTCGGAGTCGGTCGCGGGGACGAGGTGCACGCCGAGACGCCAGCGCCGCTGGAGCCGCTCGGCGACCTGCGACGGCGTGAGGCCGTCGCGGAGCCACGACGTGCGCGCGAGGTGCGTGCCGAGGTCGAGGTCGCCGAGCGTGAACCACGGCCAGCCGACGCCCCACTCGCGGAGCTCGGCCGCGACGCGCTCGGACTCGCCCGCGCGACCCCAGCCGCGTTCGGTGTCGTTCACTCCCGCGAGGGCATACAGCAGCGAGTCGAAGTCGGGCATGAGCCGTACGCCCGAGAGCCAGAGGTCGTCGCCGGTGTTCACGACGACGGTGATCTCGGCCGACGTCGGTGCTGTGCCGTCGGCGGCGGGTTCCGCGCCCGGTGCGCCCGGCCAACGCCGCGCTGCCTCCTCGCGCACGCCACGCGCGAACCGCGCGCCACCGACCCCGCCTGCGAGCACCGTGATCTTCACCGTTCCACGCTAGCGCCGCGGCGTGTCTCGCCCGGCCGCGCACCGAGCGCCTCAGGTGTCGCGCACGAGCACGAGCGAGCCCGACGCGCGACCGGCGCGCAGGTCGTCGGCCGCGGCATCCGCTCGTTCGAAGGCGTACGCCGTTGCCGTCGGCGCGATGCCGAGACGGAGCGCGAGCCGGAGGAACTCGTCGCCGTCGGCCCGCGTGTTCGCCGTGACGGTCCGCAGGTCGCGTTCGAGGAAGAGGTGGTCGGCGTACGACATCGCGGGGACGTCGGTCATGTGGATGCCCGCGAGCACCACCGTGCCCCCGCGGGTCATCGCCTCGAGCGCGACCGGTACGAGCTCGCCCGCCGGAGCGAACACGATCGCCGCGTCGAGCGGTTCGGGCGGCGCATCGCGCTCGTCGCCGACGAAGTCGAGGCCGAGCTCCCGGGCGAGGTGCCGGTTCGCCTCGCCGCGCGTCATCGCGACGACGCTCGCGCCGGCCGCCATCGCGAGCCGCGCGGTCAGGTGCGCGCTCGACCCGAAGCCGTACAGGCCGAGCCGGCCGCCGGGGGGCAGGTTCGCGCGGCGGAGCGCGCGGTACCCGATGATGCCCGCGCAGAGCAGCGGGGCGACGGTGACCGGGTCGGCGTCCGGCGGCAGCGCGTAGGCGAACGCCTCGGGCACGCTCGCGAAGCGCGCGTACCCGCCGTCGGCGTCCCAGCCGGTGAACCGCGCGTCGGGGCAGAGGTTCTCGCGCCCCGACCGGCACCAGCGGCACGCGCCGCACGTCGAGCGCAGCCAGGCGATGCCGACGAGGTCGCCGACGTTCGTGCGGCGCACCGCCGAACCCGTCGCGACGACTCGACCGACGACCTGGTGGCCCGGCACGACCGGGATCCGATGCGGCGCGAGCTCGCCGTCGATGACGTGCAGGTCGGTGCGGCACACCCCGCACGCGGCGACCTCGACGACGAGCTCGTCGGCGGCGGGCTCGGGCTCGGGCAGCGTCGTCGCGGTCAGGCGGCCGTCGCCGCGGGTGGTCCAGGCTTCCATGCGGCCAGCATGACACCCGACGAACCGGTGTCGCGGGGACCAACGGCCTCGCGGGGTCACGCTCGCGCGCGCATGCTGGAGACATGTTCCGTGACCGCGCCGATGCGGCGGGCGCCCTGCTCGAGCGGCTCGAGGCGTACCGCGACGAGGACGTCGTCGTGCTCGGGCTCCCGCGCGGCGGCGTGCCGATCGCGGCGGTCGTGGCCGAGGGCCTGGGCGCCCCGCTGGACGTGATCGTCGTGCGCAAGCTCGGCATCCCCGGGCAGTCCGAGGTCGCGATGGGCGCCATCGGCGAGGGGGGCGTGCGCGTCGTCGACGACGCCATCGTGCGGCGCGCGCACGTCTCGGAGCGTCGGTTCGCCGACGTCGAGCGGCAGGAGCAGCAGACCCTCGACCGGCGGGTCGCGCAGCTGCGCGGCGGCCGCGCGCCCGAGCCGCTCACCGGCCGCACTGCGCTCGTGGTCGACGACGGCCTCGCGACGGGTGCGACCGCCGAGGCCGCGTGCGAGGTGGCCCGGGCCCGCGGGGCCCGACTCGTGGTGCTCGCGGTGCCGGTGGCGCCGAAGGATGCCGCGTCCCGAGTGCCGTCGGCCGACGCCGTCGTGGCGGCCGAGGTGCCGGACTGGTTCATGGCGGTCGGCCAGGCGTATGCCGACTTCCGCCAGACGACCGACGAGGAGGTGCTCGCCCTGCTCGAGGCGGCACGGGCGAGGAGGTCGGGTCTCGCGTAGCGTGGCCGCATGCCCGACTACGGCCGCCCCATCGAGTTCGGAACGTTCATCACGCCGTCGGCGCTCGACCCCGAGCACACCGTCGAGCTCGCGCTCGCGAGCGAACGCGCGGGCCTCGAACTCGTCACGTTCCAGGACCATCCGTACCAGCCGCGGTTCCTCGACACGTGGACGCTCATGAGCTGGGTCGGTGCGCGCACGAGCCGCATCCGCATCTCGGCGAACGTGCACAACCTGCTGCTGCGTCCGCCGGCCGTCCTCGCGCGCGCCGCGGCCTCCCTCGACCTGCTCACGGGTGGCCGCATCGCGCTCGGCATCGGCGCCGGCGGGTTCGCGCCCGCCGCGGTTGCGATGGGCGCCCCGAGTCGCACGCCCGCCGAGCAGGTGGGTGCGCTCGGCGAGGCGATCACCGTCATCCGCGAGCTGCAGGACACGGACGCCTCGGGAGGCGTGTTCCTGCACCACGAGCACTATCCGATCCGCGGCGCGAAGCGCGGGCCGGCGCCCGTGCAACGGCCGATGCCGATCTGGCTCGGCGTGCTGAAGCCCCGGGGCCTGCGGTTGATCGGGAGCGCCGCCGACGGCTGGCTCCCCTCGTTCGGTCGACTCGAGCACGGCACGGACTCGCTCGACGCCGGGCACGCGATCATCGACGCCGCCGCCGTGGCCGCCGGGCGCGACCCACGCGGCATCCGTCGCCTGCTCAACGTCGGGCCGCGCGACGCCGACCCGGAGGTCCTCGCCGACCTGGCCACCCGGCACGGTGTCGACACGTTCATCGTCGTCGGCGACGACGAGGCGCTGATCGAGGAGCTGGGGGCGCGGATCGCGCCGGCGACGCGAGCACTCGTGGCCGAGCGGCGGGCCGCGGCACCTCCGGTGGTCGAGTAGCAGCCGAAGGCCGCGTATCGAGACCGGAACCCCCGAACCCCTTCCCCTCGCGGCCTTCGCGCGCGACGATGGACGCACGGAACCGCACCGGCGCGGGAGGCCCCATGAACTCGGCATCGCCCCAGACCCACCGGACCATCGCCCTCGTGGGCGCTTCGGGTTCGGGCAAGACCACACTCGCGGAGGCGCTCCTGCATCGCGCCGGCGCGATCCCGCGAGCGGGATCCGTCGAGCAGGGCAACACCGTCTGCGACCACGAGCCCGAGGAGATCGCCCGGCACACGAGCCTCGGGCTCTCGCTGGCCCATCTCGACTGGACCGGGCCCGACGGAACGCCGTATACGGTGACGCTGGCCGACACCCCGGGCCATCCGGACTTCGTCGGCGCCGTCGACGCGGCACTGTCGGTGGCGGATGTCGCGCTCATCACGGTGAGCGCGGTGGACGGCGTCGTCGCCGGGACCCGCTCGGCATGGGATGCGGCCGCCGCCGCGGGCGTGCCGCGCGTCGTGGTGGTCACGCAGGAGGACAAGGCGCGGGCCGACTTCCGACGAGTCCTCGCCGAGCTGCGCGCCGAGTTCGGCGAGCACCTGTGGGCGCTCGAACTGCCGATCGGCGAGGAAGCGGCGTTCCGTGCGATCGCGGACGTGCTGAGCGAGGAGGCGCACGTCTACGACGGCGACGGCACGCACCACGATGAGCCGCTCCCGCCGGAGGCGGAGGCCGAGGAGCACGCGATGCACGTCGAGGTGACGGAGGACATCGTGTCGCACGACGACGCGCAGCTCGAGGCGTACCTCGACGGCGACGAGCCGTCGGCCGAGGAACTCGAGCGGACGTTCGCACGCGAGGTCGCCGCGGGGGAGGCCGTGCCGGTGCTGGTGTGCTCGGGGGTGAACGCCACGGGCGTCGACCGGGTCGCGGACCTCGTCTGCGAACTCACGCCCGCCGCGACCGAACGCGACGGGCGCATCCTCGTCGGCGAGGGGTCCGGGGGCTCGGAGCTGAAGGTCGCGCCGAACGAGGCCGGCGACACGCTCGTGCACGTCTTCCGAACGGTCGCCGACCCGTTCGTCGGCCAGGTGTCGATGCTCAAGGTGCTGTCGGGCACGCTGCGGACCGGTGACAAGCTGCGGAACGCGACGACCGGCGCGGACGAGCGGATCCACGGGCTGTTCCGGTTGCGCGGTGCCGAGCACGTGACCGCGGGGACGCTCGCCGCCGGCGATGTCGGCGCGGTTGCGAAGCTCACCGGGTCGCCGTCCGGGTCGCTGCTGTGGTCGCGACCGACCGGCACCGCCCGACCCGCGCCGACCCCGCCGCGCCCACCCGTGTACGCGGTCGCGCTCGAACCGGCGTCGCAGTCGGATGACGAGAAGCTGCCCGTCGCCCTCGCGCGACTCACTGCCGAGGACCCGACGCTCGTGGTCGACCGGGCGGGGGAGCACACGGTGCTCCGCGGGCTCGGCGACACGCACGTCGCGGTCGCGGTCGAGCGCCTCGCGCGCATCTTCGGCGTGAAGGTCGCGACGAGCCCCGCGCCGGTCGCCTACCGCGAGACGATCGCGGGCTCGGCGTCGGTCGAGGGCAAGCTCAAGAAGCAGTCGGGCGGGCACGGCCAGTTCGCGGTCGTGCAGCTCACGGTCTCGCCGCTCCCGCCCGGGAGCGACTTCGAGTTCGTCGACTCGGTCACCGGCGGTGCGGTGCCGCGCCAGTACATCACGGCGGTCGAGAAGGGCGCCCGGGATGCGCTCGCCTCGGGCGGGCCGCAGGGCCACCCCGTCGTCGACGTGCGCGTGGAGCTCACCGACGGCAAGACGCACTCGGTCGACTCGTCGGACATGGCGTTCCGCACGGCCGCCTCGATCGGCGTGAAGGCGGCGCTCGCCGAGGCCGGCACGGTGCTGCTCGAGCCCGTGTCGAGCGTGACCGTCACGGTGCCGAACGACCTTCAGGGCGCGGTGCTCACCGACCTGTCGGGGCGTCGAGGTCGCGTCAGCGCCACCGAGGCGGCGCCCGACGGCCGGGCGCGGGTCGTCGCACACGTGCCCGAGTCGGAGCTCACGCGGTACGTGCTCGACCTGCGTTCGATCACCGCCGGGCAGGCGGAGCTCACGATCACGCCCGATCACTACGCGAAGGCGCCGAGCGCGGCGCGGGCGTGAGTTCGGGCGCGTTGGAGTGCGCTTTCTGCGGTGGAGCGCGCTTCCGAACCGCGCTCCACCGCAGAGATCGCACTCCGATGGCGGGCACGCGCCGCGGCGCCCCGGTCAGTAGCCGCCGGCGGCGAGGTGCCGGGCCGCACGCGCGAGCACGTCGGCGACGGATGCCGGGTCCTCGCGCACCGCGCCCACGGTGACCCGCACGAAGTCGCCCTGGGGGCCGCGGGATGCGCCGGCGACCGACGACCCGTTCGCCGCCGCGAGGAACGGCGTCCCGCCCGCCACCCGGATCCCGGCCGCGGCGAGCTGCACGAGCGTCGACCGCTCCGACACCACCGGCATCCAGAGGTTGATCCCGTCCGCGTGCATCACCGGCACGCCCCGCTCGCGCAGCGCGTCCCCGAGCGCACGCTGGCGCGTGTAGTACGCGCGGCGCGCCTCGGCGACGGCGTCGATGGCCGCGCCATCCGTCAGCAGGTCGAGCAGGATCGACTGCAGCATGCGCGACGTCCAGCCCGGGCCGAGCATGCGTCGCGCCATGATCCGGCCGACGAGGTCGCGCGGTCCGCCGACGGCGGCGATGCGCAGGTCGGGGCCGTGCGACTTCGAGAAGCTCCGCACGTGCACGACGCGGTCGGGCAGGTGCGTGCCGAGCGTGACGTCGCCCTCGGTCGAGATGAGGCCCGAGTGGTCGTCCTCGACGACGACGAGGTCGAGCCCGTGCTCGTCGACGGCCGAGCGGATGGCGCCAGCCAGCGCCGCAGCGCGTGACGGCGTCATGGACGCCCCCGTCGGGTTCTGGGCCCGAGGCTGCAGCAGGATGGCGCTGGGTCGGCGCCGGAGCGCCGCGGCGAGCGCGTCGGGCGACATCCCCTGTTCGTCGATCGCGACCGGTACGGCCTCGGCGCCGAGCAGGTCGAGGAGGTCGAGGAACGGCGGGAAGCCGGGGTGCTCGACGATCACGCGGTCGCCGAACTTCACCACCTGCTCCAGCGTGCGCGAGATCGCATCGAGTGCGCCGTCGACGACGACGATCGACTCGGCCTCGCTCGGCCACGAGTCGCGCAGCACCGCGGCGAGCGCAGGCAGCACCGGCTCGGCCTGGTAGCTGCCGACATCGGCCCGCGCCGACACGCGCGAGAGCGCGGGCCCGAGCGGCGGCAGCAGCAGCGGATCGGGCGTTCCTCGCGAGAGGTCCAGCCGGACCGGGTCGTCGGGCGCCGCCATCCCCCGCATCCGCACGGCGGGGCCGGCCGCGGCATCCCGTCGCACGAAGCTGCCGGCGCGACCGCGCGACTCGATGAGCCCGGCACGGGCCAGCGCCTGCCAGGCCTGGCTGATGGTCGCGGGGCTCACGCCGAGCGTCGCCGCGAGCTCGCGCACCGTGGGCAGGCGCACGCCCGCCTCGAGATCGCCGCTGTTCACCAGTCGCGCCAGGTCGGCCGCGATGCCCCGCGGAGTCGTGTCGGCGAACGGCGCCAACGCGGTCAGCTCGGAGACATCCACTCGAATACCTGATCGCACCATTGCCTCCTCACGAAGCAAGGGACAGGATGTTTAACCACCACGTCACAGAGTGAAACACAAGGGAAATGTTCAAGCCGAAGAATAACAGAACGGGTCGGAGGCCCGATCTGGCAAGCCCCGCCGGCCCCCAGCCGGCGTCGATTCTCGGCACCACTGCTCGGCGTCCCCGCGCGCACGGCAGGCACTAGCGAACCAGCACCGGCTCGCGCACCGCGCCTGTCCTGTCGCCGGCAACGACGCCGACCGACACAGGAGGCACCATGACGATCGTTCGAGCGGCCATCACCCAGACCAAGTGGACGGGTGACAAGGAGTCGATGCTCGACAAGCACGAGCAGTTCGCGCGCGACGCCAAGGAGCAGGGCGCCCAGGTGATCTGCTTCCAGGAGCTGTTCTACGGCCCGTACTTCGGTATCACGGAGGACGTCAAGTACTACGACTTCGCCGAACCGGCCGACGGCCCAATCGTGCAGCGCTTCGCGGCGCTCGCGAAGGAACTCGAGATGGTCATGGTCCTGCCGATCTACGAGGAGGAGCAGCCCGGCGTCTACTACAACACCGCGGTCGTCGTCGACGCCGACGGCACGATCCTCGGCTCGTACCGCAAGCACCACATCCCGAACCTCGACAAGTTCTGGGAGAAGTTCTACTTCCGCCCCGGCAACCTCGGGTATCCGGTGTTCAACACCGCGGTCGGCCCGATCGGCGTGTACATCTGCTACGACCGGCACTTCCCCGAGGGATGGCGCGAGCTCGGCCTGAACGGCGCCCAGATCGTGTTCAACCCCAACGCGACCAAGCCCGGCCTCTCCAACCGGCTCTGGGAGATCGAGCAGCCCGCCGCGGCGGCGGCGAACGGCTACTTCATCGGCGCCGCGAACCGCGTGGGCCTCGAGGACAACGAATACGGCGACCTCGCCGTGAACTTCTACGGCAAGAGCCAGTTCGTCGACCCGCAGGGCAACATCGTCGGCGACTACGGCTCGGAGACCGACGAAGAGGTCGTCGTCCGCGACCTCGACATGGACATGATCCGCAATGTCCGCAACGCGTGGCAGTTCTACCGCGACCGCCGGCCCGACTCGTACACGTCCATCCCCAAGCCGTAACCCGACCGGTGGTCGAGTAGCGCGAAGCGCGTATCGAGACCGAGGGAGATCTCGATACGGGCCTTCGGTCCTACTCGATCAGCGAAGGAAGGAGTTCCCACATGGCCACCACCCTCATCTCCGGCGGCACCGTCGTCAGCGCCACCGGCCGCGCCGCGGCCGACGTGCTCGTCGACGGCGAGAAGATCGTCGCCGTCCTGCAGCCCGGCAGCGAACTGCTGGGCACGGATGTCGCGGCATCCGTCGACCGCGTCGTCGACGCCACCGGCAAGTACGTCATCCCCGGCGGCATCGACGCCCACACCCACATGCAGTTGCCGTTCGGCGGCACCGAGGCGTCCGACACCTTCGAGTCGGGAACGATCGCGGCCGCGCACGGCGGCACGACCTCGATCATCGACTTCGCCGTGCAGACCTACGGGCAGCGCATCGAAGACGGATTGGCCGCCTGGCACGAGAAGGCCGGCGGCAACTGCGCGATCGACTACGGCTTCCACCAGATCGTCGGCGACGTCAACGAGGCCTCCCTCGAGGCCATGAAGAAGCTGCCCGACGAGGGCATCACGAGCTTCAAGATGTTCATGGCCTACCCGGGCGTCTTCTACTCCGACGACGCGCAGATCCTGAAGGCCATGCAGGTCTCGCGCGACACCGGCATGCTCACGATGATGCACGCCGAGAACGGGCCGGCGATCGACGTGCTCGCGCAGCAGCTCGTCGACCAGGGGAAGACCGACCCGTACTACCACGGCATCGCCCGGGCCTGGGAGATGGAGGAGGAGGCGACGCACCGCGCGATCATGCTCGCGAAGCTCACGGGCGCGGCGCTCTACGTCGTGCACGTGTCGGCGAAGCAGGCGGTCGAGCAGCTCGCGTGGGCGCGCGACAAGGGCCAGAACGTCTACGGCGAGACCTGTCCGCAGTACCTGTACCTGTCGCTCGAGGACCAGCTCGGCGCGAAGAGCGACGAGTGGGGCGCGTTCGAGGGCGCGAAGTGGGTGTGCTCGACGCCGCTCCGCAGTCGCGCCGAGGGCCACCAGGACTCGATGTGGCAGGCGCTCCGCACGAACGACCTGCAGATGGTCTCGACCGACCACTGCCCGTTCTGCATGAAGGACCAGAAGGAGCTCGGCCTCGGCGACTTCCGGAAGATCCCGAACGGCATCGGCTCGATCGAGCACCGCATGGACCTCATGTACCAGGGCGTCGTGACCGGCGAGATCACGCTCGAGCGGTGGGTCGAGCTCACGTCGACCACGCCGGCGCGCATGTTCGGGCTGTACGGCACCAAGGGCGTCATCCAGCCCGGCGCCGACGCCGACCTCGTCGTCTACGACCCGAACGGGCACACCTCGATCGGCCTCGACAAGGTGCACCACATGAACATGGACTACTCGGCGTGGGAGGGCTACGAGATCGACGGCAAGGTCGACACGGTCATGAGTCGCGGCAAAGTCGTCGTCGAGGGCGACGCCTACGTCGGCGCCAAGGGCGACGGTCGCTACCTCAAGCGCGGCCTGAGCCAGTACCTGATCTGACCTGGTCTCGATACGCGCTTCGCGCTACTCGACCACCGAAAGGAAGAGCATGGAATTCGGAGCGGTCCTCCAGACCAACCCCCCGGCGTCGCGGACCATCCAGCTCGCGAAGCTCGCCGAGGTGCACGGCTTCAGCCACGTGTGGACGTTCGACTCGCACATCCTGTGGCAGGAGCCCTACGTCATCTACAGCCAGATCCTCGCGCAGACCCAGCGCATCAAGGTCGGCCCGTTCGTGACGAATCCCGCGACGCGCGACTGGACGGTCACGGCCTCCGTCTTCGCGACGCTCAACGAGATGTTCGGCAACCGCACGGTGTGCGGCATCGGCCGCGGCGACTCGGCGGTGCGCGTCACGAACGGCAAGCCGACGACCATGACCGAGCTCCGCGAGTCGATCCACGTGATCCGCGAGCTCGGCAACTCGCGCTCGGTCGAGTACCACGGCTCCGAGATCCGGTTCCCCTGGAGCCGGGGATCGGAGCTCGAGGTCTGGGTCGCCGCCTACGGCCCCATGGCGCTCCGCGTCGCGGGCGAGGTGGGCGACGGGTTCATCCTGCAGCTCGCCGACCTCGACATCGCCGAGTGGATGATCACGACCGTCCGGAACGCCGCCGAGAAGGTCGGCCGCGACCCGGCCTCGGTGAAGTTCTGCGTCGCCGCGCCCATGTACATCGGCGACGACCGGGCGCACATGCGCGACCAGTGCCGCTGGTTCGGCGGGATGGTGGGCAACCACGTCGCCGACATCGTCGCGAAGTACGGCGAGCACGGCACGGTGCCCGACGCGCTCACCGACTACATCCGCGGTCGTGAGGGCTACGACTACAACGAGCACGGGCGCGCGGGGAACACCCACACGGAGTTCGTGCCCGACGAGATCGTCGAGCGGTTCTGCGTGCTCGGCTCGGCCGACGAGCACATCGAGAAGCTGAAGGCGCTCGCCGAGCTCGGCGTCGACCAGTTCGCGGGCTACCTCCAGCACGACAACAAGGAGGAGACGCTGCGGGTCTACGGCGAGACGGTGATCCCGGCGCTCACCGAGCACCTCACGGCGAAGCGATGACGGGTTCCGCTGATCGAGTAGCGTCCGCCGCAGGCGGACGCGTATCGAGATCCCCACGTGGGGGTCTCGGTACGCGCGACGCTTCGCGCCGGGCCACTCGACCGACGGGGAATCGGTGGCGCGCCGTGGTCTGGGGCGTGGTCGGCGTCCTCGCGCTCGCCGCACTCTGGGAGCTGTACAAGCTCGTCGGCCCCGCCGACGGCTGGCTGGTCGGCGCGCAGGAGGGCGTCACCGGCAGCGGCATCCGCCTGCTCCCGCGCACGAGCGACCAGGCGATGCCGCACACCTGGGACATGGTCGCGCGGGTCATCGAACCCGTGACCCGCGCACAGGGCGCCCTGCCGCTCGGCGTCGTCGTGCTGCTCGCCGCGCTCACGAGCCTGGGGGTCGCGGCACTCGGATGGCTCGTGGGCGTCGTCGTCGGGTTCGCGCTCGCGCTCCTCATGCTCGGCTTCCGGATCGCCGAGCGCGCCGTGCTCCCGTTCGTGATCCTCAGCCAGACGGTGCCGCTCATCGCGCTCGCCCCGCTCATCCGCAACTGGGGCTCGCGCCTGGAGTTCGGCACGTTCTCGTGGGAGAGCTGGATGTCGGTCGTGATCATCGCGAGCTACCTCGCGTTCTTCCCGGTCGCCGTCGGCGCCCTGCGGGGCGTGCAATCGCCGGATGCCGCGCACCTCGACCTCATGCGGAGCTACGCGGCCGGATGGTGGACGACGCTGTTCCGCCTGCGGCTGCCCGCGAGCGTGCCCTTCCTCATCCCCGCACTGCGCCTCGCCGCCGCGAACGCCGTCGTCGGCACCGTGGTGGCCGAGATCTCGGTGGGCTTCACGGGCGGCATCGGCCGACTCATCCTCGAGACCGCGGTCGCCGCCTCGAGCGATCCCTCGAAGCCCTGGGCGCCGATCCTCGGCGCAGTGCTGCTCGGCCTCGTCGCCGCCGGCTTCGTGGCCCTCCTCGCCGCCTTCCTCAGCCCGTTCCGCCGACAGGAGACCGTCGCATGAGCAGCCCCTCCCCGAGCCTGTCCGCCCCCGAGCCGACGCCCGCGGCCGAGTCGACCCGCGCGGCGACCGCCGTCGCCGACACGACCACCGAGGCCGTCGTCGCCCGCGGCGTCGAGCGCGTCTTCGCCGGGGCGAAGGGCGCGGAGGTCACCGCACTCACGGGCATCCAGCTCACGGTGCACGCCGGCGAGTTCGTCTCGCTCATCGGCCCGTCGGGCTGCGGCAAGTCGACGCTGCTCCGCCTCATCGCCGACCTCGACGAGCCCACCGCGGGCGAGATCCGGGTCTTCGGCAAGACCGCGAAGCAGGCCCGCATCGACCAGTCGTACGGCATCGCCTTCCAGCAGGCCGGACTCCTGCCCTGGCGCACGGTCGCCGCGAACATCGAGCTGCCGCTGCAACTGCACGGGGCGGATGCCGCGACGCGCCGCGCACGCGTCGCCGAGCTGCTCGACCTCGTCGGCCTCGCCGACTTCGCGAAGCACTACCCCGACCAGCTCTCGGGCGGCATGCAGCAGCGTGTCGCGATCGCCCGGTCCCTGGCCGAGCAACCGCGACTGCTGCTCATGGACGAGCCGTTCGGCGCGCTCGACGAGATGACGCGTGAGCGCATGCAGACGGAACTCCTCCGCATCCGCGCCGAGACCGGCGCCGCGGTCGTGTTCGTGACGCACTCCATCCCCGAGGCCGTCTACCTCTCCGACCGGGTCGTCGTGATGTCGCCGCGGCCCGGCCGGATCACCGACGAGATCGACGTGCGCCTCGGCGACGCCGCCGACCGCGGCGAGGACCTCCGCGAGGACGCCGCGTTCTTCGCCGGCGTGACCGCGGTGCGCGAGGCGCTCCACGGGTCGGAGGCCGCGCCCGCCGCAGGCGCGGCGAGGGGGGTGGACGTGCGATGACGAGCGCAGCGCCCGAGCGCGTCGAAACCCCGCCGACGCCCGCGGCGGACCCCTCGATCGCGATGCCCGGGCTCGCGGCATCCGCTGCCCCGCGCCGCCGTCGCGCGGCCGGCGACGGCCCGCTCGCCCGCTTCGCCAAGCTCGTCCTGCCGCCGCTCGCGCTGTTCGTCGTGCTCCTGCTGCTCGCCGAGATCGTCGTGGTCGCCGCCGGCATCCCGCCGTTCGTGCTCGCGAGTCCCTCCGCGATCTTCGACCAGCTCGTGCAGTACGCCCCGCAGGTGCTCGCCGCAACCCTCGCGACCGGGCTGAACGCGCTCATCGGCCTCGTGATCGGCGCGGTCATCGGCGTGCTGCTCGCGGTCGCGGCATCCGTGGCCCGACCCGTCGACGGCATGCTGGCGCCCGTGGTCGCCGCGGTCGCCGTCGTGCCCATCGTCGCCCTCGCGCCCGTGTTCTACACGATGTTCGGCTCGACGTCCGAGGTCGCGCGGATCCTCATCGCCTCGATCGCCGCGTTCGTACCGATCTTCCTCAACACGCTCCGCGGCCTCCGGCAGGTGCGGCCCGTGCACCGCGACCTGATGCGCTCGTACGCCGCGACGCCGTCGCAGCTGACGCGGCTCGTCACGATCCCGTCGGCGCTGCCCCACTTCTTCACGGGCCTGCGCATCGCCTCGTCGCTCGCCGTGATCTCGGCGCTCGTCGCCGAGTACTTCGGCGGCCCGCGCCAGGGGCTCGGCTCGGCCATCACGACCGCCGCCGCGTCGAGCGCGTACGCGCGCGCGTGGGCGTTCGTGATCGGCGCGATCCTGCTCGGGCTCGCCTTCTTCGTCCTCACCAGCCTGATCGAGAGGATCGCCTCCCGCCACCAATGACCCGCCCCCGGCCCGAACCCGGGACCCGTCCAGACCCGCCGGCCGACGCCGTCCGGCCCCAGCCACCGGCACCGCCGGTCGGATCCCGCACCACGAGCACCACCACCACGAGAGGAATGCACATGAAGCGCAACCGGATCCTCGCGGGCGCGGCGGCAGCAGCCGCGACCGCGCTCGTGCTCGCCGGCTGCTCCGCAGGGGGCAGCGACTCCGGCGACGACGGCGGCGACACCGCCGACGGAGAGCTCACGCCGGTGACCCTGCAGCTGCAGTGGCTCACGCAGGCCCAGTTCGGCGGCTACTACCTGGCCGAGGCGAACGGGTACTGGGAGGAGCTCGGCCTCGACGTCGAGATCATCCCGGGCGCGGTCGACATCGTCCCGCAGGACGTGCTGGCCGCCGGCGACGTCGACTTCGCGATCGCGTGGGTGCCGAAGGCGCTCGCGTCGATCGAGGCCGGAGCGAACATCACGAACATCGCGCAGATCTTCGAACGCAGCGGCACGCTGCAGGTCGCGTGGGCCGACAGCGGCATCGAGGGGCCGGAGGACCTCTCGGACAAGCAGATCGGCAGCTGGGGCTTCGGCAACGAGTGGGAGCTCTTCGCCGGCCTCACCGAGGTCGACGCGTCGGGCTACACGATCGTGCAGCAGAACTTCGACATGAACGCGCTGCTCAACAAGGAGATCGACGCCGCCCAGGCGATGACCTACAACGAGTACGCGCAGCTGCTCGAGGCCGTGAACCCCGAGACGGGCGAGCTCTACCAGCCGGAGGACTTCTCGGTCATCGACTGGAACGAGGTCGGCACGGCCATGCTCCAGGACGCGATCTGGGCGAACTCCGACCGCCTCGCGGACGACCCCGAGTACGCCGAGACCGCGGTCAAGCTCATCCAGGGCGCCATCCTCGGCTGGATCGACCAGCGCGACGACCCGCAGGCGGCGGCCGACGCGGTCACCGCCGCCGGGTCGACGCTCGGCACGAGCCACCAGCTCTGGATGGCGAACGAGATCAACAAGCTGATCTGGCCGTCGACGAACGGGATCGGCCACATCAACGAGGACCAGTGGGACGCCACCGTCGAGATGGCCCTCATGACCAAGAACCAGGACGGCGCGCAGGTCATCACGACCGACCCGCCGGAGGGTTCGTACACCAACGAGTACGTCGACGAGGCCATCGCGAACCTCGAGGCCGACGGCGTCGACGTGCTGGGCGAGTCGTACGAGCCCATCGAGGTCACCCTCACCGAGGGCGGCAACTAGTGACACCCCCGGTGGTCGAGTAGGCGCGCAGCGCCGTATCGAGACCCGCGTCTCGGTACGGGCCTGACGGTCCTACTCGACCACCGGAATCAAGAAAGGCGACGACGCTGATGACCGAGAACCTCACCGCCGACCTCGACGCGCTCGCGCGCGAGCTCGACGCCGAACACGTCTTCCACTCCTGGTCGGCGCAGGGCAGCCCGCCGCAGCTCGTCGTCGCGAGCGGACGCGGCACGAAGGTCTGGGACCACTCCGGGCGCGAGTACCTCGACTTCTCCAGCCAGCTCGTCAACGTCAACATCGGCCACCAGCACCCCGCGGTCGTCTCCGCGATCCGCGAGCAGGCCGAGCTCCTGGCCACGATCGGCCCGCCGACCGTCAACCTCGCTCGCGGCGAGGCCGCGAAGCGCATCACCGACCGCGCGCCCGACGGCATGAACAAGGTGTTCTTCACCAACGGCGGCGCCGACGCGAACGAGAACGCGATCCGGATGGCCCGGCTCCACACCGGTCGAGACAAGGTGCTGTCGACGTACCGGTCGTACCACGGCAACACGGGCGCCGCGATCGTGTCGACGGGGGACTGGCGTCGCATCCCGAACGAGTTCGCGCGCGGACACGTCCACTTCTTCGGGCCCTTCCTCTACCGCTCCGAGTTCTGGGCGACGACGCCCGAGGAGGAGTCGGAGCGGGCCCTGCGGCACCTGCGCCGCGTGATCGAGGCCGAGGGCCCGGCGTCCATCGCCGCGGTGCTGCTCGAGACCGTGCCCGGCACCGCCGGCGTCCTCGTGCCGCCGCCCGGCTACCTCGCCGGCGTCCGCGAGCTCTGCGATCGGCACGGCATCCTGCTGATCCTCGACGAGGTCATGTGCGGCTTCGGCCGCACCGGTCGCTGGTTCGCGTTCGACGGCTACGACGTGAAGCCCGACCTCATCAGCTTCGCGAAGGGCGTGAACTCGGGCTACGTGCCCGTGGGCGGCGTCGTCATCTCCGACGAGATCGCCGCCGACTTCGACGAGCAGGTCTTCCCCGGTGGGCTCACCTACTCGGGTCACCCGCTCGCGATGGCCTCGATCGTCGGCGCGCTCGACGCCATGGAGTCCGAGGGCATCGTCGACCACGCGCGCCGTGTCGGCGCCGAGGCGATCGCGCCCGCGCTCACCGAGCTGGCCGAGAAGCACGCCGTGATCGGCGAGGTGCGCGGCGAGGGCGTGTTCTGGGCGCTCGACCTCGTCGCCGACGCCGAGACGCGCGAGCCGCTGCCCGCGGCCGAGGTCGGCCGCATCAAGGGCGCGCTCATCGAGCGCGGCCTGCTCCCGTTCACGGCGGAGAACCGCATCCACGTCGTGCCCCCGTGCGTCGTCACGGCCGAGGAGGTCGAGCAGGCCACCGCGATCTACGACGAGGTGCTCGGCACCGTCGCCGTGTGAGACGGATGCCGCGGCGTCCGTCCGGGGCGACGCGGCATCCACCACCCTACGAACCACCCGGACACCTCGATTCGGAAGGAACGAGACCATGACCGACACCCAGACCGCCCCCAGCGCCGAGGGCACCGCGACCGCCGAGATGGTGGAGCACTGGATCGACGGCGCGCCCGCGTCGGGCGTCTCCGAGCGCAGCGGGCCCGTCTACAACCCTGCGCACGGCGTCGAGCAGCGCCGCGTGCGCTTCGCCTCGACCGAGGACGTGGATGTCGCGGTCGAGGCCGCCGCCCGCGCGTTCCCAGCATGGCGCGACGCCTCGATCGCGAAGCGGCAGCAGATCATGTTCCGCTTCCGCGAACTGCTCGCGTCGCGGACCGACGAGCTCGCCGCGATCCTCACGAGCGAGCACGGCAAGGTGACCGCCGACGCGCTCGGCGAGATCGCCCGCGGCCTCGAGGTCGTCGAGCTCGCGTGCGCGATGCCCGGGTACACGAAGGGCGAGTACTCCGAGAACGTCTCGACCGGCATCGACGTCTACTCGCTGCGCCAGCCGCTCGGCGTCGTGGGCATCATCAGCCCGTTCAACTTCCCGGCGATGGTGCCGCTGTGGTTCTTCCCGCTCGCGATCGCGACGGGCAACACGGTCGTCTTGAAGCCGTCGGAGAAGGACCCGTCGGCCTCGGTGTGGCTCGCGCGCCTCTTCCAGGAGGCGGGGCTGCCCGACGGCGTCTTCAACGTCGTGCACGGCGACAAGGTCGCGGTCGACGCGCTGCTCGAGCACCCGACCGTCCGCTCGATCTCCTTCGTCGGCTCGACGCCGATCGCGCGGTACATCTACGCGACGGCGACGGCGAACGGCAAGCGCGTGCAGGCGCTCGGCGGCGCGAAGAACCACATGCTGGTGCTGCCCGACGCCGACCTCGACCTCGCGGCCGACGCCGCCGTGAACGCCGGCTTCGGCTCGGCCGGCGAGCGCTGCATGGCGATCTCCGCCGTCGTCGCGGTCGACTCGATCGCCGACGAGCTGGTCGCGAAGATCAGCGAGCGGATGTCGCGGCTCGTCACCGGCGACGGCACCCGCGGGTGCGACATGGGACCGCTCATCACGCGCGAGCACCGCGACAAGGTCGCCGGGTACCTCGACGTGGCCGGTGAGGACGGGGCATCCGTCGTCGTCGACGGTCGCGACCCCGACGTGAACGGCGAACCCGACGGCTTCTGGATGGGGCCGACGCTCATCGACCACGTGCCGACGTCGTCGGCCGTGTACCGTGACGAGATCTTCGGCCCGGTGCTCTCGGTCGTGCGCGTCGACGGTTACGAGGACGGCGTCGAGCTGATCAACTCCTCGCGGTACGGCAACGGCACGGCGATCTTCACGAACGACGGCGGCGCCGCGCGGCGCTTCCAGCGCGAGGTGACGGTCGGGATGATCGGCATCAACGTGCCGATCCCCGTGCCCGTCGCGTACCACTCGTTCGGCGGCTGGAAGGAGTCGCTCTTCGGCGACGCGAAGGCCTACGGCCCGCGCGGCTTCGACTTCTTCACGCAGGAGAAGGCGATCACCAGCCGATGGCTCGATCCGAGTCACGGCGGGCTGAACCTGGGCTTCCCGCAGCACGACTGAGCGCGGGGGCCGCCCTCCGGGAGCGGCGTTCTATTCGAGTCCCGTTTCTGCGGTGGAGACCCGTTGGCCCGGGTACTCCACCGCAGAAACCGCACTCGATTGCGCGGGTACGCGCGCGCCGCTCAGCGGCGGCCGAAGCGGGCGATACGGGCCTGCGCATCGGGCGTCGCGAAGGCGGCGCCGATCGTGGATGCCTCGTCGTCGAGCGACGCCTGGAACGACCGGCCCCGGCCCGCGTGCACGAGCCGCTTCGCCTCGCCGAACGCGTGCGTCGCGCCGGTGAGCCATCCGTTCGCGATCTCGCGGGCCCGCGCGTCCAGTGCATCAGGGGCGACGACCTCGGCGACGAGGCCCCAGTCGAGGGCCTCTGCGGCCGACAGCGTGCGCGAGGTCAGCGTCAGCTCGAGCGCGCGACGCGTGCCGACGGCCTCCGGGAGCAGCGTGCTGACGCCGCAGTCCGGCGTGAGGCCGACGTCGCTGTAGCGACTCGCGAACGTCGCGCGCTCCGACGCCACGATCACGTCGGCCACGAGCATGAACCCGAGGCCGCCGCCGGCGACCGGGCCCTGCACGGCGGCGACGATCGGCTTCGTGCTCTCGCGGAGGACCCGGTGACCCTCGTGGATCCGGTCGGCGAGCTCGCGGATGAGCGCGGCGGGACCGCCCGCGGCGGACGGCTCGCTCGTCGCGGCGAGCCCCGACATGGCGACCACGTCGCCGCCGGCGCAGAACGCCCGCCCGGCCGCATCGAAAAGCACGGCGCCGATGTCGTCGCGCTCGGCGATCTCGTGCGCCAGGTGCTGCCACCGGGCGATGGCCTCGGGATCGACCGCGTTCAGTCGAGCCGGTCGGTTCAGCGTCAGGTGTGCGAGGCCGTCGCGCACGTCGAACAGGATCACGTCGTCGGGCATGCTCGGATGCTACCCCGGCGCCGGACGCGACCGGCGCGCGATCCGGGCGCCGCCTCCGGACCCGGTCAGTCGGTCGACGAGGCGGATGCCTCCGCCGGGGCGCCGGCGCCGCGCGACGGATGGTGGTACGACTGCTCGAGCCGTGCGGCCCGGTCGACGAGGACTTCGAGCACCGTCCGCACGGCGAGCCGCTCCGAGACATCCGGTCGCACCAGGGCGAAGATCTGGCGGACCGACGCGACGCCGCGGAGCGGCTTCAGCACGATCCCCTCGGGTACGGCGCCGGAGGTGTACCGCGGCACGAAGGCGATGCCGAGACCGGCCGCGATGAACGCCTCGACGATGCGCATGTCGCTGAAGCGCTGGCTCACCTCGACGCGTCGTCCCCCGGCCTGCTCGATCGCGTGCAGGATCCGCTCGAACGGGAAGCCCGGCGGGACGCCGAGCCAGGTCTCCTCGACGAGATCGGCCGGCGTGACGTGCGCGCGGCCGGCGAGCCGATGGTCGGCCGGCAGGCCGATGTCGAGCGGCTCGGTGAGGAGCGGGAGCGCGCGGAGGCCGCGGCCGCCCCACGGCAGCTCGCCGGGCATCGTGTGGGCGAGCACGATGTCGTACTCGTTGGTCAGGTCGGGGAACTCGGCGAGCTCGGGGTCGAGATCGGTCGCCCGCACGACGAGACCCGCGACCGACCTGAGGTCGGCGAGCACCTGGGGCAGGAGCGTCGCGCCGACCGTGGGGAAGGTGAGCAGGGTGACCTCGCCGCTCGGGTGATTGCGGAACTGGTCCCAGAGCGCGGAGGCGCGCTCGAGCGCGACCGCAACCTCGGTCGCGCTCCGGGCGAGCGCGTGTCCGGCGCTCGTCAGCACGACTCCCCGACCGCTGCGCTCGGTGAGGGGCATGCCGGCCTCGCGCTCGAGCACCTTGAGCTGCTGGGAGACCGCGGAGGGCGTGCGGCCGGTCGCCTCGGCGACGGCGGTCACGCTGCCGCGTTCGGCGAGTTCGCGAAGCAGGTCGAGGCGGCGTACGTCCATGTAGTGATGCTACATCATCAGTGTAGTTCTGTGAGATTGTGCTGAACGGTTCGAAGGTGCACAATAGTTCATGTCGGACACGTGCAAGGGCGCACCGAGTCGCCCGACATTCCAACGAACTCTCGAAAGGAACCGCCGTGTTCACCGTCTTCGCCATGCTCGCCGCCGCTTCGATCGCCGGCATCGTCAGCTCCTTCGTCGTCACCGCGCGCGACGGATACCGTCGCCAGCCGCGCGAGACCTTCGCGCGCACCGTCTAGGTCGCGCGTCGCGGAGCCGTCGCTGCTCCGAGCAGGGCCGCCGTGCGGGGGAGGGACACCCCGCAGGGCGGCCCTTCGCATGCCCCGCGACCGAGGGAGTGCGCCGGCGGCGCCGAGCCGTACGCCATCCGCGCCTCGTTCGCCGACCCCTCGACATCGCCTCGGCCCCGGCGATACCGTGACCGCACCGCCGGCACCCGGGCAGCGGCCCGCTGCGCCCCGGTGGCGAACCCGAGGAGCGAGCGGATGGCGACCACCCCGACACCGCCGGAAGCCGGCGAACCGACCCGGCCCGCCGACCCGGCCCTGCTCAGGACGTTCCTGCTCGGCCTCGCGGAGGGCCTGACCGCCTCGGACGAGACCACCGACCGCACCCGCGCCGAGGTGATCGCCATCGCGCACGCCTACGGCGAGGAGGACGTCGACGTCATCGTGCTGCCGACCATGGCGTTCGTGCAGACCGGGCGGGGCGAGACGGGTCGGATCTCGCTCACGTCGGTGCGGGCGACGTTCCGCTTCGACCAGATCGCGGCGATGGCCGCGCTCGTGCGCTCGGCACGGGAGGCCGAGATCGCGGCCGAGGACGGCATCCGCCGCCTGAACGAGATCGGGGCGATGCCGCCGTCGCGGCACTGGTTCATGCGGACGCTCGGCCATGCCCTCCTCGTCGCCGGCCTCGCGCTCCTCCTCGCCCCGAGCTGGCAGGCGGCCCTCGTCGGCTTCGGGCTCGGCGCGATCGTCGGCGTCGCGAAGCTCACCCGATCCCGGACCCTCGGGCAGATCCTGCCGGTCGCCGCGGCATTCGTCTGCGGACTGATCGTCTTCCTGCTCGCGCCGGTCGTCGCGATCGGCGACCCGCTCCGTGTGCTCATCGCCCCGCTCGCGACCTTCCTCCCGGGAGCGATGCTCACGACGGGGGTCCGAGAGCTGGCCGCCGGGCAGATGGTCGCCGGCACGTCGCGGCTCGGCGCCGGAATCGTCCAGCTGTCGCTGCTCGCCCTCGGGATCCTGGCGGCGGGCACCGTCGCCGGGATCGGCGCGGACGAGTACGTCCCGCGCGAGGTGCAGCAGACGCTGCCGTGGTGGGTCGCGGGGGTCGGGCTCGTGCTCTACGGGTTCGGCGTGTACCTCCACTTCGCGTCGCCCGGCAGGACCTACGGGTGGGTGCTCCTGGCGCTCGTCGTGGCGTACGCCGCCCAGCAGCTCGGCGCCCTCCTGCTGGGACCGTCGATCAGCGGGTTCGTCGGGGCGATCGCGGTCACGCCGCTCGTGCTCTGGATCGAGGACCTCGGCCGAGGCGCCGTGCCGTCGCAGCTCACGTTCATGCCCGCCTTCTGGGTGCTCGTGCCCGGCGCCGCCAGCCTCGTCGGCGTGACCGAGGGTGCCGTCGAGGAGTCCGCGGGCGTCGACGACGTCTCGGCGGCCTTCGTCGCGGTGATGTCGATCGCGCTCGGCGTGTTCATCGGATCCGCCCTCTACCGGTTCCTCCGGCGGAGTGCCACCGAGCTCGCCGACTTCCACGTCGACCTGCCCGCGGTGCTCGGCGCGCCGGAGGGCTCCGTGATCTCGCGCCTCGCGGACGTGTCGCCGACGACCCGTCGCCGGCGCGAGGCGGCGCGCCGGCGCGGCGCGGAGGACACCGGCGAGCCGGACGACTGACGGCGGGATCGGCGCGCGCATCGCACCCGATCGCGCGTCGCGGCCGCCGACGGCCGACGCCGCGTCGTACCGTGAGCCCAGGGTCGCGCGCGATGCGAGGGGGACGGATGCCGGACATCGACGATCGCGCCGTCCTGCGCCGGTTCCTGCTGGGCCTCGCCGAGGGCATGAACGCCGCGGGCGAGGCGGTCGACCGCATCGGCGAGACGATGGACGCCGTCGCCCGCGCCTACGGGCGCGACGACACCGACTTCATCGTGCTGCCGACCGTGATCCTCGTGCAGGTCGGGGGCGCGGAGGAGAGCCGGGTCGCGATCCGCTCGGTGCGTGCCAACTTCCGCTTCGACCAGATCGCGGCCCTGTACCGACTCGTCGAGGAGGCCCGTCGGGGCTCGATCGCGCCGGCCGACGGCATCCGTCGCCTGAACGAGATCGGCGCCATGCACCCGAGGCACGGATGGCTCGTCCGCACGCTCGGGCACGCGATCCTGACGACGGGGCTCGCCCTCCTGCTCGCACCCACCCTCGAGGGCGCCATCGTCGCCTTCGGGCTCGGAGCGCTCATCGGGCTCGCCAAGCTCGTCAGGTCGCCGACCCTGCAACTCGTGTTCCCCGTGTTCGCGGCGTTCGCGTGCGCCCTCGTCGTGTTCCTCCTCGCGCCGCACGTCGAGATCGGCGATCCCGTCCGGCTGCTCATCGCGCCGCTGGCCACCTTCCTCCCGGGCGGGGCGCTCACCACCGGCACCATGGAACTCGCTGCGGGGCAGATGATCGCGGGCGCCACCCGACTGGTGTTCGGCATGGTCCAACTTGCCCTGCTCTCCTTCGGGATCCTCGCCGCGGGCACCGTGGTCGGAGTCTCCGACGCGACCTACGAGCCGCTCGACCCGTCATCGCCGCCGGCCTGGTGGGTCGCGCCGCTCGGGGTGCTGCTCTTCGCGATCGGCAACTACGTGCACTTCTCCGCTCCACCGTCGACGTTCGGCTGGGTGCTCCTCGCTATCGCCGTCGCCTACGGCGGGCAGGTCGCCGGCGCGGCACTCGTCGGGGCCACCGTGAGCGGGTTCATCGGCGCGGTCGCGATGACCCCGGTGGTGCTGTGGATCGCGAGCCTGCGGCGGGGCGCCCCCTCGCAGCTGACGTTCCTCCCGGCCTTCTGGATCCTGGTGCCGGGCGCGGCGGGGCTCGCCGGCCTCACCGAGGCGGTCGGCACCGCAGCCGGGCTCGAGGACTTCGCGACGGCCCTCACCGCGGTCATGTCCATCGCGCTCGGCGTCCTCATCGGAACGGCGTTCTACCGGGTCGTCCATCACGGGGCCGAGGAGCTCGCGCAGTTCCACGTCGACATGCCCGCCGCCCTGCAGGAGGAGGACGCACCCCTCTGGGCTCGCCTGGTGCCGGGCACGCCGCGCTCGTTCTGGGGCGGCCGGCGGCGTCGCGGCGCGGCATCCGTCGAGGGTGCAGGGGGCGAACCCGGAACATCCGCACGTTCCTCTCAGGCGGTGGAGACTTAGAGTATTCGGGTGACTTCCCGGAATCCCCAGTCCGCCGAGGCCCGCCGACAGCTCATCGAGCACATCTCGAACGAGGCGGTGTTCCACGGCGACTTCACGCTGACGAGCGGCAAGAAGGCGTCGTACTACGTCGACCTCCGCAAGGTGAGCCTCGACCATCGCGTCGCGCCGCTCATCGGCCAGGTCATGCTCGACCTCATCGCCGACGTCCCGGACGTCGTCGCCGTCGGCGGCATGACGATGGGCGCCGACCCCATCGCGACCGCGGTGCTGCACCAGGGCGCCGCGCGCGGGCTCGCCTACGACGCCTTCGTCGTGCGCAAGGAGCCGAAGGACCACGGCCGCGGCAAGCAGGTCGAGGGGCCGGATGTCACGGGCAAGCGCGTCATCGTGCTCGAGGACACCTCGACGACGGGCGGATCGCCGCTGAAGGCGATCGAGGCGCTCCGGGCGGTCGGTGCCGAGATCGCGGCGGTCGCAGTGGTCGTCGACCGCGACACCGGCGCGCGCGAGGTCATCGAAGCCGCGGGGGTCCCCTACCTCGCGGCCATCGGCTTGAAGGATCTGGGATTGTCATGAACGAACGCGACGGGCGCTACGACGCGAACGGATTCGACGACGACACCGACTGGCTCATGAGCCAGCTCGGCAGCGGCCGTCGACCCGATCTCGAGGGCCGTCAGGCCCCGCAGCCGCCCGTCGCCCCCGCGGCCGAGGCGCCGCGCGCGGAGCCGGCGCCGCCGACGCGGCCCCGCCGTCGCAGCGAGGAGTCGCTCGACTGGTTCTCGGTCGCGGAACCCGCCGCGTCCGATGACGCGGCGACGCGGGCGCTCCCCGTGGTGGGAGAGCCGATCGAACCGACCGCGTCGGGGAGGGTGGACGCGCCGCCCGTCTGGAACGAGCCGGCCTCGAACCCGCCGGCGTGGAACCAGCCCGCGTGGAACCCTCCGGCGTGGACCGACCCGGTCGCGGAGCGGCCGCACATCGTCGAACCGCCGGTCGACGACCGGTTGACGTCGGTCGAGCCGCCGGTCGGCGGCATCGTTCCGCCCGCGTTCGCGCGGCAGCCCGAGCCGCCGCAGGCTCCGCCCGGGCCGGTCACCCCGCCCGCGAACTTCGCGCTGACCTGGGGTGAGGCGCCGGAGCGTCAGTCGCTCGACACCGAGGAGGGGCTGCGGGCCGCCTTCCGGCAACTCGCGGACCCGTCGAACACTCCGCCCCGCAGCCACGAACCCGAGGTCCGGCCGGCGCCGGAAGCGGCGCAGGCCGAGGTCGGATCGCCGTTCGAGGGATTCACTCCGCCGGCGGTCGCCCGCCGATCGTTCACCCCGGTGACGCCGACGCCGGGCTCGCACGACGACTTCGCGGACGAGCTGTGGTCGGCGCTGCACGAGGACGAGCCGCCGGCCGGGGCCGAGCAGGGTCCCGACGGGTACGACCGGGGTGCGTACGGCGCCCGGCCGGCGTTCGACGAACCCGATGCGTTCGATGACCGCGGCGCGTACGCCGAGCAGCGCGCGTACGCCGAGCAGGGCGCATACGACCGTTCGGCCGCGCACGACGAGTCGCGCTACGACCAGTCGGGCTACGACCGGACCGGCTACGACCAGTCGGCCTACGACCAGCCGGGCTACGACCAGTCGGGTTACGACCGGTCGGGTTACGACCAGTCGGGTCACGAGCGGCCGGTGCACGATCAGGGTTGGGTGGATGGCGCCGGCCACGGCGACCTCGTCGGTCCGCCTGTGGGGACGGGCCTGGGCGACCACGGGCCCGACGGCGACGTCCGAGACTTCTCCGCGCGCGGCGGCTCGTACGACGGCGACGACGCCCGACGCGGCGACGGCGGGGGATACGGCGACGGACTCGATGCGCAGGGCTATGACTGGGAGGGCTACGACCAGGACGGCTACGACCGCGACGGGTACGACCGGCAGGGGTACACGCGGCCCGAAGGCTTCGGCCCCGACGCCTACGCCGACACCGGCGACTACAGCGCCGACCGGTTCGGCACGCACGACGAGGCGGCGGCGCACGGCGACGGCTACGACCTGCGCGAGCTGTGGCGTGAGAACGACGACGACGGGCAGGCGAACGGCGCCTGGTCCGACGAGTCGAACGACTGGCGGGCGGAGGTCGGGCAGTCGACGGCCGATGCGTCGGACGACGTCCGCTGGTACGCCGACGATCTCGCAGACCGGCGTCGCACCCCCGAATCCGACCGCCCGACCGGCGAGGAGCGGCCGGAGCCCGACCCGTGGAGCGCCGACGACTCGCCGCGGGCGCGGGAGTTCGCTCAGGCGGGCTACCTCTGGAACCTCACCCCGGATCCCGAGGGCCGCGACCCGAAGGTCCCCGTCGAGGAGACGGGCGAGGAGCCGACGCCCGGTCCGCGCCGCGGAGCCGGAACCCCCGCAGTGGCCGACGCGCAGGACGACGACCCGTTCGGCCTCGGCGCCGCCGGCGATCGGGTCGACGACCGGGGGGAGTACGACGAACCCCCCGCGTTCGACGACCGCCCGGCCGATGTCGACCCCCCCGCATTCGATGACCCCTGGGCCACCGACCGCGTGGACGAGCGCACGACCGCGCGCCCCGAGCGCGGCCGCCCCGAGTCGGACGGTGCCGGCGACGACGGTCTCGCCGCGCTGTTCGGCGGTGCCGGGTTCGGCGCGACCGGCCCGATGTCGGTGGTCGACGCCGCCGAGCAGTTCCCGCCGGGCCGCCCGCCGGTGCGCGGGGCCGGCCAGGGGTACGAGTCTCCCGCAGCCGACCCGTTCGGCACCGCCGGTCCCGGCGGGTGGGACGACGCGCACGGTGCCGCCCGGGCGACGGCGTCGCGACCCGGCGGCGACGATCGGGGCGGAACCCGCACGACGTCGGTCACGCGAACCGACGACGATGGGAACGGCCGATCGCCGGTCACGATCCTGACGTGGGTGGCCGGGGGCCTCGCGCTCGTGGTGCTCATCGTCGCCGTCGTGGCCTTCGGCACACGGTTCCTCGCTCCGAGCGACGCCGGCACGGCCGCACCCGTCGCGACGGAGGAGCCCGTCGAGGCCCCGACCGCGCCCCAACCCGCGGGCGTGCATTCGTGGCAGGCGCTGTTCGGCACCGAGTGCCTCGAACCGTTCGAGTCCGCCTGGGCCGACGAGTTCACGGTGGTCGACTGCGCGAGCCCGCACACGGCGCAGCTCGCGTACCGCGGCACGTTCGCGGGCGACGAGGCCGCCGAGTTCCCGGGCGAGGAGGCGCTCGCCGCGCAGTCGCAGGAGCTCTGCGCCGCCGAGGGCGTCATCGATCCGGCCGCGGCCGGAGGCGTCGGCGAACTGCAGATGCTGACGGCGTTCCCGGTGACCGCCGAACAGTGGGCGGCAGGGCAGCGCAGCTACTACTGCTTCGTCGAGCATGTGAGCGGCGAGCCGCTGACGGCGAGCCTCGCCGGTCCCGGACCCGCCGCCCCGTGAGCCGCCTCGTCGTCCTCGGGTCGGTGAACGTCGACGCGACGAGCTACGTCGACGAGTTCCCCGCACCCGGAGAGACGATCCACTCGCACGACTATCGGGTCTCGCTCGGCGGCAAGGGCTCGAACCAGGCGATCGCCGCCCATCTGAGCGGGGCCGACGTGACGTTCGTCGCGCGGCTCGGCGACGACCCCGCGGCCGAGGTCGCGCGCGCCGCGTTCGCTCGCTTCGCGCTTCCGGCCGACGGGATCGCGACCGTCTCGGGCACCCCGACCGGCGTCGCGCAGATCACCGTGGCCGCGACGGGCGAGAACACCATCGTCGTCACGGCCGGCGCGAACGCCTCGGTCGGGCCGGAGGTCGTCGCCGCGGAAGCCCAGCGCATCGAGGCCGCCGACGTCGTGCTCACGCAGGGCGAACTCCCCGTGGCCACCATCGACGCGCTCGCCCGCGCGTGCAACGCGGCCGCCACGCGATTCGTGCTGAACCTCGCGCCCCCGGTCGGCGTGTCCGCGCACGCGATGGCGGTCGCGGACCCGCTCGTGGTCAACGTCCACGAGGCGCGTGCGGTCGCCATCGGCGCCTCGCTGACCGACGACGCCGAGGTCGACGCATGGCGGGACGCCGCGGCATCCGTCGTGCTCGGCGGCCTCGCCCGCTCGGTGGTCGTGACGCTCGGCGCGCGCGGTGCGGTCGCCGCGGACGCCGCCGGCGCATGGGCCGTCCCGGCGCCCGAGGTCGACCCGGTCGACACGACGGGCGCGGGGGATGCCGCGACCGGCACCCTGGCCGCGATGCTCGCCGAGGGTCGCACCCTCTCCGACGCGGTTCGCGCCGCGGTGGCCGCGGGCGCGATCGCGGTGGGCTCGCGCGGCACCGTGGACTCGTACGCCGGGCGTGCCGAGGTGCTCGCGCTCGCCGACCGGATGGACCACCGATGACCGTTCCCGTGATCGTCGACTGCGACCCCGGGCACGACGACGTCTTCGCCCTCTGGTTCGCCGCGGGCCATCCGTCGCTCGAGCTGCTCGCCGTGACCACGGTCGGCGGCAACGTCCCGCTCGAGCACACCAGCCGGAACGCGCGCGTCGCCCTCGCGGTCGCCGGCGTCGTCGACGTCCCGGTCGCGGCCGGCGCTCGCGGCCCGCTCGCCCGCGAACTCTCGACGGCCGAGTGGATCCACGGTGAGAACGGCCTCGGCGGCCCCGAGCTGCCCGATCCCGACGTCGGACCAGTGCCCGTGCCGCTCGACCCCCGCAGCGCGACCGAGCTCATCGCCGACACGCTCGTCGCGGCATCCGAACCGGTCGCGATCATCGCGACCGGACCCATCACGAACGTCGCCGTCCTCCTCCGCGACCGCCCCGACCTCGCGCCGCTGGTCAGGGAGGTCGTCTGGATGGGCGGCTCGACCGAGCGCGGCAACGCGACGCCGTATGCCGAGTTCAACGCCTGGGTCGACCCGGAGGCGCTCGACCTCGTGCTGCAGAGCGGCATCCGCTTCACCATGGTCGGACTGAACGTCACGCATCGCGCCCTCGTGACCGGTCGCGTGCGCCGGCGCCTCGCCGCGATCGGCACCCGCACCGCGGCCTTCGGCGACGAACTGCTCGAGTTCTTCTGCAGGACCAACGACGAGGTGTTCGGCATGCCCGACGGGCCGCTGCACGACCCGGTCGCGGTCGCCGTGCTCGCCGACCCCGGCTCGGTCGAGGTCGTGCGCACGCGGCTCGACGTCGAACTGACCGGGTCGGAGACCGTCGGGGCGACGAGCGTCGACCTCGACGGCATGCTCGCCCGCGAGCCGAACGCGTTCGTCGCGGTCGGGCTCGACGTCGAGCGGTTCTGGGCGGATGTCGAGGCCGCCGTGGCACGGTTGGCCTGAGGGGGCGCGGATGGACTGGACGTTCTGGGTCGCCGGCATCGTGATCGTCGGTCTCGTGATCGTGACGCAGGTCTTCTTCCACGAGAGCCGGTGGTCGCGCCGGCCGCGCGAGGAGGAGCCGATCGACGCCGATCCGACCGGCGAGGACGCCCCCGACGGCGCCTCGGGTGCTCCGTCGGGCGAGGAGGGCGAGGACGATCGCTCCCGCTGACCGTGACCCGGCGGACTACGCTCGACGGGTGAACTCCCGCGACGACGCGACCCGATCCGCCCGAGCGCAGCTCGCCGCGCTCGCCGCGGACGAGGGGCTGCGCGACCTGTGGCGCGCGGCGCGTCCGCCGGTCGATCCCGAGGCCGCCCGTGCCGCTGCCGTGCTCATCCTGTTCGGCGTCCTCGACGGCCTGCCGAGCGATCACGAGGCTCAGGCCGGGGCCGTCTCGCGAGACCTCGACGTGCTGCTGCTCGCGCGCGCCGACACGCTGCGCTCGCACGCCGGCCAGGTCGCGTTCCCGGGCGGTCGCGTCGAACCCGGCGACGCCGACCTCGTCTCGGCCGCACTCCGCGAGGCGCGGGAGGAGACCGGGCTCGACCCCGCGGGCGTCGACGTGCTCGGCGAGCTCGACCCCATTCCGCTCGCGTACTCCCGCCACCTCGTGACGCCGGTGCTCGGCTGGTGGTCGCAGCCGTCGCCGGTGCGCGCGGTCGACGTGGCCGAATCGTCGGCCGTGTTCCGGACCCCGGTGGCCGACCTCCTCGACCCCGCGAATCGGCGGACGACCGTGCTGCGCCGCGACGGCGACGAGTGGCGCGGACCGGGGTTCCTCGTCACGTCGGGCGGAGCCGACCGCCTGGTCTGGGGGTTCACGGCGATGGTGCTCGACGCGATGTTCGAGGCGCTCGCCTGGACCGAGCCGTGGGATCGGACGCGCGAGATCGACGTCGACTGAGCGGCGGCGGGCCGACGGCGGCCGGACTCCGGCCGCTCCGTCGCCGTGGGCTTACAGGTCGCTCTCGACGGGCTCGCGCTCGACGAGCTCGAACACGCCGTCGAGGATCTCGTCGGGCCGGAACGGGTACTTCTCGATCTCGCGCTGGTCGCTGATCCCCGTGAGCACGAGCACCGTGTGCAGGCCGGCCTCGATGCCGGCCACGATGTCGGTGTCCATGCGGTCGCCGATCATCGCGGTGTGCTCCGAGTGCGCGCCGATCGTGTTCAGCGCCGACCGGAACATCATCGGGTTCGGCTTGCCGACGACGTACGGCTCCTTGCCGGTCGCCTTCGTGATGAGGGCGGCGATCGCCCCGGTCGCGGGCAACGGCCCGTCGGCGCTCGGCCCCGTGGCATCCGGGTTGGTCACGATGAACCGGGCGCCCGCGCCGATCAGCCGGATCGCCTTCGTGATCGCGTCGAACGAGTAGTTGCGCGTCTCGCCGACCACCACGAAGTCGGGATCGGTCTCGGTCATGATGAAGCCGGCCTCGTGCAGCGCGGTCAGGATGCCGGCCTCGCCGATCACGAACGCCGACCCGCCGGGCACCTGCTGCCTGAGGAAGTCGGCGGTCGCGAGCGCCGAGGTCCAGATGCGCTCCTCGGGCACGTTCAGGCCCGACGAGCGGAGCCTCGCCGACAGGTCGCGGGCCGTGAAGATCGAGTTGTTGGTGAGCACGAGGTAGGGCGTGCCCGCATCCTCCCACTGCTGCAGCAGGTCGGCCGCCCCGGGCAGGGCGTGGTTCTCGTGCACGAGCACGCCGTCCATGTCGGTGAGCCAGGCCTCGACCTCTTCGCGCTTCGCCATGGGCCAAGCCTAGGCGGCGCGCATCACAGCGCGATGAACAGCGGATGCCGCGCGCGCGACGCGGACGGCAGCGCATGATGCTCCCACTGCCCCGGCGGCTGCCGCCGCCCGGGTCACGGGTGCAGCAGTTCCTCCCAGTTCTCCGGGACGTTGCCGTTCGGACCCGGGCACGACTGGTCCTCCGGGCGCCAGCGCGGGGGAGCGAGCGGCACGTGCTTCGCGCCGTGCTCCGCGGCGTAGTCCCAGAACCACTCCTCGCCGGGTTCGAACGAGGCCGCGATCGTGTGCCCGGACTCCTCGGCGTGACGGCGCGCGTGCTGTCCGGGTGAGGCGTCGCAGCATCCGATGTGCCCGCACTCGACGCAGCGGCGCAGGTGCCACCACCACCCGCCGAGGTCGAGGCACTCGGCGCAGCCGGTGCCGGATGGCGGCGGGGCGGGCGTCGGTTCCGGGGAGCCGGTCACCCCCGGCTCGGTCGCGTCGGACTCAGGGCTCACGCGTACACCTCCATCGCTGCGAGCGCCCGATGCACCGAGGCGACCGCACTCGAACCTTCGCCGACCGCTGCGGCGACACGTTTCATCGAACCGCGTCGCACGTCGCCCGCGGCGAAGACACGCGGCACCGAGGTCTCGAAGGGCAGCGGCATCCGCCCGGCCGAGCGCCAGGCATCGCCGAGCGCGAGCACGTCGGCGCCCGTGTGGACGAACCCGTCTCCGTCGCGCTCGAGGTCGGCGAGCCAGTCGGTCGCGGGCACCGCCCCGATGAAGCAGAACAGCGCCCGGCACTCGACGGTCTCGTCGACGGCGCCCGAGAGCGTCACACCCGAGAGGGTGTCGTCGCCGTGCAGGACCGAGACCTGCGTTCCGGTGTGCACCTCGATCCGCGGGTCCTCGCGGATCCGGTCGACGAGGTAGCTCGACATGCGCTCGGCGAGGTCGCCCGAACGCACCACGAGCCGCACGCGGCATCCGCCCTGCGCCAGCGCGAGGGCCGCCTGCCCGGCCGAGTTCGCGCCGCCGACGACCACGACATCCGAGCCGGACGCCTGCCGCACCTCGAGCGCGGTCGCGGCGTGGTGGATGCCGGCGCCCTCGAAGTCGTCCCACCGTGCGATCGGCAACCCGCGGTAGGCGACGCCGGTCGTCACCACCACGGCCCGAGCCCGGACGATCGCGCCGTCGGCGAGCAGCAGCCGGTGCACTCCGCCGTCGGCATCGAGCTTCACGACCGGGCACGGCGAGGCGATGCGCACGCCGAACTTGAACGCCTGGAGCGAGGCCTGCGAGGTGAGTGCGTCGCCGCTCACGCCGAAGGGGAAGCCGAGGTAGTTCTCGATGCGCGACGTGGTCGCCGACTGGCCGCCCGGCGCGACCGCATCGAGCAGCACGGTCCGCAGGCCCTCGGAGGCGCCGTAGATCGCCGCGGCGAGGCCTGCGGGCCCCGCGCCGACGACGGCGAGGTCGAACTCGGTGTCGTCCTCGGACGTGTACGCCAGTCCGAGCATCTCCGCGATCCGTCCGGGCGTGGCGTTGCGGATGATCTCGCCCTGCACGATGGCGACCGGCAGGTCGTCGCGCGTGTAGCCGTGCGACCAGATGTCGTGGTCGAGGTCCGGGTCGTCGACGTCGATCCAGGTGTGCACGAGCTCGAGTCGGTCGGCGTAGCGTCGCAGCGCCTGCGACTCCGGCGACTGCGACCCGACGAGCTTCAGGGTCCACGCGGCGGGGCCGTGCCTTAGCATCTCGCGGCGCGCCCAGAGCGTCCGCAGCATGAGGTCGCAGAGCTCGTCGTCCTCGGCCATCATCCGCTGCAGCGCGTCGTGGTCGATCCGGAGCACCCGCCCCGGCGCGGTGACGCGAGCGGTGAGGAACGCGCGCTGGCCGTTGAGCAGGCCGAGTTCGCCGACGAACGTGCGCGGGCCGAGGCGGGCCAACTGCGTCTCCTCGGTCCACCACAGCGCCTCGCGCACCACCTCGACCTCGCCGGTCTCGACGAGGATGAGGTCGTACGAGCGATCGCCCGCCTTGAACAGGACGTCGCCCTCGGCGACGTCCTGCGGCACGCCGTAGCGTCGGAGTCGCGCCCACTGCGCGTCACTGAGTTCCGGGGTGATCTTCTCGACGGCACCGCCCATCACCCCATCCTCGCGGACGTGACGCGGTTCCGGGAGGGGGTTCAGCGTCTGCTCAGGCCGTGATCCAGATTCCGGCTGCGGCGGCGCGCGGGATCGCGTGGTCGGCCCCGTCGAGCGCGACGCCGACGCCGGCGGGAGCCGCGGCATCCGTCACCCGCAGTTCGCTGCCCGGACCGACCCCGGCCGTCTCGAGTTCGCGCAGCACCGCGGGGTCGCGGTCGCTGATGCGGATGACGCGGCCGACGTGCCCCGTCGGCGCCTCGTCGAGCCGCACCGCCGGTTCGCTCACGAGGGTGCCGTCGGCACGCGGGATCGCGTCGCCGTGCGGGTCGCGCTCGGGTCGGCCGAGTCGGTCGTCGATCGCCTCGAGCAGCCGGTCGGAGAGCGCATGCTCGAGCACCTCGGCCTCGTCGTGCACCTCGTCCCACGCGTAGCCCATCTCGCGGACGAGCCAGGTCTCGATGAGCCGGTGGCGCCGCACGACCGCGAGGGCGCGGGCCCGGCCGTCGTCGGTGAGGCGGATGGCGCCGTAGGGCACGTGCTGCACGAGTCCCTGTGCGGCCATCTTCTTGACCATCTCGGTGACCGACGAGGGAGCGACGCCGAGTGCGGTCGCGAGCCCGGACGGCGTGATCGCTTCGGGCTGCCACTCGGTGTGGCCGTAGATCGTCTTGAGGTAGTCCTCGACGGCGGGGCTGCTGGTCGTCGGCATCGGGCCCACCCTACCCGCGTCCCTTCCGGCGGATATACGATCCGGCACGCGGGGGATCCCCGGCGCTCCGCGGGGCGGCGGATCGTATATCCGTCAGGAGGGGCGGCCCGGGCGGCCCGGGCGCGCCCGGGCGGGCGGGCGGGCGAGTGGCCGAGCGGATGGCACGGGGCTTGACCCGGCCCCCGTCCGGGGGTAGCGTCGCTCGGGCACGGAAAGCGCTATCCCAATCGGGATGGCTCAATCCCACGACGGGCCCTACGCCCAGCAAAGGATTCGACGATGAATCTCGGACCCCATCCGTTCCGCGCAGCCCTGGCGGTCGCCGCCGCCGGATGCCTGATCGCCGGCGCCGCGCAGACCGCGAACGCGGCCCCGCCCGACGCCGGCCCGCCGGCCGGCGCACCCCAGCTCGAGGCGCTCGACCGCGGCCTCGTGGCCGTCGCGACCGACGAGGGCGTGTTCCTCTCCTGGCGCCTGCTCGGCTCCGAGGCCACCGGTGCCACCGACACCGGCATGGCCGGGCCCGACTTCGCCGTCTACCGCGACGGCGAGCGGATCGCGACCGTCGCCGACAGCACCAACCTCCTCGACGACGGCGGGTCGGCCACGGCCGAGTACGCCGTCGCGCCGATCGTGAACGGTGTCGAACTCGAGGCCGGCCCCGCGACATCCGCCTGGGCCGACGGCCACTACGACCTGCCGCTCCAGAAGCCCGCCGACGGCGTGACGCCGGTGGGCGAGGCGTTCACCTACTCGGCGAACGACGCCACGGTCGCCGACGTCGACGGCGACGGCGCGTACGAGTTCCAGGTCAAGTGGGACCCGTCGAACTCGAAGGACGTCTCGCAGAAGGGCTACACCGGCACCGTCTACCTCGACACCTACGAGCTCGACGGCACGCTGCTGAACCGCATCGACCTCGGTGTGAACATCCGCGCCGGCGCGCACTACACGCAGTTCATGACCTACGACTTCGACGGCGACGGCCGGGCCGAGACGATGCTGAAGACCGCGCCGGGCACCAAGTCGATCACCTATGCGGCCGACGGGTCGGTGGCCGACGAGTCGTTCATCACGATGCCCGAGGCGGATGTCGCGGCCGGCTACTCGCACGACGACGACTACCGGATGAGCGCGGCCGACTACCGCGAGCACCTCATCGAGATGTTCGAGGGCTGGAGCGAGCACCCCGAGGTGGTCGCGGGCAACTGGCCCGCGACCCTCGAGGAGGCGTTCGGCATCCCGGTCGCGCACGAGTACCCGCTGAGTCGGCAGAGCACCGAGGAGCTCGTCGACCACTTCATCGACGTGTACGCGCCGAGCCGCAGCAGCCGGAACGACCTCACGACCTTCGAGGGCTTCATCGTCGACGGCCCCGAGTACCTCACGGTCTTCGACGGCGAGACCGGGGCCGAACTCCAGACCATCGCCTACAAGCCGGGGCGCGGCGACGACGGCCTCATGTGGGGCGACTACGCGATGAGCCGCATCGAGCCGGGCAACCGCGTCGACCGCTTCCTCGCGGGCGTCGCCTACCTCGACGGCGAGCACCGGTCGGCCGTGTTCGCCCGCGGCTACTACACGCGCACCACGATGGTCGCCTACGACTGGGACGGCGAGGCGCTCAGCGAGCGGTTCTTCGTCGACTCGGGCCACGCGCCCATGTCGAACCCGTTCAACGACTCGCCGCACGGCGTGGACGGCACCGACCCCGAGTACGGCGGCATCACCACGCAGGGCTTCCACTCGCTGAGTGCGGCCGACGTCGACGGCGACGGGAAGCACGAGATCGTCTACGGCGCTGCGACCATCGACGATGACGGCAGCGTGCTCTACAGCTCGTACGACGTGCTGCCCGAGGGCAGCGCCGCGCCCGGCACGCTCGCGCGCCTCGGCCACGGCGATGCGATGCACGTGACCGACATCGACCCGAACCGGCCGGGGCTCGAGATCTGGACCGTGCACGAGGGCGGCGCGTGGGCGCCGTACGGCTCGGTCATGCGCGACGCCGCCACCGGCGAGATCCTGTTCGGCGCCTACTCGGGTCGCGACACGGGTCGCGGCATGATCGGCGACGTGCGGGCGGATGTCGCGGGCACCGAGGTGTGGGCGAGCATGCCCGGCGGCACCGACGCGAGCGGGCTGCTCTCGACCGAGGGCGACATCCTGTCGGCGGCGACGCCCGGCACGAACATGTCGATCCGGTGGGCGGCCGACCTCACGACGCAGATCGTGAACGGCAGCGGGAACGCCACCCCGACGATCGACGACTGGACGCGCGGCACGCTGCTCAACGCCGAGGGCACGCGCACGAACAACGGCACGAAGGGCAACCCGTCGCTCGTCGCCGACGTGCTCGGCGACTGGCGCGAGGAGCTCCTCGTCCGCACGGTCGACTCGAGCGCGCTGCGGATCTTCACGAGCACCGAGGTCACCGAGCACAAGCTCACGACGCTCATGCACGACGCGCAGTACCGCGCCGAGGTGGCCCGCCAGAACACCACGTACAACCAGCCGTCGTACACGTCGTACCGCCTCGCGAGCGACATGGACTTCGCGAACGCGCCGGTGCTCACGGCCCCCTCGACGCCGGTCGGCCCGAAGTTCAAGGACCGGCCCGGCACCGACCACGACGAGGTGCAGATCCCGCACGACCCGGCGTTCGCCTACTACGTCGACGGCGAGCTCACCGAGAAGGGCAAGTTCGACGCGGAGGGCGAGGTCACGGTCGTGGCCGTGCCGAAGCCCTGGGTGTCGATCGCGGACGGCGCCGACGCCGAGTGGACGGTCGCCTTCGACGACTGACCCCGCGACGCGGTGACGGATGCCGCGTGCCGCGCGCCGCGGCATCCGTCACCGCCCCTCGACCCCGCCCCGGGGGCGCGATCCGTGCCGCGCCCCCGGGGCGGTCGCCCGTTTCGGGCCTCGGGCGCCGGCGGCGGATCGGGCTCAGGCGCCCGTGAAGACCAGCCAGAGCAGCACGCCGTTCAGCGTGATGAGGAACGCGGATGCCGCGATGCCGGCGATCGTCGTCGCCCAGCGGTTGCGCCAGCGCCCGAGCACCGACGACCTTGCCGTGAGTGCGACGAGCGGCACGAGCGCGAACGGGATGCCGAACGAGAGCACGACCTGACTGAGCACGAGCGAGAGCGTCGGGTCGAAGCCGAGCCAGAGGATGGCGAGCGCGGGTACGAGCGTGATGAGCCGACGCAGCAGCAGCGGGATGCGCACGTGGAGCAGGCCCTGCATGATCTCGGCGCCCGCGTACGCGCCGACGGAGGTCGAGGCGAGGCCGGAGGCGAGCAGCCCGACCGCGAAGAGCGTTGCGATGACCGGGCCGAGCGACGCGTCGAGCGCCGCGTACGCGCCCTCGAGGCTGTCGGTGCCCTCCACGCCGGCGAGGTTCACGGCCGCGAGCAGCAGGATGCAGAGATTCACCGTGCCCGCGATGGCCATCGCGATCGTCACGTCCCAGCGGGTCGCGCGCACCAGCCGGTCGACCGGCAGCACCGTCGCGGTGCCGGGTTCGCCCCCGCGCACGCGGTCGAGGTCGCCGGTTCCCTCGCGCACGACGAGGCGCGCAGCGAGCCGGCGGAGCGGCCTGCCCGTGGCCGCCGCGTTCGCGGCGGCGCCCGTGGTCGTCGGGCCGGCACCCTGCCGCATGACGAACCGGTCGCGGCTGAGTGCCGAGTGCGCGTAGATGGCGTGGGGCATGATCGTCGCGCCGAGGATCGACGCCGCGAGCAGCACCGAGTTCGCGTCCTCGAAGCGCGGCACGAGGCCTGCTGCGAGGCCGGCCGGGTCGGGCGGCGCGATGAACACGCCCACCGAGAACCCGAGCGCGATGATGACGAGCAGCCCCATGATCACGAACTCGAACGTGCGCGGGCCGCGACGCGACTGCAGCATGAGCAGGACGATCGACACGGTGCCGGTGATCAGCCCGCCCCAGACGAGCGGGACCCCGAAGAGCAGGTTCAGCGCGACGGCGCCGCCGATCACCTCGGCGAGGTCGGTGGCCATGGCGACGAGCTCGGCCTGGAGCCAGTACGCGCGGCGCCCCCAGCGGTTGCGCATGCGCCGGCCGAGGACCTCGGGCAGGCTCTCGCCGGTGACGATGCCGAGCTTGGCCGACAGGTACTGGATGAGCCACGCCATGACATTGCCGAGCACGACGACCCAGACGAGCAGGTAGCCGTACTGCGCACCCGCCGTCATGTTGCTCGCGACGTTGCCGGGGTCGAGGTAGGCGACGCCCGCGACGAGCGCGGGCCCGATCAGCCAGGCCAGGCGCGCGACGGACGCGGGCTTGGTGGCGACGGGCCGGGCGGAGGTGGACGTCGCGCCGTCCGTCCGGCCCGCGAGGGGCGAGTCGACGTCGCTGTCGATGGGCGTTTTCGGCATGCCGAAATCATAGCCGGATTTCGGCTCACCGAAAGGAGCGCGGTCGGCGACGCGACCCCGGGGCGGTGCGCACACCGCGGCCGGTCCCCACCAGCGGCGCGGGGGACTAGCGTTGCAGGGTGGTCGACGAGCGAACGGATGCCGCGGGCGGCGCGATCCCCGGCGAGGGCGACGGCGAGGGCGAGGGCGACGCCCACGCCGAGCCGCAGCTGCCGCTGCACGGCGTCGGCCCCTGGCCGGGCGGGCGCGACGCGTGGCCGGACGACCCGCGCTACGACCCCGACCTCCTCGAGCACGGCGATCGCCGGAACGTCGTCGACCGCTACCGCTACTGGCGGCTCGAGGCGATCGTGGCCGACCTCGACACCCGGCGGCATCCGTTCCACGTCGCGATCGAGAACTGGCAGCACGACCTCAACATCGGCTCGATCGTGCGCACCGCGAACGCCTTCGCGGCCGAGACCGTGCACATCATCGGTCGCCGCCGGTGGAACCGCCGCGGGGCCATGGTCACCGACCGATACCAGCACCTGATGCACTATCCGGATGTCGCGGACTTCACCGAGTGGGCGGCGGGCGAGGGGTTGCCGATCGTCGCGGTCGACAACGTCGACGGCTCGGAGCCGGTCGACCTCGTCGACCTGCCCGAGCGGTGCGTGCTGCTCTTCGGGCAGGAGGGGCCGGGACTCAGTCCCGAGGCGCTCGACGCCGCCGACCGCGTCGTCGAGATCACGCAGTACGGGTCGACCCGTTCGATCAACGCGAGTGCGGCGGCCGCGATCGTCATGCACGAGTGGGTGCGGCGGCACGCGCGGCACTGACGCGCACGCCGGGGGCGGGCGCGGTTGGCCACGCGGACAAGAGCGCCCTACGATCGGAGCATGGCCACCCGACTGGACCCCGCCGAGCGCCGCGAGCAGATCATCGCCGCGACCCTGCGCCTCGTCGCCCGCGACGGGTTCGCGCGCGTCACGCTCCGCGACGTCGCCGCCGAGGTGGGCGTCGTCCACGGCCTGATCCGACACTACTTCGCCACCCGTGAGCAGCTCGTCGCGGCCGCGTTCGACGCCGCGGTGCTCGCGGAGGCCGCGGAGGACGAGGAACTCGCGACGCGGCTCGAGCCCATCCCCGCACTCGCCGACTGGCTCTCGACCACGCCGCGCGACCACTACTTCGTCTGGATCGACGCGTGGAGCGAGGCGCCCCGCAACCCGGAGCTGCACGCGTCGCTCACGCGCCACCACCGCGACTCCGACGCACGCCTCGCCGGCATCATCCGCCGCATCGTCGCAGCGGGCGACGGCACGAGCGCCGACCCCGACGCCGACGCACGCACGCTCACCGCCCTCATCGACGGCGTCGCCGTGCAGCACCACGCCCTCGGACTCATCGACGAGGAGGAGGCCGACCGGATCGCCTTCCGCACGGCCGAGGCGCGACTCGGGCTCGAACCCGGCGTGCTCGTGCGATCGCGCGCGACGCCCGAGGCCAGCCGCTGGGCCGTCACGCACTGACGAGGGCGGTCGAGCGCAGGGCTGGCCGTGCGCGCGGCGCACGCGCATCGACGGTGCGGGTGCCGGGCGTGCGTGTCGCCGCGGCACGGCACGGGAACGGGATGACACTGGTCCCGTGCCGATCATCGACAACGCCGTGTACCGCGACGGCCGCCGTGTCGCGACGCCGGCGTCGCTCGAGGAGACCTTCGAGACCCGCGAGCGCCACGGCGGCGGATTCGCCTGGATCGGCCTCTACCGGCCGACCGACGCCGAGCTCGACGCCGTGGCCGCCGAGTTCGGGCTGCACCACCTGGCCGTCGAGGACGCCCGGAAAGGGCACCAGCGCCCGAAGCTCGAGCGCTACGGGCAGACGCTCTTCGCCGTGCTCAAGCCCGCCCGATACCTCGACGACGCCGAGCAGGTCGAGTTCGGCGAGCTCCACGTCTTCGTCGGACCCGGCTTCGCGATCACCATCCGGCACGCGGAGTCCCCGGACCTGGCGCGCGTGCGGAGCCGCCTCGAGGGCACGCCCGAACTCCTCGCTCGTGGCCCGGAGGCCGTGCTCTACGCGGTGATCGACGAGGTCGTCGACGAGTACGCACCGGTCGTCTCCGGCCTCGAGAACGACATCGACGAGATCGAGCAGCAGCTCTTCGACGGCGACCCCGCCGTCACGCGCCGCATCTACGACCTCGCCTCCGAGGTCATGGACTTCCAGCGCGCGACGAAGCCCATCGTCGGGATCCTCGAAGCACTCGAGCGAGGTTTCGAGAAGTACGGCGTCGACCTCGAGCTGCAGCGCTACCTGCGCGACGCCGACGACCACGTGCTCCGGATCGTCGACCGCGGCGAATCCTTCCGCCAGCTCCTCCAGAACGCGCTCGCGGTGCACTCGACGCTCGTCACCCAACGCCAGAACGACGAGATGCAGCGGCTGACCGAGACGAGCCTCCGGCAGAGCGAGGAGGTGAAGAAGATCTCGAGCTGGGCGGCGATCATCTTCGCCCCGACGCTCATCGCGTCGATCTACGGGATGAACTTCCGGTATATGCCCGAACTGCGCGAACCCCTCGGCTACCCGCTGACGCTGCTCGCCATGGTCGCGTTCGCGGTGGCGCTCTACGTGATCTTCAAGCGCCGCAACTGGATGTAGGCGTAGCGTGGCTGCATGACCGAGATCACCGACGATCTGCCCGCCCGCCTCCTGCACGAGGAGCACGCCGGATGGCGCGCCATCCTCGACGGCCACGGCGGCGAGCACTACGCCCGCGCGATGACCCGCGACGCCGTCATGATCGTCGAGGGCGCCGTGCTCGGCCGCGACGACGTGATCGCCGCGTTCCGCAGCACCCCGCCGTGGGAGGCGTACGAGATCCACGAGCCGGCGATCGTGCGACTCGGCGACCGGGCCGGGATCCTCGCCTACCGCGCGGTCGCCCGTCGCGGCGACGACGTCGCCGACCTCAGGATGTCGACGACCTACCTGTATCACGACGGCGCCTGGCACGTGGCCGCGCACCAGCAGACCCCGGCGTAGCGGCGAGCTCAGCCGATCAGGCTCGGCTGGAGGTCGCGCAGGGTGCGGAAGTGCGTCATCCGCGTCACACCGATCGCCGCGACGGCGAGTGCGCCGACCAACCAGCAGGCGAGCACGAGCGAGTCGGTTCCGGCCCTCCCGATATCGCCGCCGTACATGACCTGCCGCATCGCATCGACGACGTAGCCCATGGGCAGCACGTGGTGCAGGGCGGCGAGCGGCGCCGGCAGCGTCTGCCAGGGGAACGTGCCGCCCGCGGTCACGAGCTGGAGCACCATGAGCACCAGCCCGAGGAACTGCCCGACCGACCCGAGCCAGACGTTCAGAACGAGGATGATCGCGGCGTACGTCGCCGACGCGAGGAGCATGACGCCGAGCGTGCCGAGCGGATCGTGCATCGGGAACCCGAGCGTGAACGCGAGCACGAGGTACAGCGCCGCCATCTGCACGGCGCCGAGGAGGCCCGGCGTGAGCCAGCCGGCGAGCGTGATCCGGAACGGCGAGTGCAAGGCCGTCACCGCCCTGCGCGAGATCGGCTTGACGATGAGGAACAGCGCGTAGATCCCGATCCAGCCCGCGAGCGCGGCGAAGAACGGCGCGAGGCCGGCGCCGTAGTTCTCGGCGTGGGTCACCTCGTCGGTGTCGAGCGCGATCGGGTCGGCGATGGTCGCCGCCTGTGCGTCGCGCGTGGCCGCATCGGGGTCGGGGATCTCGGCCGCGCCGTCGGCGAGCCCGTCGTGCAGCGCGCCGGCTCCGTCGTCGAGCTGGGCGAGGCCGTCCGCGAGGGTACCGATGCCGTCGGCGAGCGCCGTCGAGCCCGAGGCCAGTTGCGCGGTGCCGTCGGCGAGCCGATCCGCACCGGATGCCGCGTCCGCGGCGCCGGAGGCGAGCTGGGCGCTGCCGTCGGCGACCTGCCGACTGCCCTCGGCGAGCCGGTCGATGTCGCCGACGACGGCCTGCACCCGGTCGTTCCCGGCCTCGATGCGCTCGCCGAGCGGGTCGAGGCGGGCGAGCGCGGCGTCGATGGTCGCCTGGTCGACGCCGCGCGCGGCGAGCTCGTCCGCGATCGCCTGCCGCGCCGCGGGGACGCCCGACGCGGCATCGCCGACGGCGGCACCGACGCGATCGGCGGATGCCGCGAGCTCGGCGTTGCCCGCGGCGACCTGCGCCGCACCATCCGCGAGTTCCGCCGATCCGGCGGCCAGTTGCGCGGTGCCGTCGGCCAGCGCCGCCGACCCGTCGGCTGCCTGGGCGGCGCCGTCGGCGAGCTGCGCGGCGCCGTCGCCGAGGCGCTGCGATCCGGCGAGGGCGGCGTCCGCGCCATCCGTCAGCCGCGCGGCGCCGTCGGCGGCGTCGACGATGCCGCCGCGGATCTCGGAGATCGAGTCGAGCAGGAGCGAGGCGGCCTCGCGGCCGACCTGTTCGGCGACGCTCGCGCGGATCCGCTCCACGGCCTGCGCGCCGATCGTGCTCGCGAGCGCGCTGTTGGCGTCGTTGGTCGCCAGCACGATCTCGGCACGATGCGGCTCGTCGGTGCCGAGCGAGGCGAGCGCGTCCGAGAAGTCGGCGGGCAGCGTGATCGCGAAGTCGTACGTGGAGTCGTCGAGACCCCGCGCCGCCTGCGCGGCGTCGACGCGATGCCAGTCGAAGGCGCCGTCGGCGATGAGCTCGTCGGCGACGTCGTCGCCCACGTTGCGCGCCGGTCCGGCGGCCGTCGCAGGGGTCCCCTCGTCCTCGACGACGAGCGCGACGGGCACGTCGGGGAAGTTCGCGTACGGGTCCTGGTTCGCCCAGAGGTAGAGGCCGCCGTACAGCACCGGCACCGCGACCAGCGCGAGGAGCGCGAGCACCGACGTCCGCGTCGAGGTGAGCCGCCGCAGCTCGGCGGCGATCATGTTCGGCACCTTCATGCCGTGCCACCCCCGGCGACGACGACGCGATCAGCGAGAGGTTCGACGAGCTCTGCGGCGGCGATGGATGCCGCAGAAGCCTCGCCCGCGATCACGAGCACGGCGAACCCGCGGTCCGCGAACCGGCGGGCGAGCTCCCACCACTCGCCGGGGTCGCCGCCGTGGCGGTCGGGCGCGACGAGCACGATCCCCTCAACGCCCTCGCGGAGGATCGCGAGCTCGGCGAGCAGTCGGAGCCGGTCACGTGGTGCGACGTTCGCGATGGGCGTGCGACCGAGCCGCTCGAGCCCGAGGTCGTCGAGCCATCGCGCGACCGAGACGGGGTTCGAGGGAACCCCGGCGAACATGAGCTCCTCGGCGGCGACGCCCGCGACGGTCACGTCCGGCGCGGGATCGGAGACACCGGGAGCATCGACGAGGGCGATGCGGCGGCGGATGGCTGCGGCATCCACCCTGCCGTCGATCGTGACGGTGCCCGCGTCGGGCCGCATGCGACCCGACGCGAGGAGCCCGAGCACGGTGGGCCGCTGCTCGGTCTCGGCGTGCGCGAGGGTCGCGCGGCCGGATTCGAAGCCGATGGTGGTGGCGGGCAGGGCCCGGCCGTGGCGTCCCTTGGCGACGCCGTGGAGGTCGATCCTCATGAGTCCTCGGTGTGCGGATGCGTGGTGGCGAGTTCGGGGGTGGCGGCGACGAGTGCGCCCGCCTCGCGCCAGGAGAGGCCGGCCGTGCCGAGCACGGCGAGCATGACGAGTCGCCGGCCCTCGGCGTCGGGCAGGTCGTGGCGCGAGGCCTCGGCGAGCACGGCGATGGCCGACTCCTCGACGAGGCGGGCGAGCACGTCGGGGCGGATGTCCTCGCGGACCGTGCCGTCGGCGACGCCGCGGCGGATGAAGGCGGCGAGCTGTTCGCGCACCGGAGCGAGGGCGTCGGCGGCTCGCTCGACGTAGGGCGCGCGGAGGGCGACCCCGGCGAGCAGCCGCACGTGTTCGACCGCGTCCCACAGTCGGGCGCCCAGCAGCGCGATCGCGACGCGCGCGTCGTCGGCGTCGGTGGCGGATGCTGCGGCGACGAGCCGTTCGGCGCCGCGCTCGATCAGCGCGGCGATGAGTTCGTCGCGATTGGCGAAGTGACCGTAGAGCGCGCGACGGCTGAGGCCGGCGGCGGCGGCGATCGCCTCGAGGGAGGCGTCGGGCGAGGCGGACAGCACGGCCACGGCGGCGACGAGGAGGGATTCGCGGTTCTCCGCCGCGTCCCGACGTGGGGTACGGCGGCCCGCGTCGGTGACGGACGGCATGCGATCAGCATACGCCTAAGCTGCACATCGGTGTGCAAGTTATCGCCGATGCGAAGCGAATGCCCAGACTCCGGCGATCGGCAGGACTACTGCAGGGCCGAGGTGAGCCGCGCGATGCCGTCGAGGAACGTGCGCGACGCCGGCTCCCGGTTCCACTCCTCCAGCGTGAGCTCGCGCCCGAGGTCGCGGTACCGCTGCTCGACCTCGCGCATGCCGGCGACGAAGGACGCGCCGCGCACGAGCATGGTCACCTCGAAGTTCAGGGCGAACGAGCGGATGTCCATGTTGCTCGAGCCGATGACGGCGACGTCGTCGTCGATCGACACGTGCTTGGCGTGCAGGATGTACGGCCCCGGGTAGAGGAAGATCCGCACCCCCGCCGTGAGCAGTGCGCGGTAGTAGGAACGTTGCGCGTGCCATACCCCGCCCTGGTCGCCGATCTCCGACACGAAGAGCTGGACCTCGAGCCCGCGCAGCTTCGCCGACGTGATCGCGTAGACCATCGCCTCGTCCGGGACGAAGTACGGGCTCGTGATGATCACGCGCTCCTGCGCCGCGTTCACGAGCGTGAGGAACTGCCGCAGGTTGTTCTCGCTCTCGAACGCCGGACCGCTCGGCACGACCTGGCAGTCGAGCGCCTCGGCCGAGGTGTCGATCGGCAGGTCGATCGCACGGACGTTGTCCTCCTCGCCCAGCACTTCACCGGTCTCGGCGAACCAGTCGGAGCGGAACACCGCATTGAGTTCGGCGACGACCGGGCCGGTGACCCTGGTGACGAGCTCCTGCCACATGAGGCCCCGCTTGCGGTTCTTCTCCGAGTCGTAGTCGCGTGAGATGAGGTTCTGCGAGCCCATGTGACCGATCGCGCCGTCGACGACGACGATCTTGCGGTGGTTGCGGAGATCGGGACGCTGCCACTCGCCCTTCAACGGGCGGACGGGAAGCAGGTAGTGCCACTCGACCCCGATGCGATCGAGCTCCTCGACGGTGGCCTTGTGCAACGGCACCTTCGACGAGGCGATGTGGTCCATCAGCAGCCGCACCCGGACGCCGCGGCGCACCGCGTCCTCCATCGCGGCGAAGAAACCGCGGGTCGTGTCGTCGAGCGCGACGATGAAGAACTCGACGTGGACGAACCGCGTCGCGGCCGCGACATCCGCCGCCATCGCGTCGATCGAGCCCTGGTAGTCGTCGATCAGGGTCGCGCGGTTCCCCGACGTCGCCGGCAGGCCCGTGAGCCTCGTGTTCTGCGCCACTGCCCGGTCGAACCACGTCGGCCACGACGCATGGTCGGCCACGAGATCGACTCCGGCGGTGCGCTCGGCGATCATCCGGTCGGCCTCGTCCTGTCGTGCCATCCGCTGCTTGGGCAGCCGGATGTTGCCGATCAGCAGGTAGAGCAGGATCCCGACGAACGGGATGAGGAAGATGGCGAGCAACCACGCCATCGCGGCGGTCGGTTTGCGGTCGCGCGGGATGATGATGAGCGCCGTGATACGGATCGCCAGGTCGACGAGGATCACGAGGGCGCCGACGACCGCCGCCCACTCGCCGCCGCTCACTGCGTCGCCTCGACAGCACCCATACGATCGCCCCCAGTCCGCGAGTCCTGAAGGCGATCGTATTGGTGCGAGGGCCTCTCGCGTCAGTCCGATTCCTGTCCGACGCGGGCCCCGCCCGACGTCAGTCGGTGCCGAGGTCGAACGCGGCGGCCTCGTTCGCGGCATCCGTCGCGGCGTCGAGGTCGGTCTCGGCCTCGCCTGCCAGGATCTCGGCCGCGCGGCCCGACGCGATCTCGCCCACGAGTTGCGCGGTCGCGCCGCCCACGATGCCGAGCGACGCGTACTGCTCGAGGCGCGCACGCGAGTCGGCGATGTCGAGGTTGCGCATCGTCAGCTGGCCGATGCGGTCCTCGGGGCCGAACGCCTGGTCGCCCACGCGCTCCATCGAGAGCTTGTCGGGGTGGTAGCTGAGCGCGGGACCCTCGGTGTTCAGGATCGTGTAGTCGTCGCCGCGACGCAGGCGCAGCGTCACCTCGCCGGTCACCGCGGACGCGACCCACTTCACGATCGACTCGCGGAGCATGAGGGACTGCGGGTCGAGCCAGCGGCCCTCGTACATCAGGCGCCCGAGGCGGCGACCTTCGTTGTGGTAGTTCGCCACGGTGTCCTCGTTGTGCACCGCGTTGAGCAGCCGCTCGTACGTGACGTGCAGCAGCGCCATCCCCGGCGCCTCGTAGATGCCGCGCGACTTCGCCTCGATGATGCGGTTCTCGATCTGGTCGCTCATGCCGAGGCCGTGGCGCCCGCCGATGCGGTTGGCCTCGAGCACCAGCTCGACCGGGTCGTCGAACTCGACGCCGTTGAGGGCGACCGGACGACCCTGGTCGTACCGGACGGTGACGTCCTCCGCCGCGATCGCGACCGACTCGTCCCAGAAGCGGACGCCCATGATGGGCTCCACGATGGTGACGCCGGCGTCGAGGTCCTCGAGCTTCTTCGCCTCGTGCGTCGCGCCCCAGATGTTCGCGTCGGTCGAGTACGCCTTCTCGACGCTCGCACGGTAGGGCAGGTCGCGCGCCTGCATCCACTCGCTCATCTCGGTACGACCGCCGAGCTCGGTGACGAAGGCGCTGTCGAGCCACGGCTTGTAGATGCGGAGGCGCGGGTTGGCCATGAGCCCGTAGCGGTAGAACCGCTCGATGTCGTTGCCCTTGTAGGTCGAGCCGTCGCCCCAGATGTCGACGCCGTCCTCCATCATCGCGCGCACGAGCATGGTGCCCGTGACCGCGCGGCCGAGCGGCGTGGTGTTGAAGTACGTCTTCCCGCCCGAGCGGATGTGGAACGCGCCGCACTGCAGCGCGACGAGGCCCTCCTCGACGAGCGCCGTCTTCACGTCGACCAGCCGGCTGATCTCGGCACCGTACTCGAGCGCGCGACCCGGTACGGCATCGACGTCGGGCTCGTCGGGCTGGCCGAGATCGGCGGTGTACGTGCAGGGCACTGCGCCCTTCTCGCGCATCCAGGCGACCGCGACGGAGGTGTCGAGACCCCCGGAGAAGGCGATGCCGACGCGCTCGCCGACGGGAAGGCTCGAGAGGACTTTCGACATGCCGACCAGCCTACTTGCGCGCGTGCGCGCGAGACGACGCGCGGACGGACGCCCGACTGATCGGTCGGACGGGATTTCCGGGAGAGGCTATCCCCCGGTCGGGGGTCGTGGATAGGCTCGCCGCATCCGGCCACGCGGCACCACCGTCGTCGCGTCGCGTCGCAACCACTGGACCGGCCGTACCGCCCGACGACTCGTCCGGCGGGACCCTCCACGCACATGAAAACGGAGACACGATGAGGAACCACAAGGTGATCGGCGCGGCATCCGCCGTCGCCCTGGCCGTGGGCCTGGTCGGGACGGCAGCCGCCGTTCCCGCCGCCGCGGTCGGCCCGGAGAGCACCTACCTCGTGCTCGCGCCGCAGGGCGCGAACACGAAGGCTGCGGCCAAGCGCGTCGCGGCGGCCGGCGGCACAGTCGTCGCCAGCTACGACCAGATCGGCGTGCTCGTGGCGTCGTCGACGAACACGGCGTTCGAGACCGCGGTCACGGGCTCGGGCGTCCAGTCGGTCGCGTCGACCGACGGGCTCGGAACGGAGCTGATCGACGACGAGACGGTCGCCGAGCTCGACGAGTCCGCCGTCGAGGCGCCCGGCGACCCCACCGGCGAGCCGCTGTGGGGCCTGCAGTGGGACATGGAGCAGATCGACGTGCCTGAGGCGCACGCGGTCACCACGGGTGACTCGTCGGTCGTCGTCGGCGTCCTCGACTCGGGCATCTCGTCGAGCCACCCCGACCTGGCGTCGCAGATCGCGTTCGACCAGAGCGCCTCGTGCATCGGCGGCGTCGTCGACACCGACGAGGCGGCGTGGAACCCGACGACCTCCGACCACGGCACGCACGTCGCCGGCACGATCGCCGCGGCGATCAACGGCGTCGGCATCGCGGGCGTCGCGCCCGGCGTGAAGGTCGCCTCGGTGAAGGTCGTGAACGACGACGGCTACATCTTCCCCGAGGCCGCGATCTGCGGCTACCTCTGGGCGGCCGACCACGGCATGCCGGTCACGAACAACAGCTATTACATCGACCCGTGGGAGTTCAACTGCGTGAACGACCCGCGCCAGCGTCCCGTCTGGCAGGCTGTGCAGCGCGCACTGAGCTACTCGCAGTCGAAGGGCACGCTCACCGTGGCGTCGGCCGGCAACAGCAACGTCGACCTGCAGCACAAGTTCGTCGACTCGTCGAGCCCGAACGACGGCAGCTACCCCGTCGAGGACCGCACCATCACGGGCGCGTGCCGCGACCTGCCCGCTGAGGCTCCCGGCGTGGTGACCGTCTCGGCCGTCGGCCCGACCGAGCAGAAGAGCTACTACTCGTCCTACGGCCAGGGCGTGGTCGACGTCACCGCTCCCGGCGGCGACACCCGCTTCCGCACCGGAGGCGCCTCCTCCACCATCGCCGACGCCGTGCTCTCCACCACCTGGAGCCCCGTCGCCGGCAACGGCTGGGGATACAAGCAGGGCACGTCGATGGCCGGCCCGCACGCGGCCGGCGTCGCGGCGCTCGCCATCTCGGCGCACCCCGACATGAAGGTCGGCCAGCTCGCCTCGTTCCTCGAGCGCACGGCGACCGCGCTGGAGTGCCCGGAGGGCGTCTACGAGCCGCGCCCCGGCTACCCGGCGACCTGCACGGGCGGCGAGCGCAACGGCTTCTACGGAGCCGGCAACGTCAACGCGTTCAACGTCGTCCAGTGACGCGCTGAGCGATCGATCGTGAGGGGTCGGGCCTCCGGGCCCGGCCCCTCACGCGTGTCCCGGGCGGACCGGATGACACGGCGTAGGCTCGGATCCATGGCCGACGTCGACCGGGCCGCTGCACCGTCGCCGCGCGACGGCTACACGGCCGAACAGGTCCGCGCCGCGGAGCGCCCGCTGCTCGCGGCGGGCGAGCCGCTCATGCAGCGCGCAGCGCTGGCGCTCACGGACGAGGTCGGGCGTCTCGTCGCGTCCGCTGGGGGGTCGTTTCACGACAGCACGACGGCTGCAAGCCCGTCGGCGCGTCGCGAAACGACCCCCACGGGCGGCGGTGGGGCGACGGATGCCGCGCTGCGGCCGCTCGTGGTCGTCCTCGTGGGGTCCGGCGACAACGGGGGCGACGCGCTCTTCGCGGGCGCCCATCTCGCCGCGCGCGGCGCCGATGTGCGGATCGTCGCGGTGGGCTCGCGCCTCCACGAGGGCGGTGCGGCAGCGGCTCACGCCGCCGGAGCGACCGATCTCGACCCGGGCGACGCCGAGACGTTCGACCGCGTCGTCGCCTCCGCCGACGTCCTGATCGACGGGATCCTCGGCATCGGGGCGGCCGCGAGCCCCGCGCTGCGGGGGACGGCGCGCGAGGTCGTGGCGCGCGTGCGCGCGGTGCTCGGGCCCGAGTGGGTCGCTCGTGCGGGGCACGGCACGCGGCATCCGCTCGTCGTCGCCGTCGACCTGCCGAGCGGGATCTCGCCGGACGACGGACGTGTGCCCGACCCCACCGTGCTCCCCGCCGACGTGACCGTGACGATGGGCGCGGTGAAGGGCGGGCTCCTGTTCGGCCCCGCGGTCGAGTTCGTCGGACGCATCGTGCTCGTCGACCTCGGGCTCGGCGCGGCGCTCGCCGGGGTGCAGCCGGTCGTGACGAGCGGATGGCGGCACGAGCTGCCCTGACGCCCGCGGCGCCCTCCCGGGCCGCCGGAACCCCATGCGTTACGGTTGAGTGTGACTCAGGAACAGACCACACCGGAGGCCGAGGCGGTGCTCGCCGACGAACCCGAGGTCAAGCGGGCGCTGAGCGAAGCCGACCGTGCGTCGGTCGCCGGGGTCGTCGCCGACCACCCCTCATCGCCCCTCGCCTGGGCCGAACTCGCCGACCTCGCCGACTCCGAGGGGCGTGCGCTCGACGCGTTCGCGTACGCCGTCGTCGCCGTCGACCTCGCGCGCGGTTCGCTCGAGGCATCCGGATGGCGCGCCGGCGAGCCCGTGCCCTGGTCGGAGGAGCCGAACCGCGCCTACCTGCGCGCGCTCGACGCCGAACGTCGTGCCGCGGCGCGGCTCGGGCTCGCCGAGCGCGCAGCGCGCGCGGCATCCGATCTCGAGGCCGCCGACGCGGAAGCGCCCGCCCGCATCGCCTCGGAGTTCACGCCCACGCAGGTCATCAGCGTCATCACGGATCCCCTGCCGCCCCTGCCGTCGCCCGAGGCGACGGACGGCGACCCGTCCGACGAATCCGCCGCGCCGGGTGCGGCACGAGAGGACTGACATGCCCGCGGTCGTGCTGATCGGAGCGCAGTGGGGCGATGAGGGCAAGGGCAAGGCGACCGACCTGCTCTCCTCGCGCCTCGACTACGTCGTCAAGTTCAACGGCGGCAACAACGCGGGGCACACCGTCGTCGTCGGCGACGAGAAGTACGCCCTGCACCTGCTGCCGTCGGGCATCCTGACGCCCGGCGTCACCCCGGTCATCGCCAACGGCGTCGTCGTCGACATCGAGGTGCTCTTCGAGGAGATCGAGGGGCTCGAGTCGCGAGGTGTCGACACCTCGCAGCTGAAGATCTCGGCGAACGCGCATGTCATCACGCAGTACCACCGCACGCTCGACAAGGTCACCGAGCGCTTCCTCGGCAAGCGCCAGATCGGGACGACCGGCCGCGGCATCGGCCCGAGCTATGCCGACAAGATCAACCGCGTCGGCATCCGCATGCAGGACCTCTTCGACGAGAACATCCTTCGGCAGAAGGTCGAGGGCGCCCTCGACCAGAAGAACCACCTGCTGCTGAAGGTCTACAACCGTCGCGCGATCGGCGTCGACGAGGTCGTCGACGAGCTGCTCGGCTACGTCGATCGGCTCCGCCCCATGGTCACCGACACGTCGCTCCTGCTGCACCGGGCGCTCGAGGCGGGCGAGACCGTGCTCTTCGAGGGCGGCCAGGCGACGATGCTCGACGTCGACCACGGAACCTACCCGTTCGTCACGTCGTCGAACGCGACGTCGGGCGGCGCCGTCACCGGGTCGGGCGTCGCGCCGAACCGCATCGACCGCGTCATCGGCATCGTGAAGGCCTACACGACGCGCGTCGGCTCGGGGCCGTTCCCGACCGAGCTCTTCGACGAGTGGGGCGAGTTCCTCGCCGACAAGGGGCACGAGTTCGGCACCACCACGGGCCGTCGTCGCCGAACCGGATGGTACGACGCGCCGATCGCCCGCTACACCGCGCGCATCAACGGCGTCACCGACTTCGTGCTCACCAAGCTCGACGTGCTCACCGGCATCGACCGCATCCCGGTCGCGGTGGCCTACGACGTCGACGGCGTGATCATGGAGGAAGTCCCGGTCTCGCAGTCCGACTTCCACCACGCCAAGCCCGTCTACGAGGAGTTCCCGGGCTGGACCGAGGACATCTCGGGTGCACGCTCCTTCGAGGACCTGCCGCCGAACGCGCAGAGCTACGTCCGCGAGCTCGAGGCGATGTCGGGCGCGCGCTTCTCGGCGATCGGCGTCGGCCCGGGCCGCGACGAGATCGTCCAGCTGCACGACCTGCTCGACTGACGGCGGCGCGCCCGCAGCGCGACGGCGACGGCACGACGAGGGGCGGATGCCACGTGGCATCCGCCCCTCGTGCGCGTCGCTCGCGCGTCGCGAGACGGGCGACCGCGGGCATCGGCTCGAGTTCGCAGGATGAGCGGGCCCAGAGGTCGTGTGGGGTGGGGATGGCGCGTCTCATCCTGCGAACTTCGGCGCGGGAGACGCCTGGGCGGGCGAACCACGGCCGGCGTGCCAGACTGGGCCGGTGCCCGCCGCTCGCCCGCTCGTCCACACCCTCGAGGGCCGCCATGTCGTCCTCGCCCCCCTCGCCGAGCAGGACTTCGGGGCCCTCCGCGAGGCCATCGGGCGACCCGAGGTGTTCGCGGGCGGATTCGCCGGTGGCCCTTCCGGCCTGCCGGCCGACGACGCGGCGTTCGAGGCGTTCGCGCGCGCCTCGTACACGCCGGCGTCCGATGCGATCCCGTTCGCGGTGCGGCTGCGCGGCGGCCCCGACGACGGCGCACTCGTCGGCGCGACGAAGCTCGGCGACCTCGACCTGCCGAACGAGTCGGCCCACATCGGCTGGACGGGGTTCGACCCGCGCGTGTGGGGCACGGCCGTGAACCCCGAGGTCAAGCTCCTCATGCTCGGCCTCGCATTCGACCACGGCTTCGGCCGGGTCAAGCTGCAGGCGGATGCCCTCAACGCGCGCTCGCGCGCGGCGATCGTGAAACTCGGGGCGAGCTTCGAGGGCATCAACCGCCGCGCGATGCGGCGCCCTGACGGTTCGTGGCGCGACACCGCGGTGTACGCGATCCTCGTGGACGAGTGGCCCGCGGTACGGGCCGGGCTCGAGTCGAGGCTCGCGGCGTGGGGCGACCGGCCGGTGACGCTCGCGGGGCCGCCGCGGGAGCGGTAGCCGGCCGACACGAAGATCCGTTGCGCAGGTGCTGCCTGCTCCTCCCGAGCACGCGAGGACCCGTGACGAACACCGCATCCCTCCGAGGGATCCGTCGCGTGCATCGGGGAGAACGGTGGTCCCGTTCTCCTTTTCTCCCGAACCGCGAGGCGCGATCGTCGTGCGTCGCCGCCGCGCTCAGCCGAGATCGCGTTCCGGCAGGTGCAACCGCGCGAGGAACGCGTCGGTGCCCCGCGGCATCCGTCGCCGGTCGGCCCGCGAGACGAGCACCGTCACGAGCACCGCGATCGGCACCGTCCAGGCGGCCGGCTGTTCGACGAGGGGGCGGATGGCGGGCGCCGCCGCCGCGAGGAGGGCGCCGCCGAGGATCGCCGCCCCCGAGAGCGTCGCTCCGGTGGCCATGCCGGCGATGGCCCCGCGAGCGGTGAGGCCGCGCCACCAGATCCCGAGGATCAGCACGGGGCAGAGCGTCGACGCCGTGAACGCGAACACCAGGCCGACGCTGCCCGCGAGCCCGGCGGGCTCGGTCGCGAAGGCGACGACGAGCGGCACGGCCGTCGAGGCGAACGCCGCGATGCGGAAACCGCGCACGCTGCCGCCGAGGAGGTCCTGCGAGATGACGCCGGCGACCGAGACCACGAGGCCCGACGACGTCGACAGGAACGCGGCGAACGCGCCGCCGATGACGAGCGCCGTGAGCAGGTCGCCCCAGACGCCGGGCAGCAGGCGGTCGGGCAGCACCAGGACGAGCGCGTCGGCGTCGCCCGGCGTCGCGAGGTCGGGAGCGAAGGCCCGGCCGAGCAGGCCGAACAGGGTCGGGAACGCGTAGAACACCGACAGCAGCACGAGCACGATGACGGTCGTGCGGCGCGCCGCCGGCCCGTCGGGGTTCGTGTAGAAGCGCACGAGCACGTGCGGCAGGCCGAGCGTGCCGAGGAGCAGCGCGACCATGAGCGAGACCGTCCGGTAGATGTCGAGCGACCCGGGGCCGTCGGCGGCCGGGAACGCCTCGGCGGGCGGCAGCGCGGGCTCGACGGCGCCGGTCACGAGGAGGAGCGCGACGACGGGCACGGCGATCGCCGCGAGCTTCAGCCAGAACTGGAACGCCTGCACGAACGTGATCGAGCGCATGCCGCCCGACGCGACGACGATCGCGACGAGCGCGGCGACCGCGACCGACCCGACCCAGCTCGGCAGGCCCGTCGTGATCCGCACCGTGAGCGCGGCGCCCTGCAGCTGCGGCACGATGTAGAGCCATCCGATCACCACGACGAGCACGCTCGTGACTCGTCGGACCGCGAGCGACTCGAGCCGCGCCTCGGTGAAGTCGGGGATCGTGTACGCGCCCGACCGGCGGAGCGGCGCCGCGACGAAGAGCAGCAGCATGAGGTACCCCGCCGTGTACCCGATCGGGAACCACATGCCGCCCGACCCGGTGAGCAGGATCAGCCCGGCGATGCCGAGGAAGGATGCCGCCGAGAGGTACTCGCCGCCGATCGCCGACGCGTTCCACCAGGGGCGCACGGTGCGGCTCGCGACGTAGAAGTCGCTCGTGGTGCGCGAGATCCGCAGGCCGTAGAAGCCGATCAGCACCGACGCGAGCGCGACCGCGACGATCGCGGTGTAGCCCACGGCGGGATTCACGCGTCCTCCACGAGCGACCGGTAGCGGGCCTCGTTGCGGGTCGCGGCGCGCACGTACAGCGCGGCGACGCTGATCGCGAGCGGGTACACGCCGAAGCCGAGGAGCAGCCACGACACCGGCACGCCCGCGACGAACGCGCCGTCGAGCGCCGGCGCGAACGCGATCACGCCGACGAACACGAGAGTCGCGAGCACGAACCCGGCGGCGCAGATCAGCGCGAGGCGGAGCTGCGACCGGATGAGCGAGCGAACGTAGACCGACTGGATGTCGGTGGGTCCGGTGTCGGTGCCCGGTCCGCGCGTGCGCGCGGCGGGTCGGCGGTCGGATGCCGCGGGGCCGGCCGTGCCGCGAGCGGTGACGCGCACGCGGGGCGGGGTCGAGACGGCGGTGTCGTCGTGGGGTGGTCTCGGTACGGGCGCTTCGCGTCCTACTCGACCACCGGAGTCGGCTTCGCGTCCTACTCGACCACCGGGGTCGGCTTCGCGTCCGACTCGACCACCGGGGTCGGCTTCGCGTCCGAGTCGACCACCGGGGTCGGGGGCGCCGGGGGGCTCGGTGCTCACGGTCGCGCCCGCGGCGTCGCCGCCTCGAGTCGTTCGCGGAGCCCGGGCAGGAGCCGCCGACTGACGGGCAGCTCGGCCTGCCCGACCACGATGGTGGGCCGGTCGCCGCCGAGCCGGACCCGCGTCACGTGCGGCAGCGCGACCAGGTACGACCGGTGCACGCGCACGAAGCCGGCGTCCGCCCACTGCCGCTCGAGATCGGACATCGGCACGCGCACCAGGTAGCTCGCCTCGTCGGTGTGCAGCCGGGCGTAGTCGCCCTGCGCCTGCACGTACCGGACGTCGTCACGGCGGATCATGCGCGTCGTGCCACCCAGTGTGACGGCGATCATCTCGGGGCGCGCGGGCGCGGCATCCGTCGCCTGGCCCTGGCCCATCGACTCGACGACGCGCGTGACCGAGCGGTGCAGGCGGTCGGTGCGGACGGGCTTCAGCAGGTAGTCGACCGCCGCGAGGTCGAATGCCTCGAGCGCGCCCTCCTCGTCGGCCGTGACGAACACGAACGCCGGCCGGTGCTCGAAGCGCTGCAGGGCCCGGGCGAGGTCGAAGCCCGACAGGCCCGGCATGTGGATGTCGAGGAACGCCGCGTCGACCGGCTCGCGCGTCAGGATCCGGATGGCCTCGGCGCCCGAGGTCGCGCGGTGGATGACGCCGATCCGCGGGTCCTGTCCGAGCAGGAACGCGAGCTCGTCCACGGCGGGCTGCTCGTCGTCGGCGATGAGGACCGAGATCACGGCACCAGTCTCCCATCCGGTTCGGCGGGGCGGCCGGGCCGGGCGTCGACGGATGCCGCGGAACGGCCGGGCTGGGACTTCGGCACGCTCATGCGGACCAGCGTGCCCGCACCGACGTTCGTCTCCACGACGAGCCCGTGCTCGTCGCCGTACACCTGCCGGAGGCGCGCGTCGACGTTCCGGAGGCCCACGTGCTCGCCCGGCGTACCGCCCGCGAGCACCTCCGCCGCGACCTCGGGGTCGATGCCGACCCCGTCGTCCTCCACCGTGATCTCGGCGAACGCGCCGCGGTCCTCGGCGGTGATCGTGATGCGTCCGCCGCCCTCCTTCGCCTCGAGGCCGTGGCGCACGGCGTTCTCGACGAGCGGCTGGATCGACAGGAACGGGATGACGGTCGAGAGCACCTCGGGCGCGACCTGCAGCGTCACCCGCAGGCGATCGCCGAACCGCGCCCGCTCGAGCTTCAGGTACGAGTCGATCGAGCGGAGCTCCTCGGCGACGGTCGTGAAGTCGCCGTGGCGGCGGAAGGAGTATCGAGTGAAGTCGGCGAACTCGAGCACGAGTTCGCGGGCCTTCGCCGGGTCGGTGTTGATGAACGACGCGATCGCGTTCAGCGAGTTGTAGATGAAGTGCGGGCTGATCTGGGCGCGGAGCGCGCGCACCTCGAGCTCGGCGAGCGCCGCCCGCGACGCGTCGAGCTCGCCGAGCTCGACCTGCGCCGCGACCCACTCGGCGACCTCGCCCGTCGCGCGCACGAGCCCGGCACGCACCCGCCCCGCGAACGCGACGACCGCGCCGACCGCGACGCCGTCCGCGAGGATCGGCGCGGCCGCGGCATCCGTCTCACCCGACGGCGTCGGCACGCGCCGCTCGACCTGCGGCCGTCCGCTTCCGACCGCCTCGTCGGCGAGCCGCTCCGCGGCGGCGATGAGCGTCTCGTCGCCGTCGACCGCGACGGGTCCGGCCGTCATCACGAGCGCGAGCGTGTCCGCGCCGAGGAGGGCCCGCAGGTGGCGCGCCGCGCGCGCGGCATCCGCCTCGGTCATGTCGCCCCGCAGGTGCTTGGCCGCGCGCGACGCGAGGTGCAGCGTCTCGTAGGTCGCCCGTTCGGCGTCGGTGCCGAGGTCCTTCGACTGCACCGCGAGGCGGCGGAGCAGCACCACGACGCCCACCGCGAGCGCGCCCGCCACGACGCCGGCAGCGGCGGCGAGCAGCATCGACTCGGGCATGCACGTCACTGTAGCCGTCGTTCGTCGTCGCCCCGCGCCGTTCGTCGCACGGTCGGCGCCGCTCACCGACGACGAGCGGTCGAGGCCCCCGGCGGGTGATCGTCGCGGTCACCATGGACGCATTGCGACCGCAGCGGAGCGGGCCGAGCCCGTGCCGCATCCCCTCGAAGGAGAGACGCCATGGGCAACGACGCCCTGAGTGCGGAAGTCGACCTGAGTCACGTCGACTACCCCGCCGTGCAGCAATCCCCGGAGTTCCAGGAGCTCCGCAAGACCCACCGCAGTTTCGTCTTCCCCGTCCTCACGGCGTGCCTCGTCTGGTACTTCGCCTACGTGCTGCTGGCCGTGTACGCGGTCGACTTCATGTCGACCCGCGTGTTCGGCAGCGTGAACGTGGCGATGGTGCTCGGCCTCGCGCAGGTGGTCACCACCTTCGCCGTGACCATGTGGTACGTCCACTACGCCAACAAGCAGCTCGACCCGCGGTCGGAGAAGATCCGCACCGAGATCGAGTCCGGCGACTTCGAGGCCCGGGAGGTCGCGCGCTGATGTTCCACCTCGAAGCGGCGACCAGCTCGCCCGGCAACCCCTGGCTCAACATCGGCATCTTCGGTGCGTTCGTCGCGGTGACCATGGTCATCGTGTTCCGGGCCAGCCGGAACAACAAGACCGCGGCCGACTACTACGCGGCGGGCCGCTCGTTCACGGGAGGCCAGAACGGCTCGGCGATCGCGGGCGACTACCTGTCGGCGGCGTCGTTCCTCGGCATCGTCGGCGCGATCGCGCTGAACGGCTACGACGGGTTCCTGTACTCCATCGGCTTCCTCGTCGCCTGGCTCGTGGCGCTCCTGCTCGTCGCCGAACTGCTCCGCAACACGGGCAAGTTCACGATGGCCGACGTGCTGTCGTTCCGCCTCAAGCAGCGCCCGGTGCGCATCGCGGCGGCGACGACGACCCTCGTGGTGTGCTTCTTCTACCTGCTCGCGCAGATGGCTGGAGCCGGTGGCCTCGTGTCGCTGCTGCTCGGCGTCGGCGACCAGGTCGGACAGGCCGTCGTCATCACCGTCGTCGGCGCGCTCATGATCCTCTACGTGCTCGTCGGCGGCATGAAGGGCACCACCTGGGTGCAGATCATCAAGGCCGTGCTGCTCATCGCCGGTGCCGGCGTGATGACGATCTGGGTGCTCGCGCTCAACGGCTTCGACTTCTCGGCGCTGCTCGACAAGGCGGTCGCGGTTGCGGAGAACCCGGCGATCCTCGACCCGGGCCTGAAGTACGGCGTCTCGGAGATCAGCAAGATCGACTTCGTCTCGCTGGGCCTGGCGCTCGTGCTCGGCACCGCGGCCCTGCCGCACGTGCTCATGCGCTTCTACACGGTCCCGACCGCCAAGGAGGCCCGCAAGTCGGTCGTGTGGGCGATCTGGCTGATCGGCATCTTCTACGTGTTCACGCTCGTGCTCGGCTACGGCGCGGCGGCATTGGTCGGCCCCGCCGTCATCGCCGCCGCACCGGGCGGACCGAACTCGGCGGCGCCGCTGCTGGCGTTCGCGCTCGGGGGCCCCGTGCTCCTCGGCCTGATCTCGGCCATCGCGTTCGCGACGATCCTCGCGGTCGTCGCCGGCCTCACGATCACCGCGGCCGCCTCGTTCGCGCACGACATCTACGCCTCGGTCGTGAAGAAGGGCAAGCCCGAGCCGGGCGCCGAGGTCAAGGTCGCCCGCCGCACGGTCGTCATCATCGGCGTCGTCGCGATCATCGGCGGCATCGGCGCGAACGGGCAGAACGTCGCGTTCCTGGTGGCGCTCGCGTTCGCGGTCGCCGCCTCGGCGAACCTGCCGACGATCGTCTACTCGCTGTTCTGGAAGGGCTTCACCACCAAGGGCGCCCTCTGGAGCATGTACGGCGGCCTGATCTCGGCGATCGTGCTCATCGTGTTCTCGCCGGTCGTCTCGGGCTCCGAGACCTCGATGCTGAAGACCGACGCGATCGACTTCGCGATCTTCCCGCTGTCGAACCCGGGCATCGTCTCGATCCCGCTGGCCTTCCTCCTCGGATGGATCGTGAGCAAGCTCGACAAGACGGTCGAGAGCCCCGAGAAGCAGGCCGAGATGGAGGTCCGCTCGCTCACCGGCCTCGGCGCCGAGAAGGCGGTGAGCCACTAGGAGAGACTCCGGCGGCCGCTCCGGGATGGGGTAGCGGGCGGCCGCCGGACACGACTGCGACGGGGTGGGACCGCCTGCCCACGACCTCGTCGCCGGCACGACGGGGGCGGATGCCTCGGGCCTCGGGCCCGGCATCCGCCCCCGTTGCGCTGCGCCCGGGACACCCGACGGCGCCGCGTCCTACATGTTGATCATGTGCCCCACGAGGCCGTGGAACGCCTCCTGCAGGCCCTCGGAGAGCGTCGGGTGCGTGTGCACGTTGCGGGCGAGTTCGAGCGCGCCGAGGTCCCACTTCTGCGCGAGGGTGAGCTCCGGTAGCAGCTCCGAGGCGTCCGGGCCGATGATGTGGCCGCCGAGCAGCTCGTAGTGGGCCTTGTCGGCGACGAGCTTGACGAACCCGACCGGGTCGCCGAGGCCGTTCGCCTTGCCGTTCGCGGTGAACGGGAACTTCGCCACGATGACGTCGTGGCCCTCGTCGCGGGCCTGCTGCTCGGTGAGGCCGAACGACGCGACCTGCGGCGAGCAGAAGGTGGCTCGAGGCATCATCCGGTAGTCGCCCAGTTCCATCGTCTCGGCGTCGGCGATGGTCTCGGCCGCGACGACGCCCTGCGCCTCGGCGACGTGCGCGAGCATGAGCTTCGCGGTGGCGTCGCCGATCGCGTAGATGTGCGGCACGTTGGTGCGCATGCGCTCGTCGATCGCGATGGCGCCGCGCTCGGTGAGCTGCACGCCGGTCGCGTCGAGGCCGAAGCCCTCGACGTTCGGCGCGAAGCCGACGGCCATGAGCACCTTGTCGACGACGAGCGAGCCGGGCTGGCCGTCGGAGCCCGTGTAGGTCACGGTGACCTGCGAGCCCTGGTCGGTGACCGTCTCGACCTTCGTCGAGGTGAGGATCGGCACGCCGAGGTTGCGGTACTGGCGCGTGATCTCCTTCGAGACCTCGGCGTCCTCGTTGGGCAGGGCGCGGTCGAGGAACTCGATCACGGTGACCTCGACGCCGTAGTTGCGCATCACGTACGCGAACTCCATGCCGATGGCGCCCGCGCCGACGATCGCGATCGAGCGCGGCAGCTCGCGCGTCAGGATCTGCGACTCGTACGTGACGACGTTCTCGGAGAGCTCGACGCCCGGCAGCAGGCGCACCTTCGAGCCGGTCGCGATGATGGCGTTGTCGAAGGTCAGGCTCTCGACCGTGCCGTCGGCCTTCGCGACGTCGATGCCGTTCGGGCCGGTGAACGAGCCGCGGCCGTCGAACTCGGTGATGCCGTTCTTCTTCATCAGGAAGTGGACGCCCTTGACGTGCTTCTCCGAGACCTGGCGGCTGCGATCGTACGCGGCGCCGAAGTCGAAGTGCACGTCGCCGGAGATCCCGAAGGTCTGGCCCTGGGCCTGGAAGATGTGCGCGAGCTCGGCGTTGCGCAGCAGCGCCTTCGAGGGGATGCAGCCGACGTTGAGGCACACGCCGCCCCAGTACCTCTCTTCGATCACGGCGACCTTGCGGCCGAGCTGGGCGGCGCGGATGGCGGCCACGTAGCCGCCGGGACCCGCACCGAGGACGATGACGTCGAAGTGGGTGGTCATGGCGCCCAGCCTAGGCTGGGCGCCCCGGGATCGGCACGGGTGGCGTCCGCCTGCCAACGTTCGGCGGGTTCCGGACATCGCGTTCCGGAGCCCTCGTCGCGGCGCCGGCGGCGACGTACCGTGATCCGGTGACCACTGGTTCCACCACCACGACCGCCGCCACGACGATGACCTCGGGCGGTGCGCCGCGACGCCGCGGCATCCGCACCTGGGTGCAGTTCCTCGCGGCCGGCCTCGTCTGGGGCGCGAGCTTCCTGTTCATGGCGGTCGCGCTCACGGGCATCTCGTTCACGCAGGTCGCCTGGACCCGCGCCGTGCTCGGCGGACTCACGCTGGGCCTCGTGGTCCTCGTCGCGCGCCCGCGCGTCGGCGGAGGCCCGGTGCTGCCGCGGCAGCCCGTCGTCTGGCTCCACTTCCTCGTCATCGGCGTGCTCGGCTGCGCCATCCCGTTCCTGCTCTTCTCGTGGGCGCAGCAGTCGGTGACCTCGAGCCTCGCGTCGATCCTCAACGCGACGACGCCGATCATGACCGCGCTCGCCGCGACCCTCGCGTTCCGAGTCGAGCGGCTCGACGCGTCGCGCTGGCTCGGAGTGCTCGTCGGCATCGCCGGGGTCGTCGTGATCATCGCGCCGTGGGTGACCGAGCTCGGCGGCAGCCTCGCGGGCCAGCTCGCGTGCCTCGGTGCGACCGCGTGCTACGGGATCATGTTCGGCTACACCCGCCGGTTCCTGAGCGGCCGGCCGATCGCGCAGACGACCTTCGCGTTCCTCCAGGTCGGCATGGGCGCCGTGGTCATGCTGCTCCTCACCCCGATCCTCGCCGTCGGACCGGTCGCGCTCGACCTGCCGATCGTCGCGAGTCTCGCCGTGCTGGGCATCTTCGGCACCGGCCTCGCGTACGTCTGGAACATCGGCGTGATCCGCGACTGGGGGCCGACGAACGCCTCGACGGTCACCTATGTCACGCCCGTGGTGGGTGTCGCGCTCGGCGTGCTCGTGCTCGGCGAGCCGTTGTCGTGGAACGAGCCGCTCGGCGCGCTCGTCGTCATGCTCGGGATCCTGCTGGCGCAGGGCAGGGTCCGGATGCCGCTCGCGCGCCGTTCGGCGACGGCCGCCTGACGCGCGCTCGGGGGCCGGACCGGGCCGGCCCTGTGCAGTCGCCACGCGATGTGGTGAGGTGAGCAGGTGACGACCGTCGATGCGACCTCCTCCGCAGCCGGACTCGCCGCCGCGTTCCGAGCGGGTGCGACCACGCCCGATGACGTCGCCGAGGACGCGCTGGCCCGCATCGCACGACTCGAGCCGGTCGTGAACGCGTTCGCCGATCACGATCCCGATGCGGTGCGAGCGGATGCCGCGGCGAGCGCCGAGCGCTTCCGCCGCGGTGCCCCGCTCGGCGTGCTCGACGGTGTGCCGGTCACGGTGAAGGAGAACATGCTGCGCGCGGGCGTACCCGCCCGGTCGGGCTCCGCGGCATCCGCCCCGGTCGTGCCCGACGCCGACTCGCCGATCGTGGCGAGGCTGCGCGAGGCGGGCGCCGTCGTCCTCGGTTCGACGACGATGCCCGACTGGGGGATGCTCTCGTCGGGGGTCTCGAGCCTGCACGGCATCACCAGGAGCCCGCTCGACCCGGCGCTCACCGTGGGCGGGTCGAGCGCGGGCGCCGGCGCGGCCGCCGCTGCGGGCCTCGGGCCGATCCACATGGGCACCGACATCGGCGGCTCGATCCGCTTCCCCGCGGCGTGGCTCGGTCTCGTCGGCCTGAAGCCGAGCGCCGGGCGCGTGCCGATCGATCCGCCGTACCTCGGCCGGGCGGGCGGCCCGATCGGTCGTCGCGTGGCCGATCTCGCCGCGGCCATGGCGGTCGTGACCGGGCCCGACGTGCGCGACCACACATCGTTGCCGTACGAGCAGCTCGACTGGGCCGATCCGGGGCTCGACGTCCGCGGGCTCAGGATCGCGGTGCACACCGACGCGGGCGCCGGCCTGCCCGTCGATCCCGAGGTCGCCGCCGCCGTGCGCGCGGCCGCCGACCGGTTCGCCGCGGCCGGCGCCGAGGTCGTCGAACTCGGGCCGTTCGTGGACGACGGGCTGCTCGGCCAGGCCGACCGGTTCTGGCGCGTGCGGTTCCGGCGCCTCTACGACGATCTCGCGCCGGAGGCGCGGGCGCGCGTGCTGCCCTACATCGCGCGATGGGTCGCGCCCGGCGCCGACGTCTCGGGCATCGCCGCGCTCGCCGCGTACGACGACCTCGGTGAGCTCCGGCATCGCACGGTCCTCGCGACGGCGCCGTTCGACTCCGTGCTCTCGCCGGTCGCGCCGATGGCCGCGTTCCCGGCCGAGCGGCCGATGCCGTGGGGCGAGGAGGATCTCGGGATGGCGCACATCGCGTTCACGCTCCCGTTCAACCTGTCGGGCCAGCCGGCCGTGAGCATCAACGCCGGTACGACCGCCGACGGTCGAGCGATCGCACTCCAGATCGCGGGCCCGCGCTTCGCGGATCTCCGGGTCCTCGCGTTGTCCGCGTGGTGGGAGCGCGAGCGACCGGCGGATGCCGCGGTACCGGAGGTGCCCGGTCGGTCTTGACATCCGCTCGCGAAGATGGTTGGTTACTTACTGAAGTAACTAACCAATGAACCGAAGCGAGGCTCCGTGGACGAATCCCGGCCGATCTTCCTGCAGGTCGCGGAGCAGATCGAGAACGACATCGTCGACGGCCACGTCGCCGAGGATGCCGCGATCCCGTCGATCAACGAGCTCGCCGCGTTCCACCGCATCAACCCCGCCACCGCGCTGAAGGGCGTGAATCGACTCGTCGAGCAGGGGCTCGTGGCCAAGCGCCGCGGGGTCGGCATGTTCGTCGTCCCGGGCGCACGCGAACGACTGATCGAGCGTCGCCGCTCCGAGTTCGCGGCCGAGTACCTCCGACCGCTCATCGTCGAGGCCGCGAAGCTCGGCATCGGCGTCGACGAACTCGCGGCCATGGTCCGCGAGGAAAGGATCCTGACATGACCACCACCGTCGTCCGTGCGCGCGGACTCACCAAGCGCTACGGGTCGTTCACCGCGATCGACGGCATCGACCTCTCGCTCGAGGAGGGCCGCATCTACGGCCTGCTCGGTCGCAACGGCGCCGGCAAGACGACCGTGATGCAACTGCTCACCGGGCAGATCTTCGCGAACGGCGGCGAGCTCGAGGTCTTCGGCCGTCAGCCGGCCGAGCACGCCGACGTCCTGCGTCGGATGTGCTTCATCGCGGAGGCGCAGCGCTACCCCGAGGACTTCACACCCGCGCACGTCTTCCGTTCCGCACCGTGGTTCTTCGAGCACTGGGATGCGGAGTTCGCCGAGCGGCTCATCGCGGACTTCCGGCTGCCGCTGAAGCGCCGCATCAAGAAGCTCTCGCGAGGCCAGCTCAGCGCGGTCGGCGTCATCGTCGGCCTCGCGTCGCGCGCGCCGCTGACGTTCTTCGACGAGCCGTACCTCGGCCTCGACGCCGTCGCCCGGCACATCTTCTACGATCGGCTGCTCGAGGACTACGCGGCCCACCCGCGCACGGTGGTGCTCTCGACGCACCTGATCGACGAGGTCGCGAACCTGCTCGAGCACGTCATCCTCATCGACCAGGGACGCATCCTGCTCGATCGCGACGCCGACGAGGTGCGCGGCAGCGCGACGACGGTGGCCGGCGCCCGGACCGCCGTGGAGCAGTTCGTCGCCGACCGACCGGTGATCGGCCGCGAGGGCATCGGCGGCCTGGCATCCGTCACGATCGACGGCCGCCTCGACCACGACGAACGCGTCCGTGCTGCCGAACTCGGCCTCGAGCTCGCGCCCGTCTCGCTCCAGCAGCTCATCGTCCACCTGACCGGCGCCGAACTCGTCGGATCGACCGAACCCGAGGGGAAGGCCGCCGCATGACCGCCGTCACCACCGCATCCGTGCCCGTCACCGGGTCGCAGGGCCGCGTCCGGCCGAACGAGATCCTGCGCATCGTCCGGCTGCACACCGTCAATCCGTCGATCTTCTTCGTCGTCCCGGCGATGATCCTGGGCGGTGCGTGGGCCGTGACCATGGTGATCGCGCTCATCCTCGTCGGCGCCGGCGTACCGCAGGAGGAACTGGCCTTCCAATACAGCTGGGCCGTGCTCTCGCCGCAGTGGTACCTGATCGTGGTCGGCGTCCAGGCCGTCTCGTACACCTTCCCGTTCGCCCTCGGCTTCGGTGCGACCCGGCGCGACTACTGGATCGGCACCGGCATCATGTTCGTGCTCGCCTCGTTCCTGTTCGCCGTCGTGATCGCGACGCTGATGCTCGTCGAGCGGGCGACCGGCGGGTGGGGCGTCGGCGCCGGCATGTTCGACGCGCTCTGGTACTTCGGGGCGGATTGGATCACGGCCTTCTACACCACCTTCGCCCTGCAACTGCTCGTGCTCTTCATCGGCGCCGGAGTGACGACGGTCTTCATGCGCTGGCGCATGAAGGGGATGATGATCCTGCTCTTCGGCGGCGTCGCAGTGATCCTCGCCCTCATCGCGCTGCTCACGTTCACCGAGTCATGGGAGTCGCTCGGTGCGTGGCTCTCGTCGATCGGGGTGATCGGGGTGTTCACGGTGGTGCTCGCGACGGCGCTGGCCTGGGCCGTGGCCGGGTTCCTCGTGATCCGACGGGCGACGCCGCGATAGGGCCGGGCGTCGCGGCAGGCGTCGCGACGCGTCCGGGTGGGGCGCGGCATCCGTTCGGGGGAGCGGATGCCGCGCCCTCGTCGTGTCTCTCCGGCATGTTCGCCACGGTGGTTGCGGAATACCCCATGGGGGTATAACGTTCCTTCTTGGAGACAGGTACCCCGGTGGGGTACCCTCGAACACGATCCCGATCCAGAACGAGGAGAACACCATGACCGAGCGCGAGTACCAGGTGACGGGCATGACGTGCGGGCACTGCGAGATGTCGGTGCGCGAAGAGGTCGAGCAGTTGGTCGGCGTGACCGGCATCACGGTCTCGGCGGCGTCCGGCAGCCTGACCCTCTCGGCTCCGACCGACCTCGACGACGCCGGCGTGATCGCCGCCGTCGAGGAGGCCGGCTACTCCGCCGTGCGCGTCTGACCCGGCGGTCGCACGTGAACACGGCAGCCCGAGTGGGGCTGTTCACGGCGGGCGCGGCGGCGGTCTTCACCGTCGCGCTCGTCGCGGCCCCCCTCGTCATCCCGGCCGACGCCTCGGCCGCATGGACCTCGAACGAGGACGATCACATGAACTCCACCGAATCCGGCCACGGCGGCCACGCCGCGGCATCCGGTTCCTCCGACGACGTGCGCGGCGTCACCGTCTCGCACTCCGGCTACACCCTGACCGACCTGACCGCGCCGGCGACCGCCGGCGACGACGGCTCGATCGACTTCCGCCTGACGGATGCCGCGGGGCGGCCCGTCACCGACTACGAGATCTCGCACGAGAAGGCGCTCCACCTCATCGTGGTGCGCACCGACGGAGCGCAGTTCCGCCACGTGCACCCCCGGGCCGACGGCGAGGGCGGATGGAGCGTCCCGTTCGCCTTCGACACTGCCGGCACCTACCGGGTGTTCGCCGACTTCGTGCCGAGCGGGCACGGCGAGACGGTGACGCTCACGAGCACGGTCGACGTCCGAGGCGAGTTCGCCCCCGAGGCGCGCGCCGCCGACATCACGACGTCCACCGTCGACGACCTCACCGTCGAACTCGACGGCGCACTGGTCGCCGGCGGCGAGAGCGACCTCACCTTCACGGTCACGCGCGACGGCGAGCCCGTCACGACGCTCGAGCCGTACCTCGGCGCGTACGGGCACCTCGTGGCCCTGCGCCAGGGCGATCTCGCCTACCTGCACGTGCATCCGATGGGTGAGCCGGGCGACGGCGTCACCGAGCCCGGTCCCGAGATCTCGTTCATGGCGACCGCACCCACGGCCGGCCGCTACCTGCTCTACCTCGATCTGCAGCTCGACGGGGTCGTCCGTTCGGTCCCGTTCGTGCTCACCGCCACGGCCGGGTCGACGGATGCCGCGGGCGACGGCTCGCACGGCGACGAGGGCGACGCGCACGGGGAGGGTCACTGATGACGGATGTCACCACCTCGCCCGAGCGCGTCGTCGAGCTCGAGATCGGCGGCATGACCTGCGCCTCGTGCGCGATGCGCATCGAGAAGAAGCTCAACAAGCTCGAGGGCGTCAACGCCACCGTGAACTACGCGACCGAGAAGGCGCGCGTCGCCGCGCCCGCGGGCGTCGACCAGGCCGAGCTCATCGCGGCGGTCGAGGCGGCCGGGTACCGCGCGACGGTGCCCGCCCCGCCGGCGCCCGCCGGCGCATCGGGTGCCGGCGACGGCGGCACGCCCGCCGAGTCGCGGGCCGACGTCGAGCTGCGCTCCGTGCGCACCCGGCTGATCGCGTCGCTCGTGCTCTCGGTGCCGGTGATCCTCATGTCGATGATCCCGGCCCTGCAGTTCACCTACTGGCAGTGGGCGTCGCTGGCGCTCGCCGCGCCCGTGGTGACGTGGGCGGCCTGGCCGTTCCACCGCGCCGCCCTCGTGAACCTCCGGCACGGCGCCGCGACCATGGACACGCTCGTCTCCCTCGGCGTGACGTCGGCGTTCCTGTGGTCGCTCTTCGCCCTGTTCCTCGGCACGGCCGGCGAGCCCGGCATGGTGCACGCCTTCGAGCTGACCGTCGCCCCGAGCGACGGCGCGGCGAACCTCTACCTCGAGGTCGCGGCGGGCGTGACGATGTTCATCCTCCTCGGCCGGTACCTCGAGAAGCGTTCCAAGCGCGCCGCCGGTGCGGCGCTCCGAGCCCTGTTCGAGCTCGGCGCGAAGGACGTCGCGGTGCTCCGGGACGGCGTCGAGACCCGCATCCCGGTGGAGCAGCTCGCCGTGGGTGACGAGTTCGTCGTGCGCCCGGGCGAGAAGATCGCGACCGACGGCGTCGTCGTCGAGGGCCGCAGCGCCGTCGACGCCTCGCTCGTCACGGGAGAGTCGGTGCCCGTCGAGGTCGAGACCGGCGACCCGGTCGTCGGCGCGACCGTCAACGCGGGCGGCCGACTGGTCGTCCGTGCCACGCGCGTCGGCGCCGACACCCAGCTCGCGCAGATGGCGCGGCTCGTCGAGGACGCCCAGACCGGCAAGGCCGAGGTGCAGCGCCTCGCCGACCGGGTCGCCGGCGTGTTCGTCCCGATCGTGATCCTCATCGCGGTCGGCACGCTCGGCGCGTGGATCGGGGGCGGGTTCCCGGTCGCGGCGGCCTTCACGGCCGCCGTCGCGGTCCTCATCATCGCCTGCCCGTGCGCGCTCGGGCTCGCGACGCCCACGGCGCTGCTCGTCGGCACCGGTCGGGGCGCGCAGCTCGGCGTGCTCATCACGGGCCCGGAGGTCCTCGAGTCCACCCGTCGCGTCGACACGATCGTGCTCGACAAGACCGGCACCGTGACCAGCGGTCGGATGTCGCTCGCCGGGGTCCACACCGCCGAGGGCGTCGACGAGGCCGAGCTGCTCCGCCTCGCGGGTGCACTCGAGCACGCCTCGGAGCACCCGATCGCCACGGCGATCGCCGACGGCGCGGCCGCGCGCGTCGGCACCCTCCCGTCGCCGGAATCGTTCGACAACCGGCCCGGGCTCGGGGTGCACGGCGTGGTCGACGGCCACCTCGTGCTCGTCGGTCGCCCGGCGATGCTCGCCGAGTGGTCGATCGAACCCGACGCGCGAGTCGCGGCATCCGTCGCCGCCGCCGAGGCCGACGGCCGCACCGCGGTCGTCGTCGCGTGGGACGGCGTCGTGCGCGGCGCCCTCAGCGTCGCCGACGCGATCAAGCCGACGAGCGCCGACGCGGTCGAACGCCTGCGAGGACTCGGCCTCGAGCCGATCCTGCTCACCGGTGACAACGAGACCGTCGCACGGCAGGTCGCCGCCGAGGTCGGCATCGACCGCGTCATCGCGGAGGTGCTTCCGGCGGACAAGGTGGCCGTGGTCTCCCGGCTGCAGGGCGAGGGGCGGACGGTCGCGATGGTCGGCGACGGCGTCAACGACGCCGCGGCGCTCGCGCAGGCCGACCTGGGCATCGCGATGGGCACCGGCAGCGATGTCGCCATCGAGGCGGCCGACCTGACGCTCGTGCGCGGCGACCTGCTCGCCGCGGTCGACGCCATCCGGCTCTCGCGGCGGACGCTCCGCGTCATCAGGGGCAACCTGTTCTGGGCGTTCGCGTACAACGTCGCGGCGATCCCGCTCGCGGCGCTCGGCCTGCTGAACCCGATGCTCGCCGGGGCCGCCATGGCGTTCTCGAGCGTGTTCGTCGTCGCCAACAGTCTGCGTCTGCGCGCGTTCCGTTCGGCGGTCGCGACCGCCTAGGGTCGAAGCATGACCGGTGAGACCCCCGACCGCGCCGCCGACCCCACCCCGCCCGCGGGCGGCGGCGCGGTCGACGAACGCGACGCCGCGATCACGACCCTCCTCGGCATCCGCTCGAGCATCGACAACATCGACGCGGCGCTCATCCACCTGCTCGCCGAACGGTTCAAGTTCACGCAGCAGGTCGGCCGATTGAAGGCCGAGCACGGCCTGCCGCCGAGCGATCCCGATCGCGAGAAGCGCCAGATCGAGCGGCTCCGCTCGCTCGCGGAGGACGCGCACCTCGACCCCGCCTTCGCCGAGAAGTGGTTCAACTTCGTGGTGGCCGAGGTGATCCGCCACCACGAGGAGATCGCCGACGGCTCCGGGTCGGACCGCACGTGAACTGGTACCCGACGCCGGTGCCGCCGCAGGCGGGGCGCCAGGTGCTCGTCACGGGTGCGAACGCCGGGCTCGGGTTCTTCACGTCCGCTCGCCTCGCGCGCGCGGGCGCGCACGTCACGCTGTCGGGCCGCAACCCCGAGCGGCTCGCCGCGGCCGTCGCCGCGATCCGCACACGGATGCCGCGCGCCTCCGTCGACACGCTCGTGATCGACACCGCCTCGCTCGAGTCGGTGCGCGCCGGCGCCGACCGACTGCTCGACCGCGCGCCGCTCGACGCGGTCTTGCTGAACGCCGGCATGGTGCACACCCCGAGCGAGCGGCGCGAGTCCGTCGACGGGCACGAGCTCGTGCTCGCCACCAACGTGCTCGGGCACTTCGCCCTGCTCGCCGACATCGTGCCGCACCTCGCGCGGGGCGCTCGGGTCGTCTCGGTCGGCTCGCTCTCGACGAGGCTGTCGACGTTCCGGGTCGACGACCTCCAGCTCACCCGGTCGTACGACTCGTGGCGCGCCTACGCGCAGTCGAAGATCGCCGCCACGTCGCTGGCGTTCGAGCTCGACCGGCGGCTGCGCCGTGCGGCGACGGAGGCCGCGGAGGCCGTGGGCGCGGCATCCGTCACACCTCGCGTGCACAGCGTCGTCGCCCACCCGGGCTACGCGATCTCGGGCCGCACGCCGCGCGTGCCCGGCGTGAACCAGCCGCCCACCGCCGACCGGTTCGCCGACGCGCTGCAGGCCGCATGGGCGCAGGGCAAGCACCGGGGCGCGGAGGTGATCGTCCACGCCGTGACCGCCGACGACGTCGAGGGCGGCCAGTTCTGGGGCCCGCAGTGGATGGTCAAGGGCGCGCCGCGACTGGCGACGCCCACGCGCACGAGCCGCGACGCGCGCATCGGAGCGCGGGTGTGGGCGTTCGCCGAGGAGGCCGTCGGCCGCGGCGTCGACGTCGGGGGCCGAACGTGATCCGGGGGATGGTCTCGCGCTGGTGGTCGCAGCCCGGCGTCCGGATGCGGATCGCTCGCGTGGTCGTCGTCATCGGCGTCGTGCTCGGCGTCTTCGGGGTGTTCAGCGCGCGCTACGGCTTCCTGTTCGCCGGGATCATCGTCGTCGGGCTCGGCGCGGGGCTCGGGCCGGCGCGCATCCGCAAGCGACGCGAGTAGGCCCGCGCGACCCCGAACGCGTAGCGTGTCGGCATGATCAGCCGCGACCTCGCCCTGCAGCTGCGCGACGCCGGCCTGGCGTGGCATCCGGACTCGGGCGACCGGTTCCAGCTCGACCTGCCGAGCGACGTCGAGGCCGAGGTGGAGGCCGACACCTTCACGGTGAGCGAGATGACGATCGAGACCCGCCGCTACCCCACGGGCACGATCCTCGCGTTCAACGGCACGACCGAGTGGGCACTCGACTCCGTCGCGCTCGCCGACGCGGTCTGGCTGCCGCGCGAGGACCAGCTGCGCGAGCTGCTTCGCGCGACGTTCCGCTCCCTTCGGCGGCTACCGGACGCGTACGAGGTGACGATCGAGGTCGCGGGCGAGGCGCTCGCGTTCGAGCACCCCGACGCCGCCGAGGCCTACGGGATGGCGCTGCTCGCCCTCGTCGACCGCACGCGGTGATCGGGCCGCCCGCTCGGGTCCGTCGTCTGCGCGGCGTCGGGAGCAGTGCGAATAGGCTCGGGCCGTGGGTCGAACGGATGCCGCGGGGGCGGTCGCACGGGCGCATGAGGCGCTGGACCGGGCCGTGCGCGTCCTGGCCGAGGCATCCGCCCGTACGGAGACGCTCGCCGAGTTCGACCCCGGCCGCAGGGTTCTGGGGATCCCGCGGGCGCCGCGCATGCGCGTCATCGCGCCGGTCTGGCGGCTCGGCGTGCTGCTCCTCGACGCCGACGGACGGCTGTACTCGACCGGGCGCGTGGTGCGGGCGGAGCGCGCCGTACGGAGGAGCGTGCTCGCCGAATCGGTGGCCGAGCATCGTGCGTACCGGGCGGCCGCCGTGAAGGGCGGCATCGCCGAGGGTGAGACGGTCGTGTTCGACGCGGTGCCGCTCGCACTCGACCCCGAGGAACTCGCCGCCGGCGGCGGGCCGCTCGTGCTGACGGACGGCGCGGTCGTCGGCGTGCGATGGAACCCGTCGTTCCCGGATGGCGCGGTGCCGATCGAGTCCTACCTCGCCGAGCGCGTCGACCTGCTCGTGCACCCGCCACAGGGCGCGTGAGCCGGACTGCCGCACCGCCTCCGGGTTCAGCCGGCTTGCGCCGCCGAGGAGCGTCTCGAGCGCCGCACGGCCGCTGCGACGGTCAGCCGCGCGCGTCCCGAGGAGTCGACTCGCCGTCCCCGTCCGTGCGGCTCGGCCGCTGCTCCTGCTCGGCGATCGACTCGATCACCGAGTCCTGCAGTCCGCGCTGCCCGGTGTGCAGTTCCTGGTAGGTCTCACCCGCACTCATCAGCGGGCCGAACGCCGCCCGCGCACGCTGCCCGCGCGGCGCGCGGATGGCGCGGACGGTCATCCCGATCACGAGGGCGGCGACGAACGCCGCCGCGAGCACTCCGATGACGGTCTCCACGACCGGCCTCAGAAGCCGAACGCCGTGACGGCCGGAAGGCCGCCGTCGCGCCAGCCCTCCAGCGCGACGCGCTCGTGGTGCACGAGCCGCTCGGGCAACTCGTCGAGCGCGAACCACTCGAGCGCGCTCGCCCTGTCGGGCTCCTGCAGCGACGGGATGCCGCGCCAGGTCCGCGCCACGAAGAAGACGTCGAGCCGCTGATCGATCGGCAGCCCGGTGGGCGCCGTACGGTGCATCGCCGTGATCGGCTCGAGATCGGCCTCGTCGACCTCGACCCCGATCTCCTCCGACGTCTCGCGCGCGGCACCGGCCATGACCGTCTCGCCCGGGTCGACGTGACCGGCCGCCGACGCGGCCCACCACCCGTCGTAGTAGCCGGTGCCGGCTCGCATCTGCAGGAGCACGCGGCCGCGGTCGACGAGGAACACGTACGCCGCGGGGATCAGCGCGAACGTGCCGTGCTCGGCGGCGTAGGCCGCCGGATACGTCTGCCGCGGCTCGTCTGACATCGGGCCGTCGATCCGCCCGATCAGTACCCGACGACCGGGCCGAACGCGTCGGCGAGGGGCGCACGGTTCACACCGCGGAGCTCCTCGACCGACACCGTGAACGCGCCCTGGACCTCGAGCGAGCCGGACGCGGCATCCGTCACGCCGATACGGCGCACCGGGTAGCCGCGGCCCTCGCAGAGACCCCGGAACTTCACGTCGTCCTCCCGCGGCACGGTCACGATCACGCGGCCGGTCGACTCGGAGAAGAGCGCGGTCGCGAGGTCGATGCCCGCATCCTCGGTGACCTCGCCCAGGAACACGCGCGCGCCGACGCCGAAGCGGTTCACGCCCTCGGCCAGCGCGACCGCGAGCCCGCCGTCGGAGAGGTCGTGCGCGGAGTCGATGAGGCCCTCGAGCGCCGCGGCGCGCAGCAGCTCGGCGAGGCGCTTCTCGCGGTCGAGGTCGACGAACGGCGGGACGCCGCCGAGGTGGTCGTGCACGACGCCCGCCCAGGCGGAGCCGTCGAGCTCGGCGTACGTCTCGCCGAGCAGGTAGATGTTGTGGCCCTCGTCCTGCCAGCCCGACGGGATGCGGCGCGCGACGTCGTCGATCACGCCGAGCACCGCGACGACCGGAGTCGGGTGGATCGGCACGTCGCCGGTCTGGTTGTAGAAGCTGACGTTGCCGCCCGTGACGGGGATGCCGAGCTCGAGGCATCCGTCGGCGAGGCCGGTGACCGCCTCGGCGAACTGCCACATGACCTCGGGGTTCTCGGGGCTGCCGAAGTTCAGGCAGTCGGAGATGCCCATCGGGGTCGCACCGGTCACGGCGACGTTGCGGTACGCCTCGGCGAGCGCGAGCTGCGCGCCGCGGCGCGGGTCGAGCTGGCAGTAGCGGCCGTTCGCGTCGGTCGCGACGGCGACGCCGAGGCCCGACTCCTCGTCGACGCGGATCATGCCCGCGTCATCCGGTGCCGCGAGCGCGGTGTTGCCGAGGACGTAGTGGTCGTACTGGTTCGTGATCCACGCGGCATCCGCCTGGTTGGCCGACCCGACGAGCTGCAGGAACTGGTCGCGGAGGCCGTCGCCGTCGTCGTCGGCCGGGCGCTCGAGCGCGGCCGACGTGTCGGCCTGCAGCGCGTCGAGGTAGGACGGGTAGGTCATCGGGCGCTCGTAGACCGGGCCGTCGACCGCGACCGTGCGCGGGTCGACGTTCACGATCTCCTGGCCGCGCCACGTGATCGAGAGACGCCCGGTGTCGGTGACCTCGCCGAGCACGCTCGTCTCGACATCCCACTTGTCGACGACCTCCATGAAGCCGGCGAGCTTCTCGGGGCGCACGATCGCCATCATGCGCTCCTGGCTCTCCGACATGAGGATCTCCTCCGGCGTGAGCGACGGGTCGCGCAGCAGCACGTCGTCGAGGACGATCGCCATGCCGCCGTCGCCGTTGGCCGCGAGCTCGCTGGTCGCGCACGAGATCCCGGCCGCGCCGAGGTCCTGGATGCCCTCGACGAGGTCGCCCTTGAAGAGCTCGAGGCAGCACTCGATGAGCACCTTCTCGGCGAACGGATCGCCGACCTGCACCGCCGGGCGCTTGGTCGGGCCGCCCTCGGCGAACGTGTCGGACGCGAGGATCGACGTGCCGCCGATGCCGTCGCCGCCCGTACGGGCCCCGAAGAGCACGACCTTGTTGCCGACGCCCTTCGCGTTCGCGAGGTGGAGGTCCTCGTGCCGGAGCACGCCCACCGCGAGCGCGTTCACGAGCGGGTTCTTCTGGTAAGTCGGGTCGAACCAGGTCTCGCCGCCGATGTTCGGCAGGCCGAGGCAGTTGCCGTAGAAGCTGATGCCGGCGACCACGCCGTGCACGACGCGTGCGGTGTCGGGGTCGTCGATCGCGCCGAACCGCAGCGCGTCCATGACGGCGACCGGGCGGGCGCCCATCGAGATGATGTCGCGGACGATGCCGCCGACGCCCGTCGCGGCGCCCTGGAACGGCTCGATGAAGCTCGGGTGGTTGTGCGACTCGATCTTGAACGTGACGGCCCAGCCCTCGCCGATGTCGAGCACGCCGGCGTTCTCGCCGATGCCCACCATGAGGTGCTGCTTCATCGCGGGCGTGACCTTCTTGCCGAACTGGCGCAGGTGCACCTTGCTCGACTTGTACGACGCGTGCTCGCTCCACATGACGGAGTACATGGCGAGCTCGGCGCTCGTGGGCCGCCGGCCGAGGATGTTGCGGATCCGCTCGTACTCGTCGGGCTTCACGCCGAGCGCCGCGTAGGGCTGCTCCTTCTCGGGGGTCGCCTTCGCGACCTCGACGGTGTCGAGCACCGGCGTCGTGGGGGCTGCGGCCTCGTCGGGGGCAGCGGTCGTGGCGGGTGCGTCAGTCACGGTGTGGCGAGCTCCTGGAAACGGCGGCGAGACGGATGCCGCGGGCGGATGCCGGTCGCACCGAGTCTACCCGGCGTGCTCAGGCGAGCATCGCCCGCTCGCGCTGCCCGCTGGAGTGCCGTTTCTGCGGTGGAGCGCGGGCTCATCCGGCCCTCCACCGCAGAAACGGGACTCCGGCGGGCGCGCGGCGAGGAGCGCAGTCACCCGGCCCGCGAGAACGCGGCGGCGCGCTCGACCTGGTCGCGCGTGAGGGCGACGCCCGTGTAGCGCTCGAACTGCCGGGCGGCCTGCAGGGCGACGACCTCCGCGCCGGTGATGACGGGCGTACCCGCGGAGCGGGCGGCCGCGATGAGTGGAGTCTCGGCGGGGAACGCCACCACGTCGAAGACCGTCGAGGCGCGCCGGATGAACCGCTCGTCGAAGGCGAGCGCAGCGGCATCCGCCCCCTGCATGCCGAGCGGCGTGACGTTCACGATGACGTCGAAGTCGGCCGCCGGGTCGGACGCCGTCCAGGCGTAGCCGTACCTCTCGGCGAGGGCGGGCCCCGCCTCCACGTTGCGGGCGAGCACGGTGAGATCGTCGAAGCCGGCACCCCGGAATGCGGCGACCACCGCCTTCGCCATGCCGCCCGACCCGCGCACGACGACCCGCGCGGCGGGGTCGAGCCCGTGCTCGGCGATGAGCTGCGCCACCGCCTCGTAGTCGGTGTTGGATGCCGTGAGGCGACCGCCGTCGTTCACGATCGTGTTCACGGACTCGATCGCGGCGGCCGAGTCGTCCATGACGTCGACGAGCGGGATCACCGCCTCCTTGAACGGCATCGACACCGAGCAGCCGCGGAACCCGAGGGCGCGCATGCCGCGGATCGCGCCCTCGAGGTCGTCGGTCGTGAACGCCTTGTAGAGGAAGTTCAGCCCGAGCTCGTCGTAGAGGAAGTTGTGGAACCTCGTGCCGAGGTTCGACGGGCGGCCGGACAGCGAGATGCAGACCTGCATGTCCTTGTTGAGGATCGGCATGCCGCCATTCTCGCCGTCGTGCGCGTCGTTCGGACGCGAGCTGGCGGTGGGTGGGTCGGGCCGGCGCCGATTCCCGTCCGATCGACGAAGGAGGGCGCACACCCGGACCGGCAGCGACGGGGATATGTTGTGAGAGCGCTCTCTTCGAGACGGGCTTCGGTGAGCGGTTTCCCGCGCTTCGCGCGGACGAAACGACTGCCGGGCCATCGATCCCAGTACTGACAAGGGGCTTGCGGGAATCGCCGGGGCCTGCCTACCCTGTCCGGGACCACCTCGGTCGATCCCTTCACCTATTGCAATGGAGCACGAATGGATTCGAAGAAGAGAGCGCTCTCACGCCGAACGGCAGCGACCCTGGCGGCTGCGGCCGTGGTCGCGGCGCCGCTCGCCGCAGCAGCCCCGGCCTCCGCGGCCGGCAGCATCTCCGTCCTGGCCGACTTCGAGGGCGGCGCGCCGGACGGGTTCTTCTCGTACGGTGCCGCGGGCTTCGGCATCGTCGACGTCGCCGCCGGCTCCGCCGACGCCAAGCCCGGCCAGACCGACCCGACGAAGGTCGTCTCCTACGGATGGGACGTCACCGCGCCGGGATCATTCGGCGGCGTCGGCCAGACGTTCGCCGGCGCACGCGACGTCAGCGCGTTCGACGGCGTGACCCTCATGGTCGACGGCTCCGGCAACGGGGCCTCCTACCAGGTCGAGCTCTTCGACGGCGGGCCGAACGCCGACGCCTCCGAGCGCTTCGACGTCGACCTCGTCGACGACACCGACGGATGGAAGGAGGTGCGACTGCCCTGGTCGGCCTTCACCCGCGCGACCGACTTCCAGCCGGGCGGGGCGCCCGACGACGGGCTCGGGCTCACGACGCTCTGGGGGTACGCGATCCCGGCGGTGAACGGCGCCGACACGATTCGCGTCGACGACATCGCCGTCTACTCCGACTCCGACCTCACTCCGTCGGTCTCCTTCTCGGCCGCGACCGCAACCGCGATCGAGGGCGATGCGATCGACGTCGAGGTCCGACTCGACCTCGCGTCGGCCGCGCCTGTGACGGTCGAGCTCGGCGCCGTCGACGGCACCGCCACGATCGCCGACGGCGACTACGCCGACCCCGCCACGACGGTGGAGTTCGCGGCGGGCGAGACGCTCAAGACGGTTCAGGTCGCGACGACCGGCGACGACGTCGAGGAGGCCGACGAGACCTTCACGCTCGAGCTCGCCGCACCGTCGGGCGCGCAGCTCGGCTCGGTCACGGCGCTCGAGGTCACGATCCTCGACGACGACGGCGAAGTCGTCGGGCCGCCGTCCGGTCGCACGACGATCGTCGACGACCACGAGTCGCCGCTCGTCCGCGGGGACGCCGGCGGCATCCCCGTCGGCTGGTTCGAGGCGCAGGACCCGAGCAGCACGGTCGCATTCGAGCGCACCGACGCTCCGCCGGCCCCGGTGCCCGGCGCCCCCGACGGCAACGACGTGCTGCGGGCCGACTTCGAGGTCACGAGCTTCGGCGTCGTCGTGCGCAACTTCACGAACGACGCCGCCGACGCCTGGACGACCGAGGACTGGTCGACCTACGAGGGCATCGGATTCTGGATGTACGGCAACGGCTCGGGCACCGACCTGTTCCTCGACCTGCTCGACAACCGCAACCCCGGTTCGACGACCGACGACGCCGAGCGCTTCGTCGTCTCGTTCTCCGACGACTGGCGCGGGTGGAAGTTCCTCACGTTCGACTTCGACGAGTTCCAGCGCAAGAACATCGGCAACGGCGCGCCGAACGACGGTCTGACGCTCACCGACATGCACGGGTACGCCTTCGGCTCGCTCCGCACGACGACGCCGCAGACCTTCCTGTACGACGACGTCCTGGTGTACGGCGAGGCCGAGCCGCCCGCGCTCGCGGTCGGGTTCGACCGGTCGGGCTACGAGGTCGACGAGGGCGACACGGTCACCGGCGTCATCCGCCTGAACCGCGTGGCCGAGACGGAGGTCACGGTCGACTGGTCTGCGGAGTCGACCGAGGCGCGGACGGCGACCGAGGACCTCTCGGCGACCGCCGACCGCGACTTCACGCCCGCGAGCGGGTCGGTCACGATCCCGGCCGGCGAGCGTGAGGCGACGATCGAGCTGCCGACCATCGAGGACGGCAAGCACGAGGTCGACGAGACGTTCGTCGTCCGGCTCTCCGACCCCGTGGGCGCCGAGTTCGGCTTCGTGCGCACCGCCACGGTGAGCATCCAGGATGACGACCCGATCGACGCCTCGCTCGTCGAGGACTTCGAGTCGGCGCCGTGGCTCTACGACGTGACCGGCAACGCCGAGCTCACGACGCGCGAGATCGCGGCCGGTGACGACGACGCCTACGAGGGTCAGGGCGCCTACGAGGGCGTGGCCGATTTCACCCACCGCGGGACGGCGAGCATGACGCGCGAGTTCGCGGGCGGCCAGGACTGGTCGGATGCCGACGGCATCAGCTTCATGGTGAACGGCACCGGCAAGCCCACGCGCATCACGGTCGGCATCCAGGACGACCCGGCGCCCGACGCCGGCCCCGACACCTGGGAGCTCGCGTGGAGCGACGAGTTCGACGGCCCGGCGGGCGCGCCCGCGAACCCCGAGAACTGGACCTACGAGACCGGCGGCTGGGGCTGGGGCAACGACGAGCGCCAGTACTACACCGACAGCACCGAGAATGCGGCGCTCGACGGTGACGGCAACCTCGTCATCACCGCGCGCGAGGTCGACCCCGCGACGACCGACCTCGAGTGCTGGTACGGCCCGTGCGAGGTCACGTCGGCTCGCCTCATCACCGAGCAGAAGCAGGAGTTCGAGTACGGGCGCATCGAGTCGCGCGTGCAGTTGCCCGAGGGCACCGGCATCTGGCCGGCGGTGTGGTCGCTCGGCACCGACTTCCGCGAGGTCGGCTGGCCGCAGACCGGTGAGATCGACATCATGGAGTACGTCGGACGCCTGCCGAACGAGATCTTCGGCACCATCCACGGCCCCGGCTACTCGGGAGGCCAGTCCTACGGCGGCATCTACGACTTCGGTCAGCCGGTGCCCGACGGCTGGCACGAGTTCGCGGTCGAGTGGACGCCCGACGAGATCACCTGGGAGGTCGACGGCATCGTCTACCACCAGGCCGACCCCGCGGATGTCGCGCCGAACGAGTGGGTGTTCGACCACCCGTTCTCGCTCATCACCAACATCGCGGTGGGCGGCAACTTCGGTGGCACGCCCGGCGACGACCTCGTGTTCCCGCAATCGCTGACGGTCGATTACGTGCGGGTCTACCAGGCGCCCGACACGGCCGAGCGGTTCGTCGCGAGCGTCGTCGACCGCACGGCCGGCTGGCACGAGGTGACCATCCCGTTCGACGCCCTCAAGCGCGCCGACGAGCAGCCGGCCGGCGCGCCCGACGACGGGCTCACGCTCACCGACGTGCAGGGCTACTCCCTCACGTTCGCGGGCAAGGGCACGCACTCGATCGACCGTGTGACGGTCGAGTGACCGGGTTCCCGTAGCCCGTCGACGAGGGCGGGGCGGATGCCGCGGCATCCGCCCCGCCCTTCGTCTCGGAACCTCGGAGGAACGTGGCGATCGGTCAGTCGCGGCCGCCGGGCGGGCCGATGAAGAGGAGCAGCGCGAACACGGCCGCGATGCCGAGCACGGCGGCCACGGTGAGCAGCAGCGGGCGTGCGAGGAACCAGCGCAGCATCCGGTTGATGACGTTCGAATCGGCGGGGTGGTCGGTCGCCTCGCGCCGCCACGGCCCGTCGAGCCGTCCGCGACGAAGGAGCCAGAGCTCGAACGGCACCGTGGCGTACGGCACGACGGCGAACACGACGCCCAGCACGATGAGTCCGAACGGCCAGCGCTGGTTGACGCCGACGAGCGCGGCGGTGAACGCGTACGCGAGGAACACGAAGCCGTGGACCGATCCGCCGACGAGCACGGCCCAGTCGAGGCCGAGCGTCGCGCGCATGATGAGCGCGGTGATGAGGATCGTCCAGGTGATCGCCTCGGCGATCGCGAGCAGTCGGAAGAGCCGCTTCGGCGTCAGGCCCGGCGCGACCGAGGTCACCGGCGTCGTCACCGGTGGGATGTGGAGGGTGTCGGAGATCGTGGCGGGTGTCGGGTTCGCGTCGGGGGAGCTCACCCGGACATCTTCGCAAACGGGGCCGTCCGTGCGCATCGAACGAACGATGGAGCGGCCGCCGCAGTAGGGTGAACCGGTGAACGACGCGCAGGCCCGCGAGCTCGTCGAGTCGAAGCTCGCGACGATCCCGGACTTCCCCGAACCCGGCGTGGTCTTCCGCGACCTGACGCCGGTCTTCGCGGACGGGCCCGCGTTCCACGCGCTGTCCGAGGCGCTCACCGCGCCCTTCGCCGGCCGGTTCGACCACCTCGCCGGCCTCGAGGCGCGCGGGTTCCTCCTCGCCGGCGCCGCGTCGGCGCTCTGCGGCGCGGGCGTGCTCCCCGTCCGGAAGGCCGGCAAGCTGCCGCGAGCGGTGCTGCGCGAGGAGTACGACCTCGAGTACGGCACGGCCGCATTCGAGGTGCACGAGGGCGAGCTGCCGCCCGGCTCACGCGTGCTCATCATCGACGACGTGCTCGCGACGGGCGGCACGGTCGAGGCCGCCGCGGCGTTGATCGAGCGGGCCGGATGGCTCGTCGCCGGCGTCTCGGTCGCGATCGAGCTCCGCGGGCTCGGCGCGCGCGAGCGGCTCGGCGATCGGTTCGAGGTCCGCAGCCTGCTGCAGTACTGATCCGGCGGCGGGCAGTCCGCGGCGGCCCGACGGCCTCCGCGTTCGCGTAGGCGAGTTCCACGCGTCCGGCAACCCCGTGGCATCCGCTCGCTTCGGGCGTAGGTTCGGACCATGGCAGCAGCACCGGACTTCAGCGACCTCAGCGCGGTGTACGTCAACTGCACGCTCAAACGCTCGCCCGAGGTGAGCAACACGCAGGGCCTGATGGATGCGAGCATCGCCCTGATGCGGCAGCACGGTGTCACCGTGGAGACGTTCCGCCTCGTCGACCACGACGTCGCGACCGGCGTCTACCCCGACATGCGCGAGCACGGGTGGGCGACGGACGCCTGGCCCGACGAGATCTGGCCGAGCATCCGCGACGCCGACATCCTCGTCATCGGTGGCCCGATCTGGCTCGGCGACAATTCGTCGATCACGAAGCGGCTCATCGAGCGGCTCTACGCGATGTCGGGCGAGACGAACGACACGGGGCAGTACGTCTTCTACGGGAAGGTCGGCGGCGCCATCATCACGGGCAACGAGGATGGCCTGAAGCACTGCGCGATGGACGTGCTGTTCTCGCTCCAGCACATCGGCTGCACGATCCCGCCGGCCGCCGATGCCGGCTGGATCGGCGAGGCCGGGCCCGGGCCGAGCTACCTCGACGAGGGTTCCGGTGGACCCGAGAACGACTTCACCAACCGCAACACGACGTTCATGACGTACAACCTGATGCACGTCGCCAAGCTGCTGAAGGACGCCGGCGGCATCCCGGCGATCGGCAACGTGCGCGACGAGTGGGACTCCGGCGAGCGGTGGGGCTACCGGCCGACGCCGGACGACCCGAACCCCGAGTACCGCTGAGCGCGAGGCGCCCGGTCAGCCCACGACGTCCGCCGCGCAGCGGAACCCGAGGTGCGTCGTCGACGAGTCCTCGGCCTGCGACGATCGCGCCGCCGGCCGGTACCGCCGGCAGTACTCCGGTGCGCAGAGGTGCGACCCGCCCTTCGTGACGTGCAGCGCGCGCGAGGGCGCGACCCCGGCGAGCAGGTCGGCGCGCCGGCCGCGGTCGACGGATGTCGCTCCGGGCGGCACGTGCCGCGGCGTGAACGGGTCGGAGGTCCACTCCCACACGTTGCCGATGACGTCGACGAGGCCGAAGCCGTTCGCGCCGTACGACCCGACGGGCGATGTGCCGCCCCAGCCGGAGTTGCGGTACGGGAAGTCGCCCTGCCAGGTGTTCGCCATGACGACCCCGTCGGGCAGCCGCTCGTCGCCCCAGGCGAACTCGGCGCCGTCCAGGCCGCCGCGCGCGGCGTACTCCCACTCGGTCTCGGTCGGCAGGCGGCGTCCGGCCCACTCGGCGTAGGCCGTGGCATCCGCGTAGGCGACGTGCACGACCGGATGGTCGGCCCGTCCGTCGAGGTTCGAGTCGGGCCCGAACGGATGGCGCCAGTCGGCGCCCGGCACCCATCGCCACCACTGCCGCCAGTCCCGCAGGTCGACGGGTCCGTCGGTCGGCGTGAACACGAGCGATCCCGGCGCGCGATCGGCCTCGGGGACGTCGGCGAACTCGTCGGCGTCGAGCGGTCGCTCGGCGGTGGTCGTGTACCCGGTCGACTCGACGAACTCGGCGAACTGCGCGTTCGTGACCGGGTGGCGTTCGATCGCGAAGGCGGCGACGCTCCGCTCGTGCTGCGGCGCCTCCTCGGGGTAGTGGACGTCGCTGCCCATGCGGAACGTTCCGCCGGGCAGGGTGACGAGCTCGGTGAGGGCCATCCGTTCAGGCTACCCGCGCCCTCGCGCGGCGAGGTTCGCCGACGCCGTCGATCCACTGGACGGCGCGGCGTCCGGCGCGCCTCGGCATTCGCACGGCATCCGCTGGGCAGACGCCGAGAGCGCACGCCACGATTTGCGGGCCCCGTGGGGGCCCCGCCTACGCTGGGGAACCCCGACCGGAGGAGTCCCATGCCCGACGCATCCGCCTGGGAGACCACGCTCGTCTTCGCGATCGCGCTCGTCATCGCGGTCGTCGCGACCTTCGTCGTCTCCGCCATCGCCTCGATCATCGTCCGCGCCGTCGCGCGTCGCCGTGACTGGGCGGGCATCCTCATCCGCCGCGCCCGATGGCCGTTCCGCAGCGTGCTCCTCACGGCCGGCGCGTGGATCTCGATCGCGCTCGCGTTCCCCGACGCCGCCTGGCGCCCGGCGGCCGATCACGCGTTCCTCATCGCGCTGATCGCGGCGGGTGCGTGGCTCGTCGCGCAGCTCTTCCTGTTCCTCGCGGACGTGGGCGTCAGCCGGTACCGGATGGATGTCGCCGACAACCGCGTCGCTCGCCGCGTGCACACGCAGTTCCAGATCGTGCGCCGTCTCGTGGTGGTCGTCATCGTGATCATCGCGGTGGGCGCCATCCTGCTCACCTTCCCCGGCGTGCGCGCCGTCGGCGCGAGCGTGCTCGCTTCGGCCGGTATCGCGTCGATCGTCGCCGGTCTCGCGGCGCAGACCGTGCTCGCGAACATGTTCGCGGGCATCCAGATCGCGTTCAGCGAGGCCATCCGCGTCGACGACGTCGTGGTCGTCGAGGGCGAGTGGGGCCGGATCCGGGAGATCACGCTCACCTACGTCGTGGTCGTCACGTGGGACGAGCGCACCGTGGTGCTGCCCTGCACGTACTTCACGACGAAGCCGTTCCAGAACTGGACGAAGTACGGCAGCGCGCTGATCGGTTCCGTCGAGCTCGACGTCGATTGGCGGATCTCGACGGACGCGATGCGCGAGGAGCTCGATCGGATCCTCGACGGCGAGGAGCTCTTCGACGGCCGCACGAAGGTGCTGCAGGTGACCGAGGCGACGGGCGGCCTCGTGCGCGTCAGGGTCCTCGTGAGCGCGGCCGACTCGGCGGCGCTGTGGGACCTCCGCTGCCTCGTGCGCGAGGACCTCGTCGAGTGGATGCGGGAGCACGACGCCGGGGCGCTGCCGCAGCAGCGCGTGCTGGTCGGCGCGGAGCCGGCCGCGATCGCCGAGCGGTCGTCGACCGCCGACCGAGGCGAGGTCGACGGCAGTGCGGCGGATGCCGCGGCCGAGCGCTCATCGGAACCGAGGCCGGTCACGGGCTCGACGCCCCGCGCGGGCCTGTTCTCGGGCACGGCCGACGGCGAGCAGCGCGCGTCGGAGTTCACGCAGGCGATCCCGGTGCAACGGGAGGGCGACGGAGGCGACCGCGTCGACGTATCCGATGGCGGGGACGATCGGCGCGGGTCGAGCGATGAATCGGGGACGCGCGTCCCTTGAGGAGCGGAGGCGGTTCTCCGTAGGCTCGCAGCACGCTCGCGGGAAAGCCCATTCCGGGTATCTTCCCGGGAGTTCGTGCCGCCTTCACCGGCACGTCGAACTCACAGGGGAGAACTCGATGTCCACAGGCCCGACGCCGACGCACCACCGATCCCGAACCGCGACCCTCGCCGCGGCTGCCGCACTCGCGGTCGCTGCCCCACTCGCCGCCGCCGGCCCCGCCGTCGCCGACCCGAACTTCCCCTCCACCGAGGGGAACACCAACACGTCGAGCATCGCGACCTACGACGACCTCGTCACCGAACTCCAGAAGCTCGAGGACACCGCTCGCTTCGGCGTCGACGTCCGGACGCTGGCGGAGGTCGGCACCGCGGTCTCGACCTCCGAGTCGGGCCGCGACCTGTACGTGGCCACCGTCGGAGACGGCCCCGAGGCCGTGTGGCTCCAGGGCCGCATCCACGGCAACGAGCCGTACGGCACCGAGTCGCTCCTCGCGGTCCTCAAGGAGCTCGGCACCAACGGCTCGCCCGACTGGACGCTGCTCCGCGACACCTACACGTTCCACGTGATCCCGATGTACAACCCCGACGGGTCGGAGCTCAACATCCGCCACACGATCCTGCAGGACGGCTCGGACGCCCGGATCGACCTGAACCGCGACTGGGGCGAGGGCAAGTTCGCGGCCGCCGAGTCGGAGGCGTTCTACGAGTACTGGACGATGGTCGACCCGGCATTCGCGGTGGACATCCATCACCAGGGGCTGAAGCGCGAGTACGGCACGGGCGACGACGTGACGCTGTCGCTCGGCATCTCGCTCGCTCCGGGCGGTCCGACCCTCCCGGGCGTCGAGGGCGGCGCCTACGACGTGCTCACGCGTCAGATGCACGTGCACGTCTACGACGAGCTCGCCAAGTACGGGTACGTGAACATGGACCGCTACCAGGTCGGCGGCAGCCTCGAGATCGACATCAAGGGCGGCGTCGTCTCGGCGATGATGCTCGGCCTCGACCACGAGGGGCTGAACCCCGAGGGCCACAGCAACCCGGCGATCTTCTTCGAGACCAGCGGCAACACGAGCGACGGCAGCCTGGGCCAGAAGGCGCGCGGCAAGTCGATCAAGCAGAACGTCGTCGCGCTGAGCGAGCTGCTCGTCGGCATGGCGACCGGCGAGGTCCAGCAGGAGGACCCGGCGCGCTGGGACGAGATCCCGCACGCGCCGGTCACCGGCTACCAGACGGACACCGGGGTGATCCCGCTCCCGTAGGACGCACGGACGAGGGTCGGATCGCCGTCGGCGGTCCGGCCCTCGCCGTGTGCGGGCGCGAGTCAGAAGGACTGGGCCGTGCCCGCGTCGTCGTCGCCGTCCTCGTCCCCGAACCCGGGGCGCTCGCCGGGTTCGCCGAAGCCGGGGCGACCGCCGCCCGGGGCGAAGCCGTCGCCGTCGCGGTCGCCCCCGAAGCCGGGGCCAGAGGGGACGCCGGCCTGGCCGCCGACCACGCCGTTGACGAGCGCGGCCACGTTGCCGGCGACGAAGCCGGCGCCGAAGAAGACGAGCGCCGCAACGAGGGCGCCGAGCGCGATCACCCACGCGCGGCGGTACCACGGCGCGGGTTCCGCGGCCGCGGTCGATCCGCCCCGGGCGGGCGGCGCGGCCGCCGCGGGTTCCGCCGGCGACGCCGGATGGAACGGGGGAGGCGTCCGGGGTGCGGGTGCCGTCTGCGCCGCCGGCGGCAGTGCTTCCGTCGGGGCGGTGGCGGGAGCCCCCGACGGCGTCGTCGGGTCCGCCGCTTCCGTGGTCGTGGTCTGGGAGGTCATCATCGGTCCTTCGAGCGTGTCCGGCTCGGTGCGGTCGCACCGCTCCTGCCCTGATGCTCGGCCGCGAGGCTATGCGCTGGCTTTGGCGCAGCCCGGCGCGCGCCGGGAGACACGAGCTCGTGGCGCAGTTGTTTTGAGCTACTCAAAACAACTGCTACAGTGGGGCCATGGACACCGAGCCGCACCGCGACGACGCTGCTGCGCGTCTCCGCGACGCGGGCCTCAAGGTGACCGCCCCGCGCCTCGCGGTGCTCGACGCCGTCGTCGGCCACGGTCACCTCGACGCCGAGGCCGTCCACGCACGCGTCACCGACACGCTCCCCGGCACCTCGCTGCAGTCGATCTACAACGTGCTCGGCGCGCTGACCGAGGCCGGCCTGCTGCGGCGCATCGAGCCGGCGGAGTCTCCCGCGCTCTACGAGAGCCGCACGGGCGACAACCACCACCACGTCGTCTGCACGAGATGTCGCGCCGTCGCCGACGTCGACTGCGTCGTCGGCCACGCCCCGTGCCTCGCGCCGAGCGACACGAACGGCTTCACCATCCAGACCGCCGAGGTGACCTTCTGGGGCCTCTGCGCCGACTGCCGGCGGGAGGTCGCCGGCTAGCCGGCGGCATCCGCTCGCCCCGGCGCGCTCGCGCGCCGACCGCCCGACCGTGGCGGTGTTCGTCGTGCCCGCACGCCGAGCATCGCGCGGCCGCGGCATCCACCCATCGAGAAGAGAAGGACGACATGTCGAACCCTACGACCCCGCCCGTGACGACGACCCAGACCGGTACGCCGGTCGCCAGCGACGCGCACTCGCTCACGGCCGGCGCCGACGGCGCCACGGTGCTCCACGACCGGTACCTCGTCGAGAAGCTCGCCCAGTTCAACCGCGAGCGCATCCCGGAGCGCATCGTCCACGCCAAGGGCGGCGGCGCGTTCGGCCGCTTCGAGGTGACGGCGGATGTCTCGGCGTACACCCGCGCGGCGGTCTTCCAGCCCGGCGCCGAGTCCGAGACGCTCCTGCGCTTCTCGTCGGTCGCCGGCGAGCAGGGCTCGCCCGACACGTGGCGCGACGTGCGCGGCTTCTCGCTGAAGTTCTACACCACGGAGGGCAACTACGACATCGTCGGCAACAACACGCCGGTGTTCTTCATCCGCGACGGCGCGAAGTTCCCCGACTTCATCCACTCGCAGAAGCGACTGCCGGGCTCGGGCCTGCGCGACGCCGACATGCAGTGGGACTTCTGGACCCTCTCGCCCGAGTCGGCCCACCAGGTGACCTACCTCATGGGCGACCGCGGCCTGCCGAAGTCGTGGCGCGAGATGCAGGGCTACGGCTCGCACACGTACCAGTGGATCAACGCCGAGGGCGAGCGGTTCTGGGTCAAGTACCACTTCCGCTCGCAGCAGGGAGACCTGCACCTGGATGCCGCCACCGCCGAGGCGATCGCGGGCGCCGACGCCGACTTCTACCGCCGCGACCTCTACGAGGCGATCGAGCGCGGCGACCACCCGAAGTGGGACCTCCACGTGCAGGTCATGCCCTACGAGGACGCGAAGACCTACCGCTTCAACCCGTTCGACCTCACCAAGGTGTGGCCCCACGCCGACTACCCGCTGATCCCGGTCGGCACGCTGACGCTCGACCGGAACCCGCAGAACTTCTTCGCCGAGATCGAGCAGGCCGCGTTCTCACCGGCGAACACGGTGCCCGGCATCGCGATCAGCCCCGACAAGATGCTCATGGCGCGCGTGTTCAGCTACCCCGACGCGCAGCGCTACCGCGTCGGCACGAACTACAACCAGCTCCCGGTGAACGCGCCGCACGCGGCATCCGTGCACAACTACTCGCAGGACGGCGCCGCGCGGTACCACTTCAACGCGCCAACCGCGCCGGTCTACGCGCCGAACTCGGTCGGCGGCCCGGTGGCGTCCGCGGATGCCGCGGGTGAGGGCGGCTGGGAGGCCGACGGGTCGCTCGTGCGCACGGCCTACACGCTGCGCGCCGACGACTCCGACTTCGGCCAGGCCGGCACGCTCTACCGCGACGTCTACACGGCCGAGGCCAAGGCGCGCTTCCTCGAGACGCTCGCGGGCCAGGCGAACGCGATCACGGTCGACGAGATCCGCGAGCGGTTCTTCCAGTACTGGACGAACGTCGACGGCGACCTCGGCGCGGCACTCCGCGCGGCGTACGCCGCGGGCGTGAACGCGGGCGCGCCGCAGCAGCCCGAGGCCGAGGACGACGAGGTCGCGGCCTAGTCGGCCGGCCGACCCGGTCGCGCGACCCGCGCGACCGCAGAAGCGCACCCGGCTCGTACACCGGCGCTCCGGTCGGCGAACCCGGTCGCTACACCGACGTCGAGTCCGCCTGAGCGAGCACGCGGCGAGCGCGATCCGCGAGCCGCGCGAACTCGGCGCGTTCGTGCGGGTCGTAGTCCGCGGCGGCGACGCTCGCCACGAGGCGATCGAGCTGCCCCGCGAGCACCCGTCGGTGCTCCGGCCGCGTCGCGTGCCGCCCGACATCGTCGATGAGCTCGAACAGGCGCGCCGCGACGTCGGGGTCGGATGCGCCGTAGCGTCGGACCTGCTGTACGCCGACCTCGACCAGTTCCGCGAACTCGTGGCGCACCGGGATGACCCGTGCCGCACCGTCCTCGTCCGCGTACGCCGACGGGGCCTCGGGCAGGTCGGCGAGGTCGCTCAGGACGGCCGCGATGTGACTCAGGGCGTGCACGGCCGTCGTCGGATCGTTGACCCCGGGCGAGAGCGCCTTGGCTGCGATGTCGGCGAGCTGTCGCAGCCCGAAGCCGATGTCCTGCGGTGAGGTCCGTTCGTAGCCCACGCGGTACGCCTCGACGACGGCGGCCTCGAGTGCGGCGCGATCGGCGCGCGTGCCGTGCTCGGCGGCGGCATCCGGCCCGGCCCCTGCGTCCCGTTCCGGCCACCACTCCGCGACCGGCGTGCCCTCGATCACGCTCGCGCCGATCTGCCGGAGTTCGCGCACGACGGCCCCATGATCGCGGGCCGCCTCGATCAGCGCGTCGCGATCGATCCCCGTCACGAACCCCGAGCGTCGCGCGAGGACCGTCCGCGCGTTCTCGGGCCGCTCGGGCACGGGCGCCGTCGGACGGTCGTCGGCCCCGATGAGGGCGATCGTCCGCGTGGTCTCGCGGTGCACGTCGCGCAGCATCGTCTCGACGCGCAGTCGGCTCGCGAGGTGGGCGAGGAAGAGGACGAGCATGAGCACGCTGGCGAGGGTCAGTGCGAAGGCGACCGTGACCGCGATCCGTGGAACGGACCCGCCGGTGTCCGACACCGTGCGGAGGACGGTCAGCGCGTAGGCGAACGTGCCGAGGAACACGGCGAGCGTCACGTGCACCATCCGGTCGGACGCGAAGGTGCGCAGCAGGCGAGGCGAGGCCTGGTTGCTGGCGAGCTGCAGGGCGACGACGGTGAGCGAGAAGGTCAGCGACGTCGCGGTGATCAGCGAGCCCGCGATGGTCGTGAGCACGGCTCGCGCGGCGTCGGTGCCTCCGCTGAAGAGGATCGCCTCGAGCCACGCTGGGAGGTGCTCGTCGACGGCGGAGTCGAGGATCGGCAGGAGGATGCCGGCGAGCACGGCGGCGATGATCGCCGCGACCGGGAGCGGCCAGATCCGTGACGAGATCGACTCGGAGAGCGTGGCCCACCAGCGGCGGGTTCCGTCGGACGTCGGCATCGGCACCTCCCGCGCGTCAGCCTACGTGAGGTGCGCCGGCGTTCGAGGCCTCCGCGTGGGTGCGGCGGATGACGGGTCGCCGGTACGCGGCGGCCCTGCCGATTCGGCTGGATCACCGTCCGCCGCGCGCTCGCGCGAGGCGGGTCGTCGAGTTCGCAGGATGAGCGGGCGCAGGGTGGCCGTCAGCGCACCGAGGGGCGCCTGGTCCTGCGAATTCGTCCCGGAAGGCGCCGGCGGCGCCCTACGCCTCGACGAGGGTGCGGCGGATGACGCTCGTGAAGAAGCCCAGCCCGTCGACGCCCGACCGCATCGCGGCCGCGGTGTCGGGGCCGAAGCCCGGCTCGACCGCGTGCTCGGGGTGCGGCATGAGACCGACCACGTTGCCGGCCGCGTTCGTGATGCCCGCGATGTCGCGCAGCGACCCGTTGGGGTTCACCCCGACGTAGCGGAACGCCACGCGACCCTCGCCCTCGAGGCGGTCGAGGGTCTCCTCCGACGCGATGAACCCGCCCTCGCCGTTCTTCAGCGGGATGACGATCTCCTGCCCCGCCTCGAACTCGGAGGTCCAGGCCGTCGAGGTGTTCTCGACGCGGAGGACCTGGTCGCGGCAGATGAACGAACCGTGGTCGTTGCGGATCAGGCCGCCCTCGAGCAGGTGCGCCTCCGCGAGCATCTGGAAGCCGTTGCAGATGCCGAGGACCGGCAGGCCACGGTTCGCCGCGTCGACGACCTCGGTCATGATCGGGCTGAGCGAGGCGATCGCGCCGCACCGCAGGTAGTCGCCGTAGCTGAAGCCGCCGGGCAGGATCAGGGCATCGACGCCCTCGAGATCGTGCGAGCCGTGCCAGAGCGCGACGGGCTCGCCGCCGGCGAGGCGCACCGCGCGCTGCGCGTCGCGGTCGTCGAGCGAGCCGGGGAAGGTGATGACGCCGATGCGCATGCTGGAGCCCCCGGGTCTCAGTGGGTCTCGCCCGCGGGCGCGTCGTAGCCGTCGTGGTGGTCGGCGGCCTCGCCGGCCAGCTCGATGTTGGACTGCTCGTAGTGGATGCCCACGACGTCCTCGATGACGGAGTTGGAGAGCACGTGCTCCGCGAGCGCGGCGACCTCGGCCCGGACGGCGTCGTCGATCGGGCCGTCGACGGTGAGCTCGAAGCGCTTGCCGACCCGGACCCCGCTGATCGACTCGTGCCCGGTGCGGGAGAGCGCGCCGGCGACGGCCTTCCCCTGCGGGTCGAGCAGTTCGGCCTTGGGCATCACTTCGACGACGATGGTGGGCACCGCGGTTCTCCGTTCGGTGTCGAGGGGGTGGATGCCCACGATTGTATCCGTCGCGGGGGCGCGGATCGTCGTCCGCCGTAGACTGCCGCCGTGGCGCGAGCAGCACGACCGCGCGAGCGGCTGACGGCGGCCGACGCGTCGAACATCGTGATCGATGCACCCGACCAGGTGAACGTGTTCCTGATGGCGGGCGTGCTCGGCCCGGGCGGACCGGTCGCGCCCGACGGCGCCGTCGACCTCGTGGCCGTGCGCCGGGCGATCGCGGCGATCGTCCCGGCGATGCCCCGACTCTCGCAACGGGTCGTGCCGGAGGGCCGCCGGTTCGCCTGGGACACCGTGCCGCTCGACCTCGAGCAGCACGTGCGGCTGGTCGAGCCGGTCGCCGGGCGAGCAGGCTTCGAGGCGCTGTGCGCCCGCCTCATGGTGACGCCGCTCCCGCTCGATCTCCCGCTCTGGGAGCTGCTGCTCGTGCCGGGCGTCGCTCCGGCGCGCGTCGGCATGGTGCTGCGCATCCAGCACGCGATGGCCGACGGGCTCGCCGCCGTGCGCCTGGTCGAGCGCCTGTTGCGACCCGACGGCATGGCGGATGCCGCGGTGCCCACGGATGGCGCGGTGCCGACGGATGGCGCGATGCCGACGGATGGCGTCCCGCCGACGAGCGCCGCTGCGCCGGCGGATGCCGCCCGGCCCCCGCCCGCCGCGTCCCGCCGCACGCTCCGCGCCCGGCTGCGCACGCTCGCCTCGGGTTGGGAGCGCACGGTCGCGATCCTCCGGCCGGTGGTTCCGCGCACCGTGCTGCTCGGACCGATCGGTCCGCAGCGCGGGGTCGCCTTCGTCGACGCGCCGCTCGAGTCGCTCGCCGCAGGAGCGGCCACCGCCGGCGCGACGGTGAACGACGCGCTGCTCTCGGCGATGGCCGCCGCCGCCGAGGCCGCACTCCGCGACCGCGGCGAACCGGTTCCGCCCGTCCTGCCGGTGAGCGTGCCCGTCGCCCTCGGGGAACGCGGCCGCTCGGGCAACGCCGTCGGCGTCATGCTCGTACCGCTGCCCACCGGCGAACCCGACGCGGCGCGCCGCCTGCGGCTCGTCGCCGAGTCGACCCGGGAACGCAAGGCCGACGCGAGGGCGCGGGGCTCCTTCGAGCTCACGCGCACCCGCGTCGGCACTCGCGTGTTCGCGAGGTTCGTGCGGTACCAGCGGTTGATCGTCATGTTCGCGACCAACGTGCCCGGTCCGCGGCATCCGCTCGCGCTCGCCGGTGCGCCGCTCGAACGCGCCTGGCCGCTCGCGGCGATCCAGGGGAACGTGCGGCTCGGCGTCGCGGCGCTCTCGTACGCGGGCGTGCTCGGCTGCGCGGTCCACTGCGACGCGGACGCGCTCTCGGCGGACGTCGTGGCGGCCGCGCTGGCCGACGAGTTCGCCCGGATCGCCGCGCTGGCGTGAGCCGGGGGTGCTCCGACGCGGGTCGTGTCAGTCGCGCGTGATCGCCCGGACGATCGCGCCGACGCCCACGAGCAGCACCGCGCCGACCGCGGCCGCGACGCCCAGCACGAGCGCGGGGTTCTCGCGGTACTTGTCCTGGATCCAGTCCGTCGCGTCGTCGATGAACTCGCCCGCGTCGTCGACCGCGTCGGCGGCGAGCGCCTTCGCCTGGCTCGCGGCGTCGGCGGCCGCCGCGGTCGCCTTGCTCGCGGCCTCCGACGCCGCGGTCGTGGCCTTTCCGATCGCCTCGCTCGCGGCGTCCGCGAGGTCGTCGATCCGGTCGCCCGCGTCATCGGCCGCCGCCTCCGCGGACGCCATCGCGTGCTCCACGGCCTCCTCGACGCGGTCGTCGAGGTCGGCGGTCTTCTTGTCGGTCGCATCCGTCATGGAACATCCCTTCCATCGGTGTCGCGTGTGATGGGCCATGCTACGCGCGCCGTGTTCCGGTCGCGTGAACGGGCCCGAGGGATTGCCGAGGTGTGCGTCGCGTGCTAGCCGCGCGGCGTGCCCGTCCCGAGCCCCGCCCGCTCTGCGAGCACCTCGCGGAGCACCTCGCGCGTGGCGTCGAGCCCGCGGTGGACCTCCTCGAAGCTCGTCGACAGCGGCGCGAGGCCGACCCGGAGCCCGCCGACGTCGCGGTAGTCGGGGATCACGTCGCGCTGCCAGAGCCGGGCGGTGACCTCGCGCATGGCGTCGTGCTGGAGGATCACGTGGCCGCCGCGTTCCTCGGCGTCGCGTGGCGATCCGACGGTCACGCCGAGCGGTGCGAGCCATTCGTCGGCGAGTTCGATGGCGTAGGCGGTCAGCGCGATCGACTTCGCCCGGATGGCCGCCATGCCGACGTCCTCGATCATGGCGAGGGTCTCCTGCATCGCGATCATGGCGGTGATCGGCGAGGTGCCGCTCACGAAGCGGCGGATGCCGGGCGCGGGCACGTACTCCGGCCCCATGGCGAACAGGTCGGCGGTGCCGAACCAACCCTGGATGGGCTGCCGGAGCGCCTGGTGCAGGTCGTCGCGCACGTACGCGAACGCGGGGGAGCCGGGCCCGCCGTTGAGGTACTTGTAGGTGCAGCCCACGGCGAGGTCGAACTCCCACCGGTCGGCGTGCACGGGCACCGACCCCGCCGAGTGGCACAGGTCCCACAGGATCAGCGCTCCGGCATCGTGCGCGATGCGCGTGAGTTCGGGTGCATCGGCGAGGTAGGCCGACCGGTACGACACGTGGTTGACGACGACGAGTGCCGTCTGCGGTCCGGCGGCCACGGCGAGCTGCTCCGGGGTGACGCCTCGGTCGAGGTCGACGTCGATCCACCGCAGGCGGCAGCCGGTCTCAGCGGCGATGCCCTCGAGCACGTAGCGGTCGGTGGGGAAGTTGTCGCGGTCGACGACGATCTCGCGTCGTTGCGGGTCGCGCGCGATCTGCGCGTCGACGGCTGCGCGGGCGAGCTTGTAGAGCAGCACGGTGGTCGAGTCGCCGATGACCGTCTGCCCGGCCTTCGCCTCGATCACGGCGCGACCGATGCGGTCGCCGATCTCGTACGGCAGCTGCAGCCACGACTCATCCCACCCGCGGATGAGCCGGCCGCCCCACTCCTCCCGCATGAACCGCTCGACGCGCTCGATCGCGGCGACCGGCGGTCGCCCGAGCGAGTTGCCGTCGAAGTAGACGAGGTCGGTGTCGGCGCCGACGAAGCGCTTGCGGAGGTGGGCGAGGCCGTCGGCGCGGTCCTGGCGTCGGGCGTAGGCGAGCAGCGAGTCCATGGTCAGCAGGGCTCCAGTTCCTCCGTGGGCACGAGTCGCGCGGTGGCGAGCCATCGTGCGACGGCGTCGGGGTCGACGAGGTCCTCGTCGGCCGGTGCGGGATCGGGGACGAAGGTCGCGACGCCGGCGTCCGCCCACGTCGGGGAGGCGTCGGGCCAGGGGTCGGCGAGCGCCGCGATGACGGCGGATGCCGCGAGCCCGGCGCGCACGAGCGCGGCGACCTCGACGGGGTTCACGCCCGGCTCGAGTTCGCCGTTGCCGGCGTCGGTGCCGTAGAGCACGCGCCCGCCGGCGGCGTGGAAGCGGCGCAGGTTGTCGATCGCGGTCTCGGCGACGGATGCGTCGTCGCGCACGTGGATCGCGAGCGTCGAGATCCACGCCTGACCGGCCGCAACCGCGCGTGCGATCGCGTCGTCGTCGAGCCGCTCGGTGAAGGGCGCGTGCACGAGGACGTCGGCGCCCGCGTCGATCGCGAGCTCCGCCATCCGTGCGCCTTCGGCGTGCACCGCGACGGGGAGCGACACCGCATGCGCGGCCGCGACCACCGCGTCGAGCGTCGCGCGGTCGAAGACCGGCCCGGCGGCGGCGTGCAGTGCGACCTTGACGACGGATGCCCCGAACCGGCGCTGTTCGTCGACCGCCGCCTCGACGGGGCCGCTCAGCGCGTGGTGCCGCCGCTCGCGCACCTCGTCGGCCTCGCCGGAGACCGGGGCGAGTTCGCGCACGCTTCCGTCGGGTGCCCACGGACGCCCCGACGGGTAGCCGCCGCTCGCGGTGAGGAATGCGCCCGCGTACCGGACGTGCGGCAGCCCGTCGGCGCGCGCGATCGCCGCGATCGCGCCGGGATCGGCGCCGAGATCGACGACCGCGGCGATCCCGCGCGCGACGGCGGGCGCGGGATCCGCCAGTTGCAGGTGCACGTGGTGGTCGATGAACGGCGGCAGCATGGTGCCGGTCTCGCCGGGATGGTCGCCGTTCAGCGAGCGCCGGACGCGTCGTGCGTGCGGTCCGAGCGACGCGGCTCGGGCGTCGGGCTTCCCGTGCAGGGGGTCACTTCGCGACATCCGCACCGCCCCCGTCGCCTCGTCGTGTCGTGGAACGACCCCCTCGCACGCCACTCACCCCGGGATCTCGGTGCGGACCGCGTACAGCTCGGGGAAGAACGTGAGCTCGAGCGCCCGCTTGAGGAACGGCGCACCGCTCGACCCGCCGGTGCCCGTCTTCGACCCGATGATGCGCTCCACGGTCTTCAGGTGCCGGAACCGCCAGAGCTGGAAGTTGTCCTCGAGGTCGACGAGCTCCTCGCAGGTCTCGTACGCGGCCCAGTTGTGCTCGGGGTCGGCGTAGATCGCCGCGAACACGGGCACGAGCTCCTCGTGGAACGTCCACGCCGTCGTGACGTCGCGCTCGAGCACCTCGGCGGGGATGTCGTACCCGGCGCGGGCGAGCAGGCGCAGGAACTCGTCGTAGAGGCTCGGCGCCTCGAGGGCACGTCGCACGATCGCGCTCGCCGCGGCATCCGCTTCGAAGACCTGCAGCATCTTCGCGTTCTTGTTGCCGAGCGTGAATTCGACCGCGCGGTACTGGTACGACTGGAAGCCCGATGCGTTGCCGAGCACGCCGCGGAACTGGGCGTACTCGCTCGGGGTGAGCGTGGCGAGCACCGACCACTGCTCGGTGAGCGTCTTCTGGATGTGCTTCACGCGCGCGATGCACTTCAGCGCGGGAGCGAGGTCGTCGGCGCGCATGAGCTCGCACGCGGTCGCGAGCTCGTGCAGGACGAGCTTCAGCCACAGCTCGGTGGTCTGGTGCTGGATGATGAACAGCAGTTCGTCGTGGTGCTCGGGCCGCGAGATCGGCCGCTGCGCGGCGAGCAGGGTGTCGAGGTCGAGGTAGCCCCCGTAGCTCATGCGGTCGCTGAAGTCGGTGACGACGGATGCCTCGATGCGCCGGGTGTTCGCCTCGACGCCGAGTTCGTCCGCCGCGACCGCTCGGTCGTCGTTCGGTGCTGCCACGCGGCCAGCCTAGCCATCCGGACATCGTCCCGCGTCGGGGGGCGGGCGTAGGGTCGTCCCATGCCCGAGGAGTACCGGTTCACGGCGGTCGTGTACCGCTGGGAGGAGCGCGCGGCCGACTCGTGGTTCTTCGTCGACGTCCCCGAGGAACTGTCCGACGAGATCAGGGATCGTCCGCGGATGCCGCGCGGCTTCGGGTCGGTCCGGGTGTCGGCGACCATCGGTGCGACCACCTGGCGCACCTCGATCTTCCCCGGCGCACGGCGATACGCGCTGCCGCTCAAGCGCGCGGTACGCGACGCCGAGGGCATCGAGCCGGGCGAGCCCGTCGACGTGCACCTCGAGACGCTCGAGTAGCCGGCGGGCGGCGGAAGGTGGGTGCGGCGGGCATCCCCCAGAGCAGGGAACCCACCCCGTGCCCGCCGCACGCCGACGCCCCTCCCCCGAGTGGGCGCGCGTCTCCCGCCCAGAGAAGCGGAGTCGACACTCCGTATCGTATCCGATCCGGACGACCCCCGGCGTCACGGGGGCGTAGGTCCCGGCCTCCGTCGATCGCGCGGGCGTACGCTGGAGTCGTGACCACGACCGTGTCGTCCCGGCGGGACGCCCGCCGCAACCATGAGCGCCTGCTCGTCGAGGCTCGGCGCCTCTTCGCCGAGCGTGGGATCGAGGCTCCGCTCGACGAGCTCGCCACGCGAGCCGAGGTCGGCGCGGGGACCGTGTACCGGCATTTCCCGACACGCGACGCGTTGATCCGCGAGCTCTACGACACCGGCGTCGACGACCTGCGCGCCTTCACGGCCGAGGTCGTCCAGGCCGAGAGCGGATGGCGCGCGATCGAGATCTGGCTCGAGGCGCTCTCGTCGTGGCTCATCGAGCGCCCGTACCTGCCCGCCGTCATGCGACGAGTCGCCGAGCTCGACCCCGACCATCGCCCGGGCGCGGAGCTGCAGGCCGTCGCCGACGGCATCGTCGCGCGGGCCCAGGCCGAGGGTGCGCTCCGCCCCGACGTGACCGCGGTCGACATCAGCGTCCTCGTCGACATGCTCGGGTCGCTCGGACAGTACGGGGGCACCTACCTGCCGTTCTGGCGCCGGCAGCTGGCCATCGTGCTCGACGGGCTGCGTGCGCAGCCCGGAGCGGCCGAACTGCCCGGCGCCGCGCTCGACTTCGGCGAGTTCCACGACATGTCGCACCGCAAGCGCCCCGAGGACTGAGCGCGAGCGAGGCGCGCCGCGCTACTCCGCCGAGCGCACCTCGACGACGTTGGCCCACGGGTCGTCGAACGCGAGCGTGCGACCGTCGTCGCGCGACGCGACCCGGAAGTGCGCCATCCGCTCACCCAGCTCGCCGAGGTCGTCGGCCGTCGGCACCAGGATCTCGACCGTGCCGAGGCCGAGCGCGAGCTGCCGGCGCCCGGCACCGCGGCTCTTCCACGTGTTCATGGCCATGTGATGGTGGTAGCCGCCCGCGCTGACGAACAGCGCCTGGTCGCCGTAGGTCGCGGTCTGGTCGAACCCGAGGCGGTTCACGTAGAACTCGCGCGCGCTCGCGACGTCGCCCACCGACAGGTGGACGTGGCCGACGCCGGCGCTGCCGAGCCCGGTACCCGCGGCCGCGGCATCCGCCCCTCGTTCGGTGAGGTGCTCGCGGAGGTAGCCGTTGGGGTCGAGGAAGATCGTGGCCATCTCGACCGAGCCGTGCGTCCAGCTCCAGGTCGAGCGGTCGCGGTCGAAGTACAGCTCGACGCCGTTGCCCTCGGGGTCGTCGAAGTAGAACGCCTCGCTGACGAGGTGGTCGGCGCTACCCGTGAAGGTGCCGGGGTGCTTCGACGCGACGGAGAGCAGGGCGGTCGCGAGCGCTTCGCGCGTGTCGAAGAGGATCGCGGTGTGGAAGAGGCCCGCACTGCGGGGCGAGGCGTGCTTCAGCTCGGGCGCGTGCTCGAGGATCACGGCGGGGGTGGTGCCGCGACCGAGCACGGCCACCGGGCCGTCGTGGCTGAGCAGTTCGAGGGTGACGCCGTCGCGGTAGTAGCGGATCATGGCGTCGAGGTCGGCGACGCGGAGCGTCACCGGGCCCATCGCGGTGTCGGCGGCGAGGCGGTCGGGTGCGGCGCCGGCGTCGGCGGCCGAATCGGTTGTAGGCACAACTATTGCAACCACGTCCTCTCGGCGGCTATTCCCGCGCGCGGAACGCGCTCGCGACCGCCTACAGCCCGAGCGTGAGTCGCTCCACCAGTGCCCGGTAGCGCTCGGCCGTCTGCTCGACGATCTCCGACGGGAGCGTGGGCGGTGCCACCTGCGCGGATCGGTCCCAGTTCGCCGCGAGCCAGTCTCGGACGATCTGCTTGTCGAAGCTCGCCATGCGGACCTCGGGCGTCGCACCCGTGAGGTACGCCTCGAGGTCCCAGTACCGGCTGGAGTCGCTCGTCAGCACCTCGTCGGCGAGCGTCACGATGCCGAGCTCGCGGTCGGCGCCGAACTCGAACTTCGTATCGGCGAGGATCAGGCCCCGCTCCTCGGCGACGTCGGACGCGTGCTCGAAGACCGCGAGCGAGATCGCGCGAAGCTGCTCGGCGACGGTCTCGCCGACGAGCTCGACCGTGCGCTCGTACGAGATGTTCTCGTCGTGCTGGCCCAGGGGCGCCTTCCATGCCGGCGTGTAGACGGGCTCGGGAAGCCGATCGCCGTCCTCCAGCCCCTCGGGCAGCGGCAGCCCGCCGATCGCGCCGGTCGCGACGTACTCGGCGTAGCCGCTGCCGGTGAGGTAGCCGCGCACGACGCACTCGATGGGGAACATGTCGAGGGTCCGGCAGAGCATCGCACGGTCGGCGACCGAGGTCGAGATCTCCGGCAGGTCGTGGTAGCGGTCGTCCTCGGCGTAGGCGAGGTGGTTCGGCACCTCGGGCAGGCGATCGAACCACCAGCGCGTGAGGGAGGTGAGCAGTGCGCCCTTGCCCGGGATCTCGGGCTCGAGGACCTCGTCGAACGCGCTCACGCGATCGCTCGCGACGACGAGGACGACGGGTGAGAGCGCCATCGGATCGCCGGTCCAGGTGTCGTCGTCGGTCATCAGGTCGGTGGGCACGTACAGGTCGCGCACCTTGCCCGAGTAGACGAGGGTCCAGCCGGTGAGGTCGTTCACGTGCGTCATGTCCGTCTCCTTCGCGTCACGGATGCGGTCGCCCCGGGGGCTCGCCTGGTCAGTCCGCCACGCGCGCGGCGATGTCGGTGCGGTACTGCCCGCCGTCGAGGCGGAGCTGCCCGATCGCCTCGTACGCGCGGCGGCGCGCCTCGGCGAAGTCGTCGCCCAGCGCGACCACGTTGAGCACGCGGCCGCCCGTGGCGATGAGATGCGGCTCCGCGTCGTCGCCGGTCGAGCCGACCGCGGTCGCCGCGTGGGCGAGGTGCACGCCCGGCACGGATGCCGCGGCGTCCAGTCCGTCGAGGCGGCGCCCGGTCTCGGGCGACTCGGGATAGCCCTCGCTCGCGAGCACGACGGTCACCGCCGCATCGGGGCGGAACTCGGGGCGCGGCAGCTCGCCGAGCCTGCCCGTCGAGGCGGCGTAGAGCAGGCCCGAGAGGGGCGTCGCGAGGCGCGGCAGCACGGCCTGCGTCTCGGGGTCGCCGAAGCGCGCGTTGAACTCGATGACGCGGATGCCGCGGCTGGTCAGGATGAGCCCCGCGTAGAGCAGGCCGATGAACGGCGTCTGCTCCTCGGCGAGCTGCGTCACGGTCGGCTGGGCGATCGTCTCGATGACCTCGTCGACGAAGGCCTCTTCGCTGCCGAACCGCTCGTCGAGCCACGGCAGCGGCGAATAGGCGCCCATGCCGCCGGTGTTGGGGCCCTCGTCGCCGTCGCGGAGCCGCTTGTAGTCCTGCGCGGGCGAGAGCGGCAGCACGTTCGTGCCGTCGGACAGGAGGAAGAGCGAGACCTCCTGGCCGTCGAGAAACTCCTCGACGAGCACGGGGCCCTGCTGCAGGTAGTGCGCGGCGTGCGCGAGCGCCGCCTCGCGGTCCTCCGTGACGAGGACGCCCTTGCCGGCGGCGAGGCCGTCGGCCTTCACGACGTAGGGGGCGCCGAACTCGTCGAGCACCTCGGTCACCTTCGGCAGCGAGTCGACGAGGCTCGCGCGGCCCGTCGGCACGCCCGCCGACTCCATGATGCGCTTGGCGAAGGTCTTCGAGCCCTCGAGCGCGGCGGCCGCCTTGCCCGGTCCGAACACGGCGATGCCGCGCGTGCGCAGCGCGTCGGCGACACCCGCGACGAGCGGTGCCTCGGGGCCCACGACGACGAGCTCGATGTCGTTGTCCATCGCGTAGTCGGCGACGATCACGGGGTCGGTCGGGTCGAGCGCGATGGTGTCGACGCTGCCGCGCGCCGACGACGTGGGGGATGCCGCGATGCCCGCGTTCCCGGGCGCCGCCACGATCTCGTGGCCGGCCTCCTCGTCGAGCAGGGCGAGGATGATGGCGTGCTCGCGCGCGCCCGAACCGAGGACGAGGATTCTCACCCGCTCAGGCTACCGGACCCCCTCGATTCGGATCGGGCCCGTGACGGCCGCCGATGCTCCGCCGCATCGCGCCGTGCTGGGGGAGGATGGGGGGATGGTGCGCAGGATCGGGGACGTCGAGGGTCGTGACGCGGTCGCCGCGTTCGTCCGAGCGGAGGACGCGGCATCCGTCGACCGGACCACGCTCGCGTTCGCCGTGCGCTACACGCTGCAGCTGCTCGCGGAGCGCGCACCCGGCGGCACGGTCGAGGTGCGGGTGCCGCCGTTCGGGGCGGTCCAGTGCATCGAGGGCCCGCGTCACACGCGGGGCACGCCGCCGAACGTCGTCGAGACGGATGCCGCGACCTGGCTCGGCCTCGCCACGGGCTCGCTCGCGTGGGTCGACGCGCGTGCATCCGGTCGGGTGCACGCCTCGGGGCAGCGCGCCGACCTCGACGGCGTCGTGCCCGTGATCGACGCCGCTCGGCTCGCCTGACGCGCGGGCCGGGAGATCGCCCCTGCGGGTGGGGGAGAATGGGCGGGTGAGCGATGCCGACCGTCCCGATCCCGCCGAGTCCGACCCGAACGCCGGGGGCGCCGACGCGGGCGCGGTGTCGCCCGTCGACCCGGAGGCATCCGTCGGGGACGGCGCCGCACGCAAGGTCGAGCGCATGGACCTCGATCCCGAGACGGCCGAGCACCTCGAGACCGAGGTGACGAGCGACGCCGTGACGGTGCGGCGGTCGCCGCGCTACGGCAGCTTCCTGCTGCTCGGCGCTGCGCTCGGCGTGCTGGTCGCGCTGATCCTCACGTTCGCGTTCCCCGAGAACGACCAGTTCGACCGCGGCCAGGTGTTCGGATTCCTGCTGCTGTGGTGCGGTGCCGGCGGACTCGCCCTCGGGGGCGTCGCCGCGCTGGTCATCGACCGCGTGCTCTCGAGGCGCCGTGGCACGGCCGTCGCCGAGCACGAGTCGACGCACTACGTCGACGAGGACCCGGCGAGCTGACGCCGCGTCAGCTCAACTGCGTGCGCTCGACCCAGTCGAGGTACTCGGGCGTGACCGTGCCGGTCACGTACTCGCCGGTGAAGCACGACAGGTCGAGCTGCCCGATCGAGGTGCCCTCGGTGATCGCGGCCTGGAGGTCGGCGACCTCCTGGTAGATCATGTGGTCGGCGCCGAGTTCGCGGGCGATCTCGGGGATCTTCCGGTCGTGCGCGACGAGCTCGGCCCGGCTCGGCATGTTGATGCCGTACACGTGCGGGAAGCGCACGGGCGGTGCGGCCGAGGTGAACGTCACCTTGTTCGCGCCCGCGGCCCGGGCCATCTCGACGATCTGCTTCGAGGTCGTGCCGCGCACGATCGAGTCGTCGACGATGAGCACGTTCTTGCCCTTGAACTCCGTGCCCATGGCGTTCAGCTTCTGCCGCACCGAGCGCTTGCGCGCCGCCTGCCCGGGCATGATGAACGTGCGGCCGACGTAGCGGTTCTTGTAGAAGCCCTCGCGGTACTCGATGCCGAGCTTCTGCGCGACCTGCATCGCGGCGGGGCGCGAGGAGTCGGGGATCGGCATGACCACGTCGATGTCGCCCTGGTCCATGTGCGTCGCGATCGTGGTCGCGAGCCGGTCGCCCATGCGCAGGCGCGCCTCGTAGACCGAGATGCCGTTCATGACCGAGTCGGGGCGGGCGAGGTAGACGTACTCGAACGAGCAGGGCACGAGGCGCGGGTTCGCCGCGCACTGGCGCGAGATCATCTGCCCGTCGAGCGTGATGAAGATCGCCTCGCCGGGCTCGACGTCGCGCACGATCTCGTAGTCGCCGTTCTCGAGCACGAGCGACTCGGAGGCGACGATCCACTCGTCCTTGCCGGCATCCGTCGTTCGCTTGCCGAGGATGAGGGGCCGGATGCCGAACGGGTCGCGGAACGCGAGCAGGCCGTAGCCGGCGATCATCGCGATGACGGCGTACGAGCCCTCGACGCGCTCGTGCACGTGCGTCACGGCCTGGAAGACCTGGTCGGGGTCGAGGTCGAGGCCCGTGATCTGGCCCTGCAGCTCGGTCGCGAGCACGTTGAGCAGCATCTCGGTGTCGCTCGTCGAGTTCACGTGGCGGCGGTCGATGCGGAAGAGGTCCTCGGACAGCTCGCGGGTGTTCGTGAGGTTTCCGTTGTGGACGAGGATGATGCCGTACGGCGCATTCACGTAGAAGGGCTGGGCCTCCTCCTCGCGCTCGGCGGCGCCCTTCGTCGTGTAGCGCACGTGGCCGAGGCCCATCGAGCCGAGGAGCGAGCGCATGTCGCGCGTGCGGAAGGCCTCGCGCACCTGGCCGCGCGCCTTGTGGATGTGGAACACGGGGCCGTCGGCCGTCGCGATGCCCGTCGAGTCCTGCCCACGGTGCTGCAGGAGGAGGAGGCTGTCGTAGATCTGCTGGTTGACGGGCTCGGTGGAGACGATGCCGACGATGCCGCACATGCGAGCTAGGGCTCCTCGGGAGGTGGGTGAAGCGTCCGAGCTGGACGATACATCCTCGCATACGCGCGCGTGTGAGCCGGCTGAACGGATGCCGCTGCTCACGTGAGCGGGAGGCGGCTCGCGAGCGGGGCGCAGCACCCCGGACCGGCCCCGCGGCCGCGTCGCGGCCAAACGAGAAACCTATCCCGTCGTCGCCCTCCGCGAGCAGAATCTTCGGTTCCCTCTCGGCGCTTCTCGATTTCCCCGAAGGATGCCGCGGACCCTCCCCCCGAACGGGGGCCGTGTGCCACGCTTCCCGGCATTCGATATCTGCGGCGCGGCGACCTTTGGGGGGACCGCCGCCGCCTGCTCAGAAAGGGCTCACTCCATGAAGCTCACCTCAGTGCGCGCCGCGCTCGCCGGCGCCGCCCTCGTCGCCTGCGGGCTCCTCGCCGCGCCGACCGCCGCGTCGGCCGCGCCGCCCGCCGTGCCGCCGGGCGTCGACCAGCGCGCCGTTCCCGCGGCCGAACGTGCGGCGGCCGCCGGCTACTGGACGGCCGAGCGCATGCGCGCCGCCACGCCAGGCGACGTGCTCCTCGCCGGCAGATCGGCCTCGACGCCCGCCGCCGACGTCGCCGCCGGTGCGCCCGTCACGTACGGCAAGCCCGCCCCGACGCCCGAGGTCACGCCGATGGCGGCGAACGAGTCGCCCGTGCCGAACATCGGCAAGGTGTTCTTCACGCTGAACGGCCGCAACTACGTGTGCTCGGGCAACTCGGTGAGCTCGGCGAACGGCAGCGTCGTCGCGACGGCCGCGCACTGCGTGCACGGCGGAAAGGGCAAGTACGCGACGAACTGGACCTTCGTGCCGGCCTACGAGAACGGCTCGGCGCCCTACGGGCAGTGGGTGGCGACGAAGCTCGCCGCGCCGCAGCAGTGGACCAAGCGCGGCGACATCACCTACGACACGGCGTTCGCCACGGTCGGTTCGCTCGCGGGCAAGACCCTGCAGGCGACGGTCGGCGGCACCGCGATCTCGTTCAACCAGGCCCGGGGCCTCTCGTACGAGGCGTTCGGCTACCCGGCCGCCGCGCCCTTCAACGGCCAGACGCTGAAGTCGTGCGCCGGCACCGCGACCCCCGACCCGTACGGCCAGACGCAGTCGCAGGGCATCCCGTGCGACATGACCGGCGGCTCGTCGGGCGGTCCCTGGTTCCTCGGGAACGGCTCGCAGAACTCGGTGAACAGCTTCGGCTACAACAACATCCCGAACGTGATGTTCGGGCCGTACTACGGCTCGGTCGCGCAGTCGACGTACGCCACGGCGGCGGCGTCCTGATCGCCCGTCGAGGCCGCTGAGCGCGGCACCTGATCGCGAAGCGCCTCGCACCGAGGGACCGGTGCGAGGCGCTTCGTCGTGTGCGGATTCGGACGAAGGTCTTGCTTCTGGACTTTGTTTAGTACTAAATTAACGTTTTGACCCCGCAGGACGACCTGCCCCACGGACACAGAGGCATCGATGGCGATCCACTCCACCAACCGAACCGACGTCAACCGCTCGGCGATCCTCGCCCGGCTCGGCGCCGACGGCCCCGCCTCGCGTGCCGAGCTCGCCCGCGCCCTGGGTCTGTCGCCGGCCCTCATCACCCAGCTCGTGAAGGAGCTGCTCGCCGACGGCCTGCTCGTCGAGCTCGAGCAGGCACCCTCGAACGGCGGCAGGCCCGCGCGCATGCTCGGACTCGCGACGTCGGCCGGGCACGCCATCGGCGTCAAGGTGGTGGCCGACCACGTCGCGTTCGTCGAGGTCGGCGTCGACGGGCGCGTGGTGCGCTCGGCGAGCGAGCCGTTCGACGCGACGGCGAGCACGTTCATCGCCGAGCTCGTCCAGCGGATCCGGGGGTTCATCGCCGCAGGCGACGGGACCACGGTCCTCGGCCTCGGCGTCGGCGTGCCGGGCAGCGTGGACCGCGTCGGAAGCGGCGTCGTCGACTCGGCGCAGCTCGGCTGGACCGGGGTCGAGCTCGGCGACGCGCTGCGACGCGCCACCGGGCTCCCGGTCGTCGTCGAGAACAACGTCAACGCCCTCGCGGTCGCCGAGCGACTGTTCGGCCTCGGGCGATCGCACGACAACTTCCTCGTCGTCACGATCGGAACGGGCGTCGGCGCCGGCATCGTCGTCGACGGCAACGTGCTCCGCGGCGCCTCCGGGGGCGCGGGCGAGATCGGCCACACCCCGATCGCGGACGACGGCCCCCGATGCAGCTGCGGGAACGACGGATGCCTCGAGGCCTGCATCGGCGAAGGCGCGCTGGTTCGCGAGGCCCGTGAACACGGCGTGATCGCGCCGGACGGCGGCATCGACGACCTGCTCGCCGCCGCAGATGCGGGCGAGCCCGGGGCGATCGCGATCTACCGGCAGGCCGGCGGGCTGCTCGGCCGGACCCTCGCCGGGGTCGTGCACGCCGTCGACCCGGCCTTCGTCGTGGTCCTCGGCGAGGGCACCGCCGGCTGGCACCACTGGGCGCCCGGCTTCGAACCCGCGTTCCGCTCGCACCTCCTGCGCCACCGTCGCAGCCTGCCCGTCGAGATCGAGACCTGGCAGGACGAGAGCTGGGCGCAGGGCGCGGCCGCCCTCGTGCTCGCGATGCCGTTCGACGCGGCCGGGTCGGCGGGCGACCAGGGGCGCCTCATCCGCGAACGCCTCGTCGGACAGGCGGTTCGCCGATGACCGCGCTCATCGGCCGGGCCGCCGCCGAGGTCGGCGCCGAGGCTCGCCCGACGACCTCAGGCAGCCGGGCGCCGCGCCCGTCGGGCCGGCGCACGCGTCGCGCGAAGTACGCGCTCACCGTCCTCGCCTTCCTCCTGCCGAGCGCCGTGCCGCTCCTCCTCTTCGTCCTCGGCCCGATGGTCGCCGCCGCGTGGATCAGCCTCACCGAGTGGAACCTGCTCGCACCCGCGGAGTGGGTCGGCTTCGAGAACTACGCGAACCTGCTCTCCGACCCCGAGACCGCCGACGTGTTCCTGCACACGCTGTACTACATCGTCGGCTACCTGCCGCTCGTGTACGTCGGCGGACTCGCGATCGCCCTGGCGCTGAACACCGCGCTGCGCGGGCGCACGGTCCTCCGCGGCGTGTACTTCCTCCCCGTCATCACGAGCTGGATCGTCGTGGCGCTCGTCTGGCGGTGGCTGCTCAACCCGTCGAACGGCGTCGTGAACACCGTGCTCGCCTGGTTCGGCATCGACGGTCCGGGCTGGTGGACCGATCCCGCGTGGGCGATGCCCTCGATCATCCTCGCCTCCGCGTGGAAGGACCTCGGATTCGTCATGGTGATCCTCCTCGCGGGACTCCAGGCGATCGACCCCGAACTGCTCGATGCGGCACGCGTCGACGGCGCCGGATGGTGGCGTCGCCTGTTCTCGGCCACGCTCCCGCTGCTCTCGCCCGCCACGTTCTTCGTGATCGTCATCTCGCTCATCAACGGCTTCCAGGTCTTCGACCAGGTGTACGCGATGACCGGCGGCGGGCCGGGCGGCGCGACGCAGGTGGTCGTGCAGCAGATCTACGACCTGACGTTCCGGTACGGGAAGGCGGGCGAGGCGTCCGCGCTCTCCTGGCTCCTGTTCGTCGTGATCCTCGCCGTGACGGTCATCCAGATCCGCGGCCAGCGCAAGTGGGTGAACTATGGCTGAGACGATGCTCGCACCGACGACGGCTCGGGCCGGAGGCATCCGTCGCCGTACCGACGCCGCGCGCGCGGCGCTCACCAGGAGCGTGCTGCTGCACGTCGTGATGGTCCTCGGCGCGCTGGCGATGTTCTTCCCCTTCTACTGGACGGTCATCACCTCGCTGACGCCCGGCAGCGGGCTGAGCTCGACGCCGTCGCTGATCCCGGCCGACGCGAGCCTCGAGGCGTACCAGCGGCTCTTCGCCGACCTGCCGTTCGCCCGGGTCGTCGGCAACAGCCTGCTGCTCGCGACGATCACGACGCTCGCGCAGCTCTTCACGAGCGCCACGGCGGCGTACGCGTTCAGCCGCCTGCCGTTCCGCGGTCGCACGGTCGTGTTCGGCATCTACCTCGCGACGATGATGATCCCGTTGCAGGTGCTCGTCGTGCCGCTCTTCGCCGAGCTGCGCGCCTGGGGCCTCGTCGACACGTACCTCGGCGCACTGCTGCCGACGCTCGCCGCCGCCTTCGGGGTGTTCCTCCTCCGCCAAGCCATGAACCAGGTGCCGTTCGAGCTCGACGAGGCGGCGGCACTGGACGGCGCCGGTCACTTCCGGATCTTCTGGACCGTGATCCTGCCGAACATCCGCCCGGCGCTCGCGACCCTCGCGGTGTTCGCCTTCATGGGCAGCTGGAACAGCTTCCTCTGGCCGCTCGTCGTGCTGCGCTCGCCCGAGCTGCAGACGCTGCCCGTCGCCCTCGCCGGCCTCCAGGGCCAGTACACGACGCAGTGGGACATCGTCATGGCCGGCTCGGTCGTGAGCATCCTCCCGATGCTCGCCATCTACCTGTTCGCCCAGAAGTACGTCATCCAGGGGGTCGCGAACACCGGCCTCAAGTGAGGCCCGCGACAGCCCGTCACCACCACCCACCCACGCCTCACCCCTATCGAAGGAGATACGCACCATGAGGACCACAGCACTGGCCGGAGTCGGCATCGTCGCCGCCACCGCACTCGCCCTGACCGGCTGCTCGGCCGGAGACTCCGCCGGCGATGCCGACGGCCCCGTCACCATCACCTACACGAACTTCATCTCGAACGGCGGCAACGAGGAGAACCTCCAGGCCATCGTCGACGCGTTCGAGGAGGAGAACCCCGACGTCACGGTCGAGGTCACCACCCTGCCCTACGCCGACTACGGCACGGCGCTGCAGACCGACCTCGCCGCGGGCACCGTGTCCGACGTGTTCGACATCGAGTACGCGAACTTCGCGCAGTACCAGGCGAACGGCGTGCTCGCCGAGCTCGACCCCGAGGACCCGTCGGCCTACCGCGAGAGCGTGCTCGAGGCCTACCAGGCGGATGGCGCGCAGTACGCGCTGCCGAGCTCGTTCTCGACCGTCGTGCTCTTCTACAACGCCGACCTCTTCGAGGCCGCGGGCGTCGAGACGCCGACCGCCGACTGGACCTGGGCCGACGAGCAGGCCGCGGCCGAGGAGCTGACCGACGCGGGGGCCGGCGTGTGGGGCGACCACCAGCCCGTCAGCTTCTACGAGTACTACAAGGTGCTCGCGCAGAACGGCGGCGAGTTCCTGAACGAGGACGGTACCGCGGTCGCCTTCAACACGCCCGAGGGCGTCGAGGCCGCCGAGTGGCTCGTCGGCAAGAGCGGCACCGTGATGCCGACCATCGAGGACGGCCAGGGCACACCCGACTTCGACACCAACCTCTTCCTCGACGGCAAGCTCGCGATGCTGCACACCGGCATCTGGATGTTCGGCGCCTTCGCCGACGTGCCGTTCGGCTGGGACATCGCGGTCGAACCGGGCAACACCCAGCAGGCGAGCGCGCTCTTCTCGAACGCGGTCGGCGTCTCCGCCGGCTCGGAGCACCAGGAGGCCGCAGCAGCCTTCGCCGAGTACCTCACCTCGAGCGACGTCATGGTCCAGACCCGCCTCGACGCGGGCTGGGAGCTGCCGGCGACCTCCGATGAGGCCGCACTCGACAGCTACCTGACCCTCGGGAACCCCGAGAACCGCCAGGCGGTGTTCGACTCGCTCGAGAACGTCGCACTCCCGCCCGTCGTCGCCGAGGGGCAGCAGGAGATGCAGGACATCATGACCGAGGAGCTCGTCGAGGCGCAGGCCGGTCGCAAGAGCGTGCAGGACGCGCTCGACTCGGCCGAGGAGCGCATCAACGCCGCCATCGGCGGCTGACCGCTCGCACCGCACCCGGGGCCGGGCGTTCGAGCGCCCGGCCCCGCCCACCCACCACGCACGAAGGCAGCACCACGATGATCCTTCCCACGACCGACCGCACGGCCGAGCACGCCGACCTCGCCGCGCTCGTCGCCTCGAGCGCCGAGCTGATCGGCTCGCTCCAGGATGCCGACGGCGCCTACCCCGCGAGCCCCACGTTCTCGGCGTACGCCGGCTACAGCTGGTTCCGCGACGGCGCGTTCATCGCCGACGCGATGTCGGCGTACGGCCGAGCCGAGTCGGCTGAGCGGTTCTTCGACTGGTGCGCGCGGGTCCTCGAGTCGCGTCGCGACGAGATCGGCGCGATCGCGACCGCCGCCTCAGCAGGCCGACCGGTCGCGGACGCGGCGATGCTGCCCACGCGCTTCACGTTCGACGGTCGCGCCGGCGACGACGAGTGGTGGGACTTCCAGCTCGACGGCTACGGCACGTGGGTCTGGGCCGTCGCCGAGCATGTCCGCCGGCACGGCACGGATGCCGCGCGCTGGGCGCCGGCGATCGCGCTCACGGTCGACTACCTCGCGAGCTCGTGGCAGCGTCCCTGCTTCGACTGGTGGGAGGAGCACGCCGAGCACGTCCACGTCTCGACGCTCGGCTGCATCGCGGCGGGACTGCGCGCAGCGGCGTCGCTGGGCGTGCTCGACGTCGAGCGGGCCGCGCTCGCCGCGTCGGCCGCCCGAGACGTCGGGGCGTTCATCGAGGCGCGCGGCGTCGCCGACGGCCACCTCTCGAAGTGGATCGGGTCGACGGCCGTGGACGCGAGCCTCGCCGCGGTCGTCGGGGTCATGGAGGTCGTGCCCGCGGCATCCGCGCTCGGCACCGGCACGATCGCCGCGATCGAGCGGGACCTCGCCGTCGACGGCGGCGTGCACCGCTTCGTCGACGACACGTACTACGGCGGCGGCCAGTGGCCCCTGCTCTCGTGCTTCCTCGGCCTCGCGCACGCGCGGGCCGGCGACATCGACCGGGCGCGCGCGCTCCTCGCGTGGGCGGCGAGCACGGCCGGCCCCGGCGGCTCGATGCCCGAGCAGGTCGAACGCCACCTCCTCGCCCCGACGCGCGTCGAGGAGTGGATCGAGCGCTGGGGCACGTCGGCCGACCCGCTGCTGTGGAGCCACGCCATGCTCATCCGACTCGCCGTCGCACTCGACGGCGCGCCCCGCTCCGCATCCTTCCCCGTGTCCGCATCCGCCCCGCAGGAGTCCCCCGCATGATCCGCCATCGCCCGCTGGGCTCCGGCCACCCGTACTCGATCGACACCGAGCAGCGCTGGCCGCTCGATCCGGTGGCCGGCGAGCCCCTGCGGCTCGGAGTCCGTGCGACGTCCGACGTCGAGTCCGTCGAGGCCGAGATCGAGATCACGGATGCCGCGGGCGGGCGGCGCATCGAGCGACTTCCGCTCGCGCGCGTCGCACGCACCTCGCGCGGCCAGACGATCGACGGCGGGCACCTCGCCTCCGCGCAGGCGCGGCTCGCCCGCAGCGCGGGCGGCTGGGCGGTCGAGTTCCCCGCGCCCGAGGCGGGCAGCGCCATCCGGTACCGGTTCGTCGGCCGCACGGCCGACGGTGACGAGCGGCGAACGAGGCGCTTCGAGACCGTCGTCTCAGGTTGGACGGATGCGCCCGAGGACGTCGTCGCGACCGCCGGCGCGAACCGCGTCATCCCGGGCACCGTGCAGGTGCTGACCGACGGCGCGCGCGTGCGTCGCATCCGCTTCGCCCTGCCGCTCGCCGACGGCGAGCACGTCACGGGCTTCGGCGAACGGTTCGACGCGCTCGACCACCGCGGCGCCGAGCTCGACTCGGTCGTGTTCGAGCAGTACAAGAGCCAGGGCGCCGAGCGGAAGACGTACCTGCCCATGCCGTTCGCGCACGTCGTCGGCGGCGAGGGCTGGGGCTTCCATGTGCGCACGTCGCGCCGCGCGTGGTTCGACGTGGGCGCGAGCGAGCCCGACCGTCTGGTCGTCGAGGTCGAGACGGACGCGGCGGCCGGCGAGCCCGCGGTGACCGTCGCCGTCTACGACGGCGACCCGACCGCCGTGCTCGACGCGTTCCTCGCCGAGGTCGGCCGCCCCGAGGAACTGCCCGACTGGGTGTTCCGGCTCTGGGCGAGCGGCAACGAGTGGAACACGCAGGCCGAGGTCGTGCGCCAGATGGACCTGCATCGCGAGCACGACGTGCCCGTCGGATCGGTGGTCATCGAGGCGTGGAGCGACGAGCGCACCTTCACGGCCTTCCGCGATGCCCGCTACGACGTGTCCGAGGACGGCTCGCCGCATCGGCTCGCCGACTTCGAGTTCCCGGCGGATGGCGCGTGGCCCGACCCGAAGGGCATGGTCGACGACCTGCACGCGCGCGACATCCGGGTGCACCTCTGGCAGATCCCGCTGCTCAAGGCCCGCCCGCACCCGACCGGGCAGGCGCGCGCCGACGCGCGCGCCGCCGAGCGCGAGGGCGTGCTGATCCGCGAGCCGAACGCGCGCGGCGAGCTGCGTCCGTACCGGAACCGCGGCTGGTGGTTCCCGCTCTCGACGATGCCCGACCTCACCGACGAGCGAGCAGCGCGGTGGTGGACCGAGAAGCGCCGGTACCTCGTCGAGGAGGTCGGCATCGACGGCTTCAAGACCGACGGCGGCGAACATGCATGGGGTCGCGAGCTCGCCTACCTCGACGGCACGCGCGGCGACGAGGGGAACAACGTGTTCCCGGTCGCCTACGCGAAGGCCTACGGCGACCTGCTGCGGTCGGCCGGCAAGGCCCCGGTGACGTTCAGCCGCGCCGGCTTCACGGGGTCGCAGGCGCACGGCGCGTTCTGGGCCGGCGACGAGAACTCGACGTGGGAGGCTTTCCGCTGGTCGATGTTCGCCGGGCTCTCGGCGGCGGCCAGCGGCATCCTCTACTGGGGCTGGGACCTGGCGGGGTTCTCGGGCGAACTGCCGAGCGCCGAGCTGTACCTGCGGGCGACCGCGGCGTCGACCTTCGTGCCGATCATGCAGTACCACTCGGAGTTCAACCACCACCGCACGCCCTCGCGCGACCGCACGCCGTGGAACCTCGCGGAGCAGACGGACGACGACCGGGTGCTCCCCGTCTTCCGCGCGTTCGCGCACCTGCGTGAGCGCCTCGTGCCGTACCTCGCCGGCGAGGCCGCCGAGAGCGTCCGCACGTCGGCGCCGCTCATGCGCCCGGTGTACTTCGACCACCCGGGGTGGCATGGTGCGTGGACCCACCCGCTGCAGTGGTTCCTCGGTCGCGACCTCTTCGTCTCGCCCGTGCTGACCGAGGGAGAGACGGTGCACGAGGTCGCGTTGCCGCCGGGGGAGTGGGTCGACGTGTGGACGGGCGAGCCGGTGACGGGCGACGCCATCGTCCGGGTCGACGTGCCGCTCGACCGGATCCCGGTGTTCGTACGGGCCTCGGCCCGGCCGGCATTGCGGGAGGTGTTCGCACCGCGCGCGTAGCGCGGCACTACCGCGCGTGCAGCTCCACGAACGTCCGCAGCATCCGGCTCGGCTCCGAGACGACCGCACGCGCGGCCGCGGCGAGCGTGAGCTCGAGCTCGCCGTCGGCGAAGTACCCGTAGCTCGCGTACGCGCGGATGCGCACCTCGATGCCCGCGAGGTCGAGCTCGGGATGGAACTGCGTGGCATACACGTTCGTGCCGACGCGGAACGCCTGCACCGGGCAGGTCGGCGACGAGCCGAGCAGCGTCGCCGACGGAGGCAGCGCGCGGATCGCCTCCTTGTGCCCGACGAACGCGTTGAACGTCTCCGGCAGCCCGGCGAGCAGCGGGTCCGCGGCCCCGGCCTCCGTGAGGGTGACCGGAACCACCCCGATCTTCTCGGCGAAGTGGTCGTCGATCACGGCGCCCTGGTGCGCGCCGAGCGTGCCGACACCGTAGCAGGCGCCGAGGAACGGGAAGTCGCGCGCGACGACCTCGTCGAGCAGGGTCGCGAACTCGGCCTCGACCCGATGCTGCACGGCCGACTTCCGCTCGGGCGGGTCGGAGGCGTTGAACGGCCCGCCGCCGACGAAGATGCCCGACAGTGCGTCGAGGTCGAGCCGCGGCATCCGCTCGGCCTCGAGGCGGACGCGGATGAGGTCGCGCTCGTCGAGCCCGGTGCCGCGCAGGAAGAGGGCGTACTCCTCGTCGGCGGGCTTGTCCTCCGCACGGGTGGCGAGGAGCACGAACGGCTTCACGGCCCCACGATACGCGCGGCGCTCGCCCCGTGTCAGTACTGCGAGGGCGTGGGCAGCACGGCCATGGTGCAGCGCGACACGCAGACGAGCCGGCCCTGCTCGTCGGTGATGCGGATGTCCCAGACCTGCGTCGTGCGGCCGCGCGTGATCGGGCTCGCCTCGGCGTACACCCACCCCTCGGACACCGGGCGGACGTGGTTCGCGTTGATCTCCATGCCGACGCAGTAGTACTGCGCAGGGTCGACCGTGAACGACGCGCCCCAGCTCGCGAGCGTCTCGGCGAGGGCGACGGACGCGCCGCCGTGCAGCACGCCGGCCGGTTGGCGCGTGCGGTGGTCCACCGGCATCCGCCCCTTCAACGACCCCTCGGTGACCTCGGTCATCTCGATGCCGAGGGCGCGGATCAGGGCGTGCTCGCCGCGCGAGTTCGCCCACTCCAGTGAGGGCTCGCCGAACCAGATGCTCATGGGGTCGAGTCTGCCACGCGGCGTCAGGCGAGCTCGGCGATGATGGGATGGATCGCGTCGTCGAAGGCCGCGGCATCGGACCGCAGCGTGTCGGTGACGGCGACGGTCTTCTCGCCGATCCACCAGATTCCGGATGCCGCGAGCGGCAGCACCTCGACGTTCAGCTCGAACGAGTGCGCGCGCCGGCCGACCTCGCGCTCGTGCTCGGCGATCGATCCCGCGTAGGCGCGGTACGTGTCGCCCGAACGGGCGGCGGACGCCGTACGGTAGCGCTCGTGCGCCCACTCGGCCCAGGCGAGCCCGGCCTCGGCGTGCGGGCGGATGGCGGCGGCCAGCGCCTCGGCGCCCGAGACGGGCAGTGCGACGGCGGTGCCGAATTCCTCGACGAGCTCGAGCGGCACGGGCGAGGGATGCGCCTCGGGTTCGACGGTCATCGACCACCACTCGCGCCACTGCTTCTCGAGCGCGTCGTGCGCATCGACGTCGCGCGCCCCCTCGGGGCCGATCCGCCCCACGTCGCGCAGGCGTGGAAGCTCGGCGGGCGACGCGACGCCGAGCACCTCTCGCAGATAGAGGGCGAGGAGTGCTCCGGTGCTCGCATTCTCGCGAATCACCCACGATGGAGTGGCACCCGCGTGCATGCACGGATTCTACCGCCGGCCTCCGACAGCGGACCCGAGCGCCGCGCGCCGCGCGGGTACCCTTGACGGGTGAGCGCGAACTCGTCCTATGCCGCTGCCGGAGTCGACACCGCCGCCGGCGACCTCGCCGTCGAGTTGATGAAGGAGGCGGTCGCGAAGACCCATGGGCCGAACGTCCTCGGCGGCGTCGGCGGCTTCGCCGGCCTCTACGACCTCTCGTTCGCGAAGGACTACACGCGCCCCCTGCTCGCGACCTCGACCGACGGCGTCGGCACCAAGATCGCGATCGCGCAGGCGCTCGACCTCCACGACACGATCGGGCAGGACCTGGTGGGCATGGTCGTCGACGACATCGTCGTGGTCGGCGCGACCCCGCTCTTCATGACGGACTACATCGCGTGCGGCCGGGTCGTTCCGGACCGCATCGCGTCGATCGTCACGGGCATCGCCCGTGCGTGCGCCGAGACCGGCACCGCGCTCGTCGGCGGCGAGACCGCCGAGCACCCCGGCCTCATGGGCGTCGACGACTACGACGTGGCGGGCGCGGCGGTGGGCGTCGTCGAGGCCGACCGAGCGCTCGGCGCCGAGCGCGTGGAAGACGGCGACGTCGTGATCGCGATCGAGTCGAGCGGACTCCACTCCAACGGCTATTCGCTCGTGCGGCACATCCTCTCGAACGCGGGGCTGGGGTACACGGGCGCCTCGGCCGACCTCGGCACGACCTGGGGGGAGGCACTCCTCGAGCCCACACGGCTCTACTCGGGCCCGCTCGTGAAGCTCCTCGCGCACGAGCGACTCGGCACGGCCGTGCACGCGCTCTCGCACGTCACGGGCGGCGGCATCGCCGCGAACCTCGCACGAGTGCTGCCGCGCGGCTCGTGGGTCGAGGTCGATCGGTCGACCTGGTCGCCGCAGCCCGTGTTCCGCGTGCTGAACGACCTCGCGGGCACGACCCTCGAGTCGACCGAGGGCACCTGGAACCTGGGCGTCGGCTTCTTCGCGGTCGTGGCAGCGGATGCCGCGGACCCCGTCATCGCGGAGCTCGGCGCCCTCGGCCTGCCCGCCTGGCAGGTGGGCACGGTGTCGACCGCGGAGCGCGACGCCGCGGCATCCGGGTGGGAACAGGGCGCCAAGGGCGTGGACGGCGGCGCCGTCCGCCTCGTCGGAACCTACGCGGACTGAACGCGTGCGCGCCGCGATCTCGATCGGGCTCCCGGGCACCACGCCGCCCGAGACGCTCCGCGCGCTCGCCCCGCGACTCGAGCGCCTCGGCTTCGAGACGCTCTGGCTGAACGACGTTCCCGGGGGCGACTCGCTCGCCGGGCTCCGCGCGGTCGCCGAGTCGACGGAATCCCTCCGCCTCGCGACGGGCGTGATCCCGATCGATCGGCGGCCCGTTGCGAGCCTCGACCTCGCGGGCATCCCCGCAGGTCGCACGACGTTCGGCATCGGGTCCGGCGGCGCGCGGCATCCCGTCCGCGCCGTCGCCGAGGCCGTCGCGGCGCTGCGTGCGCGCACCGACGCCCGGATCGCGGTCGGCGCGCTCGGCCCGCGGATGCGACGGCTCGCCGCCGAGGCCGCGGACGACATCGTGCTGAACTGGCTCACCCCCGCCGCCGCGGCCGAGGCGATGTCCGACCTGCGCCGCGACGCGGGCGACCGGATCGGTCGGGTGCGCGGCGTGCTCTACGTCCGCACGATCTCCGACGGCGCCGCGCGCGCGGCGCTGCAGAAGGAGGCCGACCGCTACGGCTCGTACGCGTCGTACGCGGCGAACTTCGCGCGGCTCGGGATCAGCCCGATCGACGCGACGATCAACCGGGAATCCGCCCTGCACGCGTACGACGGCGTCGTCGACGAGGTGGTGCTCCGCGCCATCACCGCGGGCGGCAGCCTCGAGGAGCTCGAACGGTTCGCGGACGCCACGGCGGAATGGCGCGCAGCGCAGCCGGAGGTCTGAGTCGCCCGGAGGCATGGACGCATCCGCCGTGCGCGCCGACGCACTCGCGGTCGCACCGCGGGCACGCGGCATCGACGTGCGGGCGCGCACGAGACCCGGACGCGGCGACCCATCCGGGTGCGCCGCTCAGCCGGGGATGATCAGGAGCGGTGGGATCCGTCGTCGGGGACGTAGGAGTCGTCGTCGGCGTACTCCGCCCACTTCGCCAACTCCTCGTCGGTGTGGTCGTGATGCGAGCCCGTGAGTTCGCGTTCGAGCGCACTGTAATCGGTGGCCGGGCTGAAGTACTTCAGCTCCCGAGCGACCTTGGTGTGCTTGGCTTTCTGACGGCCGCGCCCCATGCGTGACCCCCTTACGACGTCTGGCCGGATGGGATGGACGTCACCCGGCTCTTTGATATGAACAATCCCGGCTGGTAGTTTACCACCGCCTCGGGGGCCGATCGGATGCCACGGCGGCGCTGTGGAGCGGCTGTGGAGGCCGCGAAGTGGCCCGGAGCACCCCTCCGGACATGGTGGGATGGTGGGGTGGATGCGATCCCCGACCGCGTGAAGGTCGCGGTGATCGGTGCCGGACAGGCGGGGCTGTCTGTCGCCTTTTACCTGCGACGCTTCGAACTCGTCGCCGACGAGGACTTCGTCATGCTCGATCGCGCCCCCGGACCGGGTGGCGCGTGGCAGCACCGTTGGTCGTCCCTGCGCCTGGGCACGGCGCACCGGGTGAACGACCTGCCGGGCATGGGGGAGCTCGGCATCAGCTTCGAGACCGCCGACCGCACGCTCCCGGCCAAGGAGGTCGTCGCGGACTACTACGGCAGGTTCGAGGAGCACTACCGGCTGAACGTGCATCGCCCGGTCGACGTCAGGCGCATCACCAACGACGGCGTCGACCTGCGCATCGAGTACGAGGACCTCAGCCCGCAACCCGTCGAGGAGCTGAAGAGCCGCGGATTCTTCGGCCGTCGGCGCAAGACCTTCGAGGCGGCCGCGCCGCCGCCCGCTCCGCGCGGCGAGCTGCGAGCCCAGTTCCTGGTGAACGCCACGGGCACGTGGGGCTCGCCGTTCGTGCCCTACTACCCGGGCATGGGCGACTTCCGCGGCCGCCACCTGCACACGTCCGACTTCACGTCGGCCGAGGACTTCCGCGACGAGAACGTCGTCGTCGTCGGCGGCGGGACCTCGGCCATCGGCTTCATGCTCGAGCTCGAGGGCGTGGCATCCGGCCTCACGTGGGTGTCGCGCCGACCGATCGACTGGCTCGACCGGCAGGAGCTCGATCTCGAAGGCGCGTCGGCCGCGGTGTCGAGGCAGGACGAAGCGGCCCGCGCCGGGCGCGCACTCCCGTCGATCGTCAGCGGCACGGGAGTTCCGAAGAACCGCCGCATCGCGGCCGGCATCGACCGGGGCCTCCTCGTCGCCAAGCCGATGTTCGACCGCATCGAGGCCGACCGCGTGGTCTGGTCGGACGGCAGCGAGGCGAAGGCCGATGCCATCATCTGGGCCACGGGCTTCCGCCCGGAGTTGCGGCACCTCTCCCCGCTGAAGCTCCGCGAGAAGGCCGGCGGCGTCACCGTCGGGCAGGGAGCCGCCTGGCAGGATCCGCGTGTCTTCCTCGCCGGTTACGGACCGCAGGCCTCGACGATCGGTGCGAGCCGCGCCGGTCGGATGATCGCGCGCCAGATCATGGCGATGATCTAGCGGACCCGGCGCGCGTTCAGCGCACGAGCAGGTAGAGCCCGAGCGCCGCGCCGATGCCGAGGGCGAGCGTGACGAGCACGTTGAGGATCGCGGCGCGCCAGCGACCGCCGTCGGCGAGTTCGATCGTCTCGACGCACCACGTGCTGAAGGTCGTGAGCCCCCCGCAGAAGCCGGTGACGAGCACGAGCCGGAGGTCGTCGGAGACGGCGGCGCGCTCGGCGAGCCCGATGACCGCGCCGGCGACGCCGGACCCCACGACGTTGACGACGAGGATGCCGCCCGGCAGGTGCCCCGGACGGACCGGATACGCCTTCGAGAGGAGGTACCGGACGACCGCGCCGACGGCACCCGCGACGAGCACCGCCGCGACGACGAGCGCGCTCACAGCGTCGCCCCGTCGTCGGTGACCTCGGTCGGCATGGGGCGGTGCGCGAGCGACGAGCCGAGCTTCAGCCCGGCCGCCGCGAGTGCGAGCCCGGCGACGAGCGAGACGCCGAGATAGAGCGCGGCGAGTCCGGTCGCATCCTCATGGTCGAGGATCGCGACCGCACCCATCACCGCCGAGAGCGTCGTGAACGATCCGATGACGCCGGAGCCGACGCCCGCCTTGAGCCAGCCGGGCGTCGACGGGCGGGTCCAGAGCCCTCCGGCGAGCCACCCGAGTACGAACGTGCCGACCAGGTTCGCGATGAACGTCGACCAGGGGAAGCCGTCGTCGGCGTGCGGCAACACGGTGTCGAGTGCGAGGCGGAGGCCCGTGCCGACGAGGCCGCCGAGGAAGACCGCGAGGGAGGGAGGCACCCGTCGAGGCTACGCCGTGGCGGGCGCAGCGGGCGGCAGCACCCACACGTTCGACTGGAGCCAGGTGCCCGCGGGGTACTCGAACTCCTCGACGCCCTCGAGCACGAACCCGGCGCGGCGGCACAGCGCGTTCGACGCGTCGTTGTCGAGGCGCGGATACGCGGCGATCGGACGGCTCGCGTCGACGGCGTGCGCCGCCTCGATCAGCGACTCGAGCGCCGCGCGCGCGACACCCCGACCCTGGTGGGCGGCCTGCACGGTCCAGCCGACCTCGAACATCCGTCGGTCGCCGTCGTCGTCGTGCGGCCAGAAGCCGATCGCGCCGATGCCCTCGGGATGTTCCGGCGTCACGATCGCGTACATCTGCGACGAGCCGTCGCGCCATCCGCGAAGGTATCGCGCATGGCGTGCGACGAGCTTCTCGTCGCTCTCGGGGCCGCCGAGGTGCTCCATGAGCTCGGGTGCGTTGTTGCGCACGAGCAGGTCGAGGTCGCCCTCGGACCAGGGGCGCAGCGCGACATCCGTCATGCGTTCATGCAAGCGGATGCCGCCGACATCCGCGTGCCCGTCACCGCTGCGCGAGCTCCTGCAGGACCTCGGCGCGCACGTCGGCGAGCCGGGTGCGCAGCAGCGACACCGTGTCGGCGTTCACGCGGCCTCGGTTCGCCTGATTGCGCAGCTCGACCCGGATCTGCTGGCGGAACTCGGTGATGGCGAGGTCGGCCTCGTGCATGGCGCGCGACGACTCGGCGGTCGGCTGCGGGGTGGCCGGTTCGGTGGAGGCGGCCTTGCGCGCCTCGCGCGCGGCGCTCGCCAGCTCGGCCCGGAGCGTCCGCATGGCCGAGTCGACCTCGGCGCGCACGCCGTCGGCGAGGCGACGGATCGAGTCGGTCATGTCGTCCTCGATGGCGTCGAGCTCGTGTCGACGCGACTCGAGTTCGGCGCGGCCTGCGTCGGTGATCTCGTACACCGACTTGCGGCCGTCGGTGCGCTTGGTCACGAGCCCCTCCTCCTCGAGCTTGGCGAGGCGCGGGTAGATCGTGCCGGCGCTCGGCGAGTACGTGCCGCCGAACCGCTCGGACAGGGCCTGGATCAGCTCGTACCCGTGACGTGGCTGCTCCTCGAGCAGGGCGAGCAGGTAGAGGCGCAGGTTGCCGTGCGCGAACACCGGCGGGTTCATGCCGAGGCCTCGCCGGAATCGGCGGGAGCCGTCGCCGGCTGGCGCCGGATCACCGAGATGCTGCCCGACACGCTGTTCGCGCCGAGGTCGAGCCACGTGCCCTCGAGTTCGCCCGTGACGCGCTCGAAGCCCTTGCCCAGCGTGCCCTTGATCTGCGTGTCGTCCAGCAGCAGCTTGCCGCTCACCGTGTTCACGCGGTAGCGGGCGCCGCTGCCGGGATCGAAGCGCAGCGTGAGGTCGCCCGACACGGTGTTCGTGTCGACCCGGCTCGGCGTGCCCTTCGCGTCGAGCACCATGTCGCCCGAGACCGTGTCGACGTTGAACGAGCCGACCTCGCCGGTGACGGTCACGTCACCTGAGACGGTGTGCGCCGTGACCCTGCCGGTGTGGTCGCCGACCGAGATCTCGCCCGAGACGCTCGAGCACTCGACGTCGCCCGCATGGTTGTCGATGACGAGGTCGCCCGAGACCGAGCTGAACTTGCCGTCGTTGTCGAAGCCCGACACGAGGGCGTCGCCCGAGACCACGCCGAGCTTCATGGCGACGTGCCGCGGTGCGAGGATCGACACCTCGGCCTTGGCGCTGCCGGTGAAGCCCTTGAACACCTCGAGGAAGTTGTCCCACCGCAGCTGGGGGTGGTCGATCTCGAGCGAGTCGCCGTCGATCCGGATCATCAGGTCCTTGCCGGTGACGTTCGACACCTCGACGCGCGCGCCGGGTTCGTCGTGCGCGATGACGTCGACCTTGCCGCCGATGAGGCTCACCTTGAGCTTGCGGACGAGTTCGAGGTCGATGACCCGGCTCTCACCGGGGTTCACGACCCACTTCTCGATGGCCATGTGCGTGCTCCTTCTGCTGGGTGTGAAACTCACGATATATCGCGTTGACTGTCAAGTCAAGATATATCGCGTTTCGACACGCGGCGAGCGCAGAGCGAACGCGGGCGGAGGTCGCGCCCGCGACATCCGCTTGACCTTGACGCTACGTCAAGTTCTACCGTGGAGTCCGCACGCAGGACACGAGAGTGGAGTCCGCACGCAGGACACGAGAGAGGAGGCACTGATGGACCGGAGGACCCGCGACTGGTCGATCCAGGAGATCGCGAAGCTCGCCGGCACGACGAGCCGCACGCTCCGCCACTACGACGACATCGGACTCCTGCCGCCGAGCCGCATCGGGGGCAACGGCTACCGGTACTACGACCGGTCCGCACTCGTCCGGCTGCAACGGATCATGCTGCTGCGCGACCTCGGCCTCGGTCTGCCGGCCATCTCCGACGTGCTCGCCGGCCAGACCGGCGAGGCGCGGGCGCTCGAGGGCCACCTCGCGTGGCTGCGGCACGAGCAGGACCGGCTGGCGCGCCAGGTCGCGTCGGTCGAACGGACCATCGAGGCACTGGAGGGAGGTGAGGAGATCATGGCGAAGGACATGCTGGACGGCTTCGACCACACGCAGTACCGCGAGGAGGTCGAGGAGCGCTGGGGTCGCGATGCATACGCCACGGGCGACCGCTGGTGGCGCGGCATGCGCGACGAGGAGCGCGCCGCGTGGAAGGAGCGCAGCGCCGCGCTCGGCCGCGACTGGAGCGCGGCCGCCGAGTCGGGCGTCGCGCCGGACTCCGCGGAGGCGCAGGCCCTCGCGAAGCGCCACGTCGAGTGGCTCACGGGCATCCCCGGCACGCCGGCGGGCACCCCCGGCGGCGACGTGAAGGGGTACGTGATCGGGCTCGGCGAGATGTACGTCGCCGACCCGCGATTCGCGGCCAACTACGGCGGCGAGCAGGGAGCGACGTTCGTGCGCGATGCGCTGCGGGTCTACGCGGAGGCGAACCTGTAGGGCGCGTGCGGTCGGGCCGGTCGGCGAGGCCGCAGACAACGACGGATGCCGCGGGGCACGCGCCCCGCGGCATCCGCTCGCCTGTCGGCCGCGAGCCGTCAGGGAATGCGCGTCAACCGACGTCGCAGCGGGAGGCCAGGCCGGCGATCGCCGGTCCGAAGCCGGTGCCCGCGAAGCCGCGGATCTCGGCGATCCGCATCGCGATCGCGCCCGGGTCGCCGGTGGCCTGGGGCACGAAGATCTGCCCGACGCAGGAGGCGTTCGGGCTGGGCCCCGACTCGGCCGCCATGGCCGGAGCGGCGAGCCCGATCGAGCCGATCACGGCCAGGCCGGCCGCCGAGAGGGCGATGGATCGTGTGCGCATGTGTTCCCCCTTCTGCTTCGTCGCGAGGGGTGGCACGCGGATCGGAGCGACCCCCATCCGCGACGGCTGGCGCGCACGCTAGCAGTCCGGAGCGTGCTCTCCGCATCCCCCGAATCGGGGCTTGTGCGGCGCCTTCGAGCGTTGACGCGGCGTCGCCGCTCGCGGCCTGCGATCGAGATGCCGGCTGCGGCGGGGTTCGCGGCGGCGAACACGCCCGAAGTGGCATCTCGACGGCGCGAGGCGGGTGGGGCTGCGAGTGAAGGCGGTCGGGTCACGCCTGGGCGGGCGTGGCGCCCGTGGCGGGGCGCGGGATGTCCCGGTCCCGCGCCCCGCGCCGGACACCCCGGGCGACGGGGCCCCGGCGCACCGCGAACAGCGGGATCGTCCATCCGCAGAGCGGGCCGATGAGCAGCGCGAACGCGAGCGTGCCGATGCCGACGTTGCCGCCGAGGAGGAATCCGGTGACGAGCACCGTCAGCTCGATGCCCGTGCGCACGATCCAGATCTTCCAGCCGGTGCGGCGGTGCAGGCCCGTCATCAGCCCGTCGCGCGGGCCGGGACCGAAGTGTGCGCCGATGTAGAGGCCGGTCGCGACGGCCAGCACGAGGATGCCGCCGAAGAGCATGACGATCCTGAGCCAGAGGTCGAGCCCGGTGGGGATCATCCAGAGCGACAGGTCGGCGAAGGGCCCGACGAGCAGGGCGTTCATGAGCGTGCCGAAGCCGGGCCTCTGCCGGATCGGGATCCAGAGCAGGAGCACGATGCCGCTCGTGATGACCGTGATGAGCCCGAAACCGAGCCCGGTCTGCTTCGCGATGCCCTGCGTGAGCACGTCCCACGGGGCGACGCCGAGTTCGCCGCGCACGATGAGCGCGATGCCGAGCCCGTAGAGGTACAGCCCGACGAAGAGCTGCACGAGACGGCGCCCGAACACGGGCGCGGAATCGGTGGTGCGAGGGAGTCGGAACCGCATGATGGCAATCCAATCCTTCGATTGGCCTTCCGGCAAGAAGCCAATTCGCCTAAAGTGGCTCGCATCATGGACGCCACTCTCAGCGCCCGAGCCCTCGACACCCTCCTCGGCGCCTGGCGCGGTGACGGCGGCAGCGCGTACGGCGCGCTCGCCGACCGCATCCGACTGCTCATCCTCGACGGGCGGATCCCCGTCGGTACCCGCGTGCCCGCGGAACGCGACCTCGCGGAACGGCTCGGTCTCAGCCGCACGACCGTGACCGCCGCCTACCGCGAGCTCCGCGACCAGCGACTGCTCCGCAGCGTCCGAGGATCGGGCAGCGTCGCCCGCCTCCCCGGTGCGCCCGCCGTCCTCCCCGTCCCACCTGCGGCGGACTACATCGACTTCTCCAAGGCCGCGCTGCCAGCGCTGCCGTGGCTCCCGGATGTCGCGCGCGACGCGGTCGAGGCCCTGCCCGGGCACCTCGGCGATTCGGGCTTCGACCCCATCGGCATCCCGGAACTGCGCGCGGCGATCGCCGACCGGTACACGGCGCGCGGACTGCCGACCGATCCCGAGCAGGTCATGGTCACGCTCGGCGCGCAGCACGCCATCGCACTGCTCTCGCGCGCACTCGTCGGCCGCGGCGACCGCGCGCTCATCGAGGCGCCCACCTACCCGCACGCCTACGAGGCGCTTCGCGCCGCCGGCGCGCGGCTCGTGACCGTCGCCGCCGCACCGCAGGATGCCGGGCCCGACGGCTTCGGCGCCGCCGACGAAGCGGGCGACCTCGTGCGTGCGATGGGTCACGCGAACCCCGTCGCGGCCTACCTCATGCCCGACTTCCACAATCCGACCGGGCGTTCGCTCGGCGTCGAGGCCCGTGAGCGGGTACTCGACGCGGCCGCGCGCCAGGGCACGGTGGTCATCGCCGACGAGACGACGGCCGAGCTCGACATCGACCGCGGGCTCGACCTGAAGCCGCTGGCGGCGTATGGTCCGGCGGTCATGGTCGGCTCGGTCGGCAAGACCGTCTGGGGCGGCATCCGCGTCGGCTGGATCCGCGCCGATCGCCCCCTCGTCCGCCGGCTCCTGGCGGTCCGGTCGCCGGGCGACCTCGGCACGCCGATCCTCGAGCAGCTCATCGTCGCCCGGCTGCTCGACCGGATGGACGACATCCTCGCGTTGCGTCGCGAGCAGCTCCGCGCCGGGCGCGACCACCTCGAGCGACGGCTCGCCGACGCCTTCCCCGGCTGGCACGTGCCCCTCGTCGACGGCGGCATCGCGACCTGGGTCGGCCTCGGCGCGCCGGTCAGCTCGCAGCTCGCGCTCGCCGCGCGCACGCAGGGCCTCATCGTCGCCGCCGGCCCGCGCTTCGGCATCGACGGCGCCTTCGAGCGCTTCCTGCGCCTGCCGATCTGCTACGACGCAGCGTCGACGGATGCCGCGGTGCAGGCGCTCGCCCGCGCGTGGGGGTCGCTCGCCCGCACGCCCGTGCCGGACCAGAGCGTGCTCGCCGCGGTCGTCTGACCCGGCGCGGGGCGCGAGGGGCGACCGTTCACCCGCCGGTCATCCGCGGTTCGCGCGGCCGGACGAGAGTGATCGGCGTCCCGTGTCCCCAGACCGAAGGTGATCAATGCTCTCCACCCGTCCCCGCATCCGCCGTGCCGCCGTGCCGCTCCTCGTGGGTGCGATCGCCGCCGGCTGCCTCGCCGCAGCCCCGGCCTCCGCACTCCCGATCCGCGCCGCGATCGTCGACGCACCCCTCGAGGTCGTCGCCGACGGTGCCGCACTGACCCTGTCCGCCGTCGGCACGTATGAGACCGGTGCGTTCGACGAGTCGGCGGCCGAGATCGTCGCCGCCCACGACGGCCGGCTCTACGTCGTCAACGCCCAGGCCGGGCTGGTCGAGGTACTCGACGTGAAGAAGCCCTCCAAGCCGAGGAAGGTCGGCGAGGTGCGGGGCGACGGCATCGCCAACTCGGTCGCGGTCCGCGCCGACGGCCTCGGCGTCGTCGCGATCGAGGACGCGGACGACAAGACCGCGACCGGTCGCATCCTCTTCTTCGACGCCACGAAGAAGAAGCCCCGCGTGCTCGGCTCGGTGGCAGTCGGTTCGCTGCCCGACATGATCGCGATCTCCTCGGACGGCACGCGCGCGGTCGTCGCGAACGAGGGCGAACCGGCCGACGACTTCTCGAGCGACCCCGAGGGCTCGGTCGCGGTGGTCGACCTGCCCGCGACGGTGTCGGCCGCGACCCAGGGCGACGTCCGCATCGCCGACTTCCACGAGTTCGAGGATGGCGGCTCGAAGACGCTGTCCGACGGCGTGCGCGTGTTCGGCCCGGCGCCCGAGGACGACCTCCCCGTCTCGCGCAACCTCGAGCCGGAGTACGTGGCGATCGACGGCGACACCGCGTACGTCGCTCTGCAGGAGGCGAACGCGTTCGCCGTCGTCGACCTCGCCACGGCGACGGTCGAGGAGATCCTGCCGCTCGGGTTCGTCGACCACTCCGCGGCCGGCCACGGCATCGATGCGTCGGATCGCGACCCGAAGGATGCGCCGACGTTCGGCATCCGCACCTTCGAGGGACTGAAGGGCATGTACCTGCCGGATGGGCTCGTCGCCTACGAGGCGGCCGGTGAGACCTACCTCGTGTCGGCGAACGAGGGCGACGCGCGCGAGTGGGGCGACTACGTCGAGCCCGCCCGCGTCAAGGACCTCGGCGACGACGGTCTCGCTCCGATCTGCGAGACGAGCCCGGCGGCCGCGCTCACGGGCGACGCCGACCTGGGCCGGCTCAACGTCTCGACCGCGATGGGCCTCCGCGACGACGGCACCTGCTACGAGGAGCTCTACGCGTTCGGGTCCCGGTCGTTCTCGATCTGGACGACCGACGGCGAGCTCGTCTTCGACTCGGGCGAGGACTTCGAGCGGATCACGCACGAGGCCGCTCCCGGGTTCTTCAACTCCAACCACAGCGAGTCGAACCTCGAGGGCCGGAGCGACGACAAGGGCCCGGAGCCCGAGAGCCTCGCGGTCGGTGAGGTCGACGGCCGGACCTACGCCTTCATCGGCTTCGAGCGCGTCGGCGGCGTGATCGTCTACGACATCACCGACCCCGCGGCATCCGCGTTCGTCACCTACCTGAACAACCGCGACTTCTCGGTCTCGGTCGAGGACGACGGCGTCGAGACGCTCTCGGCGGCGGGCGACCTCGGTCCGGAGGGGCTGACGTTCATCCCGGCCGCGGCGAGCCCGACCGGTGCGCCGATGCTCGCCGTGGCGAACGAGGTGTCGGGGACCACGACGCTGTTCGCGATCGACGCGAACTCGTAGGCGCACGCGGCGGGGGACCCGGCGCCGGTAGGGCGGCGCCGGGCCCTCACCGCATCAGCGGCGGAGTGCGAACCGCCGCACGCCGACGAGCAGGCCGCCCGTCAGCAGCAGGAACAGCGCGAGCCGCTCCCAGAACCCGGCATCGAGACCGGTCGATGCGAGCGCGCCCGCACCGATCGCGAGCGGCGCGGAGCCGAACCCGGCCACCGAGGTGCCCGAGTCGTCCGAGCCGGTGCTGCCCGAGTCGCCGCCGTCACCGGGCGTCGTCGGGTCCGTCGGGTCCGTCGGGTCGACCGGGTCGGTGGGGTCCGTCGGGTCCGTCGGATCCGTCGGGTCCACCGGGTCCGTCGGGTCGGTCGGGTCCGTCGGGTCGACCGGCGTGACGACCGTGGTCGAGCCGTCGGTCGTGGAGTCGCCGATCACCGAGACGGCGTTGCCGCCGATCGTGATCGGCAGCGACAGGTCGGGCAGGATCTGGGTGCCGCCGAGGATCGAGTCCTCGCCGTCGGTCCAGGCGTCCGTTCCGCTGCCGCCGCCGGTGGTGACGACGGTGGTGGCGCCATCGGAGTGCGAGTCCCCGATCACGGAGACGGCGTTGCCGCCGATCGTGATGGGGGCGTCGAGCCCGATGAGGGCCTGCGTGCCGCCGAGGATGGAGTCCTCGCCCGAGGTCGAGGCGCTGCCCGCGCCGTCCGAGTCGGAACCGGTCGTCACCTCGGTGGTGGCGCCATCGGAGTGCGAGTCCCCGATCACGGAGACGGCGTTGCCGCCGATCGTGATGGGGGCGTCGAGCCCGATGAGGGCCTGCGTGCCGCCGAGGATGGAGTCCTCGCCCGAGGTCGAGGCGCTGCCCGCGCCGTCCGAGTCGGAACCGGTCGTCACCTCGGTGGTGGCGCCATCGGAGTGCGAGTCCCCGATCACGGAGACGGCGTTGCCGCCGATGGTGACCGGTGCCGACACGTCGACGATGGCCTGGCTCCCCGAGCCGATGCCGTCCTCGCCCGAGGTGACGGCCACGGGCTCCGAGGAGGCCGCGTCATCCGTCACGACCTCGGTCGTGGCATCCGTCGACTCGGCGTCGCCGATGACCGACAGCGCGTTGCCGCTGATGGTCACGGGCAGGTCGACCGAGATCCCGAGCTGGGTGCCCGAGAGGAGCCCGTCCTCGCCCGTCGTATCGGCGGCGTGCGCCACGCCGGCGCCGAGGAGCATGAGCCCCCCGGTGAAGAGGGTCGCGTACAGCGCCCTCGAGACGTACTTCTTCATGGTTGTACTCCTGACTGGTTGGGTGTGAGTCCGCTCCCGGGCAGGGAGCGGCGACCGTGTCCGCCTGCGAGCAGGCGGGACGGCACCCGTCAGTCAGGTGTGGTGTCGGTCTCGTACACCGGCGACGACGGCAGGTCGTCGTCGACCGAGGCGAGCGCGAGCGACGCGAGGGCGTCGAGCTGGAGTGCGGCGAACCCCGCGTCGGAACCGGATGTCGCGCCGGCGCCGCCGCCGGACGCGCTGCTGCCGCCCGCGGGCGCACCGGAGGGACCGCTCGGCGTGGCCGGCGCCGGAACGCCGGGGTCGAGCGGTGCGACGGCGGGCACGGACGTGGTCGATGAGGTCGCGACCGCGGCGGAATCGAAGAGCGAGGCGTCGGATGTCGCGGGTTCGGCCGTCGCCGCGCCGGGCGGGCCGCCCGGCGGTGCTGCGGTGCCGATCGGCGTCTCGTCCGGCGCGCCGGGAAGGCCCGTCGGAGGCTCGTTCCCGGGGTCTGCGGGGCCGGGCTCGAGGCCCGGCAGCGACGGCAGCAGGCCGTCGTCGGGGAACGGCCCGAGTTCGCCGACCACGACGTCGAGCGTGTCGTCGACCGCGCCGAGGACCGGACCGAGGAGCCCGCCGATCATGTCGTCGCCGAGCACCGGACCGACGATCGGCAGTGCGCCGACCACGCCGTCGACCGTGTCGACGAGCGGCGTCGTGATCGCGCCGACCGGGCCGGTAGCGATGAGGTCGGAGACGAGTCCACCCGTCTCGGCCACGGTGTCGGTGACCACGGCGTCGACGGCCTCGACGGTGCCGGCCGCGGCATCCGTCGTCGTCTCGACCACGACGGGAACGGTCACGTCCATCGCCCCGGTGACCGGCTGGACCACGGGATCGAGCGGCGCGGGCACCACCTCGTCGACCGTGTCGACCACCGTCGAGGTCGTGGGCGTGACGGTCGACGCCACGGGCTCGAGCACCGGCTCGACCACCTGGTCGACCACGCCGTCGAGCGTGTCGTCGACGACTCCCACGACGGATCCGACCGTGCCGAGCAGGCCGAGGCCGTCGGGCCGCTCGTCGGCCGAGGCGCTCGACGGCGAGGCGACGAGGCTCACGACGACCCAGGCGGCGGCGAGGCCGGTGCCGAGCAGCAGGGCGCGCACGAGCGGAGCCGTGCGGTCCACCGCGGCCGTTCGCATCCGCACCCCCAGGCGTCTCGGACAAGCGTCGTGGTTCGGACCATACCCCGGATGGGGGTCATGGGTCCACCCTCGTCACCGGTGCTTCACAGCTTCCCGTTATCCGGACGGACGCGTCCGCTGCGAGAATCGACCCCATGTCCCTCCTCGCGAAGCTCAGCATGCGCAACCGCGCGCTCATCGCGCTCGTCACGGTCGTCGTCGCCATCTTCGGCGGCATCGCGCTGAACGGGCTCAAGCAGGAGTTGGCCCCGTCGATCCAGCTGCCGCAGCTGTCGATCATCACGGCGTACCCGGGCGCGTCGCCCGACGTCGTCAATGCGGATGTCTCGACGCCGATCGAGACCGCCATCCAGGGCATCACCGGGCTCGAGTCCACGTCGACCACGAGCTCCACCGGCGTGTCGCGCGTGGTCGCGAGCTTCACGTTCGGCACCGACCTCGCCTTCGCCGAGCAGAAACTGCTGTCGTCGGTGAACCGCATCGCGCCGACCCTGCCCGACGACGTCGATCCCCAGGTCGTCGCGTTCAGCTTCGACGACCTGCCCGTGATGGCGGTCGCCGTGACGGGCGCCGAGGACGTGTCGACGCTCTCCGACGAGATCCGACGTACGACGCTCCCCGAGATCCGCGACATCGACGGCGTCAGCGACGCCGCCCTCGTGGGCGATCGCGGCCAGCGCGTCGTGATCACCCCCGACGTCGCCGAGCTCGCGAACTACGGGCTCACGACGCAGGCGATCCGCGACGCGCTGCAGCAGAACGGCGTGCTCCTGCCTGCGGGGCAGGTCACGGAGGGCGACTCCACGTTCGCGGTGCAGGCAGGAACCCGTCTCGGCAGCGTCGAGGACCTCAGCGCGCTCCCGCTCATCGGTGCGACCGAGCAGCAGGCCGTACCCGACGGGACGCTCCCCGACGGGACGCTGCCCGACGGGACACTCCCAGACGGCACGCTGCCCGACGGCACCGGCACGGACACGGGGGTCGACGACGGCACCGGCGCCGACGGCACGTTCCCGGGAACCGACGGCACGAACGCGACGATCACCGTGCCCGTCGCGCTCACGATCGGCGACGTGGCATCCGTCGAGCTCGCGCAGAACCCCGAGACGAGCATCTCGCGCGTGAACGGCGAGCCCGCCCTCGCGATCTCCATCACGAAGCTGCCGTCGGCGAACACCGTCGAGGTCTCCAACGCCGTGGCCGCCGCCCTGCCCGACCTGCAGGCCTCGCTCGACACGACCAACCCGGGCACCGAGTTCACCGTGGTCTTCGACCAGGCCCCCTACATCGAGCAGTCGATCGAGTCGCTCGCCGTCGAGGGCATGCTCGGCCTCGTCTTCGCCGTGCTCGTCATCCTCGTCTTCCTGATGTCGGTCCGCGCGACGCTCGTGACGGCGATCTCGATCCCCACCTCGGTGCTCATCACGTTCATCGGCCTGCAGGTCGCCGACTACACCCTCAACATCCTCACGCTGGGTGCGCTCACCATCTCGATCGGACGCGTCGTCGACGACTCGATCGTCGTCATCGAGAACATCAAGCGGCACCTCGTCGCGGGCGTCGACAAGGCCTCGACGATCGTGCACGCCGTGCGCGAGGTCGCGGGCGCCATCACGGCGTCGACCATCACGACGGTCGCGGTGTTCCTGCCGATCGCGCTCGTCGAGGGCGTCACGGGCGAGCTGTTCCGGCCGTTCTCGCTGACGGTCGCGATCGCGCTGCTCGCGTCGTTGCTCGTCTCGCTGACGATCGTGCCCGTGCTCGCCTACTGGTTCCTGAAGCCGGCGAAGCCGCGCAAGGGCCAGAGCGAAGCGGATGCCGCGGCGGAGGCCGCATTCGTCGACGAGGTGCGGGTCGCACCCGAGCCGGCGACCGTCGCCGCCGCGCCCGCCGCGTCGTCCGCACTGTCGAGCGACGACGTGTGGCTCGCCCCCGAGCTGCGCGACGTCGACGGGTCGACGGAACCCGGATCGAAGACCGCCGCGACCGCCACGTCCGTCGTCGCGACGGCGCCGTCCGACGCGCCCGCGGGCGCCAGGCCGCCGCAGGACGAGCTCGAGCACCCCTCACGGCTGCAGAAGGGCTTCCTGCCGATCCTCTCGTGGACGCTGAAGCATTCCGCGGTGACGATCATCGTCGCCGTGCTCATCCTGGGCGGCACCGTCGCGCTCGCGCCGTTCATGAAGACGAACTTCCTCGGCGACAGCGGGCAGAACACGTTCCGCGTCACGCAGGAGCTTCCGGTGGGTTCGAGCCTCGAGTACATGGCCGCGGCGTCCGAGCCCGTCGAGGAGACGATCCGCAGCGTCGAGGGCGTCGAGACGGTGCAGACCTCGATCGGCAACTCGACGGGCGGCGGCGCGCTCGCCGCGTTCGGCGGCGGCGGCAACACCGTCGCCTACAACGTCACGACCGATGAGGACGCCGACCAGGTCGCCCTGCAGGAGGAGGTCCGGGCGGAGCTCGCCGACCTCGAGGACGTCGGCGAGATCACGCTCGCCGCGCAGAGCGGCTTCGGCGCATCCAGCGACATCGAGGTCGACATCACGGCCGCGAACGAGACCGACCTCCGCTCGGCGACCGACGCCGTCGTCGACGAGCTCTCGGGGCTCGACTCGCTGACGCAGGTCACCTCGAACCTCGAGGCGTCGCAGCCGTACGTCGCGATCGAGGTCGACCGCGCCGCCGCCGCCGAGGCCGGCTACTCCGAGGTCGCGCTGGGCTCCGTCGTGTCGGCGGCCATGCAGCCGCAATCGACGGGATCGATCGTGATCGACGAGCAGACCCTGACGATCTACCTCGCCTCCGCCGAGCCGCCCACGTCGCTCGACGGGCTGCGGGCGCTCGAGGTGCCCACGCCGACCGGTCCCGTGCGCCTCGATGCGCTCGCCTCGGTCGAGGAGGTCGAGGGCCCGTCATCCGTCACGACCGTGAAGGGCTTGCGCAGCGCGACCGTCGCCGCGACGCCCGCCGGGGACGACCTCGGCACGGCGAGCGCCGAGGTGCAGTCCGCGGTCGCGGCGGTCGACCTGCCCGAGGGCACGTCGGCCTCGCTCGGCGGTGTCACCGCCGACCAGCAGGAGTCGTTCTCGCAGCTCGGGCTGGCGCTCCTCGCCGCCATCCTCATCGTCTACGTGGTCATGGTGGCGACGTTCCGCTCGCTGCTGCAGCCCCTGCTGCTGCTCGTGTCCGTGCCGTTCGCGGCGACGGGCGCCATCCTGCTCCAGGTGATCACCGGCATCCCGCTCGGCGTCGCCTCGCTCGTCGGCGTGCTCATGCTCGTCGGCATCGTCGTGACCAACGCGATCGTCCTCATCGACCTCGTGAACCAGTACCGCGACCGCGGCATGACCGTGCGCGATGCGCTGCTTCACGGTGCCTCCCGCCGTCTCCGGCCGATCCTCATGACGGCGCTCGCGACGATCTTCGCGCTGCTGCCGCTCGCGCTCGGCATCACCGGCAGCGGGGGATTCATCTCGCAGCCGCTCGCGCTCGTCGTGATCGGCGGGCTCCTGTCGTCGACCGTGCTGACGCTGCTCGTGCTGCCCTCCCTCTACGACCTCGTCGAGGGCGGGCGCGAGCGCCGACGGGAGAAGCGCTCGGCGAAGCGGGCGGCGGAGCGGCCCGAGCTCGTGCCCGCGACGGCGGGAACGGCGCCGGCGGTCGTCGTGGAGCGTCCGGAGCGCGACGCAGACTCCACCCCGGATGCCGCCCCGATCGCCGACGCCGAAACCGACACCGACGCTGAAGGCGAGGCCGATGCCGATGCGGCCCCGGACTCCCCGGACTCGGACTCGGTCCAGGATTCGGATTCGGATTCGGATTCGGACGGAGACGACCCCGACGCCGACTCGAAGCCGGTCAGCTGACGGATGCCACCGGCTCGAGCCGGACGATGACCGCCTTCGACACGGGGGTGTTGCTCTCCTCGGCCGCGCTCGCGAGCGGCACGAGCACGTTCGCCTCCGGGTAGTACGCGGCCGCGCAGCCGCGCGCCGTCGGATACGCGACGACGCGCTGGTTCGGCATCCGCCGGTCGGGCTCGCCCGGCCACTCGCTCACGACGTCGACGCGCTCGCCGTCGGCGAGTCCGAGTCCTGCGAGGTCGTCGGGGTGCACGAACACCACGTCCCGACCCTTGCGGATGCCGCGGTACCGGTCGTTCAGGCTGTAGATGGTCGTGTTGAACTGGTCGTGCGAACGCAGGGTCTGCAGGATCAGCCGTCCCTCCGGCCGCTCGAGGTGCTCGAGCTCGTTGACGGTGATCATCGCCCGACCGGTCGGCGTGTCGAAGCGGCGTTCGTCGCGGGGGCCGTTCGGCAGGACGAATCCGCCCTTCCGCCGGACGTCGTCGTTGAACGACTCGAACCCCGGGACGACGCGCGCGATGCGCTCGCGGATCAGGTCGTAGTCGCGCTCGAACGCGCGCCACGGTATCCCGTGGCGGTCGCCGAGCGTCGCCTCGGCGAGCCGGCAGACGATCGCGACTTCCGAGCGCAGCCCGTCGGCGACGGGCGGGATGGCGCCGTGGCTCGCGTGCACGGCGCACACGCTGTCCTCGACCGACACGAACTGGGGGCGGCCGTCCTGGAGGTCGATCTCCGTCCGGCCGAGCGCCGGCAGGATGATCGCCTCCTCGCCCGTCACGACGTGCGACCGGTTGAGCTTGGTCGAGACCTGCACGGTGAGCTTCGCGCCGCGCATGGCCCGCTCCGCGGCATCCGTGTCGGAGATCGCGCCGACGAAGTTGCCGCCCATCGCGACGAACACGTCGATGTCGCCCCGCTGGAGGCCCTGCACGGTCTGCAGCGAGTCGGCGCCGTGCGCGCGCGGCACGGGGAAGCCGAACTCGGTCTCGAGTGCCGCGAGGAACCGTTCGGGCATCTTCTCCCAGATGCCCATGGTCCGGTCGCCCTGCACATTGCTGTGGCCGCGGATGGGCGACGCGCCGGCGCCCGGCCTGCCGATGTTGCCGCGCAGCAGCAGCAGGTTCACGATCTCGCGGATGGTCGCGACGGCCTTCCGCTGCTGGGTGAGGCCCATGGCCCAGGTGATGATGACGCGGTCGGCGGCGAGGTAGTCGGCCGCGAGCGCGTCGATCTCGGCGGGGTCGAGCCCGGTCGCCGCGAGCACGGCGGCCTCGTCGAGGCCCGCGAGGTGCGACCGGAACGCCTCGAGTCCGATCGTGTGCCGCTCGAGGAAGTCGTGGTCGAGGACGGTGCCCGGCGCCGCGTCCTCGGCGTCGAGCACGCGCCGGGAGACGGCCTGCAGGAGGGCCATGTCGCCGCCGGAGCGGATCTGCAGGAAGCGGTCGGCGATGGCCGTGCCCTTCCCGAGGATGCCGCGCACCTTCTGCGGGTTCCGGTAGCGGATGAGTCCCGCTTCGGGCAGTACGTTGACGCTCACGACGCGCCCGCCGGCCCGCTTCGTCTCCTCGAGCGCGGTGAGCATGCGCGGATGGTTCGTGCCGGGGTTCTGCCCCATGACGATCACGAGGTCGGCCTTCGCGAAGTCGTCGTAGTGCACGGTCGACTTGCCGATGCCGATCGTGGAGATGAGGGCCGTGCCCGTCGACTCGTGGCACATGTTCGAGCAGTCGGGGAGGTTGTTGGTGCCGAAGGCGCGCACGAACAGCTGGTACAGGAAGGCGGTCTCGTTGGCCGTGCGGCCGCTCGTGTAGAACGCGGCGCGATCGGGGGAGTCGAGCGCGTTCAGGCGGTCGGCGATGATCCGGAACGCGTCGTCCCATGGGATCGGCTCGTAGTGATCGGCGCCCGCGGGCTTGTGCACGGGCTCGGTGAGTCGGCCCTGCTGTCCGAGCCAGTACTCGTCGCGGCCGGCGAGGCTGGTGAGCGAGTGCTCGCGCCAGAACTCGCGGGGCACGGTGACCGGCGTCGCCTCCCAGGTCGTCGCCTTCATGCCGTTCTCGCAGAACTCGAGCACGTTGCGGTGGCTCGGGTCGGGCCACGCGCAGCTCATGCAGTCGAAGCCGTCCTTCTGGTTGATGGCGAGGGCGAGCCGGGCGGTGCGGGAGAGACCCATGCGGGCGAGCGCGGGCTCCATGGAGTGCAGGATGCCGGGCACGCCGACGGCCCAGTCCTTCGGGTGCCCCACCTCGAGGTCGGGGTACGGCTCGGTCGTGCCCCCGTCGGTGCCGTCCTCCATCAGCTCGCCTCCGCCTGCAGTGCCGCGGCCGAGTAGGCCTCCGCATCGGATGGCGCCGGGAGGCGCTGGGCGCCCGCATAGACGACCATGGAGTCGCCACGCAGGAACCCGACGAGGGTGAGGCCGGATGCCGCGGCGTGCTCGACCGCGAGCGACGACGGTGCCGACACGGCCGCGAGCACCGGGATGCCGGCCATCGTCGCCTTCTGCGCGAGCTCGAAGCTCGCCCGGCCCGACACCTGGAGGACGGTTCCGCCGAGCGGCAGTCGACCCTCGCGCGCCGCCCATCCGACGACCTTGTCGACGGCGTTGTGGCGCCCGACGTCCTCGCGGAGCACCAGCAGCTCGCCCGTGCGGCCGTCGAAGAGCGCGGCCGCGTGCAGGCCACCGGTGCGTTCGAAGATCGCCTGCCCGGCGCGGAGCCGGTCGGGGAAGCCCGCGAGCCGGGCCGGGTCGAGCCGCAGGTCGTCGCCGGCGACGTCGTACCCCGACCGCGTCCGGACGGCGTCGATGCTGGCCTTGCCGCAGACGCCGCACGAACTCGTCACCGTGAAGTTGCGTTCGGCCGAGGCATCCGGTGCCGGCACACCCGGTGCGAGGCCGACGTCGAGCACGTTGTAGGTGTTCTCGCCCGGCGTTCCGCAGTGGATCGCGGCGGCGACCTGGTCGCCCCGCGACACGATGCCCTCGGAGACGAGGAAGCCCGTCGCGAGGTCGACGTCGTGCCCGGGCGTGCGCATCGTGACCGCGAGCCGTCGCCCGCCGACCCGGATCTCCAGCGGCTCCTCGACCGCGAGGTGGTCCTCGCGGCGGGAGGCCGCGCCGCCGACGGTGATGCGTGTGACCCGCGTCCTCGCGGTGATCCTGCCCATGCTCCCTGCCTATCACGAGCCGCGCGGGGTCGCGCGATCTACAGTGAACCCGTGGGCGTGGTCGATGCGGTGATCCTCATGGGCGGTCGCGCCGAGCGGCTCGGCGGCATCGCCAAGGGCGACCTGCGCGTCGACGGTGCGACGCTGCTCGAGCGCGTCGTGGCCGCCGCCGGGAGGTCGCGCCATCGCGTGGTCGTCGGCGACGCCGGTGCCTCCGTGCTGCCCGACGACGTGGTCGTGGTGCGCGAGGACCCGCCCTTCTCGGGGCCGGCGGCCGCGGTCGCGGCGGGCGTGGCCGCGCTGCCGCGGCGGGCGGACGCTGCCGGGGAGGAGCGCGCGGCTGCTGAGGACGTCGCGGCCGACGCCGTGCTGCTGCTCGCAGGCGACCTCCCGTTCGCGGCCGAGGCGATCGCGCCGCTCCTCGCGGCGTTCGCGGGGGCGGATGCCGACAAGGCCGACGGTGCGATGGGCGTCGACGAGACCGGGCGCGCGCAGTACCTGCTCTCCGTCGTCCGACGTGCAGCGCTGGACGAGGCGATCGCCGTGGCGGGCCGGCTCGAGGGCGCGTCGATGCGCCGATTGGTCGCCGCGTTGCGTCTCGTCGACGTCGCGCTGCCCGGACGCGCGACGATGGACGTGGACACGTGGGCCGACGCGCGCCGCGCCGGCGCAACGGCAGGCGAGGTCGGCGGCACGGATGACGGGTCGCGTCGCGCGATCGGCACCGCGCCGGGCCCGACGACGGAAGGAGCATCGACATGAGCGACCGGGACGACCTGCACCGGGTGCTGGCAGAGTGGGCCGACCGCGTGCGCGCCGAGCTCGACATCGCCGGCGCTCCGCTCGACCTCGACCTCGTGCTCGGCGTCGCCGGGGTGGCCGCGCACGCGGTGGTGCGGCCCGCCGCGCCCGTGACGACGTATCTCGCGGGCTACGCCGCCGGCCTCGCTGCGGCCGCGGGTGCCGATCCGGACGCCGCCGCGAACGACGCGCTGGAGCGGGCTCGCCGGCTCGCCGGCTCGTGAGCGGGCCGGTCGAGTGGAGCGAGGCGCGCGCGCTCGCGCGCACGGCCGCGCCAGCGCCCACGACCGAGCGCGTCGCGCTCGCGGAGGCGCTCGGTCGCGTGCTCGCAGAGCCGCTCGTGACCGCCATCCCCCTCCCGCACTTCGCGTCCGCCGCGATGGACGGCTGGGCCGTGCGCGGCGGGCCGCCGTGGCGGCTGCGAGCGGACGCTGCTGCCGATGTCGTCGGTCGGCGATCCGCCGACGGTGTGCCGGCCGACGGGTCGCCGGCGCCGATCGGGGCCGGGCCGATCGGGGCCGGCGAGGCCGTCGCGATCGTGACGGGCGGGCCGGTCCCGGCCGGCACCGAGGCCGTGCTCCGCGTGGAGGCCGGGCGGGTGGACGGCGGCATCCTCGAACCCGTCGGCGAGACCGGACGGAACGACGTCGAGGGTCGGCGGCACATCCGGCCGGCCGGCGCCGAGGCGGCGGTCGGCGATCGCCTGCTCGACGGGGGCGTCGTCCTCACGCCGCCGCGCATCGCGCTCGCCGCGGCGACCGGCGCCGACGAGCTCGTCGTGCGCCGCCGGCCGCGCGCGGCCGTGCTCCTCACGGGCGACGAGGTCGTCGAGTCCGGGGTGCCCGGGTCCGGGCGGGTGCGCGACAGCTTCCGTGTCGCCCTCCCGGCCGCGCTGCGCGCGCTCGGCGCCGAGGTCGTCGCGGTCCGGCGCGTCGGCGATGATGAGCCGGCGACCCGGGTCGCCCTCGCGTCGGGCGACGTCGACCTCGTCGTGACCACCGGCGGCACGGGCCGCTCGAGCGCCGATCACGTCCGCACCGCGCTCGCCGCGGAGGGCGCCGACCTCCTGGTGCCCGGACTGGCGACGCGGCCTGGCGGGCCGACGCTCCTCGCCCGCCTCCCGGGCGCCCGTGGCCGTCTCGTGCTCGGGCTGCCGGGCAATCCGCTCGCCGCGATGCTCGGCCTCGTCGCGCTCGGCGCCCCGCTCCTCGCCGCGTGGACCGGGACGGACGCCGCCGCTCGCACGGTCGTCGCGACCCGCGCCCTGCCCGGGCGCGCGCAGTCCACCGGCCTCGTGCCAGCGACGGTCGTCGGCGCGGAGGCGACCCCGGTCGCCCACCTCGGTTCGGGAATGCTCCGGGGCCTGGCCGCTGCCGACGTCGTGCTCGTGGTCCCCTCGGGGGGCGTCGCGGCGGGCGCGTCCGTCGAGGCGCTGCCCCTGCCCTGGGCGGGGTGAGGCATGGAACGAACGGGCCGTGACGTCGACGACTACCTCGCCGAGCTCGACGGCGAGCGGGCCGACGCGATGCGATCACTCGACCGCCTCATCTCGGCCGAGTTCGCCGGGCTCGAGCGCGTGCTGTGGCAGGGCGTGTTCTGGGGCGGCACCGAGCAGTCCATCGTCGGCTACGGCGCGATCACCCAGCCGCGTCCGAGGGGCGGAGCGGTCGACTGGTTCCTCGTCGGGCTCGCCGACCAGGCGAAGCACCTGAGCGTCTACGTGAACGCCGCCGAGGAGGGCGCCTACCTCGTCCAGCGGCACGCGTCCGAACTCGGACGAGTGAAGGTCGGATCCGCCGCGATCGCGGTGCCGAGCCTCGATCGACTCGACCTCGACGCGTTCCGCCGAGTGCTCCGGAGGGCGAGGGAGTTGACGCCCGACGTGCGCTGAGGCGCGGCGCGATTCGCGAGCGTGGGCCGTCGACGGAGCGGTTCGTCCGCGGTTCACCGAACCTTCACCGACCCGTCGCACGGTGCCCACCCCGCGGCATCCGCCCACTCCGTACGGTCGTTGCATGTCCACCGAGGTGCCGCTCCACGAGCGGGTGCACGACACCCTGCGCGAGCGCATCGGACGCGGCGACTGGTCCGCGGGCATGCGGCTGCCGAGCGAGGCGGCGCTGTGCCGCGAGTTCGGGACGAGCCGCGGACCGGTGCGCCGGGCGCTCGCGGTGCTGCGCGAGGAGGGGTACGTCGTCGGCGGCCGCGGGCGACCCCCGCTCGTCGGCCGCGTCGTGCCGACGCAGCCGTTCTCGACGTTCACGTCGTTCACCGAGTGGGCCCGGGCGATCGGCCGCGAGCCGGGACAGCGCACGCTCGAGGCCGGCGCGCGCCCGGCGCCGTCGACCGTGGCGGGCTTCCTCGGTCTCGACGAGGGCGCGACGGTGACGCAGGTCGTACGCGTGCGCCTCCTCGACGGCGTGCCGACCATGGTCGAGCGCAGCTCGTTCCCGCCGGAGATCGGCGCGCTGCTCGACGACCTCGACGGTGACCGCGGGTCGCTGCACGCGCACCTCGTCTCCCGCGGCGTCGACCTGCGTCGGGCGCGGCACACGATCGACGCGGTCGCCGCCAACCCGCTCGATTCCGAGCTGCTCGCGGTCGACGCGGGCAGTCCGCTCCTCCGCGAGCGCCGGATCACGTTCGATTCCGGTCGCCGCCCGCTGGCCTATGCCGACGACCGGTACCGCCCCGAGCTCGCGACCTTCACGATCGAGAACGAGGTCGATCGCCGCACGCCGCTCACCCGTTCGCACCCGGCCGAGGCGTCGCGATGAGCGCCGGGCCCGGCCGCGCCGGTGTTCGCGTGCTCGGCGCGGCGACATCGGAGGAGGCCCGGTGATCACCCTGGCCGTGCTGGCGTTCGAGGGCGCGGTGGTCCGACGGCCGACGGATGCCGCGGCGCCGCCGCTCCTCGTCCGCGGCGTCGAGGCGACGCTCGCCGAACTGCGTCGCCGCGGCGTGCGCGTCGTGCTCGTGTGCGAGGGTTCCCACGACGTCGCGACCCGCCTGCTCGGCCGACTCGACTGGTCGGAGTCCGACGACCTCCGCGCGCCGCGCGCCGTCGATGCCGTCGTGGCCGTCGACGACGTGGCATCCGCCCCGCCCGCGCCCTTCGCGGTGCACCATGCCATGGAGCTCACCGGGACGCTCGATGTGCGCCAGGTCCTCGTGGCCGGCGACTCGATCGCGATGCTCGAGGCGGGCCGGGCCGCGGGCGCCGGATGGATCGTGGGCGTCCTGAGCGGATCGGCGCGCCGACCCGAGCTCGAGTCGGTGCATCACGACGCGATCCTCACCGACCTCAACGACCTCGTCGCGCTCGCGGTGCCCGCCGCGCCCGCGCGCTGAGCCTGAGGGCGTCGGCGTCAGCCGACGCGCGGGCCGAGCGGCGTTCCCTGGTGGAACAGCATGCGCGGCCGGTCGCCGGTGATGCGCCACAGCGAGCTGCGCCGGCTGCGCATGCCGTCGGCGTCGAGCGTGTAGGTCAGCAGGGCGAGGTCGGATGCCACGAGCTCGACGTGCTCGCCCGTGACGACGGCCGTCTGCAGGTCGACCGCGTCCGGCCCGGTCATCACGTCGATGAGCTCGTCCCGCGTCCACAGGCGGCCGCTGCGGCCGATCTCGCGGAACGACTCGTCGAGCAGGTCTTCGAGGGCGGTCGGGTCGCGTCGGGTCTCGGGCTCGAGCAGTCGGCGTTCCGCCCCGGTCACGAGCACGGCGATGGACTCGTCTTCCATGTCCGCGAGCCTACGCCGTCGACCGGTCGAGGGGCCGTTCGACCGTTGCGCCCCGCCCGGGCGCGTGCGCACGATGGACCCATGGCGACCCCCCGCGACTTCGATCCGGCCCGCGAGGATCCGGTCGAGGTCGCCGGGCGGCTCGGCGTCGACCCCGAGGTCGGGCTCGACGCGGCCGAGGCCGACGAGCGGCTCCGCACCCACGGGCCGAACGAGCTCCGGCCCGCACGGCGGACCCCGCTCTGGCGACGCGTCATCGCCCAGCTGGCGGACCCGCTCATCCTGCTCCTCCTCGCCGCGGTGGTCGTCTCGGTGGTCGCCTGGATCGTCGAGGGGGCACACGGCTGGCCCATCGACGCGCTCGTGATCCTCGCGATCATCGTGCTGAACGCCGTCCTCGGGCTCGTGCAGGAGTCGCGTGCCGAGCAGGCGGTCGCGGCGCTCGCCGTGATGACGCGCGCCCACTCGACGGTGCTGCGCGGCGGCGAGCTCCGCACCGTCGCGAGCGACGCGCTCGTGCCCGGCGACGTGCTCGCGCTCGCCGAGGGCGACCGGGTCGGTGCCGACGCGCGGCTCGTCAGGGCGAACGCGCTGCGCGTCGCCGAGGCATCCCTCACCGGCGAGAGCGAACCGGTCGAGAAGGACCCGGCGACGCTCGATCAGCGCGTCCCGCTCGGCGACCGGCGCGACATGGTGTTCGCCGGCACCGCGGTCAGCCGCGGCACCGGGCGCGCGATCGTGACCGGGACCGGCATGGCGACCGAGATGGGCGCGATCGCGACCATGCTCGACGAGACGGTCGAGGAGCCTACGCCGTTGCAGGTCGAGGTCGCGCACCTGGGCCGCATGCTCGGGCGCATCGTCGTCGCGATCGCGATCGTCGTGATGCTGACGGTGACGATCGTGCAGGGCGTCGACACACCCGCCGGGTTCGTGACCGTCCTGCTCCTCGGCGTCTCGCTCGCAGTGGCCGCGGTGCCCGAGGGCCTGCCCGCGATCATGTCGCTGGTGCTCGCACTCGGCGTGCAGCGGATGGCGCGCCGCAACGCCGTCGTGAAGCAGCTCTCGAGCGTGGAGACGCTCGGGTCGGCATCCGTCATCTGCACCGACAAGACGGGCACGCTGACGACGAACCAGATGACGATCCAGCGCGTCGTGACGGCCTCGGGCGTCGTCGACCTCGGCGGCGTCGGCTACGCGCCGGTGGGCGCCGCGAGCTCGAAGGGACGCGAGCTCACGGACGGTCCGCTCCGCACCGAGGCGCAGCTCGTGCTCGCCGCGGGATCGCTCGTCAACGACGCCCAGCTCGCCGAGCACGACGGGGTGTGGGAGATCGAGGGCGACCCGACCGAGGCGGCGTTCCTCGTCGCGGCGCGGAAGATCGAGGGGACGACCGAGGAGGCCTCCCGGTACGGGCGAGTGGGCGAGGTGCCGTTCAGTTCGGAGCGCAAGATGATGTCGACCGCCCACCGGCACGAGGGCGGCGACGTGGTGGTGCTGAGCAAGGGCGCGCCCGACGTGCTGCTCGAGCACTGCACGCGACTGCAGGTCGGCGACGAGACCGTGCCGCTCGACCCGGTGCGGCGCGCCCGCGCGCTCGCGGAGATCGAGACGCTCTCGGACGAGGCCTTCCGGACGCTCGCGGTCGCCTATCGCGCGGCGCCCGAACTGGCGGGCGAGCAGGGGCGGGCGGATGCCGCGGGGCCCGACGAGATCGCCGAGGAGGACCTCGTCTACGCGGGCGTCGTGGGCATCATCGACCCGCCGCGCCCCGAGGTGCGACCCGCGATCGCGGAGGCGCGCGCCGCCGGCATCCGCGTCGTCATGATCACCGGCGACCACCCGGCGACCGCTGCACGGATCGCGCGCGACCTCGGGATCATCGACGAGGACGGCATCGCGCTCCCGGGCGCGCGCCTCGACGGCATGGACGAGCGGCAGCTGCGCGACGCGGTGCGGACCGTGTCGGTCTTCGCGCGCGTCGCGCCCGAGCACAAGCTCCGCATCGTCGACGCGCTGCAGGCCGAGGGGCTCATCGTCGCGATGACGGGCGACGGCGTGAACGACGCGCCGGCCCTGAAGTCGGCCGACATCGGCATCGCGATGGGCATCACCGGCACCGAGGTCACGAAGGAGGCGGCGGACATGGTGCTCGCCGACGACGACTTCGCGACGATCGTGCACGCGGTCCGCGAGGGCCGGGTGATCTTCGACAACATCCGGAAGTTCCTGCGGTACCTGCTCTACTCGAACATGGGCGAGGTGCTCACGGTGTTCCTCGGCGTCGTGTTCGCCGGCGCGCTCGGCTTCGCCGGCGCCTCAGACGAGGCCGTCGTGCTGCCGCTGCTCGCGACCCAGATCCTCTGGATCAACCTCGTCACCGATTCGGGGCCCGCACTCGCGATGGGCGTCGACCCCGAGGTCGACGACGTGATGGCGCGGCCGCCGCGCGGCCTGCACGACCGCGCGATCGACCTCGGCATGTGGATCGGCATCGCGACGACGGGCGTCGTGATCGCGGTCGCGACCCTGCTCACCATGGACGCCTTCCTGCCCGGCGGGCTGATCCCCGGCGGCACCGACACGTTCGAGACCGCGCGCACGGCCGGGTTCACGACGCTCGTGTTCGCCGGCCTGTTCACGGCGTTCAACGCGAGGTCGGCGAGTTCGAGCGCGTTCCGGTCGCTGTTCGCCAATCGCTGGCTGTGGGGTGCGGTCGCGCTCGCCGTGGTGCTGCAGGTCGCGGTCGTGTCGTGGGCTCCCCTGCAGGTCGCGTTCGGCACGGCGCCGCTCGATGCCGCGCACTGGGCGGTGTGCGTCGCGATGGCGTCGTCGGTGCTGTGGGTCGAGGAGCTGCGCAAGCTCGGCATCCGCGCCGTCGCGCGCCGTCGTGCGGCGGGGGCGGCCGTCGCCACGGGCGTCGTCGCCGCCGGAGCCCGGACGTCCGGGATCGCAGACACGCGCCGACGCTGAAGCGTGGGCCCGCGGCATCCGTCGTCGCTATCGTCGGCAGCATGACCGAGGCACCCGCACTGTCGCACGATCCGCTCTGGCCGCGAGCCGGCGACTGGCCGGCCTTCGATGCGATGACGGATGGCGCGCGCGCCGCCCTCGCGATCATCGGCGTTCCCGCGTGGCGCACGTCGCTCTCGCCCACCGCGGCGCACGCCACGCCCGCCGCGATCCGCTCCGCCCTGCGCCGCTGCAGCCCGGCGCTCGTGCCGGATCGCTCCCGCGACCCGCTGAACTCGCCGCTCGCCGACGGGATGGATCTCGGCGAGCTGACGCTCGTCGACGCCGGCGACCTCGAGGAGCCCGACGGCGAGGCCGGCGAGGCGCGCACGCGAGCGCGCGTCCGCGACGTGCTGGCCCGGTCCGAGGCGCTCGTCGCGCTCGGGGGCGACAACTCCGTCACGTTCGCGACGGCGCTCGGCGCCTGGGGCTCGGACCTCGCGACGGCCGGCCTCGTGACGATCGACGCGCACTACGACCTGCGCGACGGCGTCTCCAACGGCTCGCCGGTTCGCCGCCTCATCGAGGCCGGGCTCGACCCGAGTCGCATCGTGCAGATCGGCATCCAGGACTTCGCGAACTCGGCCGCGTACGCACGTCGCGCGGCCGATCTCGGCATCACCGTCATCCACCGGAACGAGCTGCACCACCGGCTCCCGCACCTCGCGATGGCCGAGGCGCTCGAGATCGCCGGCGCCGCCGGCGGACCGGTCCACCTCGACGTCGACGTCGACGCCTGCGACCGCTCCGTCGTGCCCGCGTGTCCCGCGTCGGTGCCCGGGGGCCTCGCCGCATGGGAGCTCCGCGCGCTGGTCCGCGCCGCGGCATCCGACCCCCGCGTTCGCAGTGCCGACCTCGTCGAGATCGACGCGACCGCCGACGCCGCCGACGGGCGGACCGTGCGCCTCGCCGCGCTCTGCGTGCTCGAGTTCGCCGCGGGCGTGGCGACGCGACTCCTGCCCGGCCCCGTGGAGCCGGTGGCGGACCCTCGGTAGCGCTCGCCGCTCGCCGCTCGCGGTCCGCCGGGCCCCGTGCGCCCCTCGCCGCGACCCGTTCGCGGTGGCAGACTCGCCCCATGAAGACCCTCGTGCTCGTGCGCCACGCGAAGTCCGCGTGGGGCGATCCGACGCTCGCCGACCACGACCGACCGCTGAACGACCGCGGCCGGCGCGACGCCCCGGAGATGGCGAGACGGCTTCGCGAGCGCGGAGTCCTGCCCGACGTCGTCCGGGCCAGTACGGCCGTCCGGGCCCGGACGACGGCCGAGGCCATGGCGGCCGAACTCGACCTGCCCGCGGATGCCCTCCGGCTCGACGAGCGGCTCTACGGCGCCGGACCCGACACGATCCTCGACGTCGTCGCCGAACTCGCCGACGAGACCGGCACCGTCATGATCGTCGCGCACGATCCCGGCCTGTCCGACCTCGCGTATCGGCTGTCGGGCGAGATCGAGCACCTGCCGACGTGCGGCGTCGCCGAGTTCCGGTTCGCGGTCTGGTCCTGGGCGGAGGTCGCCGAGGCGGACGCCGTCGAGGTCCATCTCGACACGCCGCGCTGAGCGGCGGTGCCAGCGGCGCGGGCTGCGCCGGACCGCGGGCCGCTGGCTCAGTCCACGTCGGCGGGGGTCGCGAGCATCCGCCGCACGTACGCCGTCGCGGGCGCCGCCGCGAGCTCGTCGAGCGTGCCCCGCTGCGTCACCCGACCGTCCTCGAGCACGAGTACGTGGTCGGCGAGTGTCGCGGCATCCGCCCTGCTGTGGGTGACCACGACGGTCGCGCCGCCGAACTCGCGCACGTGGCGGGCGAGCTCGGCGCGCGTCTCGTGCCGGAGCTCGACGTCGAGCGCCGACATCGGTTCGTCGAGCAGGAGCACCTCGGGCTCGGCGGCGAGCGCCCGGGCGAGCGCGACGCGCTGCGCCTGCCCTCCCGAGAGCTCGGCGGGCAGCCGGTCGGCGAGCGGTGCGAGGCCGTAGCGCTCGAGCCAGGGTTCGGCGGCCGCGCGGGCCGCGTGCCGCGACCCGCGCATGCGTGCGGCGAACGCGACGTTGTCGCGGACCGTGAGGTGCGGGAAGAGCACGTAGTCCTGGAACAGCACGCCGACGCGACGCCGCTCGGGCGGGAGTCGGTCGACGTCGCGGTCGCCGATGCGCACGGAACCCGAGTCGATCGGTGCGAGCCCGGCGATCGCGGCGAGCAGCGTCGACTTGCCGGCGCCGTTCGGCCCGATGACGGCGAGCGGATGTCCCGGCACCGCGTCGAGGGTCGCGTCGACCCGATGCGTGCCGCGCGTGACCGTCACGTCGGCATGCAGCGCGGGCCGTTCGGGCGTGGGGCCGAACCGTCGGGGATCCGGCGGCGGCACGGGCCCCTGCGAGGACGCCGGGCCAGGAGTCATCCGCGCACCCCCGGCAGCCACCGATCACGCAGGAGCATCAGCACGCCCACCGACACCGCGAGCAGCAGCAGCGCGAGCGCGATCGCCTCGTCGGGGTCGGTCTGCATCGCGAGGTAGCTCGCGATCGGCAGGGTCCGCGTGACGCCCGGAAGCGAGCCGGCGAAGGTGATGGTCGCGCCGAACTCGCCGAGCGCGCGCGTGAAGCAGAGCACGGCGCCGGCCGCGACGCCGGGCGCGACGAGCGGGAGCGTGACGTGTCGGAACACCTGCCAGCGCGATGCGCCGAGGGTCGCGGCCGCGAGTTCGGTGCGGCGGTCGGTCGAGCGCAACGCGCCCTCGACCGCGAAGACGAGGAACGGCAGCGCGACGAACACCTGCGCGATGACGACGGCACCGGTGGTGAACGGCACGGTGACGCCGAACAGGTCCTCGAGCAGCCCGCCGAGCAGCCCGCGCCGGCCGAGGAGGAGCAGCAGCGCGATCCCGCCGACGACGGGCGGCAACACGAGCGGCACGGTCACGGCCGCCCGGAGCAGACGCCGGGCGGGCGTCGGCCATTCAGCCGCTCGCGCGAGGAGCGCGGCGAGCGGCACGCCGAGCACGAGGCACGCACCCGTCGCGACGATCGCGGTGCCGAGGGAGAGCACCAGCGCCTCGTGCACGGACCGCCGGGTCAGCAGGTCGCCGAGCTCGCCCCACGGCGCGCGGACGACGAGCGCGACGAGCGGGAGCACGAGCACCGCGAGTCCGAGGCCGGCGAGCACGGCCACCGGCCATGCGAGTCCGCCGTGCGGACGCCGAGTTCCTCGCCGGGATGGCGCGCTCGGTGACGCCGGTCGCGCGGTCACGGCGCGCCGAACCCGAACTCGTCGAGCACGTCGCGCCCCTCCGGACCCGTGACGAACGCCGCGAACGCGGCGGCCGCGTTCGGACGCGGCGAGTCCGCGAGTGCGGCGATCGGGTAGCGGTTCACGACGGATGCCGCGGCGGGCACCTCGATGCCCTCGATCGCGTCGCCGGCCGATCGCACGTCGGTCCGGTAGACGAGCCCCGCGTCGACCTCGTCGATCACGACCTTCGTGAGGACGGCCTTCACGTCGGGTTCGAGCGTGTCGGGAGCAGCGTCGATCCCCTCCTCGTCGAGCAGCCTCGCAGCGGCGGCACCGCAGGGCACGCTCGGGTCGCACAGTGCGATCCGGAGCTCGGGGCGCGCGAGATCGCCGAGTCCGGTGATCGCGCCCGAGTTGCCGGCGGGTACGACGAGCTCGAGGGTGTTCGTCGCGAAGACCGTCGCGTCGCGGGCGAGGCCGGCGTCGACGACGGTCGCCATGGGTGCCTCGGCGGCGGCGGCGAACACGTCGGCCGGGGCGCCCGCGACGACCTGCTCGGCGAGTGCGGCACTGCCGCCGAGGTTGAGCACGATGTCGACGTCTGGATGTCGTGCCTCGAATCGGTCGGCGAGTTCCTCGAACGCGTCGGTGAGCGACGCGGCGGCGAACACCGTGATCGTGCCCGTCTCGATCGCGTCGGCGGATGGCGCTGCCACGCGGTCGCCACCTCCCGCGGTGTCGCCCGGGCCGGTCGCGCAGCCCGCGAGCAGGCCGACTCCTGCGAGGGCGACCGCGACGCGTGCGAGGTCCCCGGCCGGTGCGATGCGGAGCCGGAGCATCCGACGCGCGAGCCCGTGCGCGGCTCGACTCACGCGTCGCCGCCGCTCGGCAGCTCGACGGAGACGACGGTCGCCTTGGCGCTCGCGGCGGCGAGCACGCCGGGCTCGAGCCCGAGTTCGTCCGCGGCCTCGCGGCTCATGAGCGACACGATGCGGAACGGGCCTGCCCGCAACTCGACCTGGGCCATCACGCCGTCGCGTTCGACGGCGGTGACGAGGCCGACGAAGCGGTTGCGGGTCGACGCCCGTGCCAGGGGGAACGCCTGGGCGAGCGCGCCGTCGTCGGAGTCCTCGCCGAGCAGCCGGACGAGTTCGGTGCCGGCGACCATGCGCATGCCGTTCGCTCCGCGGTCGAGCCGGAGGCGGCCGGCGTCGGCCCACCGCCTCACCGTGTCGTCGCTGACGCCGAGCAGGGCGGCCGCCTCGCTGATGCGGAACGAGTTCATGATCTCACCCGTGAATGCGTCGCCATACCGCGAGATTACCCGCGGATGCGGCTCGTGGCCAGCGATGTCGAGGCGAGGGCGGTCGCGCCGCGCCGCGACCGGTTCAGCGGCCGTGCAGCGCCCGGTACCGTTCCGCGTCGATCACCATGATGCGAGTGGTGCCGTCGTTGCGCGCCTCCTCGAAGCCCAGCCGCTCCGCGAGCGCCTTCGACGCCGTGTTGCCCATGGTCATGTGGGCCTCCGCCAGCGACCCCTGCAGGTCCTCGAAGGCCAATCCGAGCATCGCCAGGCCCGCCTCGGCGGCATAGCCCCGGCCCTGCCAGCGCGGGCCGATCACCCAGCCGACCTCGAGCCTGCGGGCTCCCGGCTCGAGTGTGCGCAGGTGCAGCGACGCGTCGCCGATCAGGCGGTCGTCCAACACGACGGCCAGGGCGAGGAAGTCGTCGCGCTGCTCCAACCGGGTGTGGTGCGTGCGATGGAAGAGATGGACGAACGACTCGGCTCGGGTGCGCAGCGGCCACGAGAGATGCTCGACGACGGCCGGGTCGGACTGCAACTCGTACCACGCCTCGGCGTCGGACAGCCGATGCGGGCGCAGGCGCAGGCGTTCGGTGACGATCACGGGCGACCGCACACCGTCGGGAATTCGAGGTCCGCGCAGGAACCGCGGCCGCTGCGGGACGAGGTCGCGGATGAGGCGCAGCACGTCCGTCGACCCGTCTCGCCCGGCGCCGGGCGGTGCTCCTGTCATACGGCTCATCGAGGCCCCCTCATCACGCTCCCGCATTTGCTCCTCCCCGCGCAAGAGCCGGATGTACTCGTTCACCGACGGAGGGACCGCGGCACCCCGCCGGCCCGGTCTGCATTCGACGGTAGGCGGCGATCCTGTGAAGACGACAGGGATTGCCTGGGGCGTCCGCATGGCCTATCGCGGCTGCGAGAATCGAGCCATGCCCATCGATCCCGATTCGCCGCGATTCGCACGACAGCGCGTGCTCCCCGGAATGGGCGCGGCCGGCCAGGCGCGACTCGCCCGGTCGCACGTGGTCGTGCTCGGCGCGGGCGGGCTCGGCAGTGCCGTGATCCCGGCGCTCGCCGCTGCGGGCGTCGGGCGGCTCACGATCGTCGACGACGACGTGGTCGAACCCACGAACCTGCACCGTCAGACGCTGCACCGCGACACCGACGTCGGCCGGGCGAAGGTCGATTCGGCGACGGATGCCGCGGCGCTCCTCGCACCCGACGCGACGCTGCGCGGGGTCCGTGCTCGGTTCGACGCGGGCAACGCCGACGACCTGCTCGCCGACGCCGACCTCGTCGTCGACGGCACCGACGACCTGCTCACCCGGTACGTCGCCGACGATGCGGCCGCGCGCGCCGGGATCCCGCTCGTCTGGGGCTCGGCGGCCAGGTTCTCCGGCCAGGTCGGGGTCTCGTGGGAGGCGCGCGGCGTGTCCTACCGCGACCTCTTCCCCGAGCCGCCGGCCGACGCGGGTCTCAGCTGCGAGATCGACGGCATCCTGCCCACCGTGTGCACCGTGACGGGCGGACTCATGGCCGGCGAGGCCCTGAAGCTGCTCGCCGGCATCGGCGACCCGATGCTCGGCCGCGCGGCGGTGTACGACGCGCTCACCGGGCGCACGCGCGAGATCGTCTACGCGCGGGCCGAGGACGCGCCCGCCCGCGCCGAGCCGCGGAGGGCCACCGCACCGGCAGTCGAGCGGCGCCCGGCCCCGGACCATCACGCGAGCCCCGCCGTCGTCGGCGAGGTCGACGCCGTCGCGCTCGCGGCGGAGCTCGCCTCCCAGCGTCCGCCGCTGCTGCTCGACGTGCGCGAACCGTGGGAGGCCGATCTCGTCGGCATCGCGGGTTCGAGGCTGATCCCCCTGCACGAGCTCGGCGCACGCACGGGCGAGCTCGACCCCGCGGCATCCGTCGTCGTGTACTGCCACCTCGGCGTGCGGTCGCGACTGGCGGCCGAGCACCTCGCGGCGGCCGGGTTCGCCGACGTGCGCAACCTCATCGGCGGCATCGACGCGTGGGCGGTCGCCGTCGACCCCGACCTGGCGAGGTACTGATGACGAGGATCCCGTTCGACGAGCACGCCCGGTTCGTGCGATCCCTGCTCGCCCCGCTGGGCGCCAGACCGACCGAGCGGGTCGCGGTGGCCGATGCGCTCGACCGCATCACGGCCTCGCCCGTCGAGTCGCCGATCGCCCTGCCGCCGTTCCGGAACGCGCAGATGGACGGCCTGGCGGTGCGGGCGGCGGATGTCGCGGGCGCTCCGGTGGAGGTGCCCGTCGTCGGCGAGTCCGCCGCGGCGCCGGGCACACCGGCGTCGCTTGCGCCGGGCACGGCGATGCGCATCATGACGGGCGCGCCGGTTCCCGCCGGCGCCGACGCGGTGGTGCCGGTCGAGGACACGGAAGCGGTCGACGGCTCGGGGTCGGTCGACGGCTCGGGTCCGGTTCGGATCCTCCGCGCGCGGGCGGCCGGCGAGTACGTGCGGGAGGCGGGGTCCGACCTCGCGCCCGGCGCCGACGTGCTGCCCGCCGGCGTCCGCCTCGCCCCGCGCCACCTGGCCGCGGCGGCGGCCTCGGGCCTCACCGAACTGCTCGTGCGCGAGCGGGTTCGCGTCGCGGTGGTGAGCACGGGCAGCGAACTCGTCGAACCGGGCACGCCCCTCGGGCCGGGCGAGCTTCCCGATGCGAACGGTGTCGCGCTCCGTGCCGGCGTCGACGCGTGCGGTGCGGTCGTCGTGCACACCGGACGCGTCCGCGACGACGTGGCGGCGCTCCGCGCCGAACTCGACGCCGCCGTCGACGCGGGCGCCGAACTCATCCTCACGAGCGGCGGCATCTCGAAGGGCGCCTACGAGGTCGTGCGCGAGCTGATCGAGCCGCTCGGCGCATGGGTCGGTTCGGTGGCGATGCAGCCCGGGGGCCCGCAGGCGACGGGCGTCTACCGCGGCGTCCCGCTCATCGGATTCCCCGGGAACCCGGTCAGCGCACAGCTCTCGTTCGCGCTGTTCGTCGCGCCGTCGCTCCGCGCGATCGCCGGTCTGCCGCCGGCGCGAACCGAGCGGATGCCGCTGGCCGAGGGCGTCGCGTCCGTTGCGGGCAAGCGGCAGTTCCTCCGAGGCCGGCCGGCCGACGACGGACGGGCGCTGCCCGTCGGGGGCCCCGGGTCGCACCTGGTCGCCGCGCTCGCGGCATCCGAGCTGCTGATCGTGATCCCGGATGACGTCGTCGCCCTGGCGGCCGGCGACGAGGTCGATACCGTGTACCTATGAGCGAGCTCACGCACCTCGACGACGACGGCCGCGCGCGCATGGTCGACGTCGGCGGCAAGCCCGTGACGCGTCGCGTCGCGATCGCCGAGGGGCGCCTCGAGACGACCGCCGAGGTGGTCGGGCTCGTCCGGTCCGACGGGCTGAAGAAGGCCGACGTGCTGCCGACCGCGCGCATCGCCGGGATCTCGGCGGCCAAGCGCACGAGCGAACTCATCCCCTTGGCGCACATCGTCCCGCTCGATGCCGTCTCGATCGACTTCGGCTTCGACGGGGCCGCGGTCACGGTCCGCGCGACCGCGTCGACCACGGGGCGCACCGGCGTCGAGATGGAGGCCCTCACCGCCGTCGCCGTCGCGGGCCTGGCACTGCACGACATGGTCAAGGCCGTCGACCCCGCTGCCGTCCTCGGAGGCATCCGCCTCGTCGAGAAGCGGGGCGGCAAGCGCGGAGTCTGGCGGGCGGATGGCGCGGCCACGACCGACGCGGCCGCCCCGGGCCTCGAGACCACGACGTCGGCGACGGATGCCGCGGGCGCGTCCCGTGCGATCGTGCTCGTCGCCTCGACCCGCGCCGCCGCCGGCACCGCCGACGACACGACCGGCCCGGTGATCGCCGGATGGCTCGGCTCGCGCGGATTCGAGGCGACCGCACCACGCGTGGTCGCCGATGCCGACATCGCGGAGGCGCTTCGCGCCGCCGTCGACGAGCGGCCGGCCGTGATCCTCACCACCGGGGGCACGGGCGTGAGCCCGACCGACCGCACACCGGAGGCCACGCTCGCGGTCCTCGACCGCGAGCTGCCCGGCGTCGCCGAGGCGATCCGCACGGCCGGGCGGGCGGCGACCCCGACGGCGGCGCTCAGCCGGGCGCTCGCCGGTGTTGCGGGCCGGACCGTCGTGGTCAACCTGCCCGGTTCGCGAGGTGGCGTCGCCGACGGGCTCGCGGTGCTCGACGAACTGCTGCCGCACCTCGTCGACCAGGTCGCCGGCGGCGACCACACGGGGCGCCCGATCGCCGGCGCCGTCGGCGACGAGCCCGTGGGCGAGTCGGAGCGGATGGAACACGGGGGAGCACCGCATGCCTGAGCCGGGCCGCACGGCCGCCGGTTCCGATCCGGAGGTCCTCGCCCTCGTCACCGACGCGCCCATCGATCGTGCTGCGGTCGAGGCCTTCGTGCTCTCACGGCGCGACGGCGCCCTCGTGACGTTCGAGGGCGTGATCCGCGACCACGACCACGGTGAGGCCGTGTCGGCCCTCGACTACTCGGCCCACCCCGACGCGGAGCGATTCCTGCGCGAGACATGCATCGAGGTCGCGCGCGAGACCGGACTCGCCGTCGCGGCCGCGCACCGCGTCGGCGCCCTTGCGATCGGCGACGTCGCCCTCGTGGCATCCGTCGCCGCCCCGCACCGTGCCGAAGCGTTCGCCGCGTGCGCGCTGCTCGTCGACCGCATCAAGGAGCGCACCCCGATCTGGAAGCGGCAGCACCTCGCCGAGGGCACGAGCGAGTGGGTGAACCTCTGACGCCTCGCGTGGGCTGACGGCCGCGGCTCAGCCGCCGGCGAACGGGGGGAGCACGTCGACCTGCGCGCCGACGCGCGTCTCGGGGTCGCGACGCACGACGCCGTTGATGAGGAACGAGCCGCTCGCGACCACGCGGGCCATCGGGGGGCCGTACCGGTCGACGAGCAGGTTGCGGAGCGCACCGAGCGTCGCCGCGTCGGCCGCGAGCTCCAGCCGCTCCTCTTCCACACCGGCAGCCTCGGCGGCCGCGGCGAAGTAGCGCACGAGCACCGTCGTCGTCCCCGTCGTCGCCGTCTCAGCCACCGATGCCTCCCATCGTCCGGACCGGGCGGACGAAATCGACGTCGTCGATCCCGTGGCCGGCCTTCTTCGCCCACATCGCCGCCCGCCACACGTCGGCGATCTCGTCGTCTCCCGCGCCTCCGCGGAGCAGCCCGCGCAGGTCGGTCTCGTCGTCGCCGAAGAGGCACGATCGCACCGATCCCTCCGCGGTGAGCCGCGTCCGGTCGCACGCCCCGCAGAACGGTCGCGTCACCGACGCGATGATCCCGACCGTCGCCGGGCCGCCGTCGACGAGCCACTCCTCGGCCGGTGCGGCCGGATCCTCGCGTCCGACCGGGGTCAGCGCGAAGCGCGTGCCGAGCACGGCGAGCAGTTCGTCGGCGTCGACCATGTTCTCGCGCCGCCACGCCTCGTCGGCGTCGAGCGGCATCTGCTCGATGAATCGGAGCCGGCACCCGTGCTCGATCGCCCAGGCGAGCAGCGCGGGCGCATCGTGCAGCGTCTGCCGCATGAGCACGGCGTTGACCTTCAGCGGCCCGAGGCCGGCACGGTGCGCGCCCGCGATCCCGGCGAGCACGGCGGGCAGGCGGTCGCGCCGCGTCAACCGGGCGAAGTGCTCGCGGTCGAGCGTGTCGAGCGAGACGTTCACACGTGTGAGCCCCGCGTCGCGGAGCGCCTCGGCCCGTTTGTCGAGCCCGATGCCGTTGGTGGTGAGCGCGAGCGGGGTGCCGGGTGCCGCCTCGGCGCTGCGGCGGATGATCTCGACGAGGTCGCCACGGGTGAGCGGCTCGCCGCCGGTGAAGCGCACCTCGCGGACGCCGAGGTCGCGCACGGCGATGCCGACGAGCCGACCGATCTCATCGGCGGAGAGCAGCTCGTCGCGCGGGATCACGGGAAGACCTTCGGCCGGCATGCAGTAGGTGCAGCGCAGCGAGCACGCCGACGTGATGGAGATGCGCAGGTCGTGCGCCACGCGGCCGTAGCGGTCGACGAGCCCTGCGACATCCGGTCGGCCCTCGATCGACGGCACGTCGGCGCGATCCCGGCGGACGGCCGGGATGCCGAGCGCGATGGCAGCCATGGATCAACCCTACGCATCGGATCGGCGGGCGGGGCCGGTGGGACGTTTCGTGAAGATGACGAAGCGGTGCGGGCGGTGACATCCGCCCCGGCCGTCACTATCGTGAGACCGTCGGGAGGGGGCGCCATGTCGTTCATCACCAGGGGATTCACGGGCCGGAGTCGCGACCGCGACGACCGATTGCCACCGGGCCAGACGCTCGTCGGCGATTTCCCGGTGCTGTCGGCGGGGCCGACGCCCGACGTCGACACCGCTGATTGGGAGTTCACGATCCGCACCGAGTCGGGCGCGCAGCACTCGTGGAACTGGGACCAGTTGATGGCACTGCCGATCGAGGACGTCACGACCGACATCCACTGCGTGACGCACTGGTCGAAGCTCGGTACCGGATGGCGCGGGGTCGCCCTCGACACGCTGTTCGAGGGTGTCGACACCGACTACGCGTACACGATGGCGCACAGCTATGGCGGGTACACGACGAACGTGCCGCTCGACGACCTGCTCGACGGCAAGGCGTGGATCGCGTTCGAGTTCGACGGCGAACCGCTCGACCCCGAGCACGGGGGCCCGGCGCGGCTGCTCGTGCCGCACCTGTACTTCTGGAAGAGCGCGAAGTGGGTGCGCGGCCTCGTCATGATGGAGGACGACGAGCCCGGGTTCTGGGAGCAGAACGGGTACCACCTGCGGGGCGACCCGTGGAAGGAGGAGCGGTACTGGTGAGCGATTCGCCCACCGTGCCGGCGGCGCGGACCGTGCCGCGCGCGGGCTGGCATGTCGCGACGGTCGCGCGCACGACGCGCGAGACGCCGAGCGCCGCCCGTCTCGAACTCGAGGTCGACGGATGGCCCGGCAACGCCGCCGGGCAGCACCTCGACGTGCGCCTGACCGCCGAGGACGGCTACACGGCGACGCGGTCGTACTCGATCGCGTCGTCGGGTGACGGCTCGCGGGTCGTGCTCGCGGTGGATGAGTTGCCTGACGGCGAGGTCTCGCCGTTCCTCGTGGAGGGCGTGCGTACGGGCGACATGCTCGAGGTGCACGGGCCGTTGGGGGCGTTCTTCGTCTGGCGGCCGCTGGTGGGGGGCGACCCTGTTCGTCCGGTGCAGCTCATCGCGGGCGGGTCGGGCGTCGTGCCGCTGTACGCGATGGCGCAGGCGCATGCCGATGCCGACGATCCGACGCCGTTCCGGTTGCTGTACGCGGTGCGCACGCCCGACGACGTGTACTTCGCCGACGAACTGGCGACGCTTTCGGCCGCGCGTTCGCCGTTCCGGCTCGACCTGGTGTACTCGCGGCGCGCGCCGCACGACTGGCCGACGCCGCCCGGACGGATCACGCGCGAGCAGCTCGCGGCGGCGGTGATCCCGGCCGCCGACCGCCCCGTCGTGTACGTGTGCGGATCGACGGGGTTCGTCGAGCGCGTCGCCTCATGGCTGATCGAGCTCGGGCACGACCCCCGGGACATCCGCACCGAGCGTTTCGGAGGCACATGATGACGGGCCATGTCGACGGCAACGCGATCGCCGGACCGCTCGCCGACTTCTTCTCCTTCGACATCACGACTGCGACCGGGCGCTGTCGCGCATGCGGCACGGTCGCCGAACTCGCCCGGGCGATGGTCTACGTGAGCGGCGCGGGAACGGTCGTGCGGTGTTCGACGTGCGACCACGTGCTCGCGGTGCTGGTCGACACCGGCGAGCGCGCGTGGATCGACTTCGGCGGCGTGACCGCGATCGAGGTTCGCCGGTAGCTTCGCCGCTGGGTCTTCGCGGTGGTGTCGCTTGCCGCCGATTCGGTCGGAAAGCTGGACCGGCTCGCTCGGTCGCTCCGCGACGCACGAGACATCGTCGATGAACTCACCGCGAAGAACGTCAAGCTCAACGTCGGAGGGTCCCTCCACGACCCGAACGACCCCGTCGGACGACTGCTGTTCAACGTCCTCGCAGTGGTCGCCGAATTCGAGTCCGATCTCATCCGCGCTCGCACGCGCGAAGGGATGCAGATCGCTCGCGCCAAGGGTCGGCTGCGTGGGCGGGAGCCGAAGCTCTCTTCGGCGCAGCAGTCGCTGCTGGTCCAGGTGCACCGCGGTGGCACTCACACCATCGTCGAGCTCAGCCGAATCTTCAAGGTGTCGCGCTCCACCGTGTACCGCATGATTCATCGGAACGGCACCTGATCGGGCCGCGATCGGGCGTCGATGTCTCTCCGCAGGTCGGGTGGAAAGGTATTCGCGGTTCACCTTTCCACCTCGACGGACATCGGAGGGGTGCCGGCGGTTCCATCGCTCGAGGCCGTGGCCCTCGCCGTATTCAGCGACCATTCCATGCCGGTGAGGAATCGTTCAACGCGATCAGGGAGAAAAGGAGAACCAGGCCACCTTTCTCCCCCTTCCAAGAAGCGATCCCTCAGAGGCGAGCCCGCGACGACCACATCCGGGCCACGTGCGGAGGCGCCCGAAGGTCGGTCGTTGAGTGAACCGAAGGTCAGCGCCCGCTGAGCGCGCCCGGCCGCGGGCCGGGTTCGCAGATGACGTGCCCGAGAACGCCGGCCGGTAGGGGCCCGTCACATGACGCGCGCGAACGACGGCATCGGCACACCGATGGGCGGGCGCGCGCGTGTCACACTGGCCCCGTGTGGATCGCATGGATCGAGTTCGACCTCCTCCTCGGCGACGTGCATTCGCTCAAGCAGAAGCGGAGCGTGCTCCGCCCGGTCATGGCCGAGCTGCGGCGCGCGACCGAGGCATCCGTCGCCGAAGTCGGCGAGCACGACCTGCACCGTCGCGGCGTGATCGGGCTCGGCGTGGCCGCCGGCGACGCCGGCCATGCGAACGATGTACTCGACCGCGCCGAGCGGCTCGTCGCAGCGCACCCGGAGTTCACGCTGCTGTCGGCACGACGCGGACTGCGCCGCAGCGACGACGACTGACCCGGCGGCGCCCAACGCCGCCTCACCTGACCGTCGACGCGACGGCCAGCCACCAGACCGGGAACGCCAGCCACGCCAGGCCGCCGACGACTCCGGCGCCGACGTAGAGCGTCGCCTGCACGCCCGACCCGGCGCCGGCTGCGAACCCGACCACGCCGAGGATCCCGGCAGCCACGAGTGCGATGACCATCGCGACGGCGAACGTTGCGATCCAGCCCGGAACGAGCCCCGCATCGCGCGCGAGCCCCCCGGCGAACGCCGCCCAGCCGAACGCCACGACCGTCGCGCCGACCGACACGATCGCCTGCGACTGCAGGCCGGCGGCCCCGGCCAGCATGCACACCGTGACGATCGCGATCGCGGCGGCGCCGACGCACGCGACCACGGTGAGCGCCCACATCCACGGGCCGGCCGCGACGTACCTGGCGAGCAGCACCATCGCGACGATCCAGGGCACGGCACCGATGACGGCCAGCCAGTCGTTCACCGGGCCGAGCCACGACCACCGCGACTCCGGCGTCGAGAACGGCGTCGCGAGCAGGAAGAACAGCGCGAGCGCGATCAACGCCGCGAGGCTGACGAACCCCTGCAGGCCGGCCCAGATCCGCACCTGCTCCGCGTCCACGGCCCGCTCGATGGCGACATCCACGATTCCCACCTCCGGTGAGACCCACCCGCGTCCATGCTCCTCCTGGAGCAGGCGGATGTCACGCCGCAGGCGGCATCGGCCATGAGCGGATGGCGCGCCTCACGCCACGCGCACGCCGTCCTTCCACGTCTCCGCGACGAGCGGCACACCCGGACGGTAGGCGAGATGCACGTGGCTCGGGGCATCGAGCACGGCGAGGTCGGCGCGCGACCCGGGGCGCAGGGTACCGACATCCGTCCGCCGCAACGCGACCGCGCCACCAGCCGTCGACGCCCACACCGCCTCGGCGGGCGTCATGCCCATGTCGCGCACCGCGACGGCGATGCAGAAGGGCATCGAGCTCGTGAAGCTCGAGCCGGGGTTGCAGTCGCTCGCCAGCGCGACGGTCGCGCCCGCGTCGATGAGCCGACGCGCATCGGGGTAGGGCTGCCGGGTCGAGAACTCGACGCCCGGCAGGAGCGTCGCGACGGTGGACGAGCCGGCGAGGGCTGCGACATCCTCGTCGGTGAGGTACGTGCAGTGATCGACGGATGCCGCGTCGAGCTCGACCGCGAGGCGGACGCCCGGCCCCTCGCCGAGCTGGTTGCCGTGCACGCGCACGCCGAGCCCGGCCGCACGGCCGGCCTCGAGCACGCGCCGCGACTGCGCCTCCGTGAACGCGCCGCGCTCGCAGAACGCGTCGACCCAGCGCGCGTGCGGCGCGCACGCCTCGAGCATCTCGCCGACGACCACATCGACGTACGCGTCGGCGCCCGGTCCGTCGGGCTCGCGGAACTCGAACGGCACCACATGCGCGCCGAGGAATGTGACCTCATCGGTGACCTCGGCCGCGAGCCGCGCCAGCCGTGCCTCGTCGGCGACGCTGAGCCCGTAGCCGGTCTTGATCTCGAACGTCGTCGTTCCCTGTCGCCGCAGTTCCGCGACGAAGCCCGCGAGTCGGGCGCGCAGCTCGTCGTCGGTCGCGGCACGGGTGGCCGCGACGGTCGAGCGGATCCCGCCGGCCTCGTATGCGCGTCCGGCCATACGTGCCGCGAACTCCTCGGCACGGTCGCCGCCGAAGACGAGGTGCGTGTGGCTGTCGACGAACCCGGGGATGACCGCCCGGCCGCCGAGGTCGACGACCTCGACATCGGAATCCCACGCGGCGCGATGCTCGTCGCCGGCGCGGCGATCCTCCCGCTCGTGCCGGACCGCGTCGAGCTGCGACGGTGCGTGCGCGGCGGGACCGACCCACACGATGCGGCCCTCCTCCACGAGGACGGCCGCATCGCGGACGATGCCGAGCGGTCCACCGTCGCGCCCGTCGGCGGGGTCGTTGGTGACGAGCTCGCCGACGTTCGTCAGCAGCATCCGCCGCACCGCACCGCCGTCCGTCATGCGTCCAGCATGGGCACGTTCAGGCCGCGCTCGCGCGCAACCTCGATGGCACGGTCGTAGCCCGCGTCGACGTGGCGCATGACGCCGGTGCCGGGGTCGTTGACCAGCACGCGCGCGATCTTCTCGGCCGCGAGGTCGGTGCCGTCGGCGACCACGACCTGGCCGGCGTGGATGGAGCGGCCGATGCCGACGCCGCCGCCGTGGTGGATGGAGACCCAGGTCGCGCCCGAGGCGGTGTTCAGCAGGGCGTTCAGGAGCGGCCAGTCGGCGATCGCGTCGGAGCCGTCGGCCATCGCCTCGGTCTCGCGGTACGGCGAGGCGACCGACCCGGAGTCGAGGTGGTCGCGACCGATCACGATCGGCGCCGTGAGCTCGCCCGAGGCGACCATCTCGTTGAACTTCAGGCCCGCGAGGTGCCGCTCCTTGTAGCCGAGCCAGCAGATCCGGGCGGGCAGGCCCTCGAAGTGGACCTTCTCGCCGGCCTGCTCGATCCAGCGGCGCAGGTGCGCGTCCTCGGGGAAGAGCTCGAGGATGGCGCGGTCGGTCGCCGCGATGTCGGCCGGGTCGCCCGAGAGCGCGGCCCAGCGGAACGGGCCCTTGCCCTCGGCGAAGAGGGGGCGGATGTAGGCGGGCACGAAGCCGGGGAAGTCGAACGCGTGCGCATACCCGCCGAGCTCGGCCTCGCGCCGGATCGAGTTGCCGTAGTCGAACACCTCGGCACCCCGCGCCTGGAAGCCGACCATGGCCTCGACGTGCTTCGCCATCGACGTGCGCGCCAGCTCGGTGAACTCGGCGGGGTCGGATGCCGCGAGCGCATGCCACTCGCCGACGGAGACGCCTTCGGGCAGGTACGAGAGCGGGTCGTGCGCGCTCGTCTGGTCGGTGACGATGTCGATCGCGACGCCGCGCTCGAGCAGCTCGGGGAAGACCGATGCCGCATTCCCGACGACGCCGACGCTGAGCGCGCGACCTTCGGCCTTCGCGGCGAGCACGCGCTCGACCGCGGCATCCAGCGACGGCGCGACCTCGTCGAGGTAGCCGTGCTCGACCCGGCGGGTCAGGCGCGTCTCGTCGACGTCGACGATGAGCACCGCGCCGCCGTTCAGCGTGACGGCGAGCGGCTGCGCGCCGCCCATGCCGCCGCAGCCGGCGGTGAGCGTCAGGGTGCCGGCGAGCGATGCGGCGGCCACCTCGTCGGCCGAGGCGCCGCGCTTCTCGGCGAGCGACCGCGCGACGGCGCCGAAGGTCTCGTACGTGCCCTGCAGGATCCCCTGGGTGCCGATGTAGATCCACGAGCCGGCGGTCATCTGGCCGTACATCGTGAGGCCGAGCTGCTCGAGCCGGCGGAACTCCGGCCACGTCGCCCAGTCGCCGACGAGGTTCGAGTTCGCGATGAGCACGCGGGGCGCCCACTCGTGCGTGCGGAAGACGCCGACGGGCTTGCCCGACTGCACGAGCAGCGTCTCGTCGGGCTCGAGCTCGCGGAGGGTGCGCGTGATCGCGTCGAACGCCTCCCAGCTGCGGGCGGCCTTGCCGGTGCCGCCGTAGACGATGAGGTCCTCCGGACGTTCGGCGACCTCGGGGTCGAGGTTGTTCATGAGCATGCGCAGCGGCGCCTCGGTCTGCCAGCTCTTCGCCGAGAGCTCGGTGCCGTGGGCGGCGCGGACGGTGCGGGGGCCGGCGACGGCGTCGGCCTCGGTGGGTGCGGCGGTGGTCATGTTCCGATCCCACACCCTCGCGGGGGTGCCGACAACGGATGCCGCGGGGCTGGCGTCCGGGATACCGGACTCGCCGCACGGTGCGCCCGATCCGCGGGGCACCGCTGCACCGGTTGCGGCTCAGCCGAGGCTGACGCCGCGCGCCACCATGAACGGGATCGCGTCGGTCGCGACGCCGTCGAGCCGCACCTCGAAGTGGAGGTGACAGCCGGTCGATGCGCCAGTGCTGCCGACCGCACCGATCAGTTCGCCCGCGGCGACGACCTGGCCCTCGCCGACGAGGACGCCTCCGTCGCGCAGGTGCGCGTAGCCGGTCGTGACGCCGTCGCCGTGGTCGATGAGGATCCAGTTCCCGTACGAGCCGTTCCGACCCGCCGTGACTACGACGCCACCGGTCGCGGCGAAGACCCCGGTTCCGCACTGCGCGGCGAGGTCCGTGCCTCGGTGGAACTCGTTCACGCCGGGAAGCGGCTTGTCCGGCCGCGGGCCGAATCCGTCGGTGATCGAGCCGAACACGGGCGACGCCCACCCCTGGTCGCTCAGCTGACCACCGTCGATCGGGATGTTCGCGAACGTCGAGATCACGTCGGACGCCGCGAGGCGTGTCTGCGCGCCGTTCAGCGCGGCCCGGGCGGCCGCCACGACGCCTTCGGCGACGACCACGTCGTTCTCGAACTCGTCGATCGGGATGGCGTCGACCGCCTCCCAGGCGGCGGCTGCGCGCTCCTCGGCGGCATCCGCGTCGGCGTCGCGACGCTCCGCGATCGCACGCAGGCGATCGGAGTCGCCGGCGAGGTTCTGCACTCGCTCCATGCCCGCGAGGCCCGCCAGCAGGTCCTTCCCGGACCCCATCGCGGCGGCCATCGACCGCATCGCCGCACCGTCGCCCTCGACCGCGTCGAGGTAGACGCTCGCAGCGGTCTCGGCCGTGTGCCGGGCATCGGCGGCCTGCTCGTCGAGGCGTTCGGCGACCGCGCGCGCGACGGCCTGGGTGCTGCGGGCGGAGGCGAGCGCCGCCTCAGCGCTCCGGAGCTCCGACATCGCCGCGGTGAGCTTGGTGCGGAGGCCGGCGAGCGCCGACGTCCGTGAGTCGGCGGTGCCGACGGTCGTGACCTGCACCATCTGCGCCACGGGGCCGTCGCCGACCAGCACGAACGGCGCCGAGACGCCGGGCCCGTACGGCGACGGGGTGGGAACCGGCGACGGGGTCGGCGTCGGGGTCGGCGTAGGGGTCGGAGTCGGCGTAGGGGTCGGAGTCGGCGTAGGCGTCGGCGTGGGGGTCGGAGTCGGCGTTGGAGTGGGGGTGGGCGTCGGATCAGGGGTCGGATCCGGGGTCGGCGTCGGCGTCGGCTCTGGGTCCGGTGTCGGCTCGGGGTCGGGCGTCGGCTCGGGATCGGGCGTCGGTTCGGGCGACGGTGCCGGTTCCTCGGTCGCCGGCGGATCGGTCGGCGTGGGGTCCGTCTCGTCGGCCGTCGATCCCGTGTCGGCGGCCTCGCTCGAGACGGACGTGGATTCGAGTTCCTCCGCGCCGGCCGGAGCGACCGCGGACAGGCCGAACAACAGCCCGCCGGCGATCACTGCGATCGCAGCGGTGCACCTCCGGGCGGGCCTCGCTCGGAACGGGTCTCGCTGATCGACGTCTCGGGTTTGGAACATAGGGCTTTCCCGGCCGGCAACTGCGCCGGCACCCCCCAAGTCTGCCCTGTTCCGGGAACGGCGCACAAGGACCGGATCTCTCGTGACGCTCCCCCGTTCGGGGCGCAGTATGCCCGCGCGTCAGGCGAGCGCGGCGACGGCGCCGGCGCGATCGAGCACCGCACCGGATCGGACCGCCTCGACGACGCGCTCGATCTCGGGCGACAGGAAGCGGTCCTCGCCCGGAACCGCACCGGTCGATGCGACGAGTTCGACGACCGCGCCGGTCGCTCGTCCGGGCTCCAGCGGCGCCCGGAGCGCGAGGCCGCGAGCGGCCGTCATGACCTCGATCGCGACGACTCGCGTGAGGCCGTCGATGGCGCGTCGGAGCTTGCGAGCGGCCGCCCAGCCCATCGAGACGTGGTCTTCCTGCATCGCCGATGACGGGATCGAGTCGACCGAGGCGGGCGCGGCCAGGCGCTTGAGCTCCGAGACGATCCCGGCGGCGGTGTACTGCGCGATCATGAGCCCGGAGTCCACGCCGACCTCGTGTGCGAGGAACGGCGGCAACCCGTGGTTGCGCGCCTTGTCGAGGAACCGGTCGGTGCGGCGCTCGCTCATCGACGCGACATCCGCCACGGCGATCGCGAGGAAGTCGAGCACGTACGCGACGGGCGCGCCGTGGAAGTTGCCGTTCGACTCGACGCGGCCGTCGGGTGTGAGCACGGGGTTGTCGACGGCGCTGGCGAGCTCGGCCTCGGCGACGGATGCCGCGTGGGCGAGCGTGTCGCGCGCGGCGCCGTGCACCTGGGGCGCGCAGCGGAGCGAGTACGCGTCCTGCACGCGCGTGCACTCGGGGCCCTTGTGGCTCGCGACGATGGGCGAGCCGGCGAGCACGCTCCGGATGTTGGCGGCCGAGACGGCTTGGCCGCGCTGCGGACGGAGCGCGTGCAGGTCGGCGGCGAACACCGCGTCGGTGCCCATGAGCCCTTCCACGCTCATCGCCGCGGCGACGTCGGCCGTGGCGAGCAGCATCCGCAGGTCGTGAATGGCGAGCGCGAGCATTCCGAGCATGCCGTCGGTACCGTTGATGAGGGCGAGGCCCTCCTTCTCGCCGAGGTGCAGCGGGGCGATACCGGCCGCGGCGAGGGCCGACGCGGCATCCGTCGGCGGGGTGTGCGCGCCGTCGGAGTCGGTGCCCCGCACGCGGACCTCGCCCTCGCCCATCGCGACCAGCGCGCAGTGCGCCAGCGGCGCGAGGTCGCCCGAGCAGCCGAGCGAACCGTACTCGCGCACGACCGGGGTGATCCCGGCGTTCAGGATCGCGGCGTACGTCTCGGCGGTTTCGCGGCGCACTCCCGTGCGGCCGGTCATGAGCGTCGAGAGCCGCAGCAGCATGAGCGCCCGCACGACCTCGCGCTCGACCTCGGGGCCGGAGCCCGCGGCGTGCGAGCGGACGAGGCTCGCCTGCAGCTGGGCGCGGCGGTCCTCGGGGATGAAGGTCGTCGCGAGCGCGCCGAAGCCCGTCGAGATGCCGTAGTGCGGCTGCGGGTCGGCCGCGAGGTCGTCGATGATCGCGCGGCTCGCGGCGACCGCGTCGAGCGAGGCCGGGTCGAGCTCGACGCGTGCGTCGTGGCGGGCCACGGCGACGACGTCGTCGATCGAGAGCGGGCCGGTGCCGACGGTGACGGATGCCGCGGTGCGGGCGGGTGCGGGCGCGATCGTGCTCATATGTCCGATTCCACACCGTTCCCGCGCGCGCCGGAACGCGGGGGAGTACGCTGCCGTCCGGGATACCGGACGAAAGGCGGCGGCATGTCGGACGCATCCAAGGTGCCCGCGGCCGACCAGGTGCTGCGGATCCTCAGCCATCTTGCGACCCAGCGCGGGCCGGTGCCGGCCGCCTCCATCGCGACCTCGCTCGGGCTGCCCCGCTCGACGACGTACCACCTGCTCGGCGTGCTCCAGGAGCGCGGATTCGTCGTCCACCTGCCCGAGGAACGTCGCTACGGCCTCGGCGTCGCCGCCTTCGAGCTCTCGAGCGGGTTCAGCCGCCAGCAGCCGCTCACGCGCCTCGGCCGCCCCCTCGTCGCAGCGCTCGTCGACCGACTCGGCGAGTCGGGTCACCTCGCCGTGCTGCACGGCCGCGACGTCCTCTACCTCGTCGAGGAGCGCGCACCTCGACGACCGTCGCTCGTCTCCGACGTGGGGGTGCGCCTCCCCGCGCACCTCACGGCATCGGGCCGCGCGATGCTGCAGGCGCTGCCGCCGGCCCAGCTGCGCGCGCTCTACCCCGACCGGGCGGCGTTCGCCGACCTGCCATCGACGACGGACGCCGCCCCCTGGAGCTACTCGCGGCTGAAGTCCGTACTCGCGGCGGCCCGCGCCGCGGGCGTCGCGGGCGAGCACGGCGAGGTCACGCGCGGGCTCGCCTCCGTCGGGGCGCCGGTGCTCGACCACCTCGGCTGGCCGGCGGCGGCGATCGCGGTCACGTTCGCGGAGGGCGCGTCGGACGAACTCGTGGACGCCGCGAGCGCAGCCGTGATCGACGCCGCCGCGACGCTCTCGCGCCGCATCGGCGCGCGCTGAGTCCGGGACCTCGACCGGGACCCGGGACCCGGGACCGGCCCGCGGCCGCTCACGCCGCCCTCGACGGCGCCAGCCACCCCCGCAGCATCCGCGTCACCCACGGCAGCACCCAGTACGTCATGATCGGCGTCAGGACCAGGGTCGTGACGAGCACCCGCAGCGCCAGCGGGACGTCCTCCCACCAGGGCGCGAGCGCGATGAGCAGCGAGAACGCCAGGTTCACCGGGAAGAACCCGAGCCAGATGCTGACGGCCTGCTTCCAGCGCGGCGGCGCGGGCGGCAGCGCGGGATCCTCCTGCCCCGCGGCATCCGTCACCGCCGGCACCGAGCCCGTCGCGGGGTCGTCGAACCAGCCCTCGATGCCCGTGCGGCGCTTCGCCTTCTCGGCGCGTACGAACCCCCGGCCCATCTCGAGCCACCACGAGCGCTCGGGCGATCGCTCCCACGCGTCGAGGGTCTCCTCGTTCGCGAAGCGGTACAGCATGTGCCACACGTCGGAGTCCTCGCCCGCGCGCACCCAGCCCGACCCGAGGAAGCCCGGATAGCGGTTGGCGAGGTTCACGCCGGTCTGCACCCAGACCGTCGCCTCCGCGATGCGGTCGGGGTCGACCTCGCGGCGGATCGACACGGTGATCGGTTCGCTGGCCATGCGTCCATCACAGCGTATGCGCGCGTCGGGCGCATCGCGGCGGCGGAACGCTGCGGCGGGCCGGGCCCGGGAGCCGGTGCTCGGCGGTCAGCCCAGGTGCGCGTGCAGGAACGCCGCGACCCGCTCGCGCAGCCCCTCGTCGAGGATGCCGATCGAGTGCGCCCCGCCCGGCACCACCGCGAGCTCGACCTCGACGGCCGAGGCGCTGAGCGTGTCGGCGAGGCGCTGCGACTGGGCGAGCGGGATGATCTCGGACTCGGCGTGCCCGATGAAGAACGGCGGATCGGTCGGATCGACGTGCGCCGTGGGGGAGGCATCGATCGCCTGCGGGCACGCTTCGTCGTCGGCACCCGATTCGCAGGCGAGGAACGCTCCGACGATGCCGCGCAGCCAGTCGGATGCGGCATCCGCATCGAGCTCGGGCAGGCCGAGCCCGACCGGGCCCGAGAGTTCGGCGACCGCGGCGACGCGTGATCCCGTGTCGAGCGGCCCCTCGCCCAGCGTGCCGAGCAGGGCCGCCAGGTGGCCGCCCGCCGAGCCGCCGAACGCGCCGATCCGTGCGGGATCGAGGTCGAACCGTTCGAGCTGCTCGGGTTCGCGGAGCCACGCGACCGCGGCGGCCACGTCGTCGATCTGGGCCGGATGGACTGCGTCGGGCACGAGCCGGTAGTTCACGGATGCCGCGACGAACCCCTCGCTCGCGAGCCACAGGCATACGTTCCGCCAGTCGGCGTTCGCCTTGTCTCCGCGCGCCCAGCTTCCGCCGTGCACCGACACGACGGCCGCATTCGCACCGGCGATGGCGGATGCCGCGGGGCGGCACACGTCGAGCGTCAGGATCGTGCCGTCGTCGGCGACGGCGTACTCGAGGTCGGCGTCGACGCGGAGGTCGGCCGGCGGTTCGAACGTGCGGATGCCGATGATCTCGTTGCCCGCGACCTCGCTCGACGCCTGCTTCGCGTTCGGGTCGAGCTCGCGCAGCGGCTGGTGGAACGCGGAGGCGACGGCGGCGACCGCGAGCGCTGCGCTCACGGCGAGGGCGATCCGCACGGGCCGGCGACGCCGGCCGTCGCGGACGCCGGAGAGTCGGGTCATGGGTGGGGGCTCCGGGTCCAGGGGTGAGGTGATGCTACCCCAGGATCGCGGATGGCCGACACCGGACCGGGTGGTGTCGTCGGGCTCACTCGGCCGGGCGACCCGTCTCCGGGTCGATGACGACCGAGGCGTTCTCGTACGGTGCGTCGAGCAGCACGAGGACTCGCACCGGACGCTCGCCCGAGTCATCCGCGACGGTCGACCGCTCGACGAGCACGATCACCGAATCCGGGTCGCGAATGCCTGCATCGGCCTGTGCCGAGTCGATGTACTCGGGGACGCGCGAGAAATCGACCGCGTCGACATCGAACAGGTCGGCGGCCGGGTCGTCGGGCTGGATCGGGTCCGGGCCGCCGTGCTCGGTGCGGTCGTAGCGGTACTCGTAGCCGTCGATCGTGAGCGCTCCGGGCGCGCTCGGTGCGGACGCGAGGGCGTAGTCGCCGTAGAAGCCGATCCGGATGAACACGGTTCCGCCGGTCTCGCGCGCGAGGGCCTCCACGATCTCCTCGTGGCGGTCCCCGAGGACGACGCCGGCCCGGGCCGGGTCGCCGGACGCGAGCGCGCGGGTGATCCGGCCGATCGAATCGAAGGCGGGCACGACCACGAGGACCGCCGTCACGACGACGACCGCCCAGAGGAGCGCAGTGCGCCAGGGGCGGGGCGCGGGCCGGCCGCGTCGCGCCTCGGGAGTCCGGGGCTCGCTCGTCCAACGCGGTGCCGCGGAGGCGAGCGGGACCGTGCGTTCCGCACCGCTGCGCAACTGCTCGGCGTCGCGACGGGCCGCCAGCTCGGCAGGAGGGTCGAGGTCGAGCACGACGTCGGCCGACGCGGAATCCGGTCGCCGCACCACGATGATCGATCCCGGCTGCAGCTCGTCGAGCGCTGCAGGGGCGACGAACGCGCGATGGGTCGTCGAGTAGGCCCCGCGGTCGCCGGGCGCCACCGTCAGCGTCAGATCGACCAGGGTGCGGTCGGTCCATGTGCGGGAGCCGCCCTCGCCACCGCTCGCCGGGCCGGCCGCCCGGTGCACGCGCTCGACGCGGGCGAGCGCGGCGTCGCCGACGACGGCCGGCGAGCCGACCTCGGCCGACGCGGCACGCACGGGATCGAACGCACCCGCGCTGCGGAGCCCGGCGAACACCGCCGCGACGATCGCCACCGGAAGGGCGAGGGACCAGAGGATGATGTACCGCGGATCACCGGTCGCGATCGCGCCGAGCACGCCACCGACCGTGACGCCCGCGGCGACGGCGGCGAGGAGCGCGAGCATGCGGGACCTCCGAGTACGTGGTCCGATCAGCATGCCCCGTCGGGGCGATGTCGCGCACCCACCCGATCGGAGGACAGGCGGCGCAGTGCAGCGCGCCGTCGGGCGTGGCTACTCGCCGACGGCCAGCGGGCGATCGTCGAGGGGCTCCGCCTCGAAACCGACCAGCGGCTCAGCGCCGAAGCCGACGAGCGACTTGGCCATGCAGATGCTCGCCGGCACACCCACGTAGCGACCGAACGGCTCCACACGGCGATACCCGTGCTTGGCGTAGAGCGCCTGGGCAGGATGGTGCTGCGTGCCGGTCTGCAGCACCAGTTCGCGGATCCCGCGCGCGCAGGCATCCGTCTCGACCCGGTGCAGCAGCAGGCCCGCGATGCCGGTGCCGCGCGCCGGCTCGTCGACGTACATGCGGACGATCTCCGCACGCCCCCGACCGTGCGCGCCGTCGTCGATGAGGGCGATCATGCCGACCGCGGTGCCGTCCTCGGTCCGGGCGACGTAGACGCTCGCGCCGGGGCGAGCGAGTTCCGCCGCCTCGAGCTGGACGCACCCGCCGCCGGCGGGGTAGAGCGCACGCGAGTACGCGGATCCGGCCTCGAGCAGGCGCGAGACCCCGGCCGCGTGCGGCGGCTCGACGGAGATCGACGGCGGTGTGGTCACGACGAGAGCGTACGTCAGTCGCGTTACCGCTCCGTTACGTTCCCGCGGCGGAATGCGACGTGGGGCGTATTCACAGGGGGGTGTCCGGTATCGTCGACGAGTCGGTTCCAGGCACCGTGCACGTCGCACGGATGGGTTTGTGAGTCTTGAGGGCCGGTTCCACGCGCAATCCGCGCGCGGATAGTCACCGTATGTGAACGGCCCCGGTCGACGATGCTCCCGGGTTCTCAGTCGTGCCGCGCGCTCGCGCGGCCGGTTGCCATGTACACGCAACCAACCCAGGAAAGCCCCGATGCCCAAGAACAAGAAGCCCGCCGGCGGTCGCCCCGCCAAGAACTTCGACCCGTCGTACGCGAAGAGCTCGCGCCGCACCGCCACGCGCGCCGGCGGCCCCAAGAAGCCCGGCTCGCGCAGCCCCGGCCACCGCGGCTACCGCCCCGAGGAGGCCGAGGCGTCCAAGGCGCGCTGGTCGCGCGAGGAGCGCGTGGCCAGCGGCCGCACGCCGCACCGCGCGGAGCGCGCCGGCCGCGACGAGCGGGCCGGCCGCGACGAGCGGGGAGCGCGGTCGTACGGCCGCGACGAGCGCGGGTCGCGCCGGTACGACCGTGACGAGCGTCCTGCGCGCTCGTTCGACCGTGACGACCGCGGGTCGCGCCGGTCCGACCGTGACGACCGCGGGTCGCGTCGCTTCGACCGTGACGAGCGTCCCGCGCGCTCGTTCGACCGCGACGACCGCGCCCCGCGCCGGTACGACCGCGCCGACCGCCCGGCGCGATCGTACGACCGCGACGACCGCGCCCCGCGCCGGAACGACCGCGCCGACCGCCCGGCGCGATCGTACGACCGCGACGACCGCGGAGCCCGCCGCAGCCGCGAGTTCGACCGTCCGGGTTTCCGTGACTCCGAGCGGCGTCCGTCGTCGTTCTACCCCGCGGACGACCGCAACGCCCGGAACGACCGCAACGCCCGCGGCGACCGCTTCGCGCCGGCCGAGGACGTCGTGCTCGAGCGCCTCGAGGCCGAGGCCATCGTGGCCGAGCAGGTCGACGGCATCCGCTTCGCCGACCTCGGCCTCGGCGGCAACATCGTCCGCGCGCTGGCCGACCTCGGCGCCGAGTCCCCGTTCCCGATCCAGGCCGCGACCATCCCGGTCGTGCTCGAGGGCCGCGACGTCCTCGGCCGCGGCCGCACCGGCTCGGGCAAGACCATCGCCTTCGGCGCGCCGACCGTCGAGCGTCTCATGCAGGAGTGGACGGCGTCGGGCAAGTCCGGCGGCAAGCGCCAGATGGGCCGCAAGCCCCGCGCACTGATCCTCGCCCCGACCCGCGAGCTCGCCCTCCAGATCGACCGCACCGTGCAGCCGATCGCGCAGAGCGTGGGCCTCTTCACCACCCAGATCTACGGCGGCGTCCCGCAGGGCCGCCAGGTCGGCGCGCTCCAGCGCGGCGTCGACATCGTGATCGGCACGCCGGGGCGCGTCGAGGACCTCATCGAGCAGGGCCGCCTCGACCTCTCCGAGATCATGGTCACCGTGCTCGACGAGGCCGACCACATGTGCGACCTCGGGTTCCTCGAGCCCGTGCAGCGCATCCTCCGCCGAACCCCCGAGGGCAGCCAGCGGCTGCTCTTCTCGGCGACGCTCGACACCGGCGTGGCCGCGCTCGTCGACGAGTTCCTCGTCGACCCGGCCGTGCACGAGGTCGCCGGCGAGGACCAGGCGTCGAGCACGATCGAACACCGCGTCTTCGTCATCGACAACCGTGACAAGCGCGACATCGTGGCGAGCCTCGCCGACCGCAACGGCAAGACGCTGATCTTCTCGCGCACCCGCGCGTTCGCCGAGGACCTCACCATGCACCTCGAGGACGCCGGCATCTTCGCCGTCGCCCTGCACGGCGACCTCAACCAGTCCAAGCGCACGCGCAACCTGCAGCAGCTGACGAGCGGCCGGGTCGACGTGCTCGTCGCGACGGATGTCGCGGCCCGAGGCATCCACGTCGACGACATCGACCTCGTCATCCAGGCCGACGCGCCCGACGAGTACAAGACGTACCTGCACCGCGCCGGCCGCACCGGCCGCGCCGGTCGCGAGGGTCGCGTCGTCACGCTGATCCCCCGGAACCGCCAGCGGCGCCTCGCCGACCTCCTCGGCCGCGCCGAGATCGAGGTCGACTTCGAGGACGTCCGCCTCGGCGACGAGCTCCTCGCCGACCTCGGCCCGATCCGGACGGCGGCCCCCGCCGCGTCCGCGTCGGCCGATGAGGATGCGCCGGTCGCGTAACTCGCGACCCGTCGCGGGCGTCGCCCCGCGGCATCCCCCTGCCCCCACCGCACGACGGCTCCGACCACCCGGTCGGGGCCGTCGTCGTCTCCGGGAGTGCTGTTCTCAGGACGACACGCCGCACGCCGCTGTGATCCTCGGCGTGTCTTCCTGAGAACGGGGCGGAATCGCGTCGAGGTTCCTGAGAACGGTTCAGAACGCGACGCGGGGAGGGGTGCGACTGGCGATCGGAGCATCGCTCGGGCATACTTACTGACTGAACGGTCGGTTGGAATACAGCCGGAACGGATGACGCGGACGCCGCCCGGCGGCGTGCGACGGTCCCGACAGTGCGGTCAGGAGTAAGAGCATGGCGGAGGCGTATCTCGTCGGCGGGGTGCGGACCCCGGTGGGTCGGTACGGAGGCGCGCTCGCGAGCGTGCGGCCCGACGACCTCGCGAGCCTCGTCGTCGGCGAGGCCGTCCGCCGCGCGGGGCTGGAGCTCGACGCGATCGAGGAGGGCGCGATCGACGAGGTCATCCTCGGCGCCGCCAACCAGGCCGGCGAGGACAACCGCAACGTCGCCCGCATGTCGGTGCTGCTCGCCGGACTCCCCGACTCGGTGCCGGGCATCACGGTCAACCGCCTCTGCGCGTCGGGCATGTCGGCCATCACCATGGCCGCGCAGGCGATCCGCGCGGGCGACGCCGACCTCATCGTCGCCGGCGGCGTCGAGTCGATGACCCGAGCGCCCTGGGTGCAGGCCAAGCCCGAGAAGCCGTGGGCGAAGCCCGGCGACGCCTACGACACGTCCATCGGCTGGCGCTTCCCCAACGCGAAGCTGCTCGCGCGCGACAAGGCGACGTTCTCCATGCCCGAGACCGCCGAGGAGGTCGCGCGCATCGACGGCATCACGCGGGAGGACGCCGACGCGTTCGCCCTGCGCAGCCAGCAGCGGGCCGCCGCCGCGATCGATGCCGGCCGGTTCGAGGCCGAGATCGTCGGCGTGCCGACCGCCCGCGGCGAGGTGCTCGTCGACGAGGGCCCGCGGCGCGACACCTCGCTCGAGGTCCTCGCCGGCCTCCGCCCCGTCGTGAAGGGCGGCACCGTGGTGACCGCCGGCAACTCGAGCTCGCTGAACGACGGCGCGTCGGCGATCGTCGTCGCCAGTGCCTCGGCCGTCGAGCGCTACGGCCTCACGCCTCGCGCCCGCGTCGTCGTCGGCGCATCCGCCGGGCTCGCGCCCGAGATCATGGGCCTCGGGCCCGTGCCCGCGACCGAGAAGGCGCTCGAGCGCTCGGGCGTCTCGCTCGACGACATCGGTTCGATCGAACTCAACGAGGCCTTCGCGACGCAGTCGCTCGCCTCGATGCGCCGCCTGGGTCTCGACCCCGAGCGCGTCAACGCCGACGGCGGGGCGATCGCCCTGGGCCATCCGCTCGGTTCGTCGGGCGCGCGCCTCGTCGTCACGCTCCTCGGCCGCATGGAGCGCGAGAACTCGCGGTACGGCCTCGCGACGATGTGCGTCGGCGTCGGCCAAGGCAGCGCCATGATCGTCGAGGGGGTGTCATGACCGACGTGCAGCAGTCGAACGACGAGCGAACGGATGCCGCGGCCGCACCGCTCCTCGTCGAGCGCCGCCCCGACCGCGTGGTCGCGACCCTGAACCGTCCCGATAAGCGCAACGCCATCGACCAGGCCACGATCGACGCGATCCACGCGCTCTGCGCGGAGCTGGAAGCCGAGCCGCGCCTGCTCATCATCACCGGCACCGACGGCGTCTTCGCCTCGGGCGCCGACATCGCGCAGATGCGCGAACGCACCGCCGCCGACGCGCGCGCGGGCATCAACGCGAACGCGTTCATCCGCATCAACGAGCTGCCGATGCCCGTCATCGCCGCCGTCGACGGCTGGGCGCTCGGCGGCGGCGCCGAGCTCGCGTTCGCGGCCGACATCCGCATCGCGACGCCCGACGCGAAGTTCGGCAACCCCGAGACCGGCCTCGGCATCATCCCCGCCGCGGGCGCCACCTGGCGGCTGAAGGAGATCGTCGGCGAGGCGCGCGCGGCCGAACTGCTCCTCACCGGGCGCGTCGTCGACGCCGCCGAGGCGCTGTCGATCGGGCTCATCACGGCCGTGGCCCCGGCCGGCGACCTCCTCGCCGAGGCGCACGCGATCGCCGACCGCATCGCGAGGAACGACCCGGCGGCGACCATGGCGACCAAGCGGGTGCTGCGTGCGCCGCGCGCCGACCACCCCCACGTCGACCTCGAGGAGCAGGCCGTGCTCTTCGAGAGCCCCGAGAAGCACCGCCGCATGACCGAGTTCCTCGAGCGGCGAGCGAAGAGGAGCGCGAAGTGATGCAGTCGCACGATTCGGATCTCGATACGCGCGCTGAGCGCGCTACTCGATCACCGGCAGGTGCACCCGAGCGGGTCGGCGTCCTCGGCGGCGGACGCATGGGCGCGGGCATCGCGCACGCGTTCCTGCTCGCCGGGTCGCGCGTCCTCGTCGTCGAGCGCGATGCGGATGCCGCGGCTGCGGCCCGCACGCGCGTGCTCGACTCCGTCGCGGCATCCGTCACCCGCGGCACGACCGACGAGACGGCCGACGCGCTCGGCGCCCGGTTCGCCGTCGCGACCGACGTCGCCGAGTTCGCCGACGCCGACCTCGTCGTCGAGGCCGTCCCCGAGGACCTCGACCTCAAGGTCGACGCGCTGACCCGCGTCGAGGCCGTACTTGGGGCGGATGCCGCGCTCGCATCGAACACGTCGTCGATCTCGATCGACGAGCTGGCCGGACGGCTCGATCGGCCCGAGCGGTTCCTCGGCCTGCACTTCTTCAACCCCGTGCCCGCGTCGGCGCTCGTCGAGATCGTGCGCGGCACCGCCACCGACGGGGCACTCGTCGAGGAGGCGCGCGCCTGGGTCGAGGCGATCGGCAAGGCGCCGATCGTCGTGCACGACGCCCCGGGCTTCGCGTCGAGCCGGCTCGGCGTCGCGCTGGGGCTCGAGGCGATCCGCATGCTCGAGGAGGGCGTCGCCTCGGCCGAGGACATCGACACCGCCATGGTGCTCGGCTACAAGCATCCGGTGGGTCCGCTGCGGCTCACCGACCTCGTCGGCCTCGACGTGCGACTCGGCATCGCCGAGTACCTCGCGGGCGAGCTCGGCGAACGATTCGAACCGCCCGCCCTGCTCCGCCGCATGGTCGCCGAGGGCAAGCTCGGCCGCAAGACCGGCGAGGGGTTCCACCTGTGGGACGCGCAGTAGTGCGGGTCTCGATACGCGCCGCCTCCGGCGGTGCGAGGTCTCGATACGCGCTTCGCGCTACTCGACCCACCGCTCGACCACCGAGGAGACATCAATGACCGAGATCCTGCCCAGCTACGTCCGCGACGCGTGGTGGACCCCCGGCGACGACGCCGCGGCATCCGCTGCCGAGGTGCGAGACGCGTCGACCGGCGAGGTCGTCGCGCGCGTCTCGACCGAGGGGCTCGACCTCGCCGGGGTGCTCGAGCACGCCCGCACGGTCGGGCAGCGCTCGCTCGGCGAGCTGACGTTCCACCAGCGTGCCGTGCTGCTCAAGCAGATGGCGCTCGCGCTCACCGAGCGCAAGGCCGAGCTCTACGAGATCTCGGCGCGCGCCGGCGCGACCAAGCGCGACTCGTGGGTCGACATCGACGGCGGCATCGGCGTGCTGTTCACGTACTCGTCGAAGGGTCGCCGCGAGCTCCCGAACGCGAAGGTCGTCGTCGACGGTCCGGTCGAGCCGCTCTCGAAGGACGGCTCGTTCATCGGCCGCCACATCTACACCAGCCTGCCGGGCGTCGCGGTGCAGATCAACGCGTTCAACTTCCCCGTTTGGGGGTCGCTCGAGAAGTTCGCGCCGGCGTTCCTCGCGGGCGTGCCGACGGTGGTGAAGCCCGCGACCCCGACCGGCTACCTCGCCGAGGCGTTCGTCCGCGTCCTCGTCGAGTCGGGCCTGCTGCCCGCGGGCTCGCTCCAGCTCGTCTCGGGCAGCGTGCCCGACCTCTTCGACCACCTCCGCGTCGGCGACCTCGTCGCGTTCACCGGTTCGGCGTCGACGGCCGAGCGCCTGCGCGCGCACGACTCGGTGCAGACCGGCGGCGTGCGATTCACGAGCGAGACCGACTCGATCAACGCCTCCGTGCTCGGCACCGACGCGGTGCCCGGCACGCCCGAGTTCGACGCGTACGTCTCGCAGCTCGTCGTCGAGTTGACCTCGAAGGCCGGGCAGAAGTGCACGGCCATCCGTCGCGCGATCGTGCCCGCGGCCTCCGTCGACGCGGTCGTCGATGCCGTGCGGGCGCGCCTCGCGGAGAAGGTCGTGGTCGGCGACCCGCGCACCGAGGGCGTCACCATGGGCCCGCTCGCGTCGCTCGGACAGCGCGACGAGGTGCTCCGCCAGGTGCGGAAGCTGCAGGACGCCGGCGGCGAACTCGTGATCGGGACGACCGAGGCACCGGAGGGCGTCGACGCCGACGGCGCGTTCGTCGCGCCAATGCTGCTGAAGTTCACGGATGCCACGGCCGACGCCGTGCACGAGGTCGAGGCCTTCGGCCCCGTGGCATCCGTCATCGCCTACGACTCCCTCGACCAGGCGGTCGATCTCGTCGCCCGCGGAGGCGGCTCGCTCGTGACGAGCGTCGCCACGCACGATCCGGATGTCGCGGTCGCACTCGCGTCCGGTATCGCTGCGATGAACGGCCGCCTCCTCTTCCTCGACCGCGACGACGCGCGCACGTCGACCGGCCACGGCTCGCCCGTGCCGCACCTCGTGCACGGCGGCCCCGGCCGCGCCGGCGGCGGCGAGGAGCTCGGCGGCATCCGCGCGGTCTTCCACCACATGCAGCGCACGGCCGTGCAGGGCTCGCCCGCGATGCTCACCGCCCTCACTGGCGTGTGGCACTCGGGCGCCGCGGCCCGACCGTACGCGGAGGCCGGCGAGGCGCACCCGTTCCGGAAGTCGCTCGCCGAGCTCCGCATCGGCGACCAGGTCGCGTCGCCGTCGCGCACCGTGACGCTCGAGGACATCGAGACGTTCGCGAACTTCACGGGTGACACGTTCTACGCGCACATGGACGAGGCGGCCGCGGCCGCGAACCCGTTCTTCCCGGGGCGCGTCGCGCACGGGTACCTGCTCGTGTCGTGGGCCGCGGGCCTGTTCGTCGACGCCGCGCCGGGCCCGGTGCTCGCGAACTCGGGCCTCGAGAACCTGCGCTTCATCACGCCCGTGTCGCCCGGCGACGAGATCCGCGTCGAGCTCACCGCGAAGCAGATCACGCCCCGCGAGACCGATGAGTACGGCGAGGTGCGCTGGGACGCTGTGCTGAAGAACCAGCACGACGAGCTCGTGGCGACGTACGACGTGCTCACGCTCGTGGCGAAGGAGCAGGTGCCGGTGCCCGTCGGGTAGCCGCCTGCTCGGTGGTCGAGTAGCAGCCGACGGCGGCGGCCCGCGTATCGAGACCGTGCGGGGTCTCGATACGCTCGCTGCGCTCGCTACTCGACCACCGGGTACGGGCTTCAGCCGCGGAGGGCGAGCGCGAACGGCAGCACGTCGGTCGCGCCCGCCTGCCGGAGGGTGCGCGCGGCGACGGTGAGGGTCCAGCGGCTGTCGGCGAGGTCGTCGACGAGCAGCACGCCGCCCGCCGGCACGTCGAGGCCGTCGGCGGAGAAGCGGTTCCAGACGCCGGCGAGGCGGAACGCGCTGTTGCCGCCGGGCCCGCCCGTCGGCCCGCCGTCGACGAGCGCGAGCGCGCCGAGATAGGGCAGTCGCCCCACGTCGGCGAGCCCGCGCGCGAGCGAGTCGACGAGCTGCGGGCGCGAGCGCGAGGGCACGGATGCCACGGCCACGGGCCGTTCCGTCCATCCCCACTCGGCGAGCACCCGGACGCATGCGTCGAGCACGCGCGGCGGCAGCGGCGCATCGGGTGCGTTCGGAGTGAAGAGCTCGCGGAGCGTCGACCCCCAGCCGAGGTCGGTGAGTCGCGCAAGCGCGCGGCCCTCGGCGGTCTGCTCGGCGGGCGCGATGCGGCCCTTCACGGGGACGCCGAGCCGGTCGGCGCCGGTCGGCCACGCGCGGCGCGGCTCGATCGGCACGCCCACCCGGTCGAGGGCGCTCGCGGCGGCGGCCGCGGCATCCGCATCGACCTCGCCCGGGTACCAGGCGCCCGCGCACCGGTCGCAGCGTCCGCACGGTGCGGCCGTGTCGTCGTCGAGGGAATGCTGGAGGAAGGCCATGCGGCACCCGTCGGTGGCCTCGTACTCGAGCATGTGGCGCTGTTCGGCCTGGCGTTCCTCGGCGATGCGGCGGTAGCGCTCGGCGTCGTAGCTCCACGGCGCACCGGTCGCGACCCAGCCGCCCTGCACGCGGCGCACGGCGCCGTCGACGTCGAGCACCTTGAGCAGCAGTTCGAGGGGCGTGCGCCGGAGGTCGACGCGCGCCTCGAGCGCCGGCGTCGAGAGCGGCACGTCGGAGAGTTCGTCGATGACGCGGCGCGCGCGATCTTCATCGGGCATCGAGGCCGTCGCGAAGTAGTGCCAGATCGCCGGGTCCTCGCGGCCGGGGAGGAGCAGCACGTCGGCGTTCTCGCTCGCGCGCCCCGCCCGGCCGACCTGCTGGTAATAGGCGACGGGCGAGGACGGCGCCCCGAGGTGCACGACGAAGCCGAGGTCTGGCTTGTCGAAGCCCATGCCGAGCGCGCTCGTCGCGATGAGCGCCTTGACCTCGTTGCGCTTCAGGAGTCCCTCGGACTCCTCGCGCTCGTCGGGGTCGGTCTGGCCCGTGTACGCCCGTACGTCATGGCCGCGCTCGCGCAGCACACGCGCCGTGTCGACGGCGGCCGAGACGGTCAGTGCGTAGACGATGCCGGAACCGGGCAGGTCGTCGAGGTGGTCGATGAGCCAGGCCAGCCGGCCGGTCGAGTCGGGCAGGCGCAGCACGCCGAGCCGCAGCGAGGAGCGGGCCAGCGGTCCGCGGATCGTCAGCACGTCGGTTCCGAGCTGCTCCGCGACATCCGCCACGACCCGGCTGTTCGCCGTGGCGGTCGTCGCGAGCACCGGCACGTCGGCCGGGATCTCGGCGATGAGGTCGCGCAGCCGCCGGTAGTCGGGCCGGAAGTCGTGCCCCCAGTCGCTGATGCAGTGCGCCTCGTCGACGACGAGCATGCCGAGCCGGCGCACGAGGGACGGCAGTTGCTGCTCGCGGAACGAGGGGTTGTTCAGGCGCTCAGGCGAGACGAGCAGCACGTCGACCTCGTCGGCGTCGAGGCGCGCGAGCACCTCCTGCCACTCGTGCGCGTTCGCCGAGTTGATCGAGACGGCACGCACGCCCGCCCGCTCGGCAGCCGCGACCTGGTCGCGCATGAGCGCGAGCAGCGGCGAGACGAGAACGGTCGGGCCGCCGCCCCGACGGCGCAGCAGCAGGGTCGCGACGAAGTACACGGCCGACTTGCCCCACCCCGTGCGCTGCACGACCAGCGCCCGCCGACGCCCGGCGACGAGCGCCTCGATCGCCTCGAACTGGCCGTCGTGGAACTCGGCGTCGTCGCGGCCGACGAGCTCGCGGAGCGCGGCGAGCGCCTCGGCGCGCAGGTCTGGAGCGGTGTCGGGGGAGGGCATGCATCCACTCTGGCGGAGGCGGCTGACATCCGGTGCCGTTCCGCGCACACCCCGCCGCAGCGCGGCACTCGACCGCAGGCCGCCCGAAACGGAGGGGACCATCTCACTTGTGGACCATCGGCCGATGCGCAACACTGTGCGGCGACACCGCGAGAGGCAGTGATTCGATGTCGAAGACGACAGCCCTTCTCATGATCTCGACGTTCGTGGCCGCCGTGGGCATGGCCGGCTCGGTCGTACCGGCGCAGGCGGCGACAGCCCACGGTGCCGCCACGATGGATCGCGGCGGCACCACGGGGAAGCCGCCCAGCCCACCCGCGGCCGGCCGGCTCACGACACCGGCGTATGCCCTGCCCGGATGGGGCGACGGGCAGTGGTCCGAACCGGCCGACTGGGGCACGATCCAGACCGCGGACCTCGACGGAGACGGGAGTGCCGAGCTGCTCGGCAGGTCCTCCGTCGGACTCGAGGCATGGGACTTCGACCTCGAGACCGGTCAGTGGCGACCGATGGTGGTCGCCGGTGGGCTCGGCTGGACCGATGAGAACGGCTGGGACCTCAGGCGCCACTACGAGACGATCGGCGCGGCCGACCTCGACCGTGACGGGCGCGATGAGGTGTACGCCCGGTCCGAGAGCGGCATCGTCGTCGCCGAGCTGGGCGGGAACGGCAGATCCTGGATCGGCGTGGATGCCGTCGACCAGCCCTTCGCGGACGACGACCCGCTCGACACGGCGGCGTACTACCCGGTGATCCAGTCCGGGGATCTCGACGGCGACGGGAGCGCTGAACTGATCGGATTCGGCCTGACGGGACTCGTGACCGCCTCCCTCGAGGGCGATGAGTGGCAGGTCGTCGAGACGGGCGCCTTCGCGGCCGATGAATGGCGCGAGCCCGAGCACTACCTCACGATCCACACGGGGGATCTCGACGACGACGGGCGTGACGAGGTGTTCGCTCGCGGGTCGAACGGCCTGGAGGTATGGGGGCTCGAGTCCGGCACCTGGATCCGCCAGGGCCGCGCCGGCCTGTTCGCGGGCGACCAGTGGTCGGAGCCGTCCCGATACCTGACCATCGGCACGGCCGACATCGACGGCGACGGTGATGTCGAGGTGTACGGGCGAGACAGCGGCGGCGTCCGGGTGCTCGACTTCACCGATCCCGGCGGAGCGGAGGACGCGGGCGAGTGGGCGGACATCGGCACGATCTCGGCGTTCTCCAACGCTGCGGGCTGGGATACCGCCTCCCGGTACGCCACGATCCATGCGGCCGATGTCGACGGTGACGGGCGCGACGAGTTCCTCGGCCGGGAGTCGACAGGGATGACGGTGTGGGGCACGACGACGTCGGCCTCGACGACGTGGGCCTCCGAGCAGCGGGTCGACGGTCCCGCATTCACGGACGCGCTCGGATGGCGCCATGCGCGGTACTACGGCACGATCCAGGCGGCCGACGTCGACGGGTTCACGCCGATCGGCTCACGGGGTTCCGCGAACGCGGGACGGGCCGAGTTGATCGGCCGGGGGCCGACCGGCATCCAGACGTACCGATTCGACGCGAAGGCTGGTGCGTGGGTGTCGCCGTCTGTGCAGTTCCCGGCCTTCACCGGCGGCGCGCTCAAGGCGTACAGCGCGATGAGCCGGACCATCACCTGCCCCGCGGCGGACTCGGCCTACTGCACCGACGACATCAGGTCGCGCTACGACGTCGACGTCTCCGACTACCTGGTGCCCTGGGCATCGGAACTCGAGAAGCTCGCGCCGGTCAAGGGAGTCTCGAAGAAGACCTGGGATGCCGTTCGGACCCAGGTCGGCACCGAACTCGGGTGGGCGATCTGGGTGAAGAACGCGATGAACGCGCAGTCGGCACTGGTCGAGGACATCGGGCAGGCGCGGAACGAGAACAGCACGTTCACGTACCTGCACTACGAGAAGCCCCACGACACGCCTCCGGACGTCATCGCGTCGGTCTTCTCCGCGCTGGTCGGCACCGTCGTGGCGGTGGCCAACGCGGCCGACCCCGAGTGGCAGGTCATCGCCGGCGGGATCGACGTGGCCGTGTCATTCGCTGGGAGCTTCGGATCCTCGACGAACGCCTCGGGCACGTACGACGAGATGTTCGGGCCGGGCACGCCGACGTACGTGTCGAACTGGACGCAGCAGGCTCAGGCCGGATTGGTATCCGGAGTGACGACGGTGGTCAACGACTACGGGCTGCTCGCAACGGTCGGCGGCCTGTACGCCGATGAGGAATGGGTCATCCTCGACAGTACCTCGCCGGCGTGGCACCAGGCCGTGGTCGCCGCCGACCGTGCGTACTCGGTCTTCCTCTGGCAGGCCCTCACGCCCACCCTGACCGTGGGATGCGAGACCCTGGAGGGTTGCACCGGCTGGGGCATCTACGGCCTCGAAGATGACAAGTCCGGAAATCCGTACACGATCGGGGGCTTCGCGTACCTGCCTTCCGTGCTTCCCCTGGGCGATTCGCTGGAATCGAAATGGAAGCAGTTGTTCAGGGACGTCAGCATCGACTGCACCCAGACGAGTTGGGATCCGACCACGTGCGGGTACGGCGTCGATCCCGACGACTTCTTCCTCGGACTGGGCGGGTGGGCCCTCCCGTGCGTGGACCTCGTGGCCGGAGCGTGCCTCGCGCTCGAGTCGGAGGCTCTGACCTACGGCACCCGTTCAATCGATGGGTTGGTGGCCGGCTGAAGCGCGAGTGGCGGGCGCTTCGGGCGTGACCTCCCCGCGCCCGGGGACGGACGGGCGGACCGCGGCGGGCGGGGCCTTGACGGTCAAAATGTGAGTAACTAACATTCTGTTGTGACCACCGATACCGGCCGCCGACCGTCCAAGCGCGAACGCACGCTCGCCGCGCTCGTCGAGCACGGGCTCGACCTCTTCGAACGGCAGGGCTACGACCAGACCACCGTCGCCCAGATCGCGCGCGCCGCGGGCGTCACCGAGATGACGTTCTTCCGGTACTTCCCCGCGAAGGAGCACCTGCTCCTCGACGACCCGTACGACCCGCAGCTCACCGCGGCGATCGCCGCGCAACCACGGGAGGTCCCGCCGCTCCTCCGAGCCGCCCGCGGCATCCGCGAGGCGTGGCGCGCGCTGCCCGAGCCCGAGACGCCGATCATCCGCCGTCGCGTTCGCATCGCCGCGACGACGCCGTCGCTCCGCGGCGCGATGTGGCGCAACACGGGCAACACCGAGCGCGCGATCGTCGAGCAGCTCGTCGCCGACGGCGCGGCCCCCGACGTGGCGCGCGTCGCCGCGGCATCCGTGCTCGCCGCCCTCGTCGCAGGGCTCTTCATGTGGGCCGAGGACGAGCGGACCACGCTCGCCGACGCGATCGAGCGAGCCCTCGATGTCCTCGAGGTCGGCTCATGAACGCCGCCGCCCGGTTCGAGGCGCGAGGCGTCACGCGGGCATTCCGCGGCGGCGCCGGCGTGCACGGCATCGACCTCGACGTGGCCGCCGGCGAGATCCACGCGCTCGTCGGCCTGAACGGTGCCGGCAAGACGACCCTCATGCTACTGCTCCTCGGCATGCTGCGGCCCGACTCGGGCACGGTGCGCGTTCGCGGCGTCGACCTGAGCCGGGCCGACGCCGCGACCTGGGCCGGCGTCGGCCACCTCGTCGAGCACCCGCTCGCCTACGCCGAGCTCACCGGGCGCGCCAACCTCGAGATCGCGGCGCGGCTGCACGGCGTCGAGCGCCGTCGCATCGCGGCGGCCGTCGACCGGGCGATCGACGAGTTCGACCTCGTCCGCTACGCGGGGGTCAGGGCGAGCCGCCTCTCGCTCGGAAATCGCCAGCGCGTGGGCATCGCCGGCGCGTTGCTGCACGAGCCCGAGGCCATCGTCCTCGACGAGCCGACGAACGGCCTCGACCCGGCGGGCGTCATCGTCCTGCGCGAGTCGCTGCTCCGTCGCGCGGCGGCGGGAGCGGGCATCCTCGTCTCGAGCCACCACCTCGACGAGGTCGCGCGCGTCGCCGACCGGATCACGGTCGTCAACGACGGGCGAATCATCGGGTCCCTCGACCCGGCGGGATTCGACCTGGAACGGGCGTTCTTCGCGCTCGTGCACGGCGACGACGAGCGCCGGAGGGCGGCGGCATGAGCGGCGCGCGGATCGAAGCGGCCCCGAGCACCGGCCGAGCCGCGGGCCTCCGGCGCGGTGCGCTCCGCGTGGCCGTCGCCGTCGAGGCGCGCAAGGCGATCGCGTCGCGCGTCATGGCCTCGACGACCGCCCTCCTGGTCATCGGCGTGGGCGTGCTCGCGCTCGGGATGCTACTCGCCGCGGCGTCCGGCGACGAACAGGTGCTCGCCAAGCTCGGCCCGCTCGCGGGCGTGCCCGGGTGGGCGGGCCTGGTGGGCGTCGTGCTGCAGATCACCGCGGCCGCCGGGGTGCTCGCCTTCGGCGTGGCCCTCAGCTGGATGTTCGGCCGCGAGTTCGCCGACGGCACCGTCGCGGCGCTGTTCGGCCTGCCGGTGTCGCGCCCGGCGATCGCACTCGGCAAGCTCGCCGTCTACGTCATCTGGTCGGTCGTCGTCGCGATCGCGCTCACGGTCGTCGTCGCGATCGTCGGGTTCGCGATGGGCTTCGGCGCGACGGATGCCGCGGGCGTCGGCGCGATCGTCCGGATCCCGGTGCTCGTCGTGCTCTCCGCACTCATCGCCGTGCCGGCCGGATGGGTCGCGACGATCGGGCGCGGCCTGCTGCCCGGCATCGCCGCGACCGTCGGCATCATCGTGGTCGCGCAGGTCTCGGCGATCGCCGACGTCGGCGCGTGGGTGCCGTTCGTCGCGCCCGCGCTCTGGGCGATCGCGCCCGACGAGGTGCCCGCAGCGGCCCTGCTCACCGTGCCGACGGTGCCGCTCGCGTTCGGAGCGCTGTGCGCGCTGGCCTGGTCGCGACTGCAGCTGGATCGCTAGGAGAGGGCCCGTCCGGCGTGCGTCGGCAGGCCCGCGCCAACCGCCGACTTGACCGCGCCCCCGCCGCCGGTCACGCTGGACCGCATGCCCCACCAGCACCCGCTCCACGCCGACGTCGACGTGCCGTGCCTCTGCTGCGGGAGCGTGCAGCGCTTCCGGTTCGCGTCGGCGTCCGATCAGGTGGTGTGCGGCCACTGCCGGTCGCACCTCGGGCCCGAGCGGGCGGAGCAGCGCGACCGCGAGCACATCGCGCTGTGGCGCGGCATCCTCGAGTCCCACGATCGCGACGCGCGCGACGCGGCCTCGGCGGCGACGACCGCCGCCGCGGAGTCGGCGGCGCTGGTCGCCCGGCTCACGGCAGAGCGCGACCAGCTGCGGGCGGGCGCCATCGACACCGCGAGCGAGGTCGGCACGGCGCTCCAGGACCAGCTGCGCGATGACCGCGTTCGGCGCGCCGAGCGCGCGACCCAGCTCACCGCGAAGCGGGTCGACACGGCGATGGTCGCGCTCTGGCGACTGCAGGCGTTCCATCACCCCGACCCGAGGAAGCCGGGGTCGTGCGTGTGCGGTCGCACGCTCCCGTCATGCGGCGAGAGCCGGATCTTCGAGGGCATGCGGCAGGAGATGCTCGACTGGGAGCGGCGCAACCTCGAACTGCTGCGCGCAGGGAAGCGCCACGGGCTGCCGCCCGAGCATCCCGACGTCGCGGGGGCCGAGGGCCGTCGCTGAGGCGCGGTTCACCGTCGGTCGTCGTCACGATGGGCGGGTGCCGTGCCGCCGCGACCCGCCGATCCTGACGACGACCGGGTCGCGGCGCGGACGGATCAGGCGCGCGCGGCGTCGGCGGGCACGCGCAGCCCGTCGAGCGCGACCGCGACCACGTCGTCGGCCAGCCGCGCGGCATCCTCTCGCCCTCCGGGCCGGTACCACTCGACGATCGAGTTGATCATTCCGAACAGGAGCCGCTCGACGATGCGCACGTCGATGTCGGAGCGCAGCGAGCCCTCGGCCTGCGCCTCGGCGACGAGCGCCGTGACGCGCTTGTCGAACGCGCGCCGTCGCGCGAGCGCGCGCCGCTCGACCTCGGTGTTGCCGCGCACGCGCAGCAGCAGCGTGACGTACGGCAGCTCGGCCACGAGCACGCGGACCGCGCCGCGCAGCACCCCGTCGAGGCGGTCGGCCGCACTGCCGCCCGCCGCCTCGGTCTCGTCGAGCACGCCCTCGAGCGAGCCCAGCGCCTGGTCGAGCGCGCGGTCGAGGATCTCGTCCTTCGAGCTGAAGTGGTGGTAGATCGCGGACTTCGACAGGCCGAGCCGGTCGGCGAGCACGCCCATCGACGTCGCGTCGTAGCCGTACTCGTTGAAGGCCGTGACGGCGACCTCGAGGATGCCCTGCTGGTCGTAGCCGGGGCGTCCTCGCCGGAGCGTCGTGTTCTGAGACATCCGCTTCAGTCTCGCATCCCCGCCCGCCCACGCCGCGAAAGGACGCGATTCGGCGTCGGGAGCGGCGCCCGAGCGCCCATTCGCGTCCGATCGGCGGCGAGCGCGCCGGAGTCGCGCATCAGCGCGGCTCGCGCAGGTCGTACACGCGCTTGTACTTGCCCTCGCTGCGGGGCAGCGTGCCGGGTTCCTCCAGCCGGACGGTCACCGACGAGCCGATGAACTCCTTGATGCGCCCGGCGAGCACGACGGTCGCCGCCCGGCATGCCTCGACCTCGAGGTCGGGGTGGCGCTCGATGCGCACGGTGAGGTCGTCCATGTGGCCGGTGCGGGTGAGCTCGAGGATGAAGTGCGGCGTGAGGTGCTCGATGCCGAGCACGAGCTCCTCGATCTGCGTCGGGAAGAGGTTCACGCCGCGCAGGATGATCATGTCGTCGTTGCGGCCCGTGATCTTCTCGATGCGACGCATGCCGGGGCGCGCGGTGCCGGGCAGCAGGCGCGTGAGGTCGCGCGTGCGGTACCGGATGACCGGGAAGGCCTCCTTCGTGAGCGACGTGAAGACGAGTTCGCCGCGCTCGCCGTCGGCGAGCGGCTCGCCCGTCTCGCCGTCGATGACCTCGGGCAGGAAGTGGTCCTCCCAGACGTGCGGGCCGTCCTTCGTCTCGACCGCCTCGTTGGCGACGCCCGGGCCCATGACCTCGGAGAGCCCGAAGATGTCGACCGCGTCGAGGCCGATGCGCTCCTCGATGCGACGGCGCATCTCGTTCGTCCACGGCTCGGCGCCGAGGATCGCGACCTTCAGCGACGTCGAACGCGGATCGATGCCCGCCTCCTCCATCGCGTCGGCGATCGTCAGCAGGTAGCTCGGCGTGCACATGATGGCGTCGGGCTCGAAGTCGCGGATGAGCTGCACCTGGCGCGCGGTCTGACCACCCGACATCGGGATGACGGTCGCGCCGAGCTTCTCGATGCCGGCGTGCGCGCCGAGGCCGCCCGTGAAGAGGCCGTAGCCGTACGCGTTGTGCACCTTCATCCCGGGGCGCACGCCGGACGCGCGCAGGCAGCGCGCGACGAGCGTCGCCCATCGGTCGAGGTCGTCGTGCGTGTACCCGACGACCGTCGGCCGGCCGGTGGTGCCGGATGACGCGTGGATGCGCGCCACCTGCTCCATCGGCACGGCGAACATGCCGAACGGGTACGTCTCGCGCAGGTCGGCCTTCGTCGTGAAGGGGAGCTTCGCGACATCCGCCAGGCTCTGGATGTCGTCGGGGTGCACGCCGTGCTCGTCGAACTTGCGCGTGTAGAGCGGCACGTTCTCGTAGGCGTGCCGCACGGTCCACTGCAGCCGCTCGAGCTGGAGCGCCTCGATCTCGGCGCGGCTCATGCGCTCCTCGGGGTCGAGCTCGTCGGGTGCGGCGGGCACGAGGCCCGAGACGGTGGGGCGGATCTCGGCGGAGTTCTGCGGAAGGGTCGTCGTCGACACGGTGGCTCCCGGGGTCAGATGGTGCGGTTGGTGGAGATGGAGCGGCCGCGGAACTCGGCGACCGCGTCGCCCAGCTCGTCGACGACCGTCACGTCGTAGAGGCCCGTGCGGCCGCTGCGGGCGCGGCGCACGGCGGTCGCGGTGAGCGTCTGCCCCGCGACGGTGGACTTCAGGAAGGTGATGTCGGCGCCCGCGGCGACGGTGACCCGGTGGTCCTCGTTGCAGGCGATCGCGAAGGCCGTGTCGGCCAGCGTGAAGACGAGCCCGCCGTGGGTGATGGCGAACCCGTTGGTCATGTCCTCGCGGACGCGCATCGAGACGACGGCGTGCCCGGGATCGTCGCGCTCGACGACCATGCCGAGCATGGCCGAGGCGAGGTCGCGCTGCATCATCTCGCGATTGAGACGAGCGGATGCCGCGGCATCCGCCTGCTCGTCGGCAGGCCGATCGGCGCCCTGGCGTTCCGTCGCGACATCCGTCATGCGCTGCTCCTCATCGAGTGCGGGGGAGTCGCCGGCGGCCCTGATTGCCCCGGCGCAGAACCTCAGCATATACTAACTGAACGATCGGTTGGTAAAGTGGTCGCAGCACCGCGCACCATCCGGTCCCGAGAGCATTGGAGTCGACGATGACCGCACCCGCCGACCTGACCGTGGTCGAGAACGACGAGGCCCAGGCGCGCTTCGACGACCTCATCGCGCAGGACTCGCGCATCGAGCCCCGCGACTGGATGCCCGATGCGTACCGCAAGACCCTCATCCGGCAGATCAGCCAGCACGCGCACTCCGAGATCATCGGCATGCAGCCCGAGTCCAACTGGATCTCGCGGGCGCCGAGCCTCAAGCGCAAGGCCATCCTCATGGCCAAGGTGCAGGATGAGGCGGGCCACGGCCTCTACCTCTACTCCGCCGCGCAGACGCTCGGCATCGGGCGGGAAGAGATGATGCAGCAGCTCATCGAGGGCCGCGCCCGCTACTCCTCGATCTTCAACTACACGACCCCGACCTGGGCCGACATGGGGGCCATCGGATGGCTCGTGGACGGCGCCGCGATCTGCAACCAGGTGCCGCTGTGCCGCGCCTCGTACGGGCCGTACGGCCGCGCGATGGTGCGGATCTGCAAGGAGGAGTCGTTCCACCAGCGCCAGGGCTTCGAGATCCTGCTCGAGCTCATGCAGGGCACCGAGGCCCAGCGCGAGATGGCGCAGGACGCGGTCAACCGGTGGTACTGGCCGAGCCTCATGATGTTCGGGCCGCCCGACGACGAGTCGCCGAACTCGGCGCAGTCGATGGCGTGGAACATCAAGCGCTTCTCGAACGACGACCTGCGCCAGCGCTTCGTCGGCATGCTCGTGCCCCAGGCCGAGGTGCTCGGCGTGACGCTCCCCGACCCGAACCTGACGTGGAACGAGGAGCGCCAGGCGTACGACATGAGCGAGATCGACTGGCACGAGTTCAACGAGGTGCTCGCCGGACGCGGACCCGCCAACGCCGAGCGCCTCCGTCGCCGCCGCGAGGCCCACGAGGAGGGCGCCTGGGTGCGCGAGGCCGCGGCCGAGTACGCCCGCAAGCAAGCCGCCAAGGCGGCGGCCGCCGCTTGAGCGCCGCGCACGGCCCGACCCGGTCGGCGTTCGCGCCGACACACAGACCCACCGATCCGCGACGGAGCGGACCGAGACGAGGAGACGAGATGAGCACCCCCGGCGAGACCGGCACCGAGGCCTGGCCCCTGTGGGAGGTCTTCGTGCGCGCCAACCGCGGACTGAGCCACGTGCACGTCGGGTCGCTGCACGCGCCCGACGCCGACATGGCCGTGCGCAACGCCCGCGACCTGTACACGCGCCGCAACGAGGGCGTGTCGATCTGGGTCGTGCCCGCCGACGCGGTCACGACCAGCGACCCCGACGCGAAGGGCGCCTTCTTCGAGAGCCCGGCCGGCAAGAACTACCGGCACGCGGTGTACTACACGAAGTCCGAAGGGGTGAAGCACCTGTGAGCGCCGACCTGGACCCCCACGGCGACGTCACCGTCGACCGCGTCGCGCTCGCCGAGGAGTACGCGGGCGAGGCGGCCGGCGCCGGCCACGAGGCATCCGCGGATGTCGCGGCCTACGCGCTCGGCCTCGGCGACGACGCGCTCGTGCTCGCGCAGCGCCTCGGCGACTGGATCACGCGCGCCCCCGAGCTCGAGGAGGACGTCGCGCTCGGCAACATCGCCCTCGACCTGCTGGGGCACGCGCGCTCGCTGCTGCACTACGCGGGCACGCACGACGGGCGCAGCGAGGACGACCTCGCGTACTTCCGCGACGAGCCTGAGTTCCGCAACGCGTGGCTCTTCGAGCAGCCGAACGGCGACTTCGCGCACACCATCGCCCGGCAGCTCTTCGTCTCGACGTACCTCGTCGAGCTCTATCGCGGTCTCGAGGGGTCGACGGACGCCACGCTCGCCGCGATCGCGGCGAAGGCGTCGAAGGAGGTCGACTACCACCGCGACCACGCGATCCAGTGGACCCTCCGCCTCGCGGGCGGCACCGACGAGTCGCGCCGTCGCATGATCCGCGCGGTCGAGCAGACGTGGCCGTACGTCGAGGAGCTGTTCCGCGACGACGACGTCGCCGCGCGGCTCGCCGCCGACGGCGTCGCGCCGCTGCCGTCGTCGCTGCGCGAGTCGTTCGACGCGGTCATCGACCAGGTGTTCGCCGAGGCCGACCTCGCCCGGCCCGAGGGCCGGCTCGCGTTCGTCGTCGACGGCCGCGGCCGCGAGGGGAAGCACACCGAGCACCTCGGCCCGCTGCTCGCCGAGATGCAGGTGCTCGCCCGCGCGCACCCGGGGGCGTCGTGGTGACCGCGGCCGACGTGCGGCCCGGCGCGGGCGTCGAGGCGGATGCCGCGGCATCCGTCGCCCGTCCCGTGCCGACCGACCCCGCGGCCCGTGCCGCCTGGGACGTCGCCGCGACCGTGACCGACCCCGAGGTGCCCGTGCTCACCATCGAGGACCTCGGGGTGCTGCGCTCGGTCGCGATCGACGAGGGCGGCGCCGTGCGCGTCGAGCTCACGCCGACCTACAGCGGATGCCCCGCGATGGACGCCATGCGCGACGACGTCGTGCTCGCGCTCACGCACGCCGGCTACGACGACGTCGACGTGCGCATGGTGCTCTCGCCCGCGTGGACGACCGACTGGATGAGCGAGTCCGGCAAGGACAAGCTGCGGCAGTACGGCATCCAGGCGCCGTCGGGGAACGCGCCCGTGCGCGACGCGGGGCCGATCCGGCTGCAGATGGCCGTCAAGTGCCCGCGCTGCGACTCCCTGAACACCCGCGAACTCGCCCGCTTCGGCTCGACGTCGTGCAAGGCGCTCTACGAGTGCCGCGACTGCCTCGAGCCCTTCGACTACTTCAAGGTGCTCTGATGGCCGCGATCAACATCGGTTCGACCACGTCCGGTGGTCGAGTAGGGGCGCAGCCCCGTATCGAGACCCCTGCTGCCTCGGGCACGCTCGAGACGGATGCCGCGATCGCGGACGCGTTCCTCGCGAGCGCGGTCGGCGGCGACACCGCTCCGAAGCGTCGCCGCGCCCGGTTCCACTCGCTCGAGGTCGCCGAGGTGCGGCCGCTGACCGACGACGCGGTCGAGGTCACCTTCGCGGTGCCCGACGAGCTCGCCGACGACTACGCGTACCTGCCCGGCCAGTACGTCGCACTGCGGCGCGACTTCGACGGGCACGAGCTCCGCCGGTCGTACTCGATCTGCCGCCCGCCCGTGCGCGGGAGCGTCTCGGTCGCCATCAAGCGCGACCTCGGCGGGCGCTTCTCGACCTGGGCGAACACCGAGCTCGCCGCGGGCGACCGCATCGACGTGATGAGCCCGCAGGGCACGTTCACCTCCGGGCTCGACTCGCTCGACGGCAAGCACGTCGTCGGCATCGCCGCCGGCTCGGGCATCACGCCGCTCATGGCGCTCGCGCACACCGTGCTCGCCCGGTCCGACGACGCGCGATTCACGCTCGTCTACACGAACCGGTCGACCCGCGACGTGATGTTCCTCGAGGAGCTCGCCGAGCTGAAGGACCGCTACCCGTCGCGCCTCGCGCTGCACCACGTGCTCTCGCGCGAGCAGCGCACCGCGCCGCTGCTCTCCGGGCGCATCGACACCGAGAAGCTCGAGCGCATGCTCGACGCGCTCATCCCGCCGGCGACGGTCGACGAGTGGTTCCTGTGCGGGCCGTTCGAGCTCGTGCAGCTCGCGCGCGACACGCTCGAGGCGCGGAGCGTGCCATCCGGTCGGGTTCGCTACGAGCTCTTCACGACCGACGCCGACCGCGCGACGGAGCCCCGGCACGGCCGCCCGGTCACGGTCGAGCGCGGCGAGCCGACGGTCGCGATCGAGTTCACGCTCGACGGGCTGTCGTCGACGGTCGACAGCCCCGTCAGCGCGAACGAGTCGATCCTCAACGCGGCGCTCCGCGTGCGCTCCGACGTGCCGTTCGCGTGCGCCGGCGGCGTCTGCGGCACCTGCCGCGCACGGGTGGTCGACGGCAGCGTGAACATGACCGAGAACTACGCGCTCGAGCCCGAGGAACTGGAGCGCGGATACGTGCTCACCTGCCAGTCGCACGCGACATCCGACCGCGTCGTGGTCGACTACGACGTGTAGCCCCACCCGCCCGCCCACCCGCTCCCGCCCACCCGCTCCCCCGCTCAGGGGGTCACTTCGCGTCATCCGCTCGAGCAGCCGGCCGCGCGGATGTCGCAGAACGACCCCCGAGCGGCCGACACGACGAAGAGGACCGCAATGATCGAGCTCGAGATCCACGACGGCGTGGCCGAGATCACGCTGAACGCCCCCGAGAAGCTGAACGCGTTGAACGAGGAGGCGCTCGCCGAACTCGGCGAGGCCTACGACCAGGCCGAGTACACGAACGTGCGCGCGCTCGTGCTCCGCGGCGAGGGACGCGCGTTCTGCGCCGGGCGCGACATAGCGGGCGTCGACCCGCGTGACGACGACGTGCAGGGCTACCTCGGCGCGCGGGTCGAACCGCTGCTGAAGCGGATGGCGCGCTTCCCCGCGCCGACGTTCGCCGTCGCGCACGGCGCGTGCCTCGGCGTCGGCCTCGGCCTCCTCATCGCGAGCGACATCGTGTACGTCGCCGACAGCGCGAAGATCGGCTCGCCGTTCAAGAACCTCGGCGCGACGCTCGACTCCGGCGGCCACGCGCTGTTCTACGAGCGCCTCGGCGCGCACCGCGCGATGGATCTCATCGTCACGGGGCGGCTCATGTCGGGTGCCGAGGCCGTCGCGGCCGGGCTCTTCTCGCGGGTCTTCCCCGCCGACGAGGTGCTCGAGGCCACGCGTGCCGCGGCGCGGGACGCGGCATCCGGCCCCACCCAGGCCTTCGTGGCGTCGAAGCGGCTCATCGCCGACCTGCGCGACCACCGGCACGGCCTCTGGGCGTCGATGTCGGACGAGAATCGCGCCCAGGCGGCGCTCTGCGACACCGACGACTACCGGGAGGGCTTCGCGGCATTCCAGGAGAAGCGCGCGCCGCACTTCACCGGGCGCGGCTGAGCGCCGGGCTGCCCGGTCAGGGCACCCGACGGTCGTCGTCGCGCTCCTGCTCGTGCTCGGCGATGTCGCGACCCAGGTCGTCCTCGATGAGGAGGTCGCGGCGCAGGGCGTCGGTGCGGTAGGCGGCGCGGCCGAGCATGTGCGCGGTCATCGGCTGGGTGAGCAGCTGGAACGTCATGATGAGCACGACGGTCGAGACCACGCCCCACGCGGGCACGCGCAGCACGATCGCGAGGAGTACGACCGCGAGGCCCAGCACCTGCGGCTTGGTCGCCGCGTGCAGCCGGGTCAGCACGTCGGGGAAGCGCAGTGCGCCGACGCCGGCCGCCATCGAGAGGAAGCCGCTCAGCAGGATGAGCGCGCCGATCCCGATCTCGGTGAGGGTCACGAGCGGTCCTCCTTCCCGATGAACCGGGCGATCGCGATCGAGCCGACGATCGCGAACAGCGCGAGCACGAGGAGCACCACGAGCGTGTCGGTGTGCCGGTTGATCGACATCTCGGCGGCGAGCCCGCACATGGCGATCGCGAGGAGCACGTCGGTCGCGAGGGCGCGATCGAGGATCGTCGGACCCCGGATGATGCGGACGAGCGCCGCGATCGCGCCGATGCCGAACATCACGCCCGCGATGATGCCCATGACGGCCAGCGCGCTCATGCGTCGTCCTCCCGTTCGGCGAGCTCCTCCGGCTCGGGGCGCGCGGCCTCGAGCTTCCGTCCCGTGGCGCGACGGTGCCGGCGCGCCGCGCGGACGGCCTCCGCCTGCTCGTGCGTGCCGATGGCGAGCACGATGCGTTCCTCGGTGGCGAGCACGTGCCGTCGGACCCCGACCAGGTCGGCCTCGGTGCGCGTTCCGAGGGCGTGCAGGTAGAGCAGCCCGCGCTCGCGGTCGATGTCGACCACGACCGTGCCCGGCACGACCGTGATCGCCTCGGCCGTGAGCGTCGTCACGAGGTCGGAGCGCGTGAGGAGCTGGACTGCGATGATCGCGTTCATCGGCGTCCAGCCCGGCCACACCGCCCGAGCGGCGACCTGCACCGATGCGACGGCGACGTCGAGCATCATCCACAGTCCGAGCAGCAGCCCGCGCCACGGGTTGAATCGGCCGCTGAGGAGGACGGGCGGCAGGTAGAGCGCGCGCGTGACGGCGATCGCGAGGATCACGCCCGTGGTGACGGTGAGCACGTCGACGTGGTCCCAGAGGAAGATCCACAGCGCGACGAGGGCGGCGAGGAGCGGCAGCTGCCGCCACACCGCCTGCCATCGGGTGAGGTCCTCGGGCCGGGTCCGCGGTGGCGGCGACGGCGGCGACGGCGGCCCCGGCGCGGCCGGCGACGCGCCGGAACCCGCGGCCGTCGTGGCCGGGTCGCGCGCGGCATCCGTCATCGCACACCCCCCGGGAAGACGATCGAGACGTACACGCTCGCGTCGCGCAGGTTCTCGGCTGCGCGGCTCGACAGCTCGAACAGCGGGCCGGCGAAGACCGTGAGGGCGAGGGTCAGCGCCACGAGCGCGGCGGTCGCGGCGAGCATGAGCACCGGCGTCGTGCGCGTCGCGACGACGGTCGTCGCGCCGGGCGCCTCCTGCACCGAGTCGATGAGCCGTGAGCGGTACCCCTCGAGCTCGGCCTTCGGTCGCCAGAACGCGAGGTTCCAGAACCGTGCCAGCGCGTAGAGCGTCACGATCGAGGTCGCCGCGCCGATCGCGACGACCGTCCAGATCAGCCAGTCCGGTCCCGGCGTCGAGGTGCCGAGGGTCTCGGTCGACGGCGTCGCGCCGCCCGCGGCATCCGCCCCCGAGACGAACAGTCCCACCTTGCCGAGGAAGCCGGAGAACGGCGGGATGCCGCCGAGGTTCATCGCCGGCACGAAGAACAGCACGGCGAGCATCGGCGACGCGCGACGCAGTCCGCCGAGGCGCGTGATCGACGTCGACCCGCCGAATCGCTCGATGAGCCCGGTCGTGAGGAACAGCGTCGTCTGCACGCTGATGTGGTGGATGACGTAGTAGATCGTCGCCGCGAGGCCCGCGACGCTCGCGAGCCCGATGCCGAAGATCATGTACCCGATGTGGCTGACCAGCGTGAACGAGAGCAGGCGCTTGATGTCGGCCTGCGTGAGCGCACCGAGGATGCCGACCGCGAGCGTCAGCCCGCCGATCACGAGGAACAGCGTCGACAGGTCGGACTCGGGGAAGAGCACCGTCTCGGTGCGGATGATCGCGTAGACGCCGACCTTCGTGAGCAGGCCCGCGAACACGGCCGTGACCGGGGCGGGCGCCGTCGGGTACGAGTCGGGCAGCCAGAACGACAGCGGGAAGACCGCGGCCTTGATGCCGAACGCGATGAGCAGCAGCAGGTGCAGGATCAGCTGGACGTCCTGCGGGAGTTCAGCGAGGCGCACCGAGAGCTGCGCGATGTTCGCGGTGCCGGTCGCACCGTAGACGAGTGCGATCGCGCTGAGGAAGAACAGCGACGACACGAGGCTCACGATGATGTACGTCACGCCCGCCCGGATGCGCTCGCCCGTGCCGCCGAGCGTGAGCAGCACGTAGCTCGCCGACAGCAGGATCTCGAAGCCGACGTAGAGGTTGAACAGGTCGCCGGCGATGAACGCGTTGAAGACGCCCGCCGACAGGATCAGGTAGGTCGGGTGGAAGATCGAGACCGGCGTCTCGCGGTGCTGGTCGGCGATGCCCTGGCCGACGGCGTAGACGAGCACGCCGAGCAGCATGAGCGCCGAGATGATGATCATGATCGCCGACAGCCGGTCGACGACGAGCACGATGCCGAACGGCGGCGGCCACGCGCCGACCGCGACCGCGATGCCCGAGCCCGACGCGTCGACCCGCGCGAGCAGCACCGCGGCGATCGCCGCGACCGCGGCGAGCACGACCGTGCTCACCGCCATCTGCGCGCGCTGGCGGCGGCCCAGCATGAGCGCGACCGCCGCGCCGATGAGCGGCAGCAGCACCATCAGGGGCACGAGCGCGTCGGTCATTCGCGATCCCCGTCCTCGTCGCTCGCGTCGAGCACGGCCTGCACGGCGCGATCGTCCTCCTCGGAGCTGCGGTAGAGGTCCGCGGTCTCCTCGGCGTCCTCGGCCATCTCGTCCTCGTCGCCGATGAGGTCGCCGCGCTCGCCGAGCTGGGCGAGCCACCAGCTGCGGTAGATGAGCGCCAGCATGAACGCGGTGATGCCGAGGTTGATGACGATCGCGGTGAGCACGAACGCCTGCGGCAGCGGGTCGGACATCGCGTCGGGGTCGACGCCCTCGCCGAGGATCGGCGCGAGCCCCGGCATCCCGCCCATGACGAACATGAACAGGTTCACGCCGTTGCCGACGAGGAGGAACCCGATGAGCACACGCGTGAGGCTGCGTTCGAGCATGACCGTGAGGCCGGTGCCGAAGAGCACGGCGGCGACGATGACGAGCGTCAGCGAGGCGGTCATGCGGGCACCTCCGCGGGGTCGGCGGGAACGGCGTCGGGGCCGGCCTCGTCGATCTGGCGGTCGATCTCGGCGCCGAGCGTGCGCAGGATGTCGAGGACGAGACCGACCACCACGAGGTACACGCCGATGTCGAACAGGGTCGACGTGCCGATCGAGAGCGTTCCGAGCACGGGCACCTCGGTCTCGAACCAGGACGACTCGAACACCGTGAGGCCGAAGACCAGCGAGGATGCCGCGGTGCCGGCGGCCACGAACAGGCCCGTGCCGAGCAGGAGGCCCGCATCGACGGGAGCCGCCTCACCGAGCTCGTACCGACCTCCGGCGAGGTAGCGTGCGACGAGCGCGAGCCCGGCGAGGAGCCCGCCGGCGAAGCCGCCCCCGGGTGCGTTGTGGCCGACGAAGAGCAGGAACACCGAGACCACGATCGCCGGGTGGAAGAGCAGGCGCACGAGCACCTCGATGAGGATCGAGCGGTTGCGCGGCGAGAGGGTGCGACCGGCGAGGAGCCAGGTCTGGCGGGTCGCCGCGGCCTCGGCGGCGGCGTCGGTCTCGTGCTCGACGTCGGCGAGCGGACGACGTGCCGCGCGCATGGAGGCGGCCTGTTCCGGCACCGGCCGAAGGCGACTGCGCCGGTCGACGTCCTCCAGGCGCGGCGCACCCCCCTGGCGCCCCGAGACGAAGATGAGGCTCGCGACGCCCGTCGCGACCGCGACGAGCACCGAGATCTCGCCGAGCGTGTCCCAGGCGCGGATGTCGACGAGCAGCGCGTTCACGAGGTTCTTCGCGTGCGCCTCCTCGGCGAGCGCCGGCAGCCCTCCGGCGATGGTCGGCTGCATGCGCGACCCGAGTGCGACCACGCCGACGACGGCCATGACGATGCCGGCGAGCGCGCCGAGCGCGATGCGGAGCGGCGCCCTGACGACCGCGCGCCGACCGGTCACCTGTCGCGGAAGTCGACGGAGCACGAGCACGACGACCACGATCGTCAGGGTCTCGACGAGCGCCTGCGTGAGCGCGAGATCGGGCGCGCCGCCCATGCCGAAGATGAGCACCATGCCGTAGCCGGTCGCGCCGACGAGCAGCACGGCGGTCAGCCGCTGCCGCACGACGACGGCCGCCGAGGCGGCGATGATCATGGCCAGGGCGATCACGGGCTGCGCCCAGCCGTCCGCGAGCCGGATGTCGGTGGGCCACGTGCCGTTCGCCGCCGCCGCGCCGCCGAGGCCGAGGATGAACACCGCGACGATCACGGCGAGGTAGCCCGGAAGGCCCCCGGACTGGATGAGCGTGGTGACCCGCGCCGCGCCGCGGTCGATCGCGCCCACGAGTCGGATGTACCCGCGCCCGGCGTCGATCGTGTCGGGCACCGCGGCCTGGGCGTGGCCGACCGCGTCGCGCTGCCACACGAGCAGTGCGCCGACGCCGAACACTAGTGCCGAGATCGCGAGCGCCGGCTCGAGGCCGTGCCAGAGCGCGAGGTGGTAGTCGGTCGGGCCGGGCAGGGTCTTCGCGTAGGCGTCGAGCAGCGGCTCGCTGAGCGGGAGGGCGAACGCGGTCGCGAGCGAGGCGGCGGCGAGGACGCCGGGCGCGAACGACATCATCGCGGGCTCGCGGTGCACCGGGGTCGGATCGGCGCCCGGGCGCGAACCGAACGCGCCATCGACGAAGCGCCAGCTGTACGCGAAGGTGAGCATCGACCCGACCACCGCGGTCGCGAGTGCCGCCCAGGCCCAGGCTGCGCCCGGTTCGCCGGATGCCGCGGCCTCGAGCTGCGCCGTGAACACCGCCTCCTTCGCCACGAAGCCGAGCAGTGGCGGGAGCCCCGCCATCGACGCGGCCGCCACCGTCGCGAATGCGGCGAGCCAGGGCATCCGCCGCCCGAGGCCCGACAGCTTCCGCTTGTCGCGCGTCCCCGCGGCGTGGTCGACGATGCCGACCGTGAGGAACAGGGCCGCCTTGAACAGCGCGTGCGCGAGCAGGAGGGCGGTGCCGGCGAGTGCTGCGTCGCGCGTGCCCTGGCCGACGACGAGGATCAGGAAGCCGAGCTGGCTCACCGTGCCGTAGGCGAGGACGAGCTTGAGGTCGGTCTGCCGGAGCGCGCGCCATCCGCCGACCAGCATCGTGAACCCGCCGACGCCGATCACGATCGGATGCCACACCGCGAGCGCCGCGTAGCCCGGCGCGAGGACGGCGACGAGGTACACGCCCGCCTTCACCATCGCGGCGGCGTGCAGGTAGGCCGACACGGGCGTCGGCGCCGCCATGGCGGCCGGGAGCCAGAAGTGGAACGGCACGAGCGCGCTCTTCGATATCGCGCCGACGAGTACGAGCGCGACGCCGACCTCGGCCGCTGCACCCGTCACCGGGTCGGCGACGAGCTCGGCGAGCGAGGTGGTGCCGCCCGCGACCGTGAGGATCACGAGTCCGACGAGCATCGCCAGCCCGCCGAAGGTGGTGACGGTGAGCGCCTGCAGGGCGGCGCCGCGCGCCTCGCGCTTCGCCGCGTCGTGGCCGATCAGGAGGTAGGAGAGCACGCTCGTGGCCTCCCAGAACGTGAACAGCACGAACACGTCGTCGGAGGTCACGAGGCCGAGCATGACCCCCGCGAACCCGAGCAGGAGCGCGGCGAAGCGATTGAGCGACGGCTCGTCGTCGCGGAAGTACCAGGTGCAGTAGAGCAGTACGAGCGCGCCGACGCCGGTGACGATCAGCGCGAGCAGCAGGGAGAGCGCGTCGAGCCGGAACGAGAGTGCGATGTCGAGTGCGCGGATCCACTCGATCCGCTCGGTCACGACCTCGCCGCCCGCGACCGCCGGCACGAACGTCAGCAACCAGGCGAACACGACGGTCGGCACGAGTGCGATGACCGGGAAGATGCGGCGACCCAGCACCCCTGCGGCGAACGGCGTGACCAGGGCCACTGCGGCGAACGCCAGCAGGGAGACGATCATCCGTGCTCCCCCCGCGTGCGTTCCGACCGTCCCGACAGTCTATCGAGGAGGACGCGCGGAACTGCGGGCTGGGAGGATGGCCGCATGCCGATCCTCATCGACCCGCTCGAGCTCGCCGCCCGCCTCGGCGGCGAGCAAGCCGCACTTCCGGATTCGCCGCGCACCCGGGTGCTCGACGTCCGATGGACCCTCGCCGAGCCCGACGGGAGCGGTGCATACCGCGCGGGGCATATTCCGGGGGCGGTGTACGTCGACCTCGACACGGAGCTCGCCGACCACTCCGCGATCGGCGAGGGGCGGCATCCGCTCCCCTCCGAGGCGGAGTTCCGGCGCGCGATGCGGCGCTGGGGGCTCCGCGACGGCGACGCGGCAGTGGTCATGGACGACTGCTCCGGCATGTCGGCTGCGCGCGCGTGGTGGCTGCTGCGGCACGCGGGGTTCGGCGACGTGCGCATCCTCGACGGCGGGCTCGGCGCTTGGCGTGCGGCGGGGCTTCCGCTCGAGCAGGGCGACGTCGTGCCGGAACCTGGCGACGCGAGCGCGCACTTCGGCACCATGCCCGTGATCGACCTCGACGAGGCGGATGCGCTCGGGGCGGCCGACCGCGGCGTGCTGCTCGACGGGCGCGCCGGAGAGCGCTACCGCGGCGAGGTCGAACCGATCGACCCCAGGGCCGGGCACATCCCCGGCGCCGTCTCCGCGCCGACGGCGGACAACGTCGGCCCCGACGGCCGGTTCCTTCCGGTCGACGCACTGCGCGCGCGGTTCGCCGCGCTCGGAGTCGACGCCGCGCACCCGGTCGCGGCGTACTGCGGTTCGGGGGTCACCGCGGCGCACGCCGTCGCCGCGCTCGAGCTCGCGGGCATCGGGGCCGCGCTGTACCCGGGTTCGTTCAGCCAGTGGTCGAACCACGCCGAGCGCCCGGTCGCGCTCGGAGCGTCGCCCGACGGGGAGTGACCGAGCCTAGTCCGCGGCGGATTCCGGTTCCGGCCCGGGTTCCGGCGCCTCCGACGTCTCCGGCCGACGGCCGATGCCGATGAGCGTCGTGATGTCGACGGATGCGACGTCGCGCTCCGCGACGGCCGCGAGGTAGCGTTCGCGCACGCCCTCGACCGTCTCGTCGTCGAGGTCGCCGAGCATCGCCCGCATGCCGGTGCCGACCACGAGCGCCCACGCGATCTCCGGTGCCAGGTCGAGGTGCCGGGGGACCGCCTCGGCGCGCACGTCGACGAGCCCCCGCTCGGCGAGCCAGTGCGCGAGTCCGCCCGCCGTCCCGGCGCCCGGCATCACCGGGCTGTCGTCCTCGTCGAGCGGCGGAACGCGCGGGTCGTCGGCCGGCAGCGCCGACGCGAGCAGCTCGGGCAGCGGTTCGAACGCGCCATCCGCCCACACCGTGAGTGCGACCCGCCCGCCGGGCCGGGCGCACTGCACGAGGTGCTCGACGCCGGCCGAGACATCCTCGAAGAAGAACACGCCCAGCACGCACTGCACGAGGTCGTAGCCCGTGTACGGCCACGTCGTCGCGTCGGCCTCGTGGACCCGCAGCCACGGCACGTGCGCGCCCGCGCGCTCGCGGAGCGTCGCGAGCATCGCCTCGGAGCGGTCCACCGCGTCGACGAGCCCGCCGGGCCCGACCAGCTCCGCGGTCGGCAGGGCCGACGCACCCGCACCGGCGCATGCGTCGAGCACGCGCTCATCGAACCGCGGCGCGGCCCGCAGCACCGTCGCCCGCGAGATCGGATCCCACATCGACTCGTCGAGTGCGGTGAACGTCGGCGCCGCGTCCGTGAAGACGGCCGCGACATCGGGCTCGAGTGCTGCTTCCCCCATGCGCACATTGTCACCCGGGCGCACGCATTCGTGAAGACTCAGGGAATCGAGACATCCGGAGTGCAGACTTGTGGTTCACGTCTGCTTTTCGACCCTGAATCGAGTACCCCTCCATGAATCGTGCCCTGCGTCGTGGCGCGCCCATCGCACTCGCCTCCGTGACCGCCCTGCTCCTCGTCGGATGCGCCACCGGCGGCGACGCGCCCGAGCCCACGTCGACGGATGCCGCGGCCGCGTGCCTCGAGGTCGAGGCCGGCGAGCAGAGCGACGCGATCGAGGTCTCGGGCGACTTCGGCGGCACGCCGACCGCGACCTTCGACGCACCGCTCGAGGCCGACGAGCTCCAGCGCACGATCGTGACCGAGGGCGACGGCGACCCGACCGCGCCCGGCGACCAGGTCAGCGCGCAGGTGACCGCGTTCTCCGGCAGCACCGGCGAGCAGCTCTTCTCGCAGCCGGCGACGCTCGAACTCGAGGAGGGGACGCTCTACGACGGCTTCCGTGCGGGCGCCGACTGCGTGCCGCTCGGCTCGCGCGTCGTCACGGTCGCGCCCGCGTCGTCGATCTACGGCGACGAGGGCAACGAGGGCATCGGCGTCGCGCCGGGCGAGACGCTCGTCATCGTGACCGACGTGCAGGAGCTCGTCGAGCTGCCCGTGCCCGGCGAGTGGACGGACGACGTGCCGACCGTCGAGTTCGCGGAGGACGGCACCCCGACCGTGACGATCCCCGACGCGGAACCGTCCGACGAACTGCTCGTGAAGGTCCTCGAGGAGGGCGACGGCGACGTCGTCACCGAGGACGACACGGTCACCGTCGACTACCAGGGCGTCGTGTGGGAGACCGGAGAGGTCTTCGACCAGAGCTTCGGCAACACGCCCGTCCCGTTCTCGATCTCGGGCGTCATCCCCGGCTTCGGCGCGGCGCTCGTCGGCCAGCCGGTCGGCACGAAGCTGCTCGTCACCATCCCGCCGGCGCTCGGCTACGGCGAGGAGGAGTCCTCGAACGGCCTCGGCGGCCAGACCCTCGTGTTCTACGTCGAGATCACGGAGACCCGCACCGACGGCTGATCCCCGGCACTCGCGACGCGCCCGCGGCATCCCCCTTCGAGGGCGGATGTCGCGGGCGCGCTGTTTCGGTTCGCGCGGTCTTGCCTCGGCCGCGGTGCAGTCCGCCCGAGTGCGACCTCTGCGGACGAGTGCGAGCCCGAGGCGTACTCGTCCGCAGAAGTCGCACTCGGACGACGGAGCGCGCGACGGGACGGAGTCGCATACGGCGAAGGGTCAGCCGGAGCCATGGAGATCCACAGGGTCGGCACGGAGGCTGGGGAATGCCCCGGTCAGCCCGGACGTTGTACCTGTATCCGGCACCCCTATGGCCGGACGGAATGGAGGACGGAGTGGGCATCAGCTACGTCGAGTTCGAAGACGATGCCGGCATCCTGCGCCGCTACCGCAAGCACGTGAACGGTCGCGGGCTCGTCGCGACGACCGCGAAGGTGGATGCGTCGGCGTTCGTCGACCCGACCGCATACGTCGATCCCGGCGCGGAAGTGCAGCGGGGCGCGACCCTCGCGCACGGCGCGTGGGTGGAACAGGACGCGATCGTCGCCGAGAACGCGACGATCGGCGTGAACGCACGCGTCGGCCGTGGCGCCGTCGTCGGACGCTTCGCCGTCGTCGGGCCGTACGCGGCCGTCGGCGCGGGCGCCCGAGTGCAGAACGGCGCGCGCGTGCCGCGCGAGGCGACCGTCCCCGAGGGTGCGGAGCATCGCGCGTCGGGCGACGACCTGCGCCGCCTGGGCCTCGCGGCCTGAGCCGCGCCGCGGCCGATCGCCGCTTCGAAGCAACGGATGCCCCGGGCACCTGCCCGGGGCATCGTCGTGTCCGCTCACGTCGGACTTCGCCCGCACTCCGTCCCGAACGCGCGACGAGATGCCGGTTCCGGCGGGGACGCCGCCGCGACACCAGCCCGAAGTGGCGACTCGACGGCGAGACTCGCACGAACGACGGATGACGAGACGGGCGCATGCTGCGAGGATCGGGTCATGGCGAACGAACGCGAGCCGAAGCATCCGTCGACCGCCCCGGACTGGTGGAAGTCCGCCGTCGTGTACCAGGTGTACCCGCGCAGCTTCCAGGACTCCGACGGCGACGGCATCGGCGATCTCCGCGGCATCCTGCACCGGCTCGACCACCTCGAGCGACTCGGCGTCGACGTGGTCTGGCTCTCGCCGATCTACCGGTCGCCGCAGGCCGACAACGGGTACGACATCAGCGACTACCGCGACATCGACCCGACCTTCGGCACGCTGGCCGACCTCGACGAGCTCGTGACGGCGGCGCACGCGCGCGGCATCCGCGTGGTCATGGACCTCGTCGTGAACCACACCTCCGACGAGCACCCGTGGTTCGTCGAGTCGCGCTCGAGCCGCGACAACCCGAAGCGCGACTGGTACTGGTGGCGGCCGCCGCGCGAGGGCACGCACGGCGGCGACCCCGGCGCCGAGCCGACGAACTGGGAGTCGTTCTTCTCGGGGTCGACCTGGGAGTGGGACGAGGCGACCGGCGAGTACTACCTGCACCTGTTCGACGTGAAGCAGCCCGACCTCAACTGGGAGAACCCCGAGGTGCGGCACGCGGTCTACGACATGATGCGCTGGTGGCTCGACCGCGGCGTCGACGGCTTCCGGATGGACGTGATCAACCTCATCTCGAAGCACCCGAACCTGCCCGACGGCCCGGTGCGGTCGGGTCGACGGTACGGCGACGGCGGCGCGGCGTACACGAACGGGCCGCGCCTGCACGAGTTCATGCAGGAGATGTACCGCGAGGTGTTCGACGGGCGCGAGGGGCTCATCACCGTGGGCGAGACGCCCGGCGTGACGATCGACGAGGCGATCCTCTTCACCGACCCCGAGCGGCGCGAGGTCGACATGGTGTTCCAGTTCGAGCACGTCGGCCTCGACCACGGCGCGACGAAGTTCCACCCGCGCCCGCTCGCGCCCGGCGAGCTCGCGGCATCCCTCTCGAAGTGGCAGGAGGGCCTCGCCGAGCGCGGCTGGAACAGCCTCTACCTCGAGAACCACGACCAGCCGCGGTCGGTGAGCCGGTTCGGCGACGCCGACGAGCACTGGTACTCGTCGGCGACCGCGCTCGCGACCATGCTGCACCTCCAGCGCGGCACGCCCTACGTCTACCAGGGGCAGGAACTCGGCATGACGAACGCGCCGTTCGGCACGCTCGACGAGTATCGCGACGTCGAGTCGCTGAACGCGTACGCCGACGCCGTCGCCAGCGGCACGGCCGTCGCCGACGCGCTCGACGGACTCAGCCTCATGAGCCGCGACCACGCGCGCACGCCCGTGCAGTGGGATGCGACGCCGAACGCGGGCTTCACGACCGGCATCCCCTGGCTCGCGGTGAACCCGAACCACGCGACGATCAATGCGGCCGCGCAGGTCGGCGACCCGGGATCCGTCTTCGAGTACCACCGGCAGCTCATCGCGCTGCGCCACGAACGACCCGTGGTGGCCCACGGGTCGTTCGAGCGGGTGGATGCCGGGCACCCGGCGATCTTCGCGTTCGAGCGGGTGCTCGGGGAGGACCGGCTGCTGGTCGTGGTGAACCTCTCCTCGGCCGAGCACGATCCGGTCTTCCCGGAGGCGTTCGCGGCCCGGTGGCGGGAGTCGCTGCCGGTGCTCACGAACACGCTGCCCGACGCGCCGGGCGCGTTCGACGCGCCGCTCGCGCCGTGGGAGGCGCGGGTCACCTCGATCACGGGCTGAGCGCGCGACGCGACGGAGTGCGGTTTCTGCGGTGGAGTGCGCCCGGGGACGGCACTCGTGCGCAGGAACCGCACTCGAATGGGCGGGTCAGCCGCGCGGCGCAGGAGCCGCGCCGCCGCCGGGGCCGCGCATGCCCGCCACCTGCTCGCCCGCGACGGCCGAGCCGACCGCCGTGGCGTTCGCGGTGCCGTTCGCGGTGACGGTGTAGGTCTCGCCGTTCACGAGGTCGGGGTTCGACACCGCGAGCGAACCCACGGTCTTCGTCGCGGTGTAGGTGGCGACGACGGTGCCGTCCGCGGCCGTCACCTCCAGCTCGGTGCCCGCAGCGACCTGCTGCGAGAACGTGACGAGCACCGACGCCTGCGCGGCATCCGCATCGGGGGCGACCGCCATGCCCGGCGAGCCGCCCGCGATCACCGTGCCGCCCGTGATGTCGAAGCCGCCGTCGACGTCGAGCGCGCCGTTGCCCTGGCCGGTCGGGCCGTTCACGACGACGTCGCCGCCCGACATCGCGATCGTGCCGTTCGAGTCGAGCCCGTCGCCCTCGGCGTCGACCACGAGCGAGCCGCCCGAGATCTCGAGCGAGCTTCCGGCGTTCACGCCGTCGTCCGAGGCGGTCACCGAGGTCTCGCCGCCGGCGATCGCGATCGCGGCCGCCTCGAGCGCCTCGTACGACGTGGTCACGTCGAGCCTGCCACCTGAGACCGTGAGCGCGACCTCGGCGTGCACGCCGTCGTCGCCCGTCGCGAGCGTCGTCGTGCCGTTCGCGAGATGTGCGGTGTTGTCGGTGTGCAGCGCGTCGTCGGCGGCGTCGACGGTGACCTCTCCGCCGTCGACGATCACCGATATGGCGCCCTTGACGCCCTTGGTCGAGACGTCCTCCGAGATCGTCGCGCCCGCGCCGCCGCCCGCGCCGCCGCCCGCGCCGCCGCCCGCGGTGACGTCGAGCGTGCCGCCCCAGATGGCGACGTCGGTCGCCGCGTCGAGGCCGTCGCCGGCCGCGTCGACGGTCACGGTGCCGCCCGCGATCGCGATGTAGCCGCGGTCGGCCTCCTCGGCGTTGTCGGCCGTGATGCCGTCGCCGCCCGCGGTCACGCGGATCGTCCCGCTCTCGATCACGACCTCGTCCTTGCCTCGGATGCCGTCGTCGACGGCGTCGACCGTGATCTCGCCGCCCGTGATGAGCAGGCCGTCCTTCGACGCGATGCCGTCGTTGCCGTCACCCTGCACCGTGAGCGCGCCGCTGCCCGCGATCTCCAGGTCGGCCGTGCTGAAGAGCGCCGCGTTGACGTCGGCGCCATCCGCGTAGGCCGAGGTGTCGGCGAGGGCGTTCTCGCTGCCGTCGGCGAGCACGACCTGAACGCGCTCGGCGCTCGTCACGGCGAGGGCCGCGGTCGAGTCGCTCGAGATGTCGACGCCGTCGAGGACGATTCGCACGAGCTCCTCGTCGGTCGTGTCGACCACGACCTCCCCGTCGAGCTCGCCGCTCAGGCGGTAGGTGCCGGCGGCCGTGATCGTCACGGTGTCACCGTCGACGCTCACGCGCTCGGCACCGTCCGCACCGTCCGCACCGTCCGCCGACTCGACCGTCGCGGTGTCGCCGTCGAGCGAGATCGCGACCTCGTCGGCCCTGTCCCACGTGTCGTCGCCGTCCTCGCCGGGCGCGGCCTCGTTCTCGGCCATGGCCTCTGCGGCGGTCACTCCCGGGTCGACGGTCGCCGACGCTGCGAGCGACACGGTCGAGTCGCCGCTCGTCGCGCCGTCGTCGGTGCGCTCGGTGGTCGTGGTCGTGGTCGTGGTCGTGCAGCCGGCGAACATGAGTGTGCCGGCCAGGACGACGGGCGCGACGCGCGCCGCGGCGAGCCAGGGGCGGCGGGCGCTCCGTGCGGCGGAGGTACCGGTGCCGGCGGTGCCGGCGGTGCCGGCGGAGTCGGGGCCGTCGGTGCGGTCGTGGGCGGAGGTCTGGCGGCGGAAGCCGAAGGGGGTCATCGTGCGGTCCTTTCGTGGGACGTGCGTGAGGTCGGGTGGATGGTCGTGGTGGAACCGGCGTGGAAGTGCCGGTCGAGGACGCGCGTCCAGCGGTTGGCCGGCAGGCCCGGTCGGATGGCGGCGAGGCCCGTGGCGTACTTGGAGACGCGCGTCGGCCGGTGGCCGGCAGTCCAGAGCAGCCGGTCCACGGCGCCGGCCTGCGAGCCGGACTTCGTCTCGACGATCGCCGAGGCGGGCGTCCGGAGCACCCGTCCGAACCGGCCGTCGACGCCGCGGTCGATCCAGGTGAGGTCGACATCGATGGTGGCCCGGCCGGCCGGACGGCCCGGCTCCGCCGGGAGGAGGAGGGTCGCCCGCCGATACGAGGTCGTGAGCACCGGGTCGAGGCTCGCGCGGCCGAGTTCGCCGATGCCGGCCTCGGCGAGCACGTGGTCGGCGTAGGCGCGGGCCTCGCCGGAGAGGGCGTCGGCGGACGCGGGGTCGACCGCGATGCGGTCCTTGACCGTGAGTGCACGCCCGCCTCGCGTCTTCACCTCGAGGAAGCTGGCCTCGGACTCGACGTACGAGCGCGTCCGGATCTTGAACCGACGGCGCCGCGCATGCGCAGCGAGACGGTAGCTCGTGAGGTCGGGGGTGTCGAAGTACACCGACTCGTACGCGGCCGCCCGGATGCCGTCGAGGTCGAGCACCCGCACGCCGTCGGGCAGCCGCCCGAGGATCGCCGGCAGCGCCGCGAGCGGAAGCATGTACTTGCGGTCGATGCGGGTCTGCAGCTCGGCCTCCGCGTTCAGGCCCTCGAGGTCGATCCCCTCGACCTCGTCGAGCAGCGCCAGGGCCTCCGGCGTGACGGATGCCGCGTGCCGCGCGGTCATCGTCTCGCGCCCTCGAACCGCGCCGCGCGCGGGACGGCTCCGACCGCGGCGGCCCCGTCGCCGGATGCGTCGAGCCCGAGCGCCTGCGAAGCCCGCCGGGCCGTGGCATCCGCACGATTCGCTCGCGGCGCGTCGAAGCGCACGGTCACCGTCGTCGAGTCGTTGACGAGGTCGAGCTCGTCGACGCGAACCGAGCGGATGCGTGCGCCGAGCAGCGCGCCCACGTGGTCGTGCAGCTCGCGCTCGTCATGGAACGCCCGGTCGAGCACGAGGACCTGCTGGCGCGATCGGCGGAACAGCGCCGGGTGGTCGCCGATCGCCAGCACCGCGAGCACGAGGACCATGAGCCCGATCGTCAGCCAGCCGAGGCGTGCGCCGAGCCCGCCGAGGAGCCCGATCGCGAGCGCCGCGAAGTAGTACGCGACCTCGTGCTGCTCGATCTCGCTGGACCGCAGCCGGATGATCGACAGCACGCCGAACAGGCCGAGTCCGAGGCCGGCGCCGATCGTGCTCGAGCCGAGCACGACCGACACCGCGAGCACGCCGACGTTGACCGTCAGGTATGCGACGACGAGGTCGCGCCGCCGATGGCGCGGGAAGTAGAGGGCGAAGACGAGGAGTGCGACGGCGACGAGGTCGGCGGCGATGAGCAAGGTCTGATCCACGATGGGGCTCCGTACTGTGTTCTGGGAGTACCCATCAGGCCGGGTCCGCCGAGGCGTGACCTATGCCGATCCCATGCGGTTCCCATGAGGCGCGTGCGGGTCGGCCGGGAACGAAGGACGGGGCGCCCCGGGCCGAGCCCGGAGCCGTTCGACGGAGTGCGGATTCTGCGGTGGAGTGCGTGCTGATGCGGCACTCGAGCGCAGAAGTCGCACTCCGTCGAGACGCGGGCGGCTGGGGGCTACGCGGCGAGGCGGTCGGCGAGCAGCTCGAGCGTGCGCACGCGGCCGGGCGAGGCATCCGCCGGCTCGTCGGCACGGCTGCCCGCGACGGGCGCGAGCATGACCTCGTCGATGCCGTGACGCTCGGCGAGGGTGCCCACGGCGGATGCCGCGGCATCCGCCTCGCCGATCACCCACCGGGTCCGCATGCGCGCGATGACGTCCTCGGCGTCGGAGTCGCGCGGGGCGGACTGCGCCTCCTCGACGGTCTCGAGCGGGCGCATCGGGCGGTTGAGGCGCAGGCGGGCCATCGCCCGCAGCTGCGGGAGGGCGCGCGCCTCGGCCTCGTCGACGGTGTCGGCGACGATGGCGTTCAGCGTGAGGATCGTCTGCGGCGACGGATGCCGCTCGCTCGCCCGGTACTCGGACCGGTAGAGCTCGAGCGCCCGCTCGAGGCCCTCGCCGGAGAAGTGGTTCGCGAACACGTACGGCAGGCCGAGCTCGGCCGCGAGCTTCGCGGAGTAGTCGGAGCTGCCGAGCAGCCACAGCGTCGGTACATCCGTCGCGGCGGGCGTCGCCTGGATCGGGTACTCGCGGCCGCTCGTCAGGCGCAGTGTCGCGCCATCCGGCGACAGCAGGCTCAGGATGTCGGCGACGTGGTCGGGGAACCGATCGACGTCGGCCGTCGGACCGCTGATGCGCAGCAGCTGCGTGATCACCGGGTCGCTGCCCGGCGCGCGTCCGATGCCGAGGTCGATGCGGCCGGGCGCGAGCGCCTCGAGCGCCGCGAACTGCTCGGCCACGACGAGCGGCGCGTGGTTCGGGAGCATCACGCCGCCCGAACCGACGCGGATGCGCTCGGTGCGCGCGGCCGTCGCGGCGATCAGCACGGGCGGCGTGGTCGACGCGACCGACGGCATGTTGTGGTGCTCGGCGAACCAGTAGCGCGTGAAGCCGAGCCGGTCGGCCACCTGCGCGAGGGCGACGGATGCCGCGACGGCATCGGCCGACGACTGGCCGTTCCGCACGGGGATGAGGTCGAGGACCGAAAGACGAGGGGAGAGTGACATCCCATGCTGCAACCGGGGCCGGGGGAGCGCTATTCCGGGGAGGGATCGGGCGCCCGTCCGGCGGGGCGGCGCCGCCGAATGCTCGGGATAACCCTGAGCCGATCGGCGGGATCGTCCTGATCTCCGACGCCGGCCCGGGCCGTTGTATTGGAGTCGCGTCGTGAGCGCCCCCGGTGATCCGGGCGGCCGTCGGACCAGGCCGCACCTCGGCCGCCGCCCGGCCCACGACCCTCACCCGTTGAAAGGACCACCAGTGAACCCGCTTGCCTCCGAGACCGTCGCGGCCGAGACCGCGGCGGCCACCGAGACCACCACCATCGCTGCGCCGACCGCAGCCGTCGACGCCGAGGCATCCGCCCCTGCCCTGTCGCTCCGCGAGTCGTTCGCGATCCTCGCCGAGCGGCTGGACGGCCGGCTCGCGCTCCCGGGCGAGCCCGGCTACGACACCGACCGGCTCGCGTGGAACCTCGCGGTCGACCAGCGCCCGGCAGCGGTGGTCGTCGCGGCATCCGTCGCCGACGTCGCCCGCACCGTGCGCGCGGCCCGCGAGCTCGGCCTCGCGGTCGCCCCGCAGGCCACCGGCCACAACGCCGCACCCCTTGCCGAGGGCCACGGCCTCGCCGACGCGATCCTGCTCCGCACGCACGAGCTTCGTGCCGTCGAGATCCGCCCGACGCAGCGCCTCGCCCGCGTCGAGCCCGGCGTGCTCTGGGGCGATGTCGTCGCCGCGGCCGCGCCGCACGGCCTCGCGGCGCTCGCCGGTTCCTCGCACGACGTCGGCGTCGTCGGCTACACGCTCGGCGGCGGAGTGTCATTCCTCGGGCGTGCGCACGGACTCGCGGCCAATCACGTCACCGCGGTCGAGCTCGTCACCGCCGACGGCGAGTTCCGCCGCGTCGACGCACAGCACGACCCCGAGCTGTTCTGGGCCGTGCGGGGCGGCGGGGGCGACTTCGGCGTCGTCACGGCGCTCGAGTTCGGGTTGTTCGAGATCGAGCAGGTCGTCGCCGGCGCGCTGTTCTTCCCCATCGAGCGGACCGAGGAGGTGCTGCAGGCGTGGGCGGACTGGACGCGCTCCGTGCCCGACACGGTGACCTCGGTCGGGCGCGTGCTGCGCTTCCCGCCGATGCCCGAGCTTCCGCCGTTCCTCTCGGGGCAGTCGTTCGTGCTCGTCGAGGCCGTCATCCAGGAGGCGCCCGAGCGCGCCGACGCGCTGCTCGCGCCGCTCCGCGGGCTCGCGCCCGCGATGGACACCGTGCACCCCCAGGCGCCCGCCGACCTGCTGCAGCTGCACATGGACCCGCCCGGCCCGACCCCGGGCCACGGCGACGGCATGATGCTCGCCGACCTGCCCGCCGAGGCGGTCCGTGCGTTCGTCGCCGCGGTCGGCCCGGACGCCGACACCGCGCTGCTGTCCGCCGAGATCCGGCACCTCGGGGGCGCGTTCGCCCCGTCGTCCGCACTCGAGGTCGCCGCCGACCGCGGCCTGCCGATCCCCGGCGCCGTCGGAGGTCTCGAGGCCGAGTACCTCGTGTACGCCGTCGGGATCGCGGCGCCGGAGACCATCGAGGGCGTCGTCGCGTCGCTCGGACGCCTGCTGGCACGCATCGAGCCCTGGCGGGCCTCCGTCGAGTACCTGAACTTCGTCGAACGCCAGACGACGGGGTCGCGGTTCTTCGGCGACGACGGCCGACTCGCACGACTGCGCGCGATCAAGCACGCCGTCGACCCCACGGGCACCATCCGCTCGAACCACCCCGTCGGCCGCTGAGCGACCGATCTCCCGAACGGGCCCGGCCACCGTGCCGGGCCCGTTCGGTGCGCGTGACGACGGGGCGCGGCATCCGTCTCTCGACTCGAACCCCGCCGATGGACGAATGGGTCTGTCGATTCCGTGCCGAGGTTCCTAGGCTGGGGGACACGCGACGACGTCGTCGCCGGACCTGGGGGAGGGACGTATGACGGTTCACCACGAGCTGCCCACCACGACCGATTTCGCGACGCTGGCGGGTGAGCACCACCCCGCGATCACGATCTACGCGGCCACGTCACCGGTCGTCAGCGAGCGAGAACGCGCCGAGGTCGCCGTGAAGAGCCTCTTCGACGAGGCCATCGACCGCATCCGCGCCGGCGGCGCCGAGACCTCGGAGGTCGACGCGCTCAAGACCGAGCGCGACGCCGTGCTCGCCGACCGTTCGCTGTGGGCCGGGCTCTCCCGATCCCTGGCGATCTTCGTCGCGCCGGGCTTCAGCGATGTCTACGTGCTGCCGAACCGCCTCGACGACGCGGTGCACGTCGGGTCGCACTTCGTGCTCGGGCAGCTGCTCCGGGCGCCCAGCCAGGACCAGGAGGCGTTCGCCGTCACGCTGTCCTCGAACGAGTGGGCGCTCTGGCACGCGCTGCCGACCGCCCGCGCCGAGCAGATGCCGCTCGACCCCGACCTGCCGCGCAACCTCGACGATGCCGCGAACCGCGTACCGGGGGACGTCGGACAGCGCCGCCAGGGCGGCCACGGCGACCGCGGCACCAACGAGGGCGACCGTCGTCCCGAGATCCACGGCATCTACGCCAAGCGCGTCGCCGATGCGGTGTGGCACGAACTGCACGAGCACGATCCCGACGGACGGGTGCCCCTGTTCGTCTTCGCCGCCGAGCCGTTGCTCAGCGCGTTCCTCGACCGCGCCCACAACGGGCGCAGGGTCGTCGGCGTGCAGGGCGGGTCCGACCGGCTCGGCGCGGCCGAGATCGACGGCGCGTTGCGGCAGCAGTTGGCCCAGCTCAACGTGAACGAGGCGAAGAGCGCGCTCGCCGATCTCGCTGACGGCAGCGCCGGGCGCGTCGAGCGCGACCTCGCCGCGATCGGGCGCCTCGCGGCCGACGGCGCCGTCGAGTGCCTGTGGTTCGACTTCACGACGTCGGTCAACGGCACGCTCGACCAGGAGTCGGGCGCGATCGAGTTCGCGACCGAGCACGGCAACGGCGATGCGCTCTCCGACGGCCGGCACGCCGGCGACCTCCTGCCCGAGCTCGCGATGCTCGTCATCGCCCGCGGCGGCAAGGTCGTCACGGTGCGGGGCGACGACCTCGACGACGCCGTGTGGGACGGCCCGGCGATGGCCGAGCTGAGGTTCGCGCTGACCTGATCGGCAGTCGGCGCCGGCCCGACGGGCCGGCGCCGGCGCGGCCCGAGTTCCTGCTCGCAGCGACCGCTGCGTCAGACCGCGGCCGCGAACCGGGGCGTGAGGCCGGCGACGACGTCGCGGAGGGCGGCGATCGCCCGCCCCGCGGCATCCGCCATCGCGTGCGCGCCGACCGGCAGCGCACGCCCGGCGACCCCGGCCCGTCGACGCGTCGTCGCCCGTGCGCCCGCACCGAACGAGTCGTCGGCCTCGAGGACCGGGAGCACCACGGCCGGCTGGCACTCGAGGTGCACCTCGACCTCGTGCGTGCGCTCGTCCTCGATGATCGCCTCGAACGGCACACGGACCGTGCGGAATCGACCGCGACGTCGCGGCGGACTCGACTTCAGGCCGATGGTGAGCCGTCCGGCCGGGGTGCCGCCGTAGGGCGTGCGTGCGACCGCGACGACGTCGACGCGCCACAGCTCGCTCGGGCAGGACGCGACACCGGAGAGATGGATGACGCGGATGCCGCCGGACGTGACCGCGACGGCCGCGAGGTCGTCGACGAGGACGTGCGCGTGATCGATCGTGTGGGCCATGTTCGCTGAAGATACGGATGTCAAGGCCGGTCGACATCAGTGCTGACGCTGAGATGGCGACCGTAGGCTGGTCCGATGCGATTCGGATTCTTCGTTCCCCAGGGCTGGCGTCACGACCTCGTCGGCATCGAGCCGGCCGACCACTGGTCGACGATGCACGGCCTCGCCGCGTTCGCGGATCGCGACGGCTCGCCGTGGGAGTCGATCTGGGTCTACGACCACTTCCACACCGTGCCCGTGCCGAGCGAGACCGAGGCGACCCATGAGGCGTGGTCGCTGATGGCGGCGTACGCCGCGTCGACGTCTCGCGTGCGACTCGGCCAGATGTGCACGTGTGTCGCGTACCGCAACCCGGCGTACCTCGCGAAGGTCGCCGCGACCGTCGACGTGATCTCGGGCGGCCGGGTCGAGATGGGCATCGGCGCCGGATGGTACGAGCACGAGTGGCGCGCGTACGGGTACGGGTTCCCGCACGCGCCGGAGCGGCTCCGGATGCTGCGCGAGGGCGTCGAGGTCATGCACCAGGCGTGGACGACCGGGCGGGCGAGCCTCGACGGCGAGTTCATCCAGGTCGACGGCGCGACCGTGCAGCCGCAGCCGCTGCAGGCCGGCGGGATCCCGATGTGGGTCGCCGGCGGTGGTGAGAAGGTGACGCTGAAGATCGCGGCGAAGTACGCCTCGTACACGAACTTCTACGGCAGCCCCGACGAGTTCAGCCACAAGAGCGAGGTGCTGCGCGGGCACACCGATCGGCTCGGCCGCGACTTCTCGTCGATCGTGCGGAGCGCGAACTTCAACACCGTCATCGGCGAGACCGAGGGCGACGTCGAGCGCCGGCTCGCGGCCGTCGAGGCGCGGGTGGCCGGTTCGGCCGGCTCGAAGGCCGCGGCGAAGTTCATCCACGACTTCCGGTCGGACGCGGCGATCGCGGTCGGCACGCCCGACCAGGTCGTCGAGAAGATGCTCGACATGCGTTCGCGCGGCCTGGGCTACGCCATCCACTACTTCCCGGAGGCGGCGTACGACCGATCGGGCCTCGAACTCTTCGAGCGCGAGGTCATCCCCGCCCTCACCTGACGCGTCGTGCGTTTCTCAGGAGTTTTCGGCCGGATGCTGCGTTTCTCAGGAGAACACGCCGCTGCGTGAAGCGACACGCCGAAAAACTCCTGAGAAAGGCATCACCCGCGTGCGGTCAGGCGGGGGCGTCGAGCTTGGCGGCGAGCTCGGCGTCCGTGGGCTCGGTGAAGTGCGTGCCGTCGGGGAAGACGACCACGGGGATGTTCGTGCGACCCGAGATCGCCTTCGCCCGGTCGGCGCCGTCGGCGACGACCATGAGGTCGACGTACTCGTAGTCCACACCGCGACGGTCGAGCAGCGCCTTCGAGCGGCGGCAGTCGCCGCACCACTCGGCGCCGTACATCGTGATGCGGGCAGGGTTCAGGTCGGTCGTGGGGGAGGTCATGTACATAACCTACGCGGGTATCCTGTGCGGCATTCCCAGTGAACGGCGGATGCCGCGGCACGGGGTTCCGCGCGGGTTCGACAGGTGCGAGGCTCGGGGCATGCAGTTCGAGACCACCATGTCGCAGACCGGGAACAACACCGGGATCGAGGTGCCGGCCGAGGTCGTCGAGGCGCTCGGCGGCGGCCGGCGCGCGCCCGTGGTGGTGCGGGTCAACGGGTTCGAGTACCGCAGCACGCTCGCGGTCATGGGCGGGCGCCACCTGATCCCGTTCAGTTCCGACAAGCGCGCGGCGACCGGGATCTCCGGCGGGGATCCGATCTCCGTCGAGTTGGAACTCGACACCGCGCCGCGCACGGTCGAGCCGCCCGAGGACTTCGCCGCAGCACTCGACGCGACGCCCGGCGCACGGGAGGCGTTCGATCGGCTCGCCCCGAGCCATCAGAAGGCGCATGTCACGACGATCACCGAGGCGAAGGCGCCCGAGACGCGGGCCCGCCGCATCGCCAAGGCCGTCGACAAGCTGGTCGGCGGCTGACGCGCCCTACCCGACGGGCTCGCGCTCCCACGAGGGCAGCTCGATCCCGACGAGCCGCGCGAACGCGCTGAGCTGCGCGACGCCCTGGGGCGTGCGCGGCAGCGCGTCGAGCAGGCCCGGCGAGTACACGAGGTAGGCGGCGACCTGGGCGCGCGAGATCGCGACGTTCAGCCGGTTCTTCAGCAGCAGGAACTCGACGCCGCGCGGCGCGGCGGCGGCCGATGACGCGGCGAGCGACACGATCGCGACCGCGGCCTCCTGACCTTGGAACTTGTCGACCGTGCCGACCGGGACCGCGGTGTACCCGGCGAGGTCGAGCGCCTCGCGCACGACGGCGAGCTGCGCGTTGTACGGCGTGACGACGATGAGGTCGGTCTGTTGGAGCGGTCGCGGCCGGGCGCGCACCGGGTCGCCCTCGCCGTGGGCGATGTCGGTGAAGGCGCGACCGAGCAGCGACCCGACGATCCGGACGACCTCGGCGGCCTCCTCGACCGACTCGGTCGTGTTGCCCTCGTGCTCGATCGGGATCGGCGTCAGCCCGGGCTCGACCCCGTCGATCGAGCGCAGCGCGGCGCAGGCGTGCGAGGCGAGCTCGTCCTCGTACGACAGCGTCGAGACGGATGCCGCGAGCGCGGGGTGCATCCGCCGACTCTCGGCGAGGAAGTAGCCGAACTCCGCCGGCAGCACGTCGTGCCCGTCGGCGATCCAGCCGAGCGCCGACATGTCGACGGGTTCGGGGTGCGTACCCTGGCTCACCTGCGGCAGCTGCTGCGGGTCGCCGAGGAGCAGCAGGCGACGGGCGGCCACCGACGCCGCGATGGTCGAGGCGAGCGAGAACTGGCCCGCCTCGTCGACGACGAGGACGTCGAGCGCCCGCCGCCCGACCCGGTCGGCGTTGGCGAAGTCCCATGCGGTGCCGCCGACGACGAAGCCGGCATCGCGGTTCGCGGCGATGAAGGCCGCCATGCCGTCCTTGTCGATGGCGGTCCAGCCGCGGGCGACGCCGTCGTCGCGGTTCTTCGGCGCCTTGGCGATGCGGCGCGGGTCGAGCCCCGCTCCGACGACCGCGTCGAGCAGGTGCTCGACGACCGCGTGCGACTGCGCGACGACCCCGACCTTCCAGCCGTGGTGGCCGACGAGCCGCGCGATGACGTGGGCCGCGACGTAGGTCTTGCCGGTGCCGGGCGGCCCCTGCACCGCGAGGTAGGAGTCGTCGAGGTCGCCGAGCGAGCGCACGACGGCGCCCACGTACTCGTGGTCGGGGAGGGGGGCGAGCGAGCCCGACCGCGTGCGCGGCGGGATGCGGCGGAGCAGGTCGACCGCGGCATCCTTCGGCCAGGCCGGCTGTCGCTCGACGATCGGACGAGCCCACTCGGCGATCGCGGCCTTCTGCCGCCCGGCCGGCGGCGGGTTCCCCGGCACGAGTGCGAACGGCAGCTCGCGCCAGGTCTCGTCGACGGTCGATCGCTCCTCGATGCGCACTCCGTCGGGCGTCGCCTCGATCACGGTCGCCTTCGCCCACGCGCGTGAGCCGGGACGCCGGGAGAACGACGGGAACGGCGCAGGCCAGTCGTAGAGCAGGTACAGGTCGGCGCCCGCGCTGAACCGGGAACCCGGCGCGATGCGGCCGCGGAGCAGCAGCTCGCGTCGATCGAACTGCTGTCGGCCCTCGCGGTACCAGTCGTGCAGCACGACGGTTCGCGCCGGGTCGACGATGAGCACGTCGCGGTGGTCCTCCCACGCCTCGAGCGGCTGCTCGACGCGGAAGAAGTGGCCCCACCAGAACGTCTTGAGCTCGCGTTCGTGGTAGTCGATGGCGGCGGCCGCGAGGGCGAGTGCCGTGCGGTCGGGGTCGTCGCGTCGCTCATCGGCGCCGCCCGCGAGTGCCGCCAACTCGGTCGCGAGCGGGCTCGCCGCGTACTGCTTCGCGGTCGGCTCGACGAGGAGGAGCGCGGGCACCGGCTCGACGCCGTGCGACCGGGCGAGGCCGAGCAGCCAGTCGCGCAGGCGCAGCGTCGACACGCAGTCGTATTCGTTGTACTCGGCGAGGTCGTCGAGCACGAGCTGCGCGCCGGTCGCGTCGCCCGTCGCGGCGAGTTCGCGGGCGCGCACGTACTCGAGGATCGAGTCGCCGCCCGACTTCACGTCGGCCTCGCGCAGCTTCTCGCCCATGTAGAGCGGCTCGAGCTTCTTGATCGAGTACGACCGGCTGCCGACGCGTACGGCGCGCTTGACGATCGGGTAGAGGTCGACGAGCACGCCGTCGGCCAGCAGCTGGTCGACCTCGGCCTCGCCGACGCCGTGCCGCGCCGCGATCGACGTGAGGTGGGTGCGCTCGTAGCTCGCGTAGTGGTAGATGTGCAGGTTCGGATGGCGCGCCCGCCGGTCCTTCACGAACGCGAGGAACCGCACCAGCGCCTCGCGCTCCTCGGCGAAGCTGTGCGCCCAGATCGGGGTGAAGCGCTCGTCGACGTCGATCATGCCGAACAGGTAGTCGAGGCCCCAGTCGGTCGCGGCGCCCTCGGTGTAGAGCGGGTCGCCCTCGAAGTCGAAGAACAGGTCGCCCGCGTCGGGCTCGGGGATCGCCGCGAGCGCGCCGGGCTCGCGCACCTCGACCGGCGGCGGCAGCGGCGGGTCGTCGGGCGAGCGGCGACCGGATGCCTCCGCCGCGCGCAGCTCGGCCTCGGCCGCGAGCTGCAGCCGCGCCTGAACGCGCAACCCCTCGAGCGTCGCCTCCATCACGCCGTCGACCGGCCCGGTGGACGCCGCGAGCTCGTCGATCGTCGTGATGCCCGCCGCGTGGAAATGGGCGCGCTGGGTGATCCGCAGCCCGGCGACGAGCAGCAGGTCACGGTTCGCCTGCACTTCCAGGTCGCACGTGGGGCAGCGCCCGTCGAGGGCGTAGCGCGGGTCGCCCCACTCGACCGGCCCGTCGGCGTCGACGCGCTCGTCGACGATCTGCCGCAGGCGTTCGCGGCGGAGCAGGAACACGGGCTCGATGTCCTCGAGCCGATGGGTGCTCGTCGTGCCGTCTCCGAGCAGCAGCTCGACGGTGTCGGCCCGCGGTACGCCGATGCGGTCGAGCTGCGCCGCGTACGCCGCGAGCTGGAGCAGGGCCGTCACCCGCGCGCGTCGCGCGAGCTTCGAGTCTTGCACGAGGTAGCGCCCGTCGGGCTGCCGCACGATGAAGTCGGCGAAGCCGACGAATCCGTCGTCGACGAAGGTCGCCTGGAACACCACGGGCGCACCGGCCTCGAACGCCGCACGGGTGGCCGCGACCGCGGCCTCGAGCTGCGACGGATCGCGCAGGTCGGGCCGATCGATCTCGACGACGCCGTCGCCGAACTCGGCCCGGTAGCGATCGAGGACTCGGAGCTCGTGGGCGTCGCCCATGCGCCCCGCGCGTTCGAGCATCGCGTCGGCCACCGGTTCGAACAGGGTGTCACGACCGAGCTTCACGTCGAGCTCGCGCAGGAACGCGAACTCGCAGTCGGACGCCTTCTTGAGGTCGCTCGCGCTCGTGACCACCGTGCCGCCGGCCAGGTACATCGGGCTCCCTCCGCCGCTTCGTCGAGACCACGCTAGCCGCGGCATCCGACATCGCGGGCAGCACCCCATCGAGGCGGGCGGGGGCCACGACTCGCGCCGCGCCTCACGCCGAACGCTCGCGCCCGCCCGCCATCCGTGCCAGGTCCACGCGGTTCGCCGCGCCGGTCTTGCGCAGCAGGTTCGAGATGTGCGAGCTCACCGTCTTCTCGCTGATCGTGAGGAGCGCGGCGATCTCGGCGTACGTCCGGCCATCGACGATGTACGGCAGCAGTTCGCGTTCGCGACGGGTGAGCGGCACGTCGCCGATCCGGTCGACGACGTCGTCGGGATCGCTGCGCGCATCGTCGTACAACCGCACCCGCGACCACTGCGCGAGCGACTCGACCTCCTCCCCCAGGGCGTCCGCCTCGAGGCGGCGCGCGAGCGACGCGGCGCGGCGGAGCGACTCGATCGCCCGGTCCCGCCGGCCGTCGTCGCTCGTGAGGTCGTGCTCGGCTCCCCGACGGTACGCGTAGGCCTCCATCCATGCCAGCTGTGCCGTGCGGGACGCCTCGGCGGCGGCGGCCCAGAGGTCGCCGGCCTCGGGAGCGTCGCGCGCGCGAGCGCGCTCGGCCGCGTAGATCGCATCGAGTGCGATCAGGTCGGCGGGGAACGAGAGCCCGAGCGTCCGATGGAGCACGTGCGGGTGGGCCGCCTCGAGCTCGTCGAGTCGCCGGAGCACGTCGTCATCGGGCTCGTGGCGGTCCCGCGCGGCCTGGGCGAGGTCGGCGAGCGCGCGGGCGGCGAGCGGCACGAGCCATTCGCACGAGTTGTCGCCCGGTGCGGCGGCGATGACCGGATCGAGCGCGTCGAGCGCGCCTGCGGAGTCACCGGCGGCGAATCGGGCGAGCGCTCGCGAGTGCGCCTGGGTCGAGACGGCGTAGGCGGGCACCTCGGGGAACTGCTCGGCGGCGCGCTGGAGGTACGCCTCGGCGTCGTCGGTGCGGCCCTGGTGGGCGGCCAGGATGGCCGAGACGTTCGCGAGGCCCATCGCGATGTACCTCGGCGGGTCCTCCGAGCGGACGTATCGCAGCGAGGCGTGTGCACCGGCCACGTCGCCGATTGTGGTCGAGGTGCGGGCCTCGGTCAGCGCGATCGTCGCCGTCACGAGATACGGTGCGCCGGCGTCGGCGAGCCGTTCCATGGCACCCCGGAGGGACCGCAGCGCGGAGCGGTAGTCGGGCATCGAGTACGCCTCCCAGAAGGCGGCGAGCATGGCCGGCCAGAAGTGCCCGTTCGGCAGCGCCACCTCGAGCGCACGAGCGGCGAGGGCCCGGGCACGGTCGAGGTCGCGCGTGAGCGCCGCGAGCTGGCCTCCGACGGCCAGCGCGTACGACAGCGTCTCGGTGTCCCCGAGTGCCGTGGCGCGGTCGATCGCCTCGGCGGCGTGCGCGGCGCAGGCGGGGTCGGCGAGGAGGATCTCGGCGTACGCGAGCTCGGTGAGGGCCATCGCGTACTCCGGGCTCTCCGGCGCGGAGGCCGAGAGGCGGAGCGCCTCGCGCGCCGGTTCGGGATCCGCGAGACCTCCGCCGATGCGGAACACCAGCCGCTGCCGCCGCACGATGAGCCGCGCCGCACGCAACGGCTCGGCCTCCCGGTCGACATCGTCGAGCAGTGCGCCGACCGCCTCGAACTCCGCATCGGGATCGCCGACGGATGCCGCGGTCTCGGCCCACGCCTCGAGGAGCCCGCGTCGGGCGTGCAGGTCGCCCGGACCAGGTTCGGGCCGATCGCCGCCGGCCGAGATCCGAGCCGACCTCCGGAGCATGCGCAGCCGCGTCATCCGGTCGCCCGATCCCTCGAGCGCGTCGACCGCGCGACGGCTCGCATCGAGGCATCCGTCAACGTCGCCCGCCGCGGCGAGGTGATCCGCCAGGTCGACCAGGAGTTCGGGCGCGGCCTCACCATGCTCGACGACGGTCGCGGTGCTCCGCGCGAGCTCGGCATGCCGCTCGCGCCGTTCGCGCTCCGGAACGGTGGCGACGAGCATCTCGGCCGTGAGCGGATGGTGGAACCATGCGCGACCCTCGTCGTCGACCTCGAGCACCTGCGTGGCCAGCGCCGGGCGCAGGTCGCGTTCGGCGTCGGCCCATCTCGGGTCGATCGCCGCGAGGGTCTCGACCCGCACCGGCTTGCCGTGCAGCGCGAGCATCGTGCAGAGCTCCTGGGTTGCGGGCGGCAGCTGCGACCACGCGCGGAGGAGCGCGGCTCCGAGGTCGGCATCGACCAGTGCGGGCGCGGCCGTGGCGGACGGCTCGACGCCGTCGAGGAGGAGTCGCGCGTGGTAGGGATTGCCTCGGGTGCGGGCGAGGACGTCGCTGACGAGCGACTCGTGCGGCGGCGCGCCGATGGCGTCCTTCACGAGGTCGCGCATGCCGGGACGATCCAGCGGCGGCACCTCGACGGCGCGGGCCGAGGGGAGGCGCAGCAGGTCGGCTCGCCAGAGGTCGATCGGACGGCCCGAGCCGGCGCGCATCGTCGCGATGACGCCGAGCCGTCGGCGCTCGGGCCCGCCGGCGAGGAACATCAGCGCGTCGAGGGTGCTCGCGTCGGCCCAGTGCAGGTCGTCGATGAGGATGAGCACGGGGCCCTGCCCCAGGAGCCGGTCGACCGCGTCGTCGAGGGCGAGCGTCGGCGGTCGGTGGGCGGCGTCGGTGCGCTCGAGATCGCCGGACTGCTTGAGGAGGGTTCGGACCGCGAGGTTCGGCACGCGCGTGGTGAGCGGGAGGTTGCGCGCGCTGAGGACGGTGAACGGGCCGGTCGCGCGCCGTGCCGCGGCATCCATCAATGCGGTCTTGCCGATGCCGGCCTCGCCCCGCAGGACGATCGTCCTCGCCTCACCGCCGACGACCGACGAGAGCTCGTGCGACAGCGCGGCGAACTCGCGCTCGCGACCTGCAAGGTGCGGCGTGTCGGCCCCCATGGGGCACAGTCTGCCACGGATCCGAGGTTCGCTCACGAGAAGTCGAGGATGTGCTCCGGATGTCGCGCAGGTGCCGAGTGCCGTCGTCGGCACGCCGCGATCGCCCGCGTTCAGCGTCTCGCATTCAGCGCCCCGCGCTCAGCGTCCCGCGCTCAGCGTCCCGCGCTCAGCGCCCCGCGTTCGAGCCCGAGCATGCCCTCGACGGCTCCGTGGATCATGGACCCGCGGGCGCTCGCGTCGCCCCAGCGCACGAGCGCCTGGGCGTTCAGTCCGTCGATCATGCCGAGGAGCTGCCAGGCGGCGGCCGCGGCATCCGTCGTCTGGAAGCCCGCGGTCGCCGCGCCGTCCTCGATGACACCCTGCACGACGGCCTGCCAGGCATCCATCTGCTCGCGAACGGATGCCGCGAGCGCGTCGTTGCGCCGGCCGAGGGCCCACGCCTCGACCCAGACGATCGTGACGTCGTCGCGGGTGCCGTCGAGGAGGGTGTCGAGCAGTGCGCCGAGCCGCTCCCGCGGGCCGGGAAGTGCGGCGAGCAGGCCGGCGACCTCGTCGACCTCGGCGGCGACGACGGTCGCGAAGGCGTCGGCGACCAAGGTCTCCATGCTCGGGTGGTAGTGCGCCACGAGCGCCGGTGCGACGCCCGCGTGGGCGGCGATCGAGCGGAGCGTGACGGCGGCGAGGCCCTGCTCGAGCGCGATGCGGCGCGCGGCCTCGGCGATCTCGGCGGATCGCTCGGCGGGGCTCTTCCGTGAAGCCCGGGTGCGCACGGGTGTTGACATCGTCAGGCCAGTCTAGGTAGTCTCCCACGTTATTGATCGCATGATCAATATATCGATCGGGTCGATCGAACATCCCGCCGTCGAACGATGAGGTTCCACATGAGCATCCAGACCCCGGAGGAGATCCGCGCGGCCGTCGCCGCGACGCCCTCCGCGCACGCCGCGCCCGCGGCATCCGCCCTCGCCACCGCCCCTGCCGCCGACCGCGTCGGCCACGTCGAGCAGCACGGCACCGAGCACGTCCCCGCGTCCGAGCGGCACGGCCGCCCGTCGAGCCTCTTCTGGGTGTGGATGTCGGCCAACGTCGGCTACCTCTACTTCGTCGTCGGCGGCGTGCTCATGCTCCTCGGCCTGCCGTTCTGGGAGGCGCTCGCGATCACCGTCGTCGGCAACCTGTGGTGGGCGCTCGTCGGCTGGCTCGCCGTCAGCGGCCCGGTCTCGGGCTCGCCGAGCGTGTCGATCATGCGCGCGATGTTCGGCATCCGCGGCAACAAGGTCTTCGGCGCCGGGCTCGGCGTGCTCATCGGCCTCTTCTACGAGATCATCAACGTCGCGTTCGCGACGCTCGGCGCCATCGCGCTCCTCGCCCACTTCGGCATCGGCCTGCCGGCCGGCGGCGAGTGGGTCGTGCTCCTCGTCATCGGCGTGCTGAGCTTCGTGATCGGCGTGTACGGGCACGCGACGATCCTCGCGCTCGCGCCGTGGTTCTCCGCCGCGCTCGCCGTGGTGTTCGTGGTCCTCGCCGTGTTCGTGTTCGGCGCCGCCGACTGGACGTACGAGGTCGCCCCCATGCCCGTCGCCGACCACTGGGCGCTCGTCATGCTCGGCTTCGCGATCGTCGCCTCGAGCCCGCTGTCGTGGGGCATCGGCGCCGACTACGCGCGCTACCTGCCGGCGGATGTCTCGAAGAAGGCCGTCGCCTGGTACACCGCGCTCGGCGGCTTCGTGCCCGCCGTGCTCATCGGGGCGCTCGGCGTCATCGCCGGCACGGCCATCGACATGACCGACCCGGAGCTCACGATCGGCGAGATCGTGCCCGCGTGGTTCACGCCGATCTTCCTCGGCATGATCGTGCTCTCGAGCATCACGAACAACGTGCTCGTCGCCTACTCGACGGGCTTCTACGCGCAGGCGCTCGCCGAGCGCATCTCACGTGCAGCGACCACGATCGTCACCGGCGTCGTCGCGACGGCCGCCGCCGGGTGGGTGCTGTTCCTCTCGCCGAGCTTCCTCGACGCGCTGAGCGCCTCGCTCGAGCTGGCGGTCACCGTCTTCGGCCCGCTCGTGTCGATCTACGCGATCGACATCGTGCTCCGCCGCAACCGCTACGACGGTGCCGCACTGGACGACACGCGCCCCGGCAGCCCGTTCTGGTACCGCGGCGGGCTGTTCCTGCCCGGCATGGTCGCGATGGTCGCCGCCATCACGATCGCGGTGCTCTCGGCGAACACGACCCTCTACGTCGGCCCGATCTCGAACGCGCTCGGCGGTGCCGACCTGTCGGCCCTCGTGGGCCCCGTGCTCGGCGCCGGCATCTACGCACTGCTCTGGCTGACAACCGACCCGTACCGCGACCCCGCGAGGCGGCCGGGCGCGGCATCCGCTGCCATCATCGAGACGGATGCCGCGGCATCCGCCCGCACGAACGGAGACCACGCATGAGCTGGCGCATGCCCGCCGAGACGGCCGGCCACGAGCGCACCTGGATGGCGTTCCCGAGCGAGGGGCCCACCCTCGGCGAGACCGCCGCCGAGCGCGACGAGGCGTACGCCGCCTGGACCGCGGTGGCCCACGCGGTCGCCGAGTTCGAGCCGGTCACGATGCTCGTCGACCCCACGGAGCGCGGCCGCGCCGCGCGGATGCTCGGCGACGGCGTCGCCCAGGTCGAGGCGCCCGTCGACGAGTACTGGATGCGCGACCACGGGCCGACGTTCGTCGTCGACGACGAACGCCCCGGCGTGCTCGGCGCGGTCGACTGGACCTTCAACGGATGGGGCGACCACGCGTGGTCGGAGTGGCGGAAGTCCGCCGAGCACGCGCGCCTCATCGCGGAGCTCGTCGGCGCCGAGCTCGTGAGCTCGACGCTCGTGAACGAGGGCGGCGGCATCCATGTCGACGGCGAGGGCACCGTGCTCCTCACCGAGACCGTGCAGCTCGACCCGCGGCGGAACCCGTACGCCGACCGCGCCCGCGTCGAGGCCGAGATGGCCCGTACGATCGGCGCGACGAAGGCCGTCTGGCTGCCCCGCGGACTCACGCGCGACTACGACGAGTTCGGCACGAACGGGCACGTCGACATCGTCGCGACGATCCCGTCGCCAGGCCGCGTCCTGCTGCACCGCCAGGACTCGCCCGAGCACCCCGACTTCGCGGTCACGCGCGAGCTGCGCGCGCAGCTCTCCGAGCAGACGGATGCCGCGGGCCGGCGCTTCGAGATCCTCGACCTGCCCGCGCCCGCCACCGTCCGCGACGGCGAGGGCGTCGTCGACTGGAGCTACGTGAACCACCTGGTCGTGAACGGCGGCGTCATCGCGTGCGGCTTCGGCGACGAGCGGGCGGATGCCGCGGCGCGCGAGATCCTCGAGGCCGCCTACCCGGGGCTCACGGCCGTGACGGTCGACGCCCGGCCGCTGTTCGCGCGCGGCGGGGGCATCCACTGCATCACCCAGCAGCAGCCGGCGGTCACCGCCCCTCCGGTTCACAGGACTTCCGCCGATTCACAGGACCGATCCGCCGGTTCCGTCCGGCAGATCGCCGAATCTCCTGTAGACGACGCGTCGGGGGGTGCGCAATGAGCGCGGAAGACCGGTTCGACGTGGTCGAGGCCTCGATCGCCGACCTGCGCGCCGCGCTCGAGGACGGCCGCACGACCGCGGTCGAGCTCGTCGAGGCGTACCTCGCCCGCATCGACGCGTACGACGGCCCCGAAACCGAGACCGCGCTGAACGCGGTCGTCGTCCGGAACCCCGAGGCGCTCGCCGAGGCGCGCGCCTCCGACGAACGCCGCGCGCGCGGCGAGGTGCTCGGCCCGCTCGACGGCATCCCGTACACCGCGAAGGACTCGTACCTCGTGCGCGGGCTCACCGCGGCATCCGGAAGCCCCGCCTTCGCCGACCTCGTCGCGCAGCGCGACGCCTTCACGATCGAGCGCCTGCGGGGCGCCGGCGCGATCTGCCTGGGCCTCACGAACATGCCGCCCATGGCGAACGGCGGCATGCAGCGCGGCGTCTACGGCCGCGCCGAGAGCCCGTACAACGCCGAGTACCTCACCGCCGCATTCGGCTCGGGCTCGTCGAACGGCTCGGGCACCGCGACCGCGGCGAGCTTCGCGGCGTTCGGCCTCGGCGAGGAGACGTGGTCGTCGGGCCGCGCGCCGGCGTCGAACAACGCGCTCTGCGCGTACACGCCCTCGCGCGGCGTCATCTCGACGCGCGGCAACTGGCCGCTCGTGCCGACCATGGACGTCGTCGTGCCGCAGACCCGCACGATGGCCGACCTGCTCGAGGTGCTCGACGTGATCGTCGCCGACGACCCCGAGACGCGCGGCGACTTCTGGCGTGCGCAGCCGTGGGTCGCGCTGCCCGCGGCATCCGCGGTTCGCCCGCCGACGTACCCGGCGCTGCAGGTGACGGATGCCGCCGGCGCCCGTGCCGCGCTCGCGGGCACGCGCATCGGCGTGCCGCGCATGTACGTCAACGCCGACCCCGAGGCGGGCACGGCCGAGCCCGGCGACACGGTCGGCATCGGCGGCGCGACCGGGCAGCGCATCGAGACACGCGAGTCGGTCATCGAGCTGTGGGAGGCCGCGCGCCGCGACCTCGAGGCGGCGGGCGCCGAGGTCGTGCTCGTCGACTTCCCGGTCGTGTCGAACTACGAGGGCGATCGCCCCGGTTCGCCCACGATCGCGACTCGCGGGCTCGTCTCGCCGGAGTACCTGAAGCGCGAGATCGTCGATCTCTCGGCCTGGGGCTGGGAGGACTTCCTGCAGGCCAACGACGATCCGGCGCTGCACTCGCTCGCCGACGTCGACGGTTCGCGCATCTTCCCGCACCCCGAGGGCGCCCTGCCCGACCGGTACACGGGCTTCGACGACGACATCGCCGAGTACCCCGAGTGGGTGCGCCGGCACCCGGATGCCACGTGGCAGGACATGCCGGAGCTGGAGGCAGGACTCCGCGGCCTCGAGGAGACGCGCCGCATCGACCTCGAGGAGTGGATGGACGGGCTCGGCCTCGACGCGGTCGTCTTCCCGGCCGTCGCCGACGTCGGCCCCGCCGACATGGACGTGAACCCCGCCTCGGCCGACCTCGGCTGGCGCAACGGCGTCTGGGTTGCGAACGGCAACCTGGTGCCGCGGCACCTCGGCATCCCGACCGTGACGGTGCCGATGGGGCTGATGGGCGACATCCGGATGCCGGTCGGCCTCACGTTCGCCGGCCGCGCCTACGACGACACGGCCCTGCTGCGGCTCGCCGCGGCGTTCGAGGCGCTCGCGCCCCGCCGCACCGAACCGCCTCGCACCCCGCACCTGGGCTGACGCACGCCGCGGCTCCGCCACGTCCACGGCTGCGTCAGACGGGGCGCGATCGGGCGAGCGCCCGCTCGAGACCGGGCCTGTCGAAGAGCTGCAGCATGGTGGTCGAGATCACCTCCACGCGCGTGCCGAGGAGCCGTGAGGCCACGCCCGAGAGCCCCCAGGCGGCTTGGCCGCCGTCAGCGACCTCGGTCTCCGCGAGGAGCACGAGTTGCGCCTCGCCCGCCGCGGCGGGCGCCGAGCACCCGCTCGTCGTCGGCTGGCGCTTCGCGGGACCGGTGGCGAAGCTCGGCCCAAGGCGCGCCGTGGAGGACGAGCACGAGTACGCCCCGTCGCGCGGATCGATCGGCCGATCCGAGCAGTTCAGGACACGTCGAAGGTGCGCTCGTGCAGCCCGGTCGCGCCGTCGGGGGCGACCGGCGCTCGCTCGGCGGTCTGCACCTCGCCGTCGGCCGAGATCGCGCGGGCCCGGATCGTGTGACGGCCGGGCGCGGCATCCCACTCGTACCGCCACTGCACCCACGTGTCGGCCGAGATCGCCGTCGCGAGCGTCGCGGGCCGCCACGCGCCGTCGTCGACCTGCACCTCCACCGCCGCAACGCCCGTGTGCTGATGCCAGGCCACGCCGGCGACGACCACCGTTCCGGCCGAGATCGCCTGCCCCGTGCGCGGCACGTCGATGCGCGACGAGAGCTTGATCGGGCCGCGTTCGCTCCAACCGCGGTCGGACCAGTACGCGCGATCCAGGTCGAACCGGGTGACCTCGAGCTCGGTCACCCACTTCGTCGCCGACACGTAGCCGTAGAGGCCCGGCACGACCATCCGCACCGGGAACCCGTGCTCGACGGGCAGCGGCTCGCCGTTCATGCCCACGGCCAGCACGGCGTCGCGACCGGGATCGGTCAGCGCCTCGAGCGGCGTCGACGCCGTGAATCCGTCGATGCTGCGCGAGAGCACCATGTCGGCGTCGGCGCTCGGTGCGGCACGGGCGAGCAACTCGCGGATGGGGTGGCCGAGCCACACCGCCGTGCCGATGAGGCTGCCGCCGACCTCGTTCGACACGCACGCGAGCGTGGTCACGCTCTCCCCGAGCGGCAGTGCGAGCAGCTCGTCCCACGTGAGCTCGACCTCGCGCTCGACCATGCCGTGGATCCGCAGCCGCCAGTCCGCCGGGTCGACCTGCGGCACGTTCAGCGCGGTGTCGATGCGGTAGAACTCGCCGTTGGGCGTGATGACCGGGGCGAGTCCGTCGATGCCGAGCTCGGCGGATGCCGGAACCGATGCCCTCGTCGCGGGCGCGGGCAGCCGAAGCGCCTCGCGGACCGTGCTCACCGCGCGGGACCCCGCCGAGAGCGCCGTCGACGCGATCGCGGCGAGGACGCCGACCGCGGCCGTCCCGCCGGCCCACACGAGGAAGCGCCGTCGGTCGACGTCGGCGACGGTCGTGGCGGCCGCAGCCGGACCCGATGCGTCCTCCGGACGGGAGGGCGACGTGTCCGGGGCCGCCGCGACCCGCTCCGGAACGGCGACCCGCTCTGCGGGCAGCCGGACGAGCAGCATCGACAGTGCCCCCATCGCGGCGACCGCCCCGATCGCCGCAGGCAGGATCGCGAGGACCGGGGCGTTCGCCCGGGTCGCCGCCGCGAGCGCCCCGAATACCCCGAGGAAGGCGAAGAGCCCGCGACCCCAGCGAGGATGCCGCGCCTCGAGGATGCCCGCGAACGCGCCGACGAGGACGAGCACCACGCCCACCCCGACGAGCAGTGCGAGCTTGTCGGCCGTGCCGAACAGGGCGATCGCGGCATCCTTCGCCCACGGCGGCGCGAGATCGATGAGCAGGCCGCCGATCGACGTGAACGGCGACGCGGTCGCTGCGATGATCGCCGCCGCGAGTTCGCCGGCTCCGGCACCGAACAGGGCGGCCGCGATGCCCGCCAGCGCGGGCCGCAGCCGTCCGACGGGCGCGCGATCGGTCGGCATGACCTCAGGCTACGTCCGCCGGCGCGGCCGAGCGCGCGCGACGACCCCACCGTAAGCGGTTCGTAAGGAGGGGTCGGATCGCTACACCCAGGGCAGCGTCGGGAGCACCTGGTCGGTCAGGAACGAGAACGACTGGGTCACCGCGCTCATGACCCAACCGAACAGGGTGACGGCCGCCGTCACGATCCAGGCGATCGTCTGCTCCTGGCGGGTGCCGAGCACGCGCCGACCGTCGATGTCCCTGGCGCTGTTGGTGAGCGTCAGCACCAGGTCGACGAGCCACCAGATGCCGAAGCCGCCGACGGTGAGCAGCTTCAGGATGCCGGTTCCGACCTTGCCGAGGTAGAAGCGGTCGACGCCGAGCACGCCGAGCAGCCAGGCGAACAGCCACGTCGCGACGAACGAGCGGCTGGAGGTCGCGTCCTGTGCGGCGCGGGCGACCTGAGGGTTCTGGCCGGGAGCCTGGCCCGGCGGGTAGGCGGTCATGACGATTCCCCCTTCGTCACCGTCCACGATGCCGTCGGACGGGCCGGCGCTGCGAGGCCCTAGGTCCTGCGGCCGGGTCGTGCGTGCTGCGCGATGAACTCCGCGACGCGCGGTGCGAGCCCGGCTCCGATCTCCGCAGCGGGGCGCTTCGCGCCCTTCACCTCGAACGAGTGGTTCGCGTCGGCGACCCAGTCGATCACGGCTGCGGGTGCGAGGCCGGCGACCAGCGCGTCGAGCTGGTCGTTCGGGATCGCGAACGGGTCGTTGCGCCCCTGCAGGAAGAGCATCGGCACGCCGGCGAGCTTCGCGAAGTGCTCGTCGCGCGACTTCTCCGGCCGCCCGGGCGGGTGCAGCGGGTAGCCGAGGAACACCAGGCCCGCGGCATCCATGCCCTCGGCGACGGCCATCGACGCCATCCGACCGCCGAAGGACTTGCCCGACGCCCACACGGGCTCGCCATCGGGCGCCTCGGCGCGCGCGGCCGCCGCGACCGCGCGCCACGTGGCGATCGCCGCCGGAGGCCGGTCGGGGAAGCGTCGCCCCGCCGCGCGGTACGGGAAGTCGAAGCGCACCGTCGCTACGCCGAACTCGCCGATCGCACGGCAGAACCCGGTGAGGAACGGATGGTCCTTGCCCGCGCCGGCGCCGTGCGCGACGGCGAGCGTCGCGTTCGCGCCATCCGGTCGCCGCAGCACCGCCGGCACCTCGCCGATGCCATCGCCCACGTCGATCGAGAGGGGCCGCTCGTCGTCCATGCATCCCATGGTGCCCGAGCGCGCAAGCACCCGCATGCGACGCCGGCCGCCGCGCGGGCTGCCCCGGAACGTGAACGGGGCCGGGGCGACCCGAAAACACCCCGACCCCGTGTGCTGCGCGCCCCCGCGCAGCACTCGTCACCCCTGCCCGACGGCCCCCGCCTGCCGGGTGTCGCGCGTGGAGCGCATGGCTCCGATCCGAGCGACCAGGGTGACCACGATGACGACGGCCGCAGCGATCGCGGCCGCGATGCCGGTCGGCGCCGACGCCGGCTCGTCGGTGAGGCGTCCGACCGCGACCCACGAGAGGCCCCACGCGAGCGACAGCGCCGGCGCGATCCGGCCGCGACCCCACCAGGCGAGCGCGATGCCGACCGCGGCGGCCGCCGCGATCACGCCGATCGCCCACGCCTCGGCCGGAAGCCCCCACCCGTCGAACCCGGCCGCCTGGAGCACCGCGGTCGTGTTCGCGGCCGTCGCGACGACGACCCAGCCGAGGTACAGCCCGATGGAGCCGTCGGTCACGATCGCGTCGACGACGCCGCTCGGCGGCATCCGTCGCAGCTGCACGAACAGCCATGCGAGCACGACGAGCAGGAGGACGATGACCGGAAGGCTCGCCCACAGCAGGTCGAGCTGCACGACGCCGATCCACACGGCGTTCAGTACGAGCGACGCGGCGACGGCGTAGCCGATCCGCCGGTGCCGTGCGCTCGTGCGCTGGGCGGGAAGCACCTGGAAGATCGCGTAGGCGAGCATGCCGGTGTAGATCACGCTCCAGATCCCGAAGGCCGACCGCGCCGGCGCGATGAGCGTCGAGTCGGCGTCGAGCCATCCGCCCGCGGCATCCTGGATCGGCGTGCCGCCGGCGGCGCCGGAGCCGATGAAGGCCGCGACGATCGCGAGCAGCGAGGTGACCAGCACGACCACCTGGCGCACCGTGTCACGTGCGCCCGCGGGTGCGGTCCGATCGGTCTCGTCGCGGGTGGCGGTCGATGTCATCGGATGTCTCCCTTCGGCCTCGCCCGTCGCGGTCGTGCAGCTCGTGGCCATGGGTCCCGGTTCGGTCGGTCCCGCAGCGCTCGGGCGCGTCGTGTGGCCAGCGTACGAACCGGGTCGCGCCGCGGCGTCAACCGTTCGATTGAATCCGGCGGGCGGCGCCCGGGTGCGATCCGCCCGCTCGGCCGCCGACGGCTCCCGGGGTCGTGCTCGGGCGGGCCGTGATCGTCGCTGCGAACAGGCGCCGGAGTCCGGCGATGCCGGCGCGGTTCCAGGCTTCGAGTTGGCGCTGTGCGCCGGTTCCGTCTCGAAGCAGGCGTGCGATGAGCTGGTGCACGAGCTCCCGGTCGCCTGCCCGCTCCAGCGCCTCGGCGAGGTGGCGCTCGAGTCGGCGGACGAGTTCGGGCGCCGGTGCGATCCGCCCGGTCGCGGGGTCGAACGCGCCGCCGGAGAGCCCGGCATGCGCGGCGTGCAGCGTCGCCGCGCTCAGCAGCTCCGGCGGGACGTCCGGATCGGGGTCGTCGACCACGCGCAGTGGGCGGACTGCGGAGGGATCGGCGCCGAACCGGTCGTGCTCGTCGATCGCCCGCACGACGAGGGCCCGGCAGAGGGCCGCGACGAGCAGCGTGTCGTCTGCCGTGAGCTGCGCGTCCGCCATCCGGAACTCGATCGTCGGCAGGTGCTCGGAGAGTCGCACGTTCCACGCGATGAGCGCGAGGTCGGTGAGGCCGCCCAGGCCGAGCATGTCGCGGGTGCGCCGGTCGTAGTCGGCGGCATCCGCGAACCGGGGCGGGCAGCCCGCCGTCGTCCACCTCCGCAGCTGCACGGTGCGCCAGCCCTCGTACCCGGTCACGTTGCCGCGCCAGAGCGGAGAGTTGCCGGTCATCGCCGTGAGCAGCGGCAGCCACGGCCGCACCGCGTTCAGCGCGGCGACGCCGTGGTCGCGGCTCGGGATGCCGACGTGCACGTGCAGTCCGCTCATCTGGTGATCGGCGATGACGCCGGCCATGTCGCGGACGATCCGGTGGTAGCGGTCGGTGTCGGTGATCGACGGGAAGCGGTGCGCGTCTGGTGGGGTGCCGACGCTCGCGACGCAGACCGCGTGCCGGCCGGCGTCGGCGTCCACCTCGCGCCGGAAGGCGAGCAACCGGTCGGCGGCCTGCGCGAGGTCGTCGAACACGGGCGTCGCGAACTCGACCTGGGATGCGAGGAACTCGGGGTGCACGACGTCGCCCCAGCGCGGGTCGGCGGCGAGCCGACGGTGGACGTCGGCCGCGATGTCCGCCGGCAGCATCGTCGCGGGGTCGAGGAAGAAGAACTCCTCCTCGATGCCGAACGTCGTCATCGTCGCTCCCGCCCGGGCATGCCGGTCCGAACCGATTCCGGATGCCTCATGGCGGCAGCGTGCGCCCGCCGCTCGACGAAGTCAAGGGCTATCCGAGGGGCCTCGCATGTGCCTCGCGGGCGCCGTTCGGCCACCGTCGGGATGTCTCCGACAGGCCGTCGTCAGTCCGTCGCCGTGGCCTCGAACACCTCGACCGGCTCGGCCAGTCCCTTCAGCTCCACCCGCCCGATCGCGCGGAACGACAGGCCCGGGTCGTCGTTGAGCTGCACCACCGCGCGGGCGACGAGGGTCTGCCCGGCGCTCGCCGCTCCGGAGATCCGCGAGGCGAGGTTGACCGCGCGACCGAAGTAGTCGCCGTCCTGCATCACGACGGGCCCCGCCGCGATGCCCGCGTGCGCGGGAAGGCCGATCGTCGGCGCCTGCTCGACCATCTCGAGCGTCGCGCGCACGGCGCGCCCGGGGTGCCTGAAGTGCACCATGACGCCGTCGCCGAGCCACTTCACCGGCGTGCCGGCGTGATCGGCGACGATGCGTTCGACCATCGCGCTCAACTCCCGCGCGAGTCGTGCACCGGTCGCATCGCCCTCCTGGTCGGTGACGCCCGTGTACCCCGCGAGGTCGATGAAGACGAAGGCCGGCGGGTGCGCGGGCCCGACGTGTGCGCCGGACGCCTCGATCGCCCGCTCGATCCCCTCCACGATCCCCGCGGTCCAGCCCCGCTCCTGCTGGCGGCGGTACAGCGTGAGCACCATCTGCTCCATGAGGGGCGTCAGCTCCGAGCCGAGGATCGCCGCCTGTGCGAGCGCCTCCCCGAAGTCCAGCCCGGTTCGCATGAGCCCGCCGATGATGTACGTCTGGAACATCTCGTTCTCGGCCTCGGTGACGCGTCGCAGGCCGTCGACGTAGACGCGCCCGATGCGGATCATCGCGTCGAGGTCCGCGAGGGCCGCGACCATGCCGACGAGTCGGAAGATCGACTCGTCGTCTTCGCGTGCGACGTCGTCGGGTCCCAGCCGCCGGTTCACGAGCGCCGCGCTCGTCTCGCGGATCACCTCGAACGGAAGCCCGAGCCGTTCGGCGAGGCGGCCGTACGTCTCGGTGCCGAGCTCCGCCCACGACCGGTACTGCGGCGCGTCCATGAACGACAGCGGCAGCCGCCCGGCCGAGACCGCCGCGCCGATCGTCTCGGCGTCGAGGCCGGCGCGATCGCACGCCTCGAGGAGCCGGACGCGCTGCACGTCGCTCCGGTCGAACGTGCCGTCGTCGGCGGGCGAGAGCACGCCGAATCGCAGCAGCTGCTCGATGAACCCGAGGCCGACGCCGGAGCGTTCGACGAGCTCATCGCGGGTGTACCGAACGACGGGGCCGTCCACGAGGGCGAGCCTATGCCTCCGGCCGGGTCCGTGGACGGTGCCTCGCCCGCGTCACCATCCCTCGGTGAGCACCCGGTCGAGCATGTCGACGAAGAAGTCCGCGCTCTCGCGCGTGACCACGAGCGGCGGCTTCACCTTCAGCACGTTCTGGTGGTCGCCCGTCGGCTGCATGATGACGCCGAGCTCCAGCAGGCGGTCGCAGATCGCCGCCGTCTCCTCCGGCGCGGGTTCGAGGCGCGCGCGGTCGCGCACGAACTCGACGCCGAGGTACAGCCCGAGTCCGTGCACGATGCCGATGAGCGGATGCCGCTCCGCCAACGCCTCGAGCCGGCCCTTCAGGTACGCGCCCGTCTCGGCCGCGTTCCGCTGGAGCCCCTCGTCGCGGAAGGCGTCGAGCACCGTCAGCCCCGCGACGCTCGAGGCCGGGCTGCCGCCCGTCGACGAGAAGAAGTAGCCGCCGGCGCGGTAGCGTGCCGCGATCTCCCGGGTCGTGATGACGGCGCCGAGCGGGTAGCCGTTGCCCGCGGCCTTCGCGACCGCGATGACGTCGGGTACGACGCCCTGCTGCTCGAAGCCCCAGAACCAGTCGCCGAGTCGGCCGTACCCGGCCTGCACCTCATCGGAGATCGCGAGTCCGCCGACCTCGCGGACGGCGGCGTAGACCTCGGCCAGGTATCCGTCGGGCAGCGGGATGCCTCCGGCGTTGCCGGCGAAGCTCTCCGAGATGAACGCCGCGGGCGGGCGACCGGATGCCGCGAGCTCGCGGATGCGTGCAGCGGCCTCGGGCCCGTAGCGGCGAGCCTCGTCACCGCGGTGCACGCCGCGGAACGAGTTCGGCGCGTCGACGGGGTGCACCCAGTCGGGCCGGGTCGCGAGCGCGTTCGGGTTGTCGGCGATCGACGTGCTCACGGCGTCGGACGCGTAGGTCCACCCGTGGTACGCCTCGAGCAGCGAGACGACGTCGCGCCGCCCCGTCGCGGCCATGGCGACGCGGATCGCGAGGTCGGTCGCCTCCGAGCCGGAGTTCACGAGGAACACGGTGTCGAGCGGGTCGGGTGCGAGCGCCGCGAGGCGCTCGGAGAAGTCGACGACGGCGCCGTAGTTGAAGCGCGAGTTGGTGTTGAGCGTGCGGAGCTGCGTGGCGACCGCGGCGGCGAGCCCGGGGTGTCCGTGCCCGAGCGGGGTCACGTTGTTGACCATGTCGAGGTAGACCCGCCCGTCGGTGCCGACGAGGTGCTCCCGCCAACCGCGCTCGATGCGGGGCGGGGCGTCGTAGTAGTGCTCCTGCACGTCGGCGAACGAGCGGTCACGACGCGCGAGGAGCGCGGCGGCGTCGCCGGTGGTCGAGTCGCCGCGCAGCGGCGTATCGAGACCTCCCCCGGGCAACCCCAGCGCCCCCGCCGGATCCTCGGTGACCGCGAGCCACCCCCGGGCGACCTCGGGCCTGACCAGATGCGGCACGTGCGGCGGCGCCTCCGGCGCCTCCAGCCGGATCCTCGCGCGCGTGCGCGCCGGGACGGTGCCGTCGAGGATCGTCATGCCGTCGGCGGCTTCGACCACGAGGCGCGGCGATCCCTCGCCGTCGCCGCTCGCCGCCACCCGGGTCGCCGACGCGAACCACACGTCGATGCCCGTCGGAACCGTCGCCGCCGAGCCGGCCGAGAGCGTGCGGCTCTGCGTGAGCCGGGGCGTCGCGCGCGGGAGCCATGCGAGCGGCGCGCCCGCGTCGAGCGCGTCGAGCGCGAGGCGCTCCTCGAGGTCCGGGTCGAGCCAGGCGCCGGCGTCGACCTGGTCCGACGTGATCGACACGTCGAGGCGCACTGCGCGCGCGAGGTCGAGCGCGGGGGTGGTCTCGATACGCGCCGGCTTCGCCGGTGCTACTCGACCATCGGGGGCCGGCTTCGCCGGTGCCCCTCGACCATCGGGGGCTCCGCCGAGGTCGACGTCGAGCGCGTCCGCGATCAGGTGCGTCATGACGCTCGACGGCACCGAGGCCGCCTGCTCGAAGATGCGCCACTCGCGCTCGACGCCCTCGGCGGCGTACGCGTTCGCGCCGCCGTCGATCTGCACCTGCTGCTCGCCGCTCACGACGAGCACGGCACCGCGAAGCACGACGAGCGGCCACAGCGCCCGCACCTCGGCGGCCGCGAGCGGACGCAGCGCGTGGAACGCCCGCACCGCGGGCAGGACCGAGACGGGCTCGGCGCCCGCGTGGTGGAGCACCGACGAGATCGTGATCGCGAGCTCGGCGACGGCCCAGCTGCGTGTCACGTCGCCGAAGTCGATCATGCCGTCCGGCATTCGCGTGCCGCGCTCGGAGGTGCACACGACGTTGTCGTCGGTCAGGTCGAGGTGCACCGCCTGCATCGGGAGGTCGGCGGCGACGGCGCGCACGTCCGCCCACGCGCTCGCCGCGGCATCCGTCACCTGCACTCGCTTCGCCGGGTCGGGGTGGAGGTGCGCCAGCAGGTCGACCACGCGGTCGGCGTGACGGAGGTCCCACTGCAGCACGCGGTCCAGCCCGGGGTGGTCGAACTCCGCGAGGGCGAGGCTCGCGTGTGCGGCGATCTCGCCCATGCGGGCGACGACCGCGGGGGAGAGGTAGGCGGGCCCGTTGAGCGTGCCGCCTGGGAGGTGGTCGAGCAGTCGGATGGCGAGCGGTCCCTCGCTCGTCGCCGCGACGACCGATCGGGGCGTGCCGTCGTCGGCGCGGCTCGTGGTCGCGACGCGCAGCTGCGGCGCGGCGTCGGCGATGCGGGATGCCGCGTGGTCCTGTGCGTCGAGCTCGTCGGCCGTGAACGCGGGATTCGTGATCTTCACGACGCCGACGGGAGCGCCGCGTTCGCCGGAAGCCGCGGTTCCGCGCGTGCGGGCGAGGAAGTTCTGGTCCTGCTGGCTGCCGAGCGGCTCGAGTTCGACGTCGAGCCCCCAGTGCTCGCGCACGATCGCGGCGACCTCGCGGTCGGGTAGCGCGGGCGCCGGCAGTTCGCCGGCCGAGAAGAAGTCGAAGCCGCGGGCGTTCGCGGGCTGGCTCATGTTCGCCCCTTTCCGCCTCGAACATAGTCAGGGCGGATGCCTCGGGCCGAGCGCCGTCGTGTCGATCCCCGGGCCGTTCGTCCGCCGGGCGGGCGACGCGCGGGGCGCCTGCGACGGATGTCGGCGGTCGCTCGTACCGTGATGGCCATGACGAACCAGCCGCTTCCGACGCTCGAGCCCGACGTGCTCGACGAGCCCTGCCTGCGCTGCGGCTCCGCCGCGGTGCGGGTCATCGTGTACGGCCCGCTCGATCTCGAGGTCGAGGTCGATGCCACGGCCGCCCACCTCTCGGCCGAGGCCCCGATCTTCGACTGCCGCGACTGCGGCTTCGAGTGGGGCGAGGCGGTCCGCGACCTGCTCTCCTGAGGGTCTACGCCGGCGTGCGATCGGCTCGGGCGTCGCGAAGCGACGCGAACGCGGCTCGCATGACGAACGCCGCCCACGCGAGCAGGCCGAGCAGCTTCGAGCTGTCCTCCGCGATCACGGACAGTCGGGTCGCCGGTTCGACGAGTACGTCCACGCCGGCCGAGGCGCCGAGGCTCGCGAACGCGACGATGAGCAGCGCCGGGTCGAGGCGCTCGATGATCGTGGCGCGGAACCGGACGGCGAAGGCGAGGAACCCGGCGGCGTAGGCGGCCGCGAGCGCGGTGCCCGAACCCGGGCCGAATGCCGCGGTCTCGTGGAGCAGGAGGAGGTCGTCCATCGCGAACACGAGGCTGAGCGCGAGGCTCCACCCGAGCAGTCGGCGTGACACGGCCGGGGGGCTGCCGTGTGCGAGCGCGGCGACGAGCGTTCCCGCCGCCATCACGAGGACGACGATGCCGAGGTTCGAGACCACTCCGTATGCCGGGCTGGCATCGCCGTGCGACGCCGCGACGGCCTGGCTGTCGCGGACGAGGTCGGTGGGCGCGAGCCAGGGCTGGGTGAGCACGGCCACGACCGTCGCTGCGACGGCGGCCGCGATGGTCAGGTGGATGCGGATCGGCGTCCGCCGGAGCGCGTCGCCGACGTGCCGCCCGGGCATCGGAACGTGGCCCGGACGGCCGGTCCCGCCCGTCACGCGGCTCGCGTTCGCAGCCTGCTCGACGTTCCCGCCGTCGGCGGTGATGCTCGTGGTTCTCGGGTTCGTGATGGTCATTCCTCCCAGCCGTGCTCCCCGCTGTCGGTGCGGCGCACCCGCCGAGCGTAGGCGGGGCCGGCGGACGAACCCCAGTCCTTGACAGGCGGCCGGGGCTCCGCCATCGCGCGGGCGCGGGCGAGGCCTTCAGTCGGGCGGGAGCGCGGAGACCCAGGACCGGCGGGCGTTCGTCGCGACGATGTCGACGAGCGCGTCGAGGTGCTCGAGCGCGGCGATGAGGAGCGCGCCGAGCGGAAACCGGTCCGGGTCGTCGAGCTCGATCGTGAGGACGGTCGACGTCGGATCGCGGCCGAGCTCGCGAGGATCGACGAGCCTCGGGTTCCGCGCGCCGAGCTCGCCGAACGCGCCTTCCAGATCGGCCCGGCGCAGTTCGAGGCGTTCGGACACCGTGAGCCGCCGGAAGGTCGACTCCGACATACGGCTCACGCCGTTCCGCGACCGATCGACCAGTTCCGCAGCCGAGCTCTCGAGTTCGCCGGTCGCCACTCGCGCGTGGTGGCGAGCGGTCGCGAGGGCGAGCCGCTGCTCCCGGTCCACTGCGCCCTCGTCGAGCAGCGCTTCGCGCCACACCGCGAACGCGTTCACGGCGTCTCGCACCACCATCCCGCGCGAGCGCCCGAGCACGTGCGCGAGATCCCCGATCAGGCGGTGGGTCTCGGCGTCGACCTTGACGCTCGTGTAGCGGCTCATGCTCGTCGCCGAACGGCAAGTGTGATGGTTTCGGTTGCGGTCATGGTGGAAAGGTATTCGCGGTTCACCTTTCCACCACGACCTGCAGGCAAGACCGTCCGTCGGTGTGCGGCCGGGCGCCGTAGTGGTGGACGGGTGCACGGGCGTGCGGGCTCGTTCCGGTTGCGGTGGGACTCTGTGCGAGCCGAGTGGGTGCAGGGGCGTGCGGACTCAGGACGGCGGGCCGGTGTCGACCTCGTCCTCGAGGAGTTCCTCGCGGATGCGTCGCAGGTCCTCCAGGAGCGAGCCCATCAGGATCCAGTGCTCCGACTTCGGCGCGGCGACCTGGAGCGGCGCCGTGAGAGCCGGAATGGCCGAGGTCATGGGCTCGGGATCGACCTCCGCCAGGTGCACCGCGAGTCGGATGTCGTGTGCCACGCGATGCAGCTGCTCCGCGATCGCGCGGACGGTCGGTTCGGCCGCGAGGCCGTCGTCGTAGTGGTCGACGAAGGCCCGCGTCATCCCGCCGACCTGCGTCACGATCGGGCTGAGCCGCATGAGCAGGCGACGCTGCTCGGCGAGGTCGTCGCGATGCGCCGACCGGCGCGGATTGAGGGTCAGCGACTCCTCGGCATCGGTGATCGCCTCGCCCGCGGCATCCCGCATCGGTCGCATCAGCCTGACCTCGAGCATGAGCTCGGTCAGGTCGGCCGGTCGCTGCGGCGCGAGCAGGGCGCTCGCCAGACGGTCGACGGATGCCGCGAGCTCGCTGCCGAGCCCGGCGAGCTGTTCGCGCGCCGGACCGGTGAGGACCGGCGGCACGATGAGGGCGTTCACGACGATGCCGATCGCGGCGCCGATGAGCGTCTCGAGCACGCGGTCGAGTGCGTACTCGGGCGACGTGCCGCCGAGCGCGAGCACCAGCATCGCGCTGATGGCCACCTGGTTCGCGGTCGGAGCCGTCATCCGCGCCGCCCACGCGGCGACGAGTGCGACCAGGATCGCGACGAGGATCACCCAGCTGTTCGGTCCGAAGATCAGTCCGAGGGCCGACGCGATCACGACGCCCGCGATGACGCCGATGCTCCGCTCGATCGCCTTCCCGAGCGACTGGTTCACGCTCGGCTGCACCACGAGCAGCGCGGCGATCGCGGCGAAGACCGGCAACGGCCCGGGGATCAGCCATCCGGCGATGAGCCACGCCGCGACCGTCGCCACCGCCGACTTCAGCACCTGCAGGATCGGCGCCCGCTTCGTGGCGCGGAACCGCTCGGAGAACCGCATGCGCCCCACGCTATCCCGCCGGCCCGCGCGAACGGCCCGCGACCGTGCGGTCGCGGACCTGCGGCATCCGTGCCTCAGCTCGCGGCGGCCGACTCGGCCCCGGCGTTGCGCTTCGGCAGCTTCCAGTCCGGGCGGACGTAGTGGCAGGTGTACCCCCACGGGATGCGCTGCAGGTAGTCCTGGTGCTCGGGCTCGGCCTCCCAGAACGCGCCGGCGGGCGCGACCTCGGTGACGACCGGGCCGGGCCAGATGCCCGACGCATCCACATCGGCGATGGTGTCGATCGCGGTGTCGTACTGAGCCGCGCTCGTCGGGAAGATCGCCGAGCGGTAGCTCGTGCCGACGTCGTTGCCCTGACGATTCTTCGTCGTCGGGTCGTGCACCTGGAAGAAGAACTCGAGCAGGTCGCGGTAGGTCAGCTTCGAGGGGTCGAAGACGACCTCCAGCGCCTCGGCGTGCGAGCCGTGGTTGCGGTAGGTCGCGTTCTCGACGTCGCCGCCGCTGTAGCCGACGCGGGTGTCGATCACGCCCGGGAGCTTCCGGACGAGGTCCTCCATGCCCCAGAAACAGCCGCCCGCGAGGACGGCGGTCTCGGCTCCGGGGACGGTGGTGATGGCGCCTGGGGTGGTCATGCGGTCTCCTCGGTGGTGGTGGCGAACAGGTGGCGGTACTCGCCGTAGCCCTCGGCCTCGAGCTCGTCGAGGTGCACGAAGCGCAGTGCGGCGGAGTTGATGCAGTAGCGCAGGCCGCCGGCATCCGCGGGGCCGTCGTCGAAGACGTGACCCAGGTGGCTGTCGGCGCCCGCCGAGCGGACCTCGACCCGCTTCATGAAGAACGACCGGTCGACCTTCTCGGTGACGACCGAGTCGTCGATCGGGCGGGTGAAGCTCGGCCATCCGGAACGGCTGTCGTACTTGTGCACGCTCGCGAAGAGCGGCTGTCCCGACACGACGTCGACGTAGAGGCCCGGCTCGTGGTTGTTCCAGTACTCGTTGCGGAACGCCGGCTCGGTGGCGTCGTCCTGCGTGACCTTGCGCTGCAATGGGGTGAGGCGGTCGAGGGCCTCGGGAGTCCTGCGGTAGTCGTGTGACACGGTTGCTCCTTCTCCGGCGGCTCCGGCTGGGCCGCCCCGGACGGCGACACCGGCTGGGCCGGTTACGCCTACGTCCATGAGGAAGAACCGCTGAGGGGCGGCCGGTGTTCCGCAGGATGCGCCCGCACGCTGTGGGTTCGCTGTGAGTGGGCGGTGCGATTCGAGGCCCCGCCCGTCACCCGGTGGTGGGAGGATCGGCGCATGGCCGATCGACTCATGCTGCTGGACACCGCTTCGCTCTAGTCGACCAAAGCCCCGTTTATCACTTCCGGTTGATGGAGCGTGGCGCGCTTCACGCGTGGGAGCATTTCTTCGCGCGGCTCAATGGAGGCTGATCGAATGACACTCATCGTCGACTTCGAACAAGTGGATGACCCGGAGATGGATATCTCGACCAGCCGGATCGAAGACGGTCGATTTCTCATGGATGGCTGGATCGACTCGGGTGGCGTCGGCGTCCGCTTTCCTCAACGCGGCAAGCACCGCGTGAAGCTCACTGCGACGCGGGTCGAGTCGTTCTCATTCACTGACGAAGCCGGCACCGGAACCCTGATTCCGGAGACAGTGGAGGTCGAGGAACACCGAGTTCGCATCACAGGCGTTATCCCAGCCACGCTGACGCTCGCAACCGAAGGGCGAAGCGACGTTCGGTTCGAGATCGAGGAGTCGCCGTTCGCCGTTCGCAGGCGCTTCAAGTGGATTGCAGTGTGACCCCGATCTCAGGAATCGAGAGTGGAAGGATGTCTCCGTGACTGATCGCCTCATGCTGTTGGATACTGCGTCGCTCTACTTTCGGGCGTTCTACGGCGTGCCCGACTCGTTGAAGCGCGCCGACGGCACGTCCGTGAACGCGGTCCGCGGCCTGCTCGACATGATCGCGCGGCTGGTGAACGAGTTCGAGCCGACGCACCTCGTCGCGTGCTGGGACGACGACTGGCGGCCGCACTGGCGTGTCGAGCTCATCCCGAGCTACAAGGCGCATCGCGTCGAGCAGGTCGTGCCCGCCGGGCCCGACATCGAGGAGGTGCCCGACCCGCTCGAGGCGCAGCTCCCGATGATCCGCGAGACGCTGGGCCTCCTCGGCATCCCGATCGTCGGCGTCGCCGCGCATGAGGCCGACGACGTCATCGGCACGCTCGCGACGCAGGCGACCATGCCGGTCGACGTCGTCTCGGGCGACCGCGACCTCTTCCAGCTCGTCGACGACGACCGCGGCGTGCGCGTGATCTACACGGCGCGCGGCATGAACCGGCTCGAGCTCGTGACGAACGAGTGGGTCGTCGCGAAGTACGGCATCGAGGCGTCGCAGTACGCGGATTTCGCGACGCTCCGCGGCGACACGTCCGATGGGCTTCCCGGCGTCGCCGGGGTGGGCGAGAAGACCGCGGCGGGCCTCCTCGGCGACTTCGGCTCGCTCGACGCGATGCTCGCGGTGGCGTCGGGCGATCCGGATGCCGCGGCGGCCGCACCGGCGACGATGTCGGCGTCGATGCGGGCGAAGCTCACGGGCGCGCACGACTACCTTGCCGTCGCCCCGACGGTCGTGAACGTGGTGCGCGACCTCGACCTGCCGTCGGTCGACGAGCTCGGTGCTCGGCTCGTGCCCGTCACGGGCGCGCGCCGCGAGACCCTCGAAGACCTCGCGGAGGAGTGGAACCTGGGCGGTTCGGTTCCGCGCGTGCTCGCGGCGTTGGATCGCACGCCGGCGGCGTAGCGCATTGGAGGCGTAGCGCGTCTGCGGTCTCGTGATCGAGGGGGTCCGTGAGTCCCGCGCCGAGGCGCGGTACCGAAGTACCGGATGTCCCGAGCGTGAACGGTTCCCCCGTCAGCAGCCGGGGCCATCGGGGACGGCCGTGCAATCGTCGGTGACGAGGACCGTGTCGAATTCGCCGACGAGCACGCTCAGTCGGGGTGCGGCGAGGCCCAAAGTGCCGTCGATCCATCGCCAGGGCGACCCGTCGAAGCGATATTCGGCGACGTAGACGACGGTCGGGTCGACCGTGTACCTGCCGGACGCAGCGTAGCTGTGGCTCGTCGGGGTCTCGGTGAATTCGGCGAGGCCGAGCTCGCTCCAGGTGGCGCCGGGATCGGCGGCGTGGACGAGTGCTCCGTCGGAGTGCGCCCATTGGTAGGCGACCGGGTGGAAGCGCACTTCGGCGGGGCGGCCGAGCAGCGTGCCGGAGCGCGTCTCGACGGATGCCTCGCCGATGAAGTTCGCCGGGAGTCCGACGACGGCCCAGCCCGCGGGCTGCATCGCGCCCGACGGAACGGTCGGCTGGAACGACGCGATGTCGCGAAGCGTCACGATCGGCTCACCCGGCGCGGGTGGCTCGGGCTCCGCGCCCTCGAACGCGCACACCGTCGGATTCTCGGGGTTGCACACGTCGCGCGGGGGTTCGGCGGGGCGGGCGGGTTCGGCGGTCCCGATGGTGTCGACGTCGGGCGTGGAGCCGTCTGCGGCGGAGTTCTCGGTGGACTTCCCAGCTTCTGCCACCGACGAGTAGTCTCCGCGAAGTTCGACAGCGTCTGATGTGGAGGATCCGCTTACTTGGCAGAGCTGGGCCAGCTGCATCGAAACAGTGCACCCTGAGGCACCTGCAGCCATGGGTAGGGCCGAAATCGAGAGTGTGATGCTTAACAGAAGTTGTCGCCAGACCACACTTCATTCCCGTCAATAAGGAGTGCATCGCCGTGCACTGCGACCGCATCGATTACGAGCGGAATGCGTGCTTCTCGATCGGAGGGGGTTACGTCCTCGTTGGTGCTGTTGAGGAGCTTCACCGCGGAAACGTCTTGGCATGCGTAGAAGGTGACGCGGCGTGGGGAGAACTCTGCAAGCCTCGCCGAGTCGACCGCCGAACTTCCCTCGGTTCGTAGTCCGGCATCGCGGAACGCCGCGAAGTCGTGCTCGCTGAAGTCTGCGAATTCCGGGGTTGTGACCTCGCGAATTCGAGCCAAATCTGCGTCGATGTCTGCGGTGATGCTGTCGCTGACGGCAAGGTACGCCTCGTACGCCTCGACCGCCGCCGCGAGCGCCTCCTCGTCGGTCGCGAAGAGCGGGGCGTCCGCGGCATCCGATGTCGGGGTGGGCGTCGCGGCGGGCGACGGTGCCGCGCACGCTGCGAGGCCCAGCACTGCGCCGGTGAGGGCGAGCGCAGCGAGGCGGGGGAGGGCTCGAGGCATGCGGTCCAACGTAGGGGATCCTCAGCGAGGGCAGGCCCGTCATCCACAGGACGGTGCGCAGAATGGATGGCGGCGGCATCCGCCCCGAAGGGAAGGGCATGGCATGAGTGACTCGGACGGCATCAGCGACGGCGATCTGGCACGGCTGCGGCGGTGCGTCGAGCTCGCCCGGGAGGCGCGCGAGCGCGGCGACCATCCGTTCGGGTCGATCATCGTCACGGCCGACGGACGCCTCGTCGAGGGGATGAATACCGTGGTGACGCGGCGCGATCCGACCGGGCATGCCGAGACGAACGTCGTGCGCGCGGCGGCCGAGGTCCTCGACGCGGACGACCTCGCGAACGCCACGCTCTTCACGAGCACCGAGCCGTGCGCGATGTGCGCGGGCGCGATCTACTGGAGCGGCATCTCGCGCGTCGTGTTCGCACTGTCCGAGGCCGGGCTGCGCGAGATCGTCGCCGCCCAGGATGGCGTGCCGACGCTCAGCCTGCCCTCACGCGAGGTGTTCGCGCGTGGCGGGCGACCGGTGGTCGTCGTCGGCCCCGCCGACCTGCCGGAGGCAGCCGCCGTCCACGACGGATTCTGGGTTTGATCGGCCGGGCGACGCAGCGGAGCGTCGAGCGGGTCGTACGGCGCGCTCACTCGAGCCGGCCGACGACCACCCAGGCCCGCGCGCGCAGCATGATCGAGCCGTCGGGTCGGCACCCCCACGCCGTGGCCTCGCGCATCCCGTCGCGGATCGCCGTGCGCGCGGCATCCGTCGTCGACTGCAGGTAGGTCGGCGCGGGACCCTGCCCGCCGAGGAACGGCTCCCACAGGTCGTCGAAGTCGGCGAAGACCATGCCCATCTCGATCGACTTCACGCGGACGGACTCGACGTCGATGCCGGGCGCGTCCGACCAGAGCAGTCGCAGCGGCTCGGGTCGGCAGAGCGGGAAGCGTCGCGCCTCGTCGAGTTCCGCCGCGGCCGGATCGACGTCGGTGGCGACGTCCCAGAACGTCCGGAGCAACTGCATGCCCTCGGCGTAGTCCCAGACGTAGGCGGCGATCAGTGCGCCCGGCGCGGCGACGCGGGTGAACTCCGCGACGGCGGCCGCGGCATCCGGCACGAAGTTCAGCACGAGCCCGGAGACCACGGCGTCGACCGACCCGTCGGGCAGGGGAAGGTGCTCCGCGTCGCCGACGACGAAGTCCGCCTCGGCGTGCGCCGCGAGGTCCGGTCGCGCGCGCGCGATCGACAGGAACCCCTCCGAGGGGTCGACGCCGATGATCGAGGCGGGCGCCCACCGTTCGATGACCGCGCTCGTCAGGGCACCGGTACCGCATCCGACATCGAGCCAGCGGATGTCGCGTTCCGCATCGATCACGTCGACGAACTTCGCGGCGACGAGCCGACTCCATCGCCCGACGTACCGTTCGTACGGCTCACCGTCCTGCCAGACATCGGCACCTGCCATGCACCTGTTTCTACGCCCGTCGGGCGTGCACGGCAACGTCCGATCGTCCCGCGGCGGGCGCCGCGCACGTCAGGGCGAGCCCTGTGTCGCCGGGCGCCGGCCCGGGGCTACGCTCGCCGAATGGACTCGAACCACCGCGGACGCGGACGTCTCGGAACCATCTGGCCGATCTTGGCGGGTGCCGCGGCGACCGCGGTCGTCGTCGCCGCTCTCGCGGGCTGCGCGCCCGGCGGTCCGGTCGCGCCCGCGACGACGGAGCCGCCCGCGGCCACCACCGCGTCCCCGACCCCGACGGCCAGCGACATGCCGCCGGCATCCGACGAGCCGATCGCCGCCGACGCCGACCGGCTGCTCGAGCCCATCGACGCCTACGCCCTCTGCCGCGCGCAGACCTACGCCTACTACCCGGGCGACTTCGCGCTGCTCGAGTACGCGCCGTTCGCGGACGCGACCGTGCTGCTCCGTGACGACGGGCTCTGGTTCGTCTACATCGAGGTCGACGACGGCAATCGCCCCGCCGACCTCGTCGACTCGGGCGCGAGCAACTGCATCGTCGGCGGCACGATCGGCGAGCCGCAATGGGAGCTCTTCGGCGTCGTCGCCCGCGGGCCCGACGTCATCGACGACTACAACGCGCCGCTCACGACGCCCTGATCCGGGGCGGAGCGGATGCCGCAGCTCACGTGGGCACGCCCGGCGCCGCGGGTTGCGATGTGACGAGCCAGTGGTCGGGCGCGGGAAGCTCGACGCCGGCGCTCGCCGCGGCGATCACGACGAACGCGTAGGCCGCGACGGCGATCGCGAGCCCGCCGAGCCCCATGGCGAGCGGCACCGCCCACGTGACGCGGACGCCGGCCCGCCGGTAGCGGGACGGCGCCATCCCGGCGACCCAGATCGCGGCCGCGCCGAACCCCGTGATCCAGACCGTGCGCAGCGCATCGCCCTCGAGCGGCGCGAAGAGCGCGATGCCGAGCGCCCCGGCGCCGAGCAGGACCGCGGACCACGCGAACAGCTGGCCCATGCCGCGCCCGCCGACGTCGTACTGGTCGCCGAACCACGGGGCCGGCGGCTCGCCGCTCGGCATCCCGGCGCGGTCGTCGGGATCCTCGGGTTCGAAGGGCTCGCGCGCGGGTCCGGTCATGGGTCGATCGTACGGGCGCTGCGGTCAGGGAGCGGGCGGGGCGATCGACTCGCGCTCGATGAGCGTCTGCGGAAGGACCACATGCTCGCGCGGCGCGCCGTCGCCCGCGATGCGGCGTATGAGCAGCCGAGCCGCCTCGGCGCCGATCTCGTGGATCGGCTGCGCCATGACGGTGATCGTCGGGGCCGAGAGGCTGGTCCAGTCCGCGTCGTCGAACGCCACGAGCGAGACCTGCGACGGGATGTCGATTCGGAGTTCCCGCAGCGTGCGCAGGGCGGCTTGGGCGATGAGGCTGTCCGAGGCGACGATCGCAGTGACGCCGTCGCCGACGAGGCGTCGCACGATCACGTCGACGCCGTCCCTGCGGGCGTTCAGGTGCACGAACCGCTCGGGGTCGGCCACCCCGTGCGCCGCGAGCGCCGCCACGAACCCTGCGACGCGATCGTCGACCGAGCTCGAGCCGAGGCGCTCGGCCCGTCGGTACTCGCCGTCGTGGGCGATCGTCGAGATGAACGCCACCCGACGGTGTCCCGTGGCGAGCACGAGTTCGCTGAGGCGCCGTGCACCGGCGAGGTTGTCGGCGACGACGGTGTCGACATCGAGCCCGTCGACCACGCGGTCGAAGAGCACCAGCGGTCGGCCGCTGTCCACGGCGGTGCGCAGCCCCGCGGCATCCCTCGACGACGCGGGCGCGACCAGGATGCCGTCGACCCGCTTCGCGAGGAGCACTGAGACCGCGTTCTCCTCGGCGTCGGCGTCCTCGTCGGAGTTCAGCAGGATCAGGTCGTAGCCGGCGGCCTTCGCGACATCCGCAGCGCCTCTCGTCGCCTGCGCGAAGAACGGGTTCTCGATGTCGCCGACGATGATGCCGATGGAATTCGAACGACCCGTGTTCATCGTCTTGGCCAGCGCGTTGGGCCGGTAGCCGAGCTCTTCGGCGGCCGCCTGCACCCGGTCGCGCACGGCCTCGCTCGCCGCGCCGTATCCGCCGAGCACGCGCGCGGCCGTCGCCTTGGACACCTTGGCCGCCGCGGCGACATCGCTCACGGTCACCTCGCGGCGCCCGTTCGCATGATCTGCCGGCATGCGAGCCCTCCTCAGAAAAAGTTGTTGACGGATGTCTCGGGCGCCGGTTAGTGTTCCGGAAACGCATTGAGACCGGTCTCAATCTACGCGACTGAGACCGGTCTCAACAAGAGCCGGAGCGAACCGCACCAAATCGGCGTCCAGCCGGGAATCCTGCCCGGTGACCTCGCAGCACCGCACCACCAGGAGCATCGGCTCCACCGGTCCGCATCACCCGGACCCGCACCACCCCGTAACGAACCGCACATTCCCCGACACGAACAGGAAGCAGCACCGTGACCAAGCGCACCACCTTCCGACGCACGGCTGTCGCCGTCGCCGCCGCGGCCACCGCACTCGTCCTCTCCGCCTGCGCCAGCGGCGCATCCGGGACCGGCTCCGACGACGCGGCCGACAACCCCTACGGCCTGATCACCCCAGGTCAGATCCGCGTGGCGAGCCTCGGCGACGCCAAGCCGTACACCTTCACCGACGAGAACGGCGAGTTCACCGGGTTCGACGTCGAATTCTTCACGGATGTCGCGAGCCGCATCGGCATCGACGACGTCGTGTTCACCGGCCAGGACTTCTCGGCCATCCTCCCCGCCGTCGCGAACGGCCAGTTCGACGTCGGCGTCGCGGCGATCGGCATCACCGACGAGCGCAAGGAGACCGTCGACTTCTCCGACGGGTACCTCGCCGGCTACCTGACCGTGATGGCGAGCCCCGACGCCGGCATCGAGGACGAGGACGACCTCGCCGGCAAGCGCCTCGGCGTGGTGCAGGGCACCCTGCAGGAGGCCTACGCGGTGAAGAACTTCACCGAGACCGAGCTGGTCCGCTTCCCGGACAACAACGCCGCCATCTCGGCGGTCAACAGCGGGTCGGTCGACGCGCACTTCCTCGACTACGAGGCCGCCAAGGAGTACTCCGAGCAGTACGGCCTCGTGAACGCGATCGACATCCCGTCGTTCGACGCCCCCGCCGGCTTCGCGATCGCCAAGGGCAACACCGAGTTCCAGGACGCGCTCAACGAGGCGCTGCACGCCGCCATGGAGGACGGCACGTGGAAGGAGCTCTACGAGGAGTGGTTCCCGGGCTCGCCGATGCCCGACCAGTACCTGCCGTCCGACGAGCAGGGCGAGTAACCCCCTCCCATCCCGGTGCGGGCCGCACCACAGCATCCGCGGCCCGCACCGGACCACCCCACCCACCCCAGGAGGACCTCATGGACTGGCTCGACACAATCGTCGCGACCTTCCTCGACTTCGAGGCGATGTGGCAGGTGTTCCCCCAGATGCTCGGCACGGGCCTCGTGAACACCCTCGTCATCTCGATCGCCGCGACCGTGATCGGCGTCGTGCTCGGCATGGTCGTCGCGATCATGGGCATCTCGCGGTCGCGCTGGCTGCGCATCCCGGCGCGCGTCTACACCGACATCTTCCGCGGCCTGCCCGCGATCCTGACCATCCTGCTGATCGGCCAGGGCTTCGCCCGCCTCAGCCAGCAGGTCTTCGGCCCGTCGCCGTATCCGCTCGGCATCCTCGCCCTCAGCCTGATCGCGAGCGCGTACATCGGCGAGATCTTCCGCGCCGGCATCCAGAGCGTCGACCGTGGCCAGCTCGAGGCGTGCCGCGCGCTCGGCATGAGCTACGGCAGCGCCATGCGCCTCGTGGTCGTGCCGCAGGGCGTGCGCCGCGTGCTGCCCGCCCTCGTGAACCAGTTCATCGCGATCGTGAAGGACTCGAGCCTGGTCTACTTCCTCGGCCTGCTCGTCTCCGAGCGCGAGCTGTTCCGCGTCGGGCAGGATGCCGCGGTCCTCACCGGCAACCTGTCCCCGCTCGTGCTCGCCGGCGTGTTCTACCTCGTCATCACGGTCCCGCTCACGCACCTCGTGAACTACTTCGACGACCGGTTCCGCACCGGCCGCCGCAAGGCGACCCCGCCGAAGAGTGGCCTCGACGAGGTCGAGGAGCAGACCCCCAGCCCGGCCCTGACCTACGGAGAGAACTCATGACGTACACGTCTCCGCTGCCGATCACCGACGGCCACCTCTACTCCGGCTCGAGCCTCGAACTTCGCGGGGTGAGCATGGCCTACGGCGAGATCGAGGTGCTCCGCGATGTCAGCATCGAGGTCGCGCCCGGCACGACGACCTGCATCATCGGCCCGTCCGGCTCCGGCAAGTCGACGCTCCTGCGGGGCGTGAACCGACTGCACGAGCCCAGCCGCGGCGACGTGCTGCTCGCGGGACGCAGCATCCTCGACCAGAAGCCGGACGCCGTGCGCCGCCGGATCGGGCTGGTCTTCCAGCACTTCAACCTCTTCCCCGACCACACGGCGCTCGAGAACGTCGCGCTCGCGCTGCGCAACGTCAAGGGCATGTCGAAGGCCGAGGCGAACCGGATCGCCCACGAGCGCCTCGCCGAGGTGGGCCTGGCCGAGCGCGCCGACCACCGGCCGCGCGACCTCTCCGGAGGTCAGCAGCAGCGCGTCGCGATCGCCCGGGCGCTCGCGATGGAGCCCGAGGTCATGCTCTTCGACGAGGCCACGAGCGCCCTCGACCCCGAACTCGTCAAGGGCGTGCTGAACCTCATGGCGCAACTCGCCCAGCGCGGCATGACCATGCTCGTCGTGACCCACGAGATGGGCTTCGCACGCAAGGTCGCCGACCAGGTCGTGTTCATGGACGAGGGACGCGTCGTCGAGCACGGCACCCCCGAGCAGCTCTTCGACGACCCCGAGAGCCCGCGCCTGCGCCGATTCCTCAGCGAGGTGCTGTGATGACGGATGCCGCGTCCGCGCCGATCCGCACCGCGGTGATCGGCTTCGGGGTGTCGGGCCGGGTGTTCCACGCGCCGTTCCTCGACGCCGACCCCGCCTACTCGCTCGACGTCATCGTCACGCGCGACCCGTCCCGTCGTGCGGCGGCGGAGGCGCGGCATCCGTCGGCCTCCACAGTGGCAACGGTCGATGAGCTCTGGGCGATCGCCGACCGGCTCGACCTCGCCGTCATCGGCTCGCCGAGCGGCACGCACGCCGCGCTCGCCGAGGCCGCCCTCGACGCCGGGCTGGACGTCGTGGTCGACAAGCCGTTCGCGGTGACGGCCGACGAGGGTCGCGGGCTCATCGCGACCGCCGCACGCCTCGGGCGCACGCTCACGGTGTTCCAGAACCGGCGATGGGACGGCGACTTCCGCACCGTGCGCCGGCTGGTCGCCGACGGCGAGCTGGGCGAGGTGCGCCGCTTCGAGTCGCGGTTCGAGTGGTGGAAGCCCGAGCCGCCGGCGTCGTGGAAGACGGAGGCGACGGTCGCCGACGGCGGCGGCATCCTCTACGACCTCGGCACCCACCTCATCGACCAGGCCGTGCAGCTCTTCGGACCGGTGGCGGACCTGTCCGCCGAGATCGACCGTCGACGCCCGGGCGGCGCGGCCGACGACGACGTGTTCGTCGCGCTCCGGCACGAGTCGGGCGTGCGCTCGCACCTCTGGATGAACGGCGTCGCGCCGCGTTCCGGTCCGCGGTTCCACGTGCTCGGCTCGACGGCCGGGTACACGAGCTGGGGCCTCGACGGGCAGGAGCCCGCGCTCATCGCCGGCGCCCGGCCGGGCGACGCCGGTTTCGGCGAGACGCCCGAATCCCGGTGGGGCGTGCTCGGCACCGATGGCGACAGCCGCCCCGTGCCGACCGATCGCGGCGACTACGGCGCGTTCTACCGGCAGCTCGCGGTCGCCCTGCGCGACGACGCAGCCGTCCCCGTCGACCCGGCCGATGCGGTCGCGGTGCTCGAGCTCATCGAGCGCGCGCACGCCGCGGCATCCGTCACCGCCTGACCCGCACCACGCAACACAGAACCAGAAGGAAGACCTGAACCATGTCCGAAATCGCATCGCAGCACGTCGTCGTCATCGGCGGCGGCATCCTCGGCGCGTCGACTGCGGCGCACCTCGCACGCGGTGGCGCGGAGGTGACGCTCGTCACGTCCGGCGCGTTCGCCGACGGCGCGTCCGGCCGGTCGATCGCGTGGCTGAACTCGTCGGGCGACCGCTCGCGCGACTACCACTACCTGCGCCTGATCGCGCTGGACCGCTACCGCACGTGGGCCGAACGGCACCCCGAGAGCCGTGCCTACCTGCGCTTCGACGGGGCCCTCAAGTGGGCGGGCGGGGGCGAGAGCTTCCGGCAGACGTTCGCCTACGAGCGCGCTGCAGGATACGACGCCGTGTGGGTCTCGCGCGACGAGGTCGCGGCGATCGCACCGGATGTCGACGCTTCGGCGGTCGCGGACGAGGGCGCGATCTACAACGCCGGCGAGGGCTGGGTGAACCTCCCCGACCTCATCGGCGCGCTCGTCGCCGAAGCCGTCGCGGACGGCGCCCGGGTGCTCGAGCAGGCCGGCGACGTGCGGGTCGACGTCGAGGACGGCGTTGCGACCGGCGTGATCCTCGGCGACGGCAGCCGCGTGGCCGCCGACCACGTGGTGCTCGCGACCGGCGGCGACGTCCCCGCGCACCTCGCCTCGCTCGGCGTCGTGGTCCCGGATGCCACGCCCGCCGCGTTCGTGCTCTTCACCGACCCGGTCGACGTCGAGGTGCGGACCGTCCTCAACACCCCGCGCGTCGCCGTGCGGCCGACGCCGGATGGACGGCTCGTGCTCGACGCCGACTGGGCCGAGAAGTCGATCGTCGTCGGTGACGACGGCTCGATCACGGTGCCCGACGAGACCGTGCAGGGCCTGCTCGACGAGGCCTCGCGAGTGCTGGCGGGCAACCCGAAGCTGACCGCGCAGCGCGTCGGCGCCGGACTCAAGCCGATCCCCGGCGACGGCGAGCCGGTCGTGGGACCGGTGCCCTCGATCGCGGGCCTCTCGACGCTCTTCACCCACTCCGGTGCGACGCTCGGGCTCGCCCTCGGCGAGCTGCTCGCCGAGGAGATCCTCACGGGTGCGCCGTCGCCCGTGCTCGCGTCGTTCCGGCTCGACCGCTTGGCCGATGCGGTCGCGTCCGGCGCGGCGGCGATCCCGACCGGCGCCTGGGCGCCGGTCGCGCCGGCGTAGCCCCCTGCCCGTCACGGGCCCGCTCCTCCGGGGCGGGCCCGCTTCGTGCGTTCGCGCGCCGCGCGCCGGGCCGTGCCATTGCCCTTGCCTTTCTCAGGAGGATTTCGGCGTGTCGGCGGGACTCGCGGCGTGTCTTCCTGAGAAAGGGTCGGAATCGGGCCGCGGGTCCTGAGAACGGTGTCATGGGGTCGTCGCCGCTGGATGCACGTGCCCAGCGGGACGTCATCCGGAGGACGGATCGGTCAGTCGGCTCGAGCCGGCGGCACCGGGCCATCCGCCTCGATGACGACAGGCCGCAGCGGCCCAGCGGGACCCTCGCTCGAGCGCGAGCGCGCAATCGAGCCCATCGAGTCGCGCGTCGAGGAATCCCGCGACGAACGCGTCGCCGGCGCCGGTCGTGTCGACGACGTCGGTCGCGAGCGCGGGCTGCGCGACCCAGTCCCGACCATCGGTGGCCACGGAACCGGCCGCGCCGCGTGTGACGATCACGGTCTGCGCGCCTCCGTCAAGGGCGTGCCGAGCCCATCCCCGCGCATCGCCGTCCTCGCCGACCGAGCCGACTGCGACATCCAGGTCGCGGAACCCCGATGCGACTGCACAATCCTGGCTCACGACGGGACCGTCCCCGCGGGAGGTGCGACGCCATCTCAGCTCCGCACGGAGTTCGTCGGCGCGCGGCAGCATGCCGATATGCACCCAACTCGCCTCGGCCAGCCGGTCGAGCTGCGACCTGGTCGGGAAGTACTCGGCTGTGACGCCGAACTCCTCGCGTTCGAAGGCCCGCTCGCCGGCGTGGACTCGGATCGTCGTCACGGCGGTCCTCCCGGCGAGCGTGACCAGTCCGACCGGATCCACTCCCGCACGGTGCAGACCGCGCGTGATGGTTCGAGCGTTCGCGTCGTCGCCGACCGCACCGAAGTACGCGGCAGGCCGCCCGCGATGAGCGAGGTGCGCGGCGACGTTGAATGCATTTCCTCCGGCGAACCTGACGGCCTCGTCGCCGACGTATCGATCGATCGTGTTGTCGCCGACGGCAGCCACGACCGGGCGACCCGGTACGCGACGTGCGGGGTTCATCCCGCCACGCTCAGTACTGGAGTTGCCGGTAGTAGCGCCGGGTCGTCAGGGGATGACCGCGCAGCACCTCCAAGTGGGCGCTCACCCGTTCGAGAGCCGTCGCGAGCAGCGCGGGTGCGAGCAGTGCCCGCATCTCGGACGTGAAGCCGAGCAGCTCGAAGTCCGCGGTGTCGATGACCTCGAGCGTGTCGGTGATGCGCGGGACGAACGCCTCGACGCGCTCGACGAGCGCGCGTCCGGCGTCCTCGCCCTTGAGTGCGATGACGCTCACACCCGGCTCGAGCAGTTCGAGCGTGCCGTGGAAGAAGTCCGACGCGTGGACCGGCCGGGTGCGGATCCACTGCATCTCCTCGAGGATGCACATGCCGTAGTAGAACGCCTCGGGCCAGCTCGCGCCCGCGCCGGTGATGATGTGGTAATCGGATGCCGCGATGATCCGCGCGAGCTCGGTCGCGCGCTCCTCGAAGCCACGCTTCACGCCCAGCAGGGCGTCGGGCAGCGTCTCGAGCTGGGTGAGCACCTCGTCGTAGGCGTCGAACTCCCCGCGTGCCCGGAGGATCGACAGCGCGATGAGCAGCGACTGGACCGAGAACGTCTCGCTCGACGTGTCGTCGGCGGCGAAGGTCGTGAGGTTCACGTCGGCGCGTTCGGCGAGCGGGGTGCCGGCGTGGCCGGTCAGGGTGAGCACCGTCGCGCCGCGCTCCTTCGCATACTCGAGCACGCGGATGCTCTCGAGCGTGGTGCCCGACAGCGACGGGATGACGACGATGGACCCCTGGCCGAGGTGCACTGATCCGGCCTCGACGAGCTCGGCCGGCATCTCGAGGAACGTCGGGAAGGTCGAGCGCGTCTGGAGCAGGCGCGCGGCCGGTTGCATGAGGATGCCCGCCCCGCCGGATCCGACGAGGAACAGGTTCGTCGCACCGGCGCTGAGGCGTTCGCGGATGAATTCGTCGATGCGGTCGGCGAGGGCGACGGCGCCGGCCTGGATGTCGAGGAAGCGCTGCTCGTCGAAGTTGAGCATGGTGGGGGTCCTTTCGATGGGGTGGTCGGAGGGGAGGGGATTGTCAGGTGGCCGTCGCGGCGTCGAGCTCGCGTTCGACGGCAGCGAAGCACCGCTCGAGCGCCGGACGGGGATCGAACGCGTACGCTCCATCGCCGAACAGCTCGAAGGTGAGACATCCGTCGTAGCCGCGCCGGCCGAGCGCCTCGAGGTAGGCGCCGAGCGGCAGGTCACCGTCGCCCCAGGCGAGGTGCCCGGCGGGCGTGCCGTCGATCAGATGGACGTGGCGGATGCGTGCGCCGAGAGCATCGAAGTACCCGTCCACGGTGTCGCCTGCGACGGCCATCGCGACGGTGTCGAGCGCCGCCCCGAGATTCGGCGCGCCGATCTCGTCGATCATGCCGGCGAGCGTCGCCGCGTCGTTGACGAGGTTCGACTCGACTCGCTGCAGCGGCTCGAGCACGCAGTCGAGCCCGAGCGTGCCGGCGTAGGCAGCGATCTCGCCGATCGCATCGACTGCGCGACGCCACGCGGCATCCGGCGGCTCGTCTTCGAAGCCCCGGCCGGGCGTCAGGAAGAGCATCGGCGACCCGAGTTCGACGCACAGCTCCGCCGCACGACGGAACATCGCGATGCTCGACTCCCGCAGCCACGGCACTGGCGAGGCGACGTTGACGGGGTAGATCACCTGCTCGGGCGTGAGGCACTGCACCGCGAGGCCGCGCTCGGTGAGCCGGCGACGGATGCCACGGGCCTCCTCGGCGCTCACGTGCGGAACGTGGAGGTGCGGCGCGATGCCCCACAGCTCGACGCGTTCGCGGCCGAGCTCGACCATGTCGTCGAGGAATCGCTCGAACGGCAGGTGCTGGTACGAGAAGTTCGACCCCGTGACCTGGTCGAGCCGGATGGCGCTCACTTCCCGATCCCGTCGGCGAGGCCCTTCACGAAGTACCGCTGGCAGGTGAAGAAGAGCACCACGACGGGCAGCGCGGCGATGACCATGCCCGCGAACACCACGGGGTAGTCGGTGCCGTGCTTGCTCATCAGGCTGGTGAGCCCGATGGGCAGCGTCTGCATGTCGGTCCCGCTCGTGAACACCATCGCGAAGAGGTACTCGTTCCAGGCGAAGAGGATGTGCAGGATCACCACCGAGATGATGATCGGCCGGCACATCGGCAGGATGATCCGCCAGAACGACGTCCATCGGCTGGCGCCGTCGACCTCGGCCGCCTCGTCGACCTCGCGTGGAAGGTCGATCATGTAGGCGCGGATGAGGAACGTGGTGAACGGGATCCGGAACGCCGTGTACAGGATGAGCAATGCCCAGAACGTGTTGTAGAGGCCCATCGTCTGGAACATCTTGACGAGCGGCACGAGCGCCACGGTCGGCGCGAGCATGAGTCCGCCGAGGATGACGGTGGACCACGTCCGCGACCACGGGATCTCGACGCGCGTGAGGCCGTAGGCGGCCCACGCGCTGATGAAGACGGTGGCGATCGTCGACGTGACCGTGACGAGGATGCTCGTCGTGAGGTAGTTGCTCACGCCGCGGTTCCAGGCCGCCGCGTAGTTGTCCCAGCTCCATTGCAGCGGGAGGGCGAACGGGTTGCCGAACAGCTCGGCGTTGGTCTTGAAGCCGTTCAGCACCATCCACGTGAGCGGGTAGACGACCACCACGACCAGGCAGAGCAGGAACGTCCACATGAACACGCGGCCGATGACGCCGGAGAACGCGAGTCGAGTCACCATTCCACCCTTCTGCGACGGTTGATCCAGAGCTGCGCGAGTGCGATCGCGAGCGTGATGACGAAGATGACCGTCGCGATCGCGGCGGCGTAGCCGAAGTCGTTGCGCACGAAGCCGTTGCGGTAGAGCCAGGTTCCGAGCACCTGGGTCGAGTTGTTGGGTCCGCCCGAGGTCATGACCATGACCTCGTTGAACACCTGGAACGCGCCCGAGATCGTGACGATGATCATGAGGCCGGTCATCTCGCGCACGAGCGGGAGCGTGACGGTGAAGAACCTGCGGATCGGGCCGATACCGTCGATCGCCGCGGCCTCGTAGAGCTCGGACGGGATGCGCTGGATCGCCACGGCGAACAGCAGCGTCGAATAGCCGAAGCCCTGCCACTGGCTCATCACGATGATCGCCATCATCGCGGTCGACTCCTGCCCGAGCCACGGCTGTGCCCAGGCCCCGAGTCCCACGGCGTCGAGCGCGTGGTTCAGCAGGCCGAGGTTCGGCTCGTAGATGAAGTAGAACAGGAGGCCGGCGACCGTCAGCGAGATCGCGGACGGCACGAAGTAGATCGCGCGCAGGCCGCGGCGCCAGCGGTCGTGGCGGATGCTCTCGATCACCGATGCGAGCACGATGGCCGCGAAGACCTGGAAGACGAGCGAGACGACGGCGTAGAGCACGTTGTTCACGAGTGACGACCAGAAGATCGGGTCGGCGACCAGCCGCTGGTAGTTCTCGGCACCGATGTACTCCTGGCTGCCGCTGTAGATGTCCCACTCGAGGGTCGAGAACCCGAGGTTCTGCACGAGCGGGAGGTAGACGAAGACGGCAAGCACGACGACGGCGGGAAGGATCCACCCCAGTCCTAGCAGGCGCCGGATGCCGCGGCGCCTCGGTGTGCGAGGGGGCGGGGCGACGGTGGTCAGCGCCACCGTCGCCCGCGTCTCGGTCCTATCGGGCTGCGTCAGAAGCATTCCGCACGCTCTCGAGGATCTCTTCGGGCGTCGAGCCGCCGCTGATCAGGGCCTCGCCGCCGGCGAGCCAGGCGTCGGCGACCTCGGGCACCGTGACCGTGTCGAGCCAGATGACGAGCTCGGACGCCTCGTTCACCTTCGTGATGCCCTCGAACACCGCGACGCTCGAGGTCTCGGGCGTCACCGCGCCCACCACCGTGCTCGGCTGGCCGTACGGCGGCGAGGAGAGGGTGGTCGCGCTCTCGAGGGTCGTCGCGAACTTCATGAAGTCGACGGCGAGGGCCGCGCGCGGCGACCTGGCGTTGATGAGGTAGCCCTCGGGCGAACCTTCGATCGCTCCGGGCTCGCCCTCCGCGCCCTCGGGGACGGGAAGCGGGAAGATGCCGAACTGTTCCGGCGTCAGCGCGTTGCCCTCGGCGGTCACCGTGTCGAACTCGAGGATCTCCTGGTAGTACATGGCCGCGCGTCCGCCGGCGAGCGCCTCCTGGGCCGTGGTGTACAGCACGCCGTTGGTGCCCGTGCCCGTGTCGGTGCACTCGTCGACGAGCGTCTTGAACTGCTCGAGCGAGTCGAGGTAGCCCGCGTGATCGAGTTCGGCCGTCTCCGGTGAGAAGTCGGCCCGCAGGATGTCGCTCGGCACGTTGTACGCGAAGAGCTGTTGCAGGTAGTGGAGTGCGGGCCAGCCGTCCTTGTTGCCGAAGGCGATCGGCTCGTAGCCGGCGGTGCGGATGGGTGCGCAGCTGTCGATGAGCTCCTCGAACGTGGTGGGAACCTCGATGCCGACCTCGTCGAAGATCGCGGTGTTGTAGCCCATGAACTTGCCGTTGTTGTAGAGCGGGATGCCGTAGTACTTCCCGTCGACCTCGAACGCGCTGAGCGAGGCCTCGCCGAACGTGTCGCCCCATTCGGTGCCGGGCGCGATGACCTGGCTCAGGTCGGCAGCGAGGCCGCCGTCGATGAAGTTCTGCGCCCAGTTGCCGGTCCAGGTGAAGTAGATGTCGGGAAGGGCCCCGGAGGCGGTCAGCGTCTTGGTCTTGTCCTTGACGCTCTGGTCGGTCTCCTGGATGAGCTCGACCGTGACCTCAGGGTGCAGCTCCTCGTACTGGCCGGCGAGTTCCTCGAAGTACGGGCCGAGCGGCTCGCCGCCGAACTTGGTGAGGATGCTCAGCGTGCCGGAGTACTCGGGCTCGGCGGTGATGTCGGCGGTCGGGGCGGCGCTGCCGCCGGCGCACCCGGCCAGTGTGAGGGCGGATGCCGCGGCGAGCGCGGCGAGTGCGGTGATTCTCGGTGCGTGCATGGTCTTCTTTCGACTCGGGATGAATGCCGGACCGGACCGGAGGTGCAGCTCCGGCGATCCGCCGTTGGATCGATGTGACACGTACTGCTTGGTGGGGGATGACTCTACACAGAAACTGATACCGGTACCAGATCTATTCTGGAATCTGTCCGATCCTGCCCGTGCCACGATGCGCGGCTGATGGTGTCAGTGCGGCGGAACGATCTCGTAAATAACCTGATCAAAGACATTAAATACAGAGATTTGCGCAACTGATGCCGTCCGGCGTTGTTGACGGCCCCGCGCTGCTGTGTCAGCATGATGCCGACCTGATACCGGTACCAGATGCCGGCAAACCACGAGCACTGTCGGAAAGGACCACCATGCTCGAGACCACGATCCTCGGCTTCGACGAGGCGACGTTCCGCAACCAGACGACCAGCGCCGTGGCGCTGCGCCCGCAGATCGAGGAGGTCGTCGACCGTCTCCGGGCGCAGGGATTCGCGAACCTGTTCCTCGTCGGGGCCGGTGGAACCTACGCAGCCATGTGGCCGTATGAGCACCTCGCTCGACGCAATTCGACCCTGCCGGTTCGCGCGGTGATCGCCGCCGAGTTGCTCGAGTCGGGCGACGCGACCCTCGGCTCCGACTCGGTCGCGATCTTCACCTCGGTGTCGGGCACCACCGACGACAGCCTCCGCGCCATCGAGTACTGCAAGGCGCGCGGCGTGACGACCATCGGTTTCACGGGCTATCCGGAGTCACCCATCGCACAGGCAGTCGACATCCCCCTCGTGTCGGAGCCGAAGACCTGGCCGTTCGACATGCAGATGCTCCTGTTCATGACGAAGCTCCTCTCGTCCCGCGGTGAGTTCGAGGGGTACGAGCGATTCGCCGACGAACTCGCGGGGCTGCCCGACATCCTCGTGCGCGTCGCCGAACAGGCCGAGCCTGTGGCGTCCGCCTTCGCCGAGGCGCACGCCGAGACCGACTACCACTTCCTCGTCGGCGGCGGGAACCTGTGGGGCTTCACCTACCTCTACTCGATGTGCATCCTCGAGGAGATGCAGTGGCTCCGCACGACGCGCGTTCACAGCGCCGAGTTCTTCCACGGCTCGCTCGAGCTGCTCGGGGACGACACGAGCGTCATCGTCTTCCAGGGCGAGGACGAGACGCGCGCCCTGACCGACCGGGTCGAGAACTTCGTGAAGCGCATCACCGGGGACGTCACCGTGTTCGACACGAAGGACTACGAACTCGCAGGCATCAGCCCCGAGTTCCGCGGACTGCTCGCTCCCCTCGTGCTCGACACCGTGATGGGTCGCGTGTCGAAGCACCTCGAGCGCGTGCGGAACCACTCGCTCGACCTGCGCCGCTACTACCGCGTCGTCGACTACTGACCAGTGGCGACGGATGCCCCGTGGCCGGCCTGCCGCGGGGCATCCGTCCACCATCGGTCCGCCCGATCCCACGCACGATCCCTACGACCAGCCCCTGGAGGCGTCCAATGCGCATACTCGGCTTCGGCGACAACATCGTCGACCGCTTCCTCGACCGAGGGCTCGACTACCCGGGCGGCAACTGCGTCAACGTCGCGGTCTTCGCCCACCGGCTCGGCGCCGAAGCCGGGTACCTCGGCGTCTTCGGCGACGACCGGGCCGGCGAGCGCGTGCGCGAGGCGGTCGCCGCCGAGGGCGTGGATCTGTCGCGAAGCCTGGTGCGGGCAGGGGAGAGTGGAGTGTCGACTCTGCGCGTCGAGCAGGGCGAACGCACGTTCCTGGGGTGGAACGGCGGTGGCGTGACCGTCCGCTCGCCGCTCGAACTCGATCAGTCGTTGCTCGCGTATGCCGGCGGCTTCGACCTCGTGCATTCGAGCGTCTACTCCCGCAGCGAGCCCGAACTGCCGAAGCTCTCCGCGACGGACGCCCTCGTCTCGTTCGACCTCTCGAGCGAGGACGAGTTCCGGACCCCCGAGTACCTCGATCGGGTGTGCCCGCATGCCGATCTCGTACTGCTGTCGTGCTCGCACCTCGACGAAGCGCAGACATGTGCCCTGCTGGCTCAGGCCGTGGCCCGCGGCGCCGCGATCGCGCTCGCGACACGCGGCACCGACGGCGCGATGGTCACCGATGGGGAGGCCGTCGTGTCGGCGCCCGCACGCGTGGTCGGGGACGCGTCGGCGATCGTCGACACCATGGGGTGCGGCGACGCGTTCCTCGCCGGGTTCGTCGTCGCGCTGCTCGGCGCCGGGTGGCGGCGCGGGAGCCCCCGCCCGTCGCGCGCGGCGCTGGCCGCCGCGCTGCAGGCCGGTGCGGCATCCGCCTACGACCAGTGCTTCGTCGAGGGGGCCTTCGGTCGCTCGCACCCGTCGGGCGATCCTGTCGCCAGTAGCATGTGGTGAGTCGGGGGCAACGGGTGAAGGGTCGACACGGCGGCATGACGACGGAGCGGGAACGGAGCGCGAACCCACCCACGATCTCCGAGGTCGCGGCCGCCGCCGGCGTCGGTCGCGCGACCGCCGCCCGCACGCTCGGTGGATACGGGTACGTCAGCCCCGAGCTGCGCGAGCGCGTGCTCGCCGCGGCCGACCGGATCGGGTATCGGGCGAACGCACTGGCCCGCAGCATGTCGACCGGTATCACGCACACGCTCGGCGTCATCGTCGCCGACATCGGCAACCCGTTCTTCGCCGGTGTCGTGCGCGGCATCTCGGATGCCTCCCGTGAACGCGGATTCGACACCATCGTGTTGAGTACCCACGAATCGCTTTCCGAGGAGATCGCGGCGATGAACGTGCTCATCGACAAGCGGGTGGACGGCGTCGTCGTCGCCTCGGCGGCGGTCGACCGGGCCGACGTCGCGCATCTGTCGGCCGCGATCGAGCACGGCATCCCCGTGGTGCTCATCGACCGAGAGGTGTCGCACCTCGACCTCGATGCCGTCGTCATCGACAACCGTGAAGCGGCTCGGGAGGCGGTCGAGTCCCTGATCCAGGTGGGCCACACCCGCATCGGATTCGTATGGGGGCCCACGACCGAGGAACGTCCGCGTACTCGGCGCGAGCTGCTCGCGGCGGCGTCGAAGAACCTGTGGACCGACGCCGAGCGCCTGCGTGGCTACCTCGACGCGCTCGACGATGCCGGCATTCCATTCGATCCCGAACTCGTGATGGTGGGCGCAAAGACGGAGGATCATGCGTCTCGGGACGTCGCCCGAATGCTGACGCTTCCCGAGCGGGCGACCGCGATCTTCTGCACGGAGACCGACGCGATGACCGGTACGCTGCGAGCGCTGCGCGCAGCCCGGATGTCGTACCCCGATGATGTCTCCCTGATCGGCTTCGACGACAGCTCGTGGGCGGCGGTCATGGATCCACCACTCACGATGATCGCCCAGCCGATGTCCGAGCTCGGCGAGACTGCAGCATCGACGCTCCTCGCACTCATCGATGGGAAGCTCACGTCGCGTTCGCGTCACACGCTCGAGACCCGGCTGATCGCTCGGGCCTCCGTGAGCGCACCGCAGAGCCGATAGGACGGGTCGCTCTCCTTTCGACGTGGGGCAGGCCCTCCGGCGCGCCGCCGACCGCCGACCGATCGCGCCATCCACAGCCGATCGCGCCATCCACAACTGATCGAACGCGCCCAGCAGCTCGGCGCGGACGCGCGAGCCGGTTGACGCGACGCCGGTGGCGCCCGACAGGATGGAACGATCGTCGACACGAGGGGGAACGACCATGCCGAAGCGGATCTGCGTCACCGGTGCGTCAGGGCTCGCGGGGAGGGCCGTCGTGGCCGACCTGCTCGAGCACGGGTACGAGGTGCTCGCGACCGACGTCACGCCGCCGTCGCCGAGGCTCCCGCCGCGGTGGTCGAGACCCGACCTGGTGTACACGCAGGCGGACCTCACCGATTTCGGCGACGCGGTCGAGGTGCTGCAGGACGTCGATGCGGTCGCGCACCTCGCGGCGATCCCCGCGCCGACGATCTTCACGCCGGCGCGCACGTTGAACGTCAACAACGCGATCAATTCCAACGTCTTCATGGCGGCTGCGAAGGTCGGGCTCGAAAAGGTCGTGTGGGCGTCGAGCGAGACGACCCTCGGCCTCGACTTCGGGCCGGACGGGTTGCCCGACTACCTGCCGCTCGACGAGGACCACTACCCGAAGCCGAACTCGGCGTACTCGCTGTCGAAGGTGCTCGGCGAGACGATGGCCGAGCACATCGCGGACTGGACGGGCATTCCGTTCGTCGCGCTGCGCTTCTCGAACGTCATCGATCCGGAACGCTACGGCGAGTTCCCGGCGTTCGAGGACGACCCGCGCTCGCGGCTGTTCAACGCGTTCGGCTACATCGACGTGCGGGATGCCGCGCAGTCGGTGCGCCGCGCCCTCGAGGCGGATGTCGACGGCGCCCGCGCGTACGTGATCGCGAACGCCGACACCGTGATGAGCCGACCGACGCGCGAGCTCGTCGAGGAGTTCTTCCCGGGCGTCGCGCTGAAGCGCGACTTCGCGGGCACCGAGTCGCTGTTCTCGATCGAGCGTGCGCGCGACGAGCTCGGCTTCGAGCCCGAGCACGGCTGGCGCGAGGGCCGTTCGTGACGGCGCGCTCGGTCGGCTGCGAGATCCGGCTGCGGGTCGACGCGCCCGCCCGGCTGGCATTCCAGGTCGCCGTCGCGACCGGCGTCGACGCGGCCGATCGCCTGGAGTTCCGTACCGACGGCCGCCGGATCGAGGCGACCGAGCTGACGGATGCCGCGGGCAACCGCCTGCACGTCGTCGACGCGCCGGCCGGGGCGCTCGAGTGTTCGTACACGGCCGAGGTTCCGGATCGGGCGGCCGCGGCATCCGTCGACCCCGTCGACCTGCTCGCCTACCTGCGGCCGAGCCGGTACGCCGAGTCGGATCGGCTCGCGGCGACGGCGACCGCCGAGTTCGCGGGCATCGAGGGCACGGACCGGCTGGCGGCCGTGTCGTCGTGGGTCGGAACGCGCCTGTCGTACGTGCCCGGCTCGAGCAGCCCGACGGATGGCGCGGTGCAGACGCTGCTGGCCCGTCAGGGCGTGTGCCGCGACTACGCCCACCTCGTCGTCGCGCTGCTCCGCGCGCTCGACGTGCCGGCGCGGCTCGTCGCCGTGTACGCGCCCGGGCTGGATCCGATGGACTTCCACGCGGTCGCCGAGGCGTGGGTCGACGGCGCGTGGCACGTCGTCGACGCGACGACGCTCGCGCCGCGCGACACGATGGTGCGCATCGCGACCGGGCGCGACGCGGCCGACACGGCGTTCCTGTCGGCGTACGGGGGCGCGGTCCGCCTGGAGTCGGTGGAGGTCACGGCGGTCGCCGACGAACTGCCCGGCGATGACGTGCGCCGGCTCGTCCGACTCGGATGACGCGCGCGAGCGCCGGACTCAGGCGGCGACGCCGGTCGCCGTCGGCATGAGCAGCGCCGGCAGCACCGAGATCCCGACGATCGCGAGCGCGCCGATGCCGAGCCAGATCGCGGCGATCGCCGCGGTGGACGGCCGCTCGCCGGCGCGGCGGGCTCGGCTGCGGGCGAGGAGGCCGAGCGTCGAGGCGAAGACCGCGAGCGCCGCGAGCACGGCGGAACCGAGCGATTCGCGGTAGGGCGTCGCGAACGCGATGATCACGGTGGCGAGGCCGACGACGAGCGCGACGGAGCCGAGCCCGCGGCCGGAGGACGCGGCGGCGTCACGGACGCGCAGGCGCTCCTCGCGCGGCTCGTGGGTCTCGGCTGCCGACATGTTCTCTTCCCCCGGGTGTGCTCGCGTGTCGATGCCGCGTGCCGGGAGATCCGGCACGTCGTCGTCCCAGCTCGCGGTGATGCTGCACACATCCTCCCGCGGGGCTCGAGCGTGTGACGCCGATTCCGGGTCCGTCGGTGTCTCGATCCGGTCACGTCGGTCTCGATCCGATCACGACGGTCTCGGCGACGTCACGATCCGAGCCGCGTCTCCGGTTCAGGGGACGTTCAGGCACCACGTAATCGACATGTGTAGATTAGTGGCGTACCCGGAGCCATCCGACCCCGGGCCCGAACGGCAACGAACGCCGCAGGGCCGACGCCCGCGGCGAGACAAGGAGCGTCAGCAATGGCACGCGTCAACGGCAAGGTCGCACTCATCAGCGGTGGAGCACGGGGCATGGGCGCCTCGCACGCCCGCCTCCTCGTCGAGGAGGGCGCCAAGGTCGTGATCGGCGACATCCTGGACGACGAGGGCACCGAGCTCGCCGCAGAGCTCGGCGAGGGCAACGCCCGGTACGTCCACCTCGACGTCACCGACTACGCGCAGTGGCAGGCCGCCGTCGCGACCGCCACCGAGGCGTTCGGTCGCCTCGACATCGTCGTGAACAACGCCGGCATCGCGAACTTCGGCCCGATCGAGGACTACACGATCGAGGCGTGGCAGCAGATCCTCGACATCAACCTCACCGGGGTCTTCTACGGCATCAAGGCCGCGATCCCCGCGCTGAAGGAGTCCGGCGCCGGTTCCATCATCAACATCTCCTCGACCGCCGGCCTCCAGGGCTACGAGGCGCTGCCCGGCTACAACGCCGCGAAGTTCGGCGTGCGGGGCCTCACCAAGAACGCGGCGCTCGACCTCGGGCGCTACAACATCCGCGTGAACTCGGTGCACCCGGGCGTCATCCGCACGCCCATGACCGAGGAGCTCGACACCCCGCAGAACCACGTCGCGCTCCACCGCGTCGGCGAGCCGATCGAGCTGTCGAACCTCATCCTGTTCCTCGCGAGCGACGAGTCGAGCTTCTCGACCGGCGCCGAGTTCGTCGCCGACGGCGGCGAGACCGCGGGCCTCGCGCACTACGAGAGCTGAGCGGGCGCCCCCGATGCCGAACCGTGGGCGGATGCCGCGGCCGCGCGCCGCGGCATCCGCTCGCCCGTCTCGCAGCCCCCGCGCGCGCCCCGGGGCGCCGTCAGTCGCGGACGAGCCCGAGGTCGACGAGGCTCCGCGCCGACGCGAGCACCGACTCGTCGCGGTCGCGCGGAGTCCAGCCGAGCAGGCGCGTGGCCTTCTCGTGCGACGCGTCCGCGCGTCGCCCGAGCTCCTGCGACATCAGCCGGAGGTCGCGGCTGAACGGCGCGCCCGCGCGCACGACCCAGTCCGGGATCACCCGCCTCGGCACGCGCCGGGCGCGCTCGCCGAGGCCGGCGCGGAGCAGCCGTGCGAGTTCGATGTAGGTGATCGCGTCGCCCGACACGGCGAGGAATCGCTCGCCCGCGGCATCCGGATGGCGCATCGCGCGCACGTGCAGGTCGGCGACGTCGCGCACGTCGACCGCACCGACCGACCCGTTCGGCACGACCGGGAAGTCGCCGTTCAGCAACTGCCGGAGCAGCTCGAGCGACGACGACAGGTCGGTGCCGACCGCGGGCCCGAAGATGCCGACCGGATTGACCGTCGTCAGTTCCAGGCGCCCGCCCTCGCACGCGACGAAGTCCCAGGCCGCGCGTTCGGCGAGGGTCTTCGACCTGGCGTACGGCGTGACGCCTGGACCGTCGGGGTCCGTCCAGTCCTCCTCGGTGTACCGTCGGCCCGGGTTCGGACGGCCGTAGCCGATCGCCGCGAACGACGACGTCTGCACGACACGGCGCACGCCCGCGTCACGTGCGGCGCGGAGCACCCGCAGCACGCCGTCGCGCGCGGGCACGATGAGCTCGTCCTCGTCCTTCGGTTGCCGGGTCGGGAAGGGCGACGCCACGTGGAGCACGTACGCGGCGCCCGCGACCGCGTCGCTCCATCCGGCGTCGCGCGTCAGGTCGGCGGCGACGAACTCGACGCCGCTCGGGTCGGCTCCCGCGCGACGGACGAGTTCGCGCACTTCGTCGGCGCGCGCGAGGTCGCGCACCGTGGTGCGCACGCGCGCGCCATCGGCGAGCAGCCGGATGATGCAGGTGATCCCGACGAAGCCCGTGCCGCCGGTGACCAGGACCAGTTCGTCGTCCACGATCGCCTCCCGACTCGGACCCTACCCCGGCACGCCGCTGCGTGCGGGCCGGACGCGGGTCGGGTGACCTCGGGTCGGGTGATGGAGCGCGTCGCGATCGCTAGGGTGACCGCATGAGCGAAGCGGATGGCACGACCTCGCCGATCGCGTCGCCGATCGCGGGGGCGTCCGCGGCGGGGGCACCCGCGGACCCGGCGGCGCCCGCGTCGCCCGCGGACGACCCCCGTCATCGCCGCACGCGCGCCGCGCTCACGGCCGCACTGCTCCGGCTGCTCGAGCGCGAGCCGCTCGACGCGATCTCGGTCGCCGCGCTCTGCCGCGAGGCGGCCGTGCATCGCACGACCTTCTACGCGCACGCGTCGAGCGTGCACGGCTTCGCGCTCGACGTGTTCACGCAGGACCTCGACCGGCTCACGGCCGTCGCGGTCGAACCCGACGAGGAGACCCCCGAGCACGTCGCGGAGCGCTACCTCGCCTCGCTCATCGCGGTGCTCGAGCACGTCGCCGACGACCGCGCCGGGTATCGCGCACTGTTCGGCTCGACGAGCCGAGGCGTGTTCCGCTCCGTGCTCGACGCGCGGATGCGGCACCGGGCGCGCCTCGCCCTGGACGTGTGGCGTAGCCAGGGCGTGCCGGGTGCCCCGCGCGACGAGGTCGCGATGGCCGAGGCGGCGGCGTTCATCGCGGGCGGGCTCGTCGGCGCGATCGAGACGTGGGCGACCTCCGATGAGACGGATGCCGCGGCATCCGCTGCCCGTATCGGCACGCTCATGCCGGCGTGGTGGCCCCGTCCCGAGGTGTCGCCGCCCAGCGGTCGATGAGGATCGGGATCGCGGTGCGCACCCAGAACGACGGCAGCACGCGCCCGTCGCTGATGCCGCTGCCCGTGACGTACGCGGCGACGCGCACCGGTTCGTTCGTGTCGGTCAGCGGCTGACCCGTGATGCGCGCGTACTCGCGCTGGACCGTGCTGCGCACGTCCCAGAAGGCGGTCGGCATCGGGACGCCGACGAGCGCGTCGCGCATGGCCTCCCAGAGGTGCGGGTCGCCGCGCATCCCCCACTGCACGAGGCCGCGATCGAAGAGCGAGGCGAAGTCGGCGACGGATGCCTCGGGGTCGTCCTGCGTGGACATGCGCCCACGCTACGCGCGGGCCGGCGGGGCCGCGACCGCGCCGGGGCTGCGGGATCCTTGCGGTCGGTGGCATCCTTGCCATGAGAGGCCGACCCGTGAGGGTCGACGAGACCGAGGGGGCGAACGGATGGCGCGCAGGAACCACCGAGTCGCCGTGCTCGTGCTCGAGGGGGCGAAGCCGCTCGACGTCGGGATTCCGGCGCAGACGTTCACGACCCGCGCGAGCATGCCGTACGAGGTGCGCGTGTGCGGCGCGCAACCGGGACCGGTGACGGGCGGCGACGGGCTGTCGTACCACGTGGCCGACGGGCTCGAGGCGTTCGAGTGGGCCGAGACGATCTTCATCCCGGGCTACCGGCACCCCGACAGGGAGGACCCGCCGGCTGCGGTCGTCGACGCGCTCCGCGACGCACACGAGCGGGGTGCGCGGCTCGCCGCGATCTCGACGGGCGCGTTCGCGCTCGCCGCGACCGGACTGCTCGACGGGCGCCGGGCGACGACCCACTGGCACTACACGCGTGCACTGCAGGCGCGGCATCCGCTCGTCAGGGTCGACGAGAACGTCCTGTTCGTCGACGAGGGGCAGGTGCTGACGTCGGCGGGCGCGGCATCCGGCATCGACCTGTGCCTGCACCTCGTGCGCCGCGACCACGGCGTCGCGGTCTCGAACCACGCCGCACGGCGGCTCGTCGCGGCGCCCTACCGCAGCGGCGGACAGGCGCAGTACGTGCCGCGCGCGCTGCCCGAGCCGCTGGGCGAGGTCTTCGCGGCGACCCGTCAGTGGGCGATGGAGCACGTGCAGGATCCGCTCACGCTCGCCGACCTGGCGCGGAACGCGAACGTGTCGCCGCGCACCTTCTCGCGACGGTTCGTCGAGGACACGGGCTACACGCCCATGCAGTGGATCCTGCGTGCGCGCATCGACCTGGCGCGCGAGTTGCTCGAGCGCACCGACCTCGGCGTCGAGCAGGTCGCCGATCGCGTGGGCCTCGGCACCGGCGCGAACCTGCGGCTGCACTTCCACCGCATCCTCGGCACCTCGCCGAGCGAGTACCGCCACACCTTCGCCGCCTGACGCCCGATGCCGTTTTCAGGAGAGTTTCGACGTGTCGCCGTTCTCGGCGGCGTGTCTTCCTGAGAAACGCGCGATTCCGAGAATTCCTCCTGAGAACGGGATGCCTCGTGGGGCGGGCGCGGCCAGCGGGCCGGCGGGCCGAGGGGTCAACGGATGCCGCGGGCGGCGGCCGAGGTCGAGCGACCGGTCGGCTGCTCGCCGCCGGACACGGGCCGGGCGGCGGAGCGGACGGGGATGCTTCCCGTCGAGGTGAACGTCGGCTGCGCCCCCGTCGGGGTGCGGCCGATGGAGCGCACGATCGCCGCGCGGCGGCGCGCCCGGAGCGCGGCCGGGATGCCCGCGATCGCGTCGGAGATGCGCGCGATCACGATGCCGATCACGGCGCCGAGCGAGTTGGCGACGAGGTCGCGGGGGTCGGAGATCCGGTCGGCCATCGGGATCTGCGCGATCTCGATGAGCAACGCGAACCCCGAGCTCATCAGCACGGGCACGACCGCGGGCGCGCCCCGGACGGCGAAGGCGAGCAGGGCGCCGAACGGCACGAAGAGCAGCACGTTGAGCCCGAACTCGGTCTGCGAGCCGATCGTCCACGTGTCGGAGTCGAGCCACGTGCTCGGGTCGAGGACGCCGCCGGGCGCCTGATTCCCGGAGACGGCACCGGGCGCCGGCCCCAACGTCACCCACAGCATGACGACGGCGTACGCGAAGAGCAGCACGGCGGCGGTTCGGGAGGGACGCATCTGTCGATCGTCGCGAGCCGACCTTTGTCCTTCCTGTGTGCCGGGTGGGAGCTCGGGCGGAGTCGGAATCCGCCGAGGCGGGCGGGGCGCGGGCACGAGTTGGCGAGATCCTTTCGCATGCTGTCGCTCCGGCCACTGCCGAGGCATCCGTCACCCCATCATGCTGGACGCGCAACAGAGGAAAGGACCCCTGACGTCATGACCACCCGCATCGCCGTCAACGGATTCGGCCGCATCGGCCGCAACGTCGTCCGCGCGCTCATCGAGCGCGACGCCGACTTCGAACTGGTCGCCGTGAACGACCTCACCGAGCCCGCCGCGCTCGCGCGCCTGCTGAAGTACGACACCGTGGGCGGCCGCTTCGGCCGCACCGTCGAGGTCGACGGCGACGTCCTCGTGATCGACGGCCACCGCGTGAAGGTGCTCGCCGAGCGCGACCCCGCGAAGCTGCCCTGGGGCGAGCTCGGCGTCGACATCGTGCTCGAGTCGACCGGCCGCTTCACCGACGCCGAGGCCGCGAAGGCGCACCTCGAGGCCGGCGCGAAGAAGGTGCTCGTCTCGGCCCCGTCGAAGGGTGCGGACGTCACGCTCGCCTACGGCGTGAACACCGACGCCTACGACCCCGCCGCGCACACCATCGTCTCGAACGCATCGTGCACGACCAACGCGCTCGCGCCGCTCGCGAAGGTCCTCGACGACCTCGCCGGGATCGAGCACGGCTTCATGACCACCATCCACGCGTACACGCAGGACCAGAACCTGCAGGACGCCCCGCACTCCGACGCACGTCGCGCCCGCGCCGCCGCCGAGAACATCGTGCCGAGCTCGACCGGTGCCGCGAAGGCCATCGGCCTCGTGCTCCCGGCGCTCGACGGCAAGCTCAACGGCGACTCGATGCGCGTGCCCGTGCCGGTCGGCTCGATCGTCGAGCTCAACGCGACCGTCTCGAAGGACGTCACGCTCGACGAGGTGCTCGCGGCCTACCGCGCCGCCGCCGAGGGCCCCCTGAAGGGCGTGCTCGAGTACTCCGAGGAGCCGCTCGTCTCGAGCGACATCGTCGGCAACCCGCACTCGTCGATCTTCGACGCCGCCCTCACCCGCGTCGACGGCAAGCACATCAAGGTCGTCGCCTGGTACGACAACGAGTGGGGCTTCTCGAACCGCGTGATCGACTCGCTCGGGCTGCTCGCCGCGGCCTGATCGCAACCGACTCCGGTCGGCCCGGGACCACGCTCCCCGGGCAGACCGGCCCCGACATCGCGTCGGCGGGGGAGTGGAGCCCCCGCCGGCGCGATTTCGCGTCTCGGGGCACGGTGAGCCTCGGCGCCCGCTCGCGCGTGTCGGCGGCACGCGTCAGACTTGGCAGGTGACTCGTCGTGGGTTCTTCCTCTTCGCCGCGCTCGGGGTCGCCTGGGGCATCCCGTACCTGTTCATCAAGGTGGCGGTGAGCGAGCTCGAGCCGGCGATGGTGGTGCTCGGGCGATCGGCGCTCGCCGCGCTGCTGCTCATGCCGCTCGCGTTCTACCGGCGCGAGGTCTGGCAGGTCGTCCGCCGCTGGAAGCCGATGCTCGCCTACACGGTCGTCGAGATCATCCTGCCGTGGTACTTCCTGAGTTCGGCCGAGCAGCGGCTCCCGAGCTCGACCGCCGGCCTCCTGTTGGCCACCGTGCCGCTCGCCGGCGTGGCGATCGCGTTCATCATGGGCCGGCCCGAGCGGCTCACGCGTGTGAACTGGCTCGGCATCGCGCTCGGCATGCTGGGCGTTGCGGCGCTCGTCGGGCTCGACATCGCGGGCTCCGACCTCATCGCGGTCGCCGAGATGGCGGTCGTGGTGGTCGGCTACGCGCTGGGGCCGGCGATCCTCGCCCGCTGGATGCCCGACCTGCCCGGCGTCGGGGTCGTCGCCGTGTCGCTCGCCGCCACCGCCGTCGTGTACGTGCCGTTCGTGCTATTCACTGGCGCGTGGCCCGTCGCCTGGCCGTCGACGAACGTCATCGTGTCGATCGTCGTGCTGGCCGTCATCTGCAGCGCGCTCGCCTTCCTCCTCATGGTCGCGCTCATCGGCGAGATCGGGCCGGTGAAGGCGACCGCGATCACCTACGTGAACCCGGCCGTCGCCATCCTCGCGGGCGCCCTCGTGCTCGGCGAGCGGGTGACGGTCTGGACGATCGTCGGCTTCGTGCTCGTCCTCGCGGGTTCGTACCTCGTGACACGCAAGCGGCAGGAGCAGATCGCCGCCGAAGGCGTCGAAGAGGCCTGCGCCGAGCAGGCGGTGACGAATCCGGACCCGATGTCGATCCCGCCCCCACCCGTTCGACGTACAGAATGAGACGGATCCCCGCCTCGCCCGAACCGAGCAAAGGACGCCCCATGCGCACCCTCATCGTGACCGAGTTCATCACCCTCGACGGCATCATCGACTCGCCCGGCGGCGGCGACCACCCGCGCGCGGGCTGGACCTTCACGGAGGTCCCGTTCGTCGAGGAGGCCTACGAGATCAAAGGTCGCGAGCAGCAGGAGGCGGGCGCCATGCTCCTCGGCCGCGTGAGCTACGACGAGTTCGCGCCGGTCTGGCCGAGCATGGAGGACGAGTTCGCCGAGTACAACGCGATGCCGAAGTACGTCGTCTCGTCGACCCTGACCGACCCCGAGTGGAACAACACGACGGTGCTGCGTTCGCTCGACGAGGTCGCCGAGCTCAAGCAGGGCGACGGCGCCCCGATCATCGTGCACGCCAGTGCGACCCTCGCGCAGGGCCTCGCCGAGGCCGGTCTCGTCGACCGTTACCACCTGCTCGTCTTCCCCGTCGTGCTGGGCGAGGGCAAGCGCCTCTTCAACGGCCGCGAGCAGGGCGCGCTGAAGCTCGTCGAGCACGAGGCGTACTCGAACGGCGTCGTCAAGAACGTGTTCGACGTGGTGCGCTGAGCGACGGCGAGCGGATGGCGCGGGGCGGGCCCGACGACGAGGCGATCGAGGATGCCGCGGTGGCGGCCGCGCGCGGCGAGCCCGCGCCATCCGCCCCGCCCACCGCAGACGGCGCCGACGTCGACCCGGTGACCGACGGCGCGGGGCCGCCGTGGTGGCGACGGCGTCCGCCGGCCGACCACGACCGGTTGGCCCGCGGCATCTGGTGGACCGGACACGTGCAGCTCTTCATCGCGCTCGCCCTGCTCGTCGGATGCGGTGCGCTCGTGATCGTCGGCATCGTGCGAGGCGACCAGGGACTGTCGATGTCGGTGCTCGGCCTCGCCATGGCCGGGCCGTTCGCCCTGTCCGGCCGAATGCTGCGCGCGAGCAGCGGATGGCGCACCTACTGGGGCCCGACCGACCGGAGGAACTGGGCGCCGCGGGCGGCCATGCTCGTCGCGACGGTCGTCGGCATCGCGATCGTGTCGATCGCCGCGACGACCGTGATCGCGTACCTGCTGCTGATCTTCGGCTGGTCGTGGTCCTGGTCGGCGTCGACCTGACCTGCGCTGGCCCCTGAACGTTCGTGCAGAGGTCCGCCGACCGGGAACAGCGAGCCCGCGGCATCCGTTGCCCATCACCATGACCACTCTCGGAATCATCGGAGCAGGACACATCGGCAGCCAGGTCGCCCGGGCGGCGGTGGCGAACGGGTACGAGGTCGTGATCGCGAACTCGCGCGGCCCGGAGACGCTCGCCGACCTCGTCGAGGAACTCGGGCCGAGGGCGCGCGCCGCGACCGCGGCCGAGGCCGGCGCGGCCGGCGACATCGTCGTGGTGACCGTGCCGTTCAAGGCCTACGCGTCGATCCCGGTCGAGCCGCTCGCGGGCAAGGTCGTCATCGACACGAACAACTACTACTGGGAGCGCGACGGCCGCGTGCCCGCGCTCGACGAGGGCCGCGCGACGGTCTCGGGCATGCTGCAGGAGCACCTGCCCGAGAGCCGGGTCGCGAAGGGCTTCAACCACATCCGGTCGGCCGAGATCACGACCGACGGACGCCCGGCGGGCGATCCCGATCGTCGCGCGCTCGCGACGTCGAGCGACTTCGAGGATGCCGCGGCCGTCGTCACGCGCCTGTACGACGAGTTCGGCTTCGACACGGTGAACGTGGGACCGCTCGCCGAGAGCTGGCGCGTCGAGCGCGACCAGCCGGCGTACGTCGTGCCGCAGACGCGCGACGAGCTCGTCGCGAACCTCGCGCGCGCGGAGCGACCGCGGTCCGCCGCCTGAGGTGCCGTCCGATCGAGGTCGTCGTCACGTTCGGTGGGTCGTCCAGGCTCGACACCCGCCGATCGTGACGACAACCGGGCGGCGGCGGCGACGACACGTCCACATTCCGCTTTGCGGCGACGCCGGGACGCGGTATCTTCCTCTGCACCGGTTGACGACGACGTCATGATCGCTCCGACGACCGAGAAGAGGAGACCATGATCTACGAAGACCGGGACCGCCTGAAGCGAGCCCTGCAGGCCAGCGCAGAGGGAACCAGCCGACAGCTCGAGCTCGACGAGGCGGCACGCGAGTGCGCCGAGGCGTTGATGACGGGCGCGATCGACCTGGCGCAGGTCCACGCACAGCGCTACTCCGAGTTGAAGGGCGTGCCCGCCGCGGCGCCGGCCGGAGCCTGACGCCGGCGCGCATCGGCGGAGCGCGCTCCCGCGCACACCGGCCCGTCCCGTGCGAAGCGCGCGCACCGGCGGAATGCGCGCCCGCGTACGTCCGCCCGTCCCGCACGAAGCGCGCGCGCCGGCGGCGGCCCCGCGCGCCTTGCGCGAAAACCGCCCGAAACGCGCCGGGTGCATACTGATCCCGAGCGCCGGGCCCGACCTCCCCCGACCGGGACCCCGGCTGGGAGGAGACCCGGCATGAACCGATCCGTGCGGTTCGACGACATCCGCGCCCTGCTCGTGTGCCACGTCGACAACGCGGGCATCTCGCGCGTGAAGGTGCTGCCGCACCGGCGGCTGCTGTCGGCGAGCACGCACGGCGTCACGATCTCGAACAGTGCGGGCGTGCTGTTCTCCGTCGACGACCACCTGAACTCGACGCCCGACGTCGATCCCGTCGTGGGCGATCTGCGCGGCATCGCCGACACGTCGTCGATGGCGATGCTCGACCGGGAGGCGCGGCTCGCCTGGGCGCCGGCCGACCTGTTCTCACTCGACGGCACCCCGCACCCGACGTGCCAGCGCACCGCGCTGCGGCGCGTCGTCGACGACGCCGAGGACGCCCGCCTGACGTTCATGGTCGGGTTCGAGCTCGAGTGCACGGTGTTCCGCCCGTCAGCGGTCGAGGGCGAGTCGCCGGTGCCCGCGACGACCGGACCCGCGTACTCGACACGCGCCCTGCTCGAGGTCGAGTCGTTCGCGATCGCCGCGCTCGAGGCGCTCGACGTCGCAGGCGTGCCGGTCGACCAGATGCACCCCGAGTTCGGCACCGGGCAGATCGAGTTCGCCTTCGCGCCGCGCGATCCGCTGGCGGCGGTCGACGACCTCGTCCTGGCGCGCGTCGTGCTGACCCGCGTCGCGCGGCGGCACGGCCTCATGGTCTCGTTCGCGCCCGTGCCGATCGTGGGCGGTTCGACGAACGGATGCCACGTGCACCTCTCGGCGCGACGGGACGGGCGCAACGTCTTCGCCGATCCGAAGGCCAAGCTCGGCGTCACGCCTCTCGGGGCGAACATGATCGCCGGCATCCTCGACCGCCTCGAGGAGGGCGTCGCGCTGCTCGGCGGCAGCGTGCTCTCGTTCGCCCGCCTGCGCCCGCACGCGTGGGCGGGCGCCGACATCTGCTGGGGGCCGGGCAATCGCGAGGCGGCGATCCGCTTCGTGCCGGGCCAGGCCGGCATGGGCGCCGAGCAGTCGAACATCGAGATCAAGCCGACGGATGGCGCGGCCAACCCCTATCTCGCCGTCGCCGCGATCATCGCCGCCGCCCTCGACGGCGTCGCGCGCGATGCGTCGCCGCCGAAGCCGGTGCACGTCGACCCCTCGACCCTGACCGCCGCGCAACGCCGGAGCGCCGGCATCCGCCCCCTGCCCGCCGACCTCGGTTCGGCGCTGCACCGGTTGGAGTCGAGCGAGTTCTACCGGGGCGTCTTCGGCGACGTGCTCATCGATGCGTACGTCGCGACGCGCCAGCACGAATGGGCGGCGTACGGCGAGCACGTGCCGGAGGACGTCGCCGAGATCGTTCGCTGGCGGTACTGAGGGCCGTCGCCCGGCGTCTGCCGTCGCGCTCTTGCATCAGCGCGCGCGGCCCGATCGCTCCCCGCCGAACAGGCGCGCGATCGCCGCGAGGAGCCCACCCGCTTCGGGCGGCAGTGGGGCGTCCTCGAACCCGTCGTGCAGCTGCACCGGCCCGGTGAAGGCCATCGCCCCGCTCCATCCGGGGTCGGACCACGGTGCGGACCCTCCGTGCTGGGTCGTGTCGGTGGTGCTCGTCGCAGCGCTCATGATGTCCTCCTCGACTGGTCGTCATCGACGGTCGGATCGCGCCGACGCTGCCCGGCCATTCTCCTCCTGTCGGCCCGCGACCGCTTCGGGGATCGCCCGGATCGCGGCATCCGCCCGCCGTCGCCGGGGGTCTTGCCGGGTGTCGTCGGGTGCGGCGAGCATGGGGCGCATGGATGCCGCAGCCGCGCCGGAGGGCGCTCAGTCCGAGCCGTCCGAGCCATCCGCGCCCCCGCGCGCGATCTCGCCGCAGCAGTTCCACGACGCCGCGGGCGTCGACGACTGGCGGGTGCTCTACTGGGGCGCCCACGCGTTCTTCCGCGCGCGGTCGTTCGCCGAGGCGGCCCGTTTCGTCGCCGCGATCACCGCGATCGACGAGGTCGTGCGTCACGAACCCGACGTCGATCTGCGGCACGAGGGTGTCGCGGTGAAGCTCATCAGCCGCGATGTGCGCGACCTCAGCACGCGCGACCTGGAGGTGGCCCGCATCATCTCCGGCGTCGCGCGCGAGCAGGGCCTCGCGGCGGATGCCTCGGTGCTGCAGGTCGTACAGACGGCGATCGCGTCGCCGCCGTCGGCGGAGGTCACGCCGTTCTGGACCGCGGTGCTCGGGTACGTGCGCCCGAACGACACGCACCTCGTCGATCCGCTGCGCCGAGGGTCGTCGGTGTTCCTGCAGCCCGAGGAGCGGGTCGGACCGCGGCGCGGGCGCATGCACGTCGACGTGTGCGTGCCGCACGACCAGGTGCACGCGCGCATCGACGCGGCACTCGCCGCGGGCGGACGCATCGCCGACGATTCGTTCGCGCCCGAGTGGTGGACGCTCGCCGACTCCGAGAACCACGGCGTCGACATCACGACGTGGTGGGGGCGCGAGTCGACGCGGCTGCCGGAGGCGCGGCCGGAATGACGGGTTCCGGGAGTGCGGGTTCCGGGAGTGACGGGCCGGGCGCCGCCGCCGCGTGACGTCGCCGATTCGCGGCCGCCCGCGGGACCAGCGACCGTAGCCGCCGTCGGCCGTCGGCGTTACCCTCCTCACGTGGACCTCGACGAGGCGAACGACCCAGGGCTCGGAGCAGGCGGCGCGCGACCGACCGCCGCTGCGTCCGCCGACGGTGACCGATCGCGCATCGACGCGATCCGGAACGCCCCGCTCGTGCGACGCATCCGCGAGTCGGTCATCGGCGACGACCAGGTCGTCCCCGGGCCGTACGGCCCGCGCCGGGTGACCTACGCCGACTACACGGCATCCGGTCGCGCGCTGACGTTCATCGAGGACTTCATCCGCGATGAGGTGCTGCCCCGGTACGCGAACACGCACACCGAGTCGAGCGGCACGGGCCTGCAGACGACGAGGCTCCGCGAGGACGCGCGTGCGACGATCCGCGACGCGGTCGGCGGCGACGACGATACGGTCGTGATCTTCACGGGGGCCGGGTCGACGGGCGCGATCGACAAGCTCATCGGGATGCTCGGGCTGCGCGTGCCATCCGCCCTCGACGACCGGTACCACTTCGCGGCGTCGATCCCGCCCGAGGAGCGGCCGGTCGTGTTCATCGGCCCGTTCGAGCACCACTCGAACGAGTTGCCGTGGCGCGAGTCGATCGCCGATGTCGTGACGATCCCGCAGGACCCCGACGGTCACATCGACCGCCGCGCGCTCGAGGCCGAGCTCGTGCGGCATGCCGACCGGCCGCTCAAGATCGGCTCGTTCTCGGCCGCGAGCAATGTGACGGGAATCGTGAGCGACACGGCGGGCATCTCGGCGCTGCTGCACGACTACGGGGCGCTGTCGTTCTGGGACTTCGCGGCGGCCGCGCCGTACGTCGACATCGAGATGACGCACGGCGACCCCGGCATGGCGCGGGCGACCGGGCAGTACAAGGACGCGATCTTCCTCAGCCCGCACAAGTTCATCGGCGGTCCGTCGACGCCGGGCGTGCTCGTCATGCGTCGCGAGCTCGCGACGAACCGGGTGCCGGATGTCCCGGGCGGCGGCACCGTCGCGTTCGTGAACCCGACCGAGCACGAGTACCTCGCCGACGTCGCCCACCGCGAGGAGGGCGGCACCCCCGCGATCGTCGAGTCGATCCGCGCCGGGCTCGTGTTCGGCCTGAAGGACGCGGTCGGCGTGCCGACGATCCGCGCCCTCGAGGACGACTTCCTGCATCGAGCGATCGCCGCCTGGCACGACGAGCCCGCGATCGAGGTGCTGGGCAACCTCGAGGCCGAGCGCCTGTCGATCGTGTCGTTCATCGTCCGTGCTCCGAGCGGCAGGTACCTGCACCACAACTTCGCCGTGGCACTGCTCAACGACCTGTTCGGCATCCAGTCGAGGGGCGGTTGCTCCTGCGCGGGACCGTACGGACACGACCTGCTCGGCATCGACATCGAGCGCTCCCACGAGTTCGAGCGCGAGATCTCGCGCGGCTGCGAGGGCATCAAGCCCGGCTGGGTGCGCATCAACTTCAACTACTTCATCTCGGAGGGCGTGTTCGACTACCTCGTCGAGGCCGTGAAGCTCGTGGCGCGCGACGGCTGGCGGATGCTGCCCGACTACACGTTCGACCCCGCGAGCGGCATCTGGCACCACCGCCGCGGTCCGCTGGAGCCGCCGCTGCGGCTCTCGCAGGTGTCGTACGACGCCGACGGCCGTCTCGTGTACCCGCACCACGACGACCGCGCGCCGGAGTCGGCGCTCGCCGGGTACCTCGCGGAGGCCGAGGCGGTGTTCGCGGCGGGGCCCGGCGAGACGACGACGGATGCCGCGCCCGCGCGCCTCTCGGACGACTTCGAGCATCTCCGTTGGTTCGACCTGCCGGCGGTGTGCCTCACGCCGTGACGTCCGCGGCGTCGCCGGCTCACCCCGAGCGGCGGGCGCCGCAGTTCCAGCACGTGCCGCCTTCGACGAGCGCGCCGCACTCGTCGCAGGTCGCGGCGAGCCAGCACACGTCGCCGACTCGATCGTCCTGCGCGTGCTCGTCGGGTCGGTCGGGTGCGGATGGCGCGGACTCGCCGTGCGCGTGCCCGGGCTCACGTCGATCGGTCATCGCGGGCCGTCCCGGTCCGTCCAGACCGCGATGTCGACCTTGTTGCCGGCGGGGTCGGCGAGCGTCCACCATCCGTCCTCCTCGGAGCCTGCGGCGATCCGGCCTCCGGCGCGGAGCGCCGCCTCGACGCGAGCTCGGCCGACGGCGCGCGGCACCGAGACGTCGACGTGGAACGCGTGAGTCAGCGGTTTCCCGGGCGGGAGCTGTTGGAACCACAGGCTCGGACCGCGCCCGTCGAGGTCGACGAGGTCCTCGTCGCCGTGCTCGGCGTAGGCGAACAGCTCGCGCCAGAACGGTCGAACCGCGACCTCGGGTTTCGATGCGATCGCGACCTGCACGGTCTGCACCTTCCGCGGGTCCGGGCGCAGGCCGACCGCGTGCGCCGTCGCCGACACGCGTCGCGCGAGGTCGAGGTCGGCGTCGACGAGCTCGGTGACGTCGCGCGCGAGGCGAACGGCGAGGCCGTCGGCGCGCAGGTCGAGGTGCAGTCGGTCGGCGCCGTCGAGTTCGGCGAGCGCGGCCGCGAGCGCCGCGCTCCGCGCGAGGGACTCCGCGTCGAACCATGCGGTCGGCCCCGAGAACACGACCGGCCAGTCGTCGAGGTCGGATGCCGCGCGGAACGCCCCGAACATCGCTGCGCCGCGCTCGAGCTCGGCGGGCCCGGTGGCGACCCGCGGCGTGCGCGGAGTGCGCGGAGTGTTCGCGGCATCCGTCGCCGACGTGGGCGCGCCGCCGCCGCCGTCGGACGGAGCCGCGGCCAGGTCGGACTCGCCGGTCGCGTGGTCGGCACCGGCGGCACTCGCGCCGGCCCGCCCGAGGCGGAGGACCTCGAGGGACGCGGGCGCATCCTCCGGGACGGGGAGATCGGGCCAGGTGACGAGGTCGACCTTGTTGCCGGCGGCGTCGGCGCAGGTCCAGTACTGCGGCGCCTCACGGTCGAACGCGAGGCGGCCGCCGGCGTCGAGCGCGACGGCGAGCCGGGTCGCGGCGAGCTCTCGCGGCACGGCGAGGTCGATGTGCATCGCGTGCCGCAGCGGCCGCTCGGGGTCGAGCGGCTGGAACCACACCGACGGTCCGCGCCCGCGCGGATCGACGAGGTCGTCGCCGACGTGGTCGTCGTACCCGAGCACGGCCCGCCAGAACGGCAGCACCTCGTCGACGGGTCGGCTCGTCGCGATCGCGACCTGCACGTCCTGGGTGCGGTGCGGTTCCGCGGCGAGCCCGTGCGTGCGAGCGAGCGCCGAGACCGCGCGTGCACGGTCGGCAGCGCCGTCATCGAGGTCGATGAGGTCGCGAACGACGCGCACGATCACGCAGTCGGGCCGTACATCGATGAGCGGCGGATGCTCCGCCGGCGCCTCGATCGCCGCGACATCGGTCGCGAATGCCGTGCCCGCGCGCACCGACCCGGTCGCGAAGCGCGCGATCGGTCCGCAGTACGCGACCCGCCAGTCGTCGAGCCCGTCGGCGGCGAGGAACGCGAGCCGCTGCTCCTGGCCCATTCGGCCTCCATCCCGGGCTGTCGTGCCAGACGCGCCCGAAGATAGCGGAGCCTCGTCGGATCCGGAACCCCGCGTCCGCCCGAGGCCGCGCCCGCATCCGCGCCGGCGTCGGCGATCGGCCGCGGAGACCGGCAGCCGACCGACGGCGACCGGCAGCCGGCCCGACGACGACCGGCAGCCGACCGACGGCGCCCGGCGCGACGTCGACTCCCCGATACGAGGGAGAAAGGTGACCCGCGACCACGTTTCTCCCTGCAACCGGGTGCCTACTCCGTCGCCCCGGCCCGCTTCTCGACCTCTCGCGCGTAGTCGGGCACCGAGTTCGTCCACTGGCGTGGCGGGCGCTCGTAGCCGGCCGACGGCGGCCGCTCGGGGATCTCGATCGGCGCCTGCGGAACGGGCTCCCACGGCACCTTCGAGAGGATGTGCGCCATCACGTTGATGCGCGAGCGGCGCTTGTCGTCGCTCTCGATCTCGTACCAGGGCGCCTCGGCGATGTCGGTGTGGAGGAACATCGTGTCCTTCGCGCGCGAGTAGTCCTCCCACTTCGTGATCGAGCTGAGGTCGGTGGGGCTGAGCTTCCATCGCCGCATGGGGTCGTTCAGGCGCGAGCGGAACCGCTCCTCCTGCACGACGTCGGACACGCTGAACCAGTACTTCAGCAGGATGATGCCGTCCTCGACGAGCATCCGCTCGAAGATCGGCGCCTGGTGCAGGAAGCGCTGGTACTCCTCGTTCGTGCAGTAGCCCATGACCCGCTCGACGCCGGCCCGGTTGTACCAGGAGCGGTCCATGAGCACGATCTCGCCGCCGGCCGGCAGGTGCGGCACGTACCGCTGGAAGTACCACCGGGTCTTGTCGCGCTCGCTCGGCGCCGGCAGCGCGACGATGCGCGTCTGGCGCGGGTTCATGTACTCCGACACGCGCTTGATCGCGGAGCCCTTGCCCGCGGCATCCCGCCCCTCGAAGATCACCACGACGCGGGCGCCCGACTGCTGCACCCACTTCTGCATCTCGACGAGCCTCGCCTGCAGGATCTTCAGTTCCTGCTCGTACAGCGGCTTCGGCATCCTCTTGCCCATCGCGGCACCCCTGCACCGAAGCCTAGAGCGGATGCCGCGCTCCGCGGCCGAGTTGCGCGTTCAGTCGCTCCGCCTGCCGGGTGAGGTGGTCGCGTTCGGGGATCGTGGGCGCGGCGTCCGCGGCCTCGGCGTAGAGGCGCGCGGCCGTGGCCGGGTCGCCGTCGCGCTCGTGGACCCAGGCGGCGACCGCGTCGTAGCGAGGCAGGGCCGGATCGAGCTCGGCGAGGGCCGCGAGGCCGGCGCGCGCGCCATCCGCCTGCCCCACCGCCACAGTCCGGTTCAGGCGCGCGACCGGGCTGTCGGTGAGACGCACCAGTTCGTCGTACCACTCGACGATCTGCACCCAGTCGGTCTCGTCGGCCGTGCGGGCGTCGGCGTGCAACGCCGCGATCGCCGCCTGCGCCTGGTACTCGCCGAGCCGGTCGCGCGCGAGGGCGGCCTGCAGCACGCCGACCCCCTCGGCGATCAGCCGCGTGTTCCAGAGTGACCGATCCTGCGCCTCGAGGGGGACGAGTCGGCCCTCGGCGTCGGTGCGGGCCGGCCGGCGCGCGTGGTGCAGGAGCATGAGGGCGAGCAGGCCCGCCGCCTCCTCGTGCCGGGTCATGGCGGCGAGCTGCCTGGTCAGTCGGATCGCCTCGTCGGCGAGGTCGACCTCGCCCGAGTACCCCTCGTTGAACACGAGGTACAGCACGCGCAGCACCGTCGCGACATCCCCCGGCTCGGTCAGCCGCACGCCGGCGATCGTGCGCTTCGCTCGACTGATGCGCTGGGCCATCGTCGCCTCGGGCACGAGGTAGGCGCGCGCGATCTGCCGGGTGGTGAGACCGCCGACGGCGCGGAGCGTGAGCGCGACCGCGGAGCCCGCGCTCAGCGACGGATGCGCGCAGAGGAAGTAGAGCTGCAGCGTGTCATCCGTCGACGGGACCGGCCCGGGTGGCGGCTCACGGTCGACGAGCTCCTCGCGCGTGCGCCGGGACGACGCGGAGCGGACGGCGTCGAGGAACTTCCGCCACGCGACCGTGACGAGCCAGCCCTTCGGGTCGCGCGGCGGATCGTCGGGCCACACGCGGAGTGCCTCGACGAGCGCCTCCTGCACGGCATCCTCCGCCGCCGGGAAATCGGCACCGCGGCGGCAGACGACCGTGATGACCTCGGGGATGAGGCCTCGCAGGACGGCGTCGTCCATCGGCGTCACTCGGTGACCGCGGGGGCCTCGTCGGCGAGGAAGGGGCGCAGCTCGAGCCATTCGTGGATGGGGCGCCCGTCCTTGCCGGGCGCGGCCGACAGCTCGCCGGCGAGTTCGACGGCGCGCTCGTGGGAGTCGACGTCGATGATCATCCAGCCCGCGATGAGGTCCTTCGTCTCGGCGAACGGGCCATCGGTGACGGGCGGACGCCCGGGACCGTCGTAGCGCACCCATTCGCCCGTCGGGGCGAGGGCATCGGCACCGACGAACTCGCCCGATCCCTCGAGCCGCGTCATGAAGTCGCGCATGTACTGCATGTGCGCGTCGAACTCCTCGGGCGTCCACTGGTCGGTGGGCACGTCGTTCACGCCGCTCGGGGCGCCTCGGTAGTGCTTGAGCAGCAGGTACTTCGTCATGGTGTTCCTCCTTCGGGCCCCTCCGGCCATTGTGGCCGGATCGGGGCGTTCAGACCCGGGACGGAGCGGGGCTTGCATTCTCGACATCCGCCTTCGCCGTCTCGCCAGGGGGTCGAGATGCCACGTGCGGCCGGAATGCTCTGCCGGATGGCGCTGCATGTGGCATCTCGGCGTGCGGCTCTCGGCGTGTGGGGTCCGGGTGCGGGTGAGACATCCGTTTCGGCCTGCGCGGTGCTGGTCGCGCGCGACCGCACCGGAGTACGCTCGCGCCCAGAGCACCCGGCGTGCGGATGGCGCGGCCGGAGCGACGAGGAGGCGGAGATGACGGTCCCGGAGATCAACTACTGGGCGGTACTGCTGGCGACGCTGTCGAGCATGGTCGTCGGGTCGATCTGGTACGCCAGGGGCGTGTTCGGCACGCGGTGGTCGAAGCTCGCGAACGTCGACATGGATCGTCCGGGCGCGAGCGCCGTCGGGCCGATCATCGTGACGTTGATCGTCAGTTTCGTGACGGCGTGGGTGCTCGCGGGCGCCTCGACGATCGCATGGCACTTCTATGGCGGCAGCTACCTGCTCGCGGCGCTGTTCACGGCGATCATCCTGTGGGCGGGACTCACCGCGGCCCGGTTCATCACGCACGACGCGTTCGAGGGGCGTCCGTCGTCGCTCACGATCCTGAACATCGCGCACGAGCTCGTGACGCTCGTCGTGATGGGGCTCATCATCGGGGTGTGGCCGCCGGCAGGAACGGTCTGACGTTCGGCCGCGCGCGGCCATGACCGGGGTCGCCCGCGCCCTCCCCGCGCCGGCGCGTGCGCTCGCCCCAGTCGGCACCCGCCACTCTCGGCGAAGGCTCGGCGTGCCGACCCTAGGATCGAGGGCATGGCCGGGTTCTGGGGGAAGCGCAAGCGCGAGGAGCAGCAGGAGCTCGAGGCACAGGACGCCGACCTCGCGGTGCGGGCGCGCACGGCCCTCGTGGCCGCCGACGAGCGCATCCGCGTCACGACCGACGAGCTCGACTTCGCCGATGCGGAGCTCGGAGCCGAGGCGACCGAACCCGTTCGCGAGGCCTTGGCCGCCGTGCGGACGCACCTCGCCGAGGCGTTCCGCCTGCACCAGCTGAACCACGACCACATCCCCGACACCCCCGAGGAGTTGCGGACGCGCAACGGGCGCATCGTGCAGCTCTGCGAGTGGGCGGAGGAACTGCTCGACGACCGGACCGCGGCGCTCGCCGAGCGCATCGCACGGGCGCGACGCGCCCCCGAGATCATCGCCGGCATCCGAACCGACATCGACCGGTTGCGCACCCGGATCCCGCACGCCCGCGAGACCGTCGACCGGCTCGCCGCGCGGTACGCGGCCGAGGCGCTCGCCCAGGTCGACGCGAACCCCGCCGAGGCCGACCAGCTGCTCGGCTTCGCCGAGCACTCCGTGGGGGTGGCCGAACGTCGGCGCGAAGCGGGGCAGCGCGAACAGGCGAACCTCGCGCTCGAGGCATCCGCCGAATCGGTTCGTCGCGCGGCGACCCTGCTCGACGCGGTCGAGACCTTCGAGGTCGAGGCGCTGCGCGCCGAGTCGACGCTGGCCGCGATCGTCGAGGACTCCCGCGGCGACCTCGTCGTCGCGCTGAAGGAACCGCACTCGCCCGGCGTCGCGCAGGCGATGGCCGACCTGCAGGCGGCGCTCGCGAGCCTGCCGCCCGCCGGGGTCAACACCGACCCGTTCACGCACCTCGATCGGCTTCGCGAGGCGAACTCGGGGCTGGATGCCGCGATCGCCGCGGCGCGCGAACGCGCGGCCCGTCCGATCCCACCGCTCGAGCATGTGCGCCACGCCATCGACGACGCCGACCGGCACCTCGCCGTCGCGCGCGACGTGATCGCCGGGCATCGCGGATGGATCGGGGCCGACGCCCGCACCCGGCTCGCGGAGGCCGAGCGCACCCGCCAGGACCTCGACCGGTACCTGGGCGAACCGGCGGCGACGGCGATCGTCATCGGCGACGATCACCGCGAGCACGCGATGGCGATCGCGCGACGCGCCGCCGCACTCGCGGGTGAGGCGTTGCAGCTGGCGCGGCGCGACATCGACTCGTCGCGGCCGCAGGATCCGGGGCAGTGGGGCGGGCCCGGCGGCCCGGGCGGTGGCTGGGGCGGCGGTGGGCGCCGCGGCGGCGGGTCGGACGTGATGGGTGGCATCCTCGGCGGACTCGTGATCGGCAGCATCCTGGACGGGATCTTCGACTAGCTCCGTGACGGAGCGCCGGGCGCCGATCATGCGGTCCGGCCGGCCCTCGGCGCGAGCGCGAGCATCTCGCGCGTGCGTCGGGTGACGTCGTCGAACGGGTCGACGCGGCGAGCGGTGGGATTCGCCGGGCGGCGGGATTCGCCGAGTGGCGGGATTCGCCGGGCGGCGGGATTCGCCGGGGCGGGTTCGCCGCCCGGCTCGTAGAATTCATGCATGGCCGGGTTCTGGGCCGGGCGCCGACGCGGTGCCCGAGAACTCGAGGCCCGCGGCGCCGCCGACGCGAAGCGGGTCGGATCGGCCCTGTTCGCGGCCGACGAGCAGATCCGGGTGGCCGCCGAGGAGCTCGCCTTCGCCGAAGCCGTGCTGGGAGCGGATGACGCGGCCGCACGCACCGCCGCGCTCGTCATCGCTGCGCGCGACCGACTCAACGACGCGTTCCGGCTCGACCGGCTGAACCGGGATGCGATGCCCGGTGCGGCCGACGAGATCCGGGCTCGAACCCAGCGCATCCTGCAGGTGTGCGAGTGGATCGAGCGCACGCTCGACGAGCAGGTCGCCGCGCTCGGCGAGCGGATGTCGCGTGCGCGCCGGGCGCCCGAGGCGATCGCGGGGCTGCGCGCCGACGTGGAACGGCTCCGCGAACGCGTGCCGCACGCTCGAGCGACCGTGGCTCGGCTTTCGGCGCGCTACGCGCGGGAGGCGCTCGCCGACGTGGCATCCGGGCCCTCCGACGCCGCGCAGCAGCTCGGCTTCGCCGAGCACACGCTCGCCGCGGCCGAACGTCGGTGCGAGATCGGTGACCGCGACGAGATGCTGGTGGCGCTCGAGGCATCCGCTCGGTCGGTGCAGCGCGCCGAGGCACTGCTGGATGCGGTCGACGGGTTCGAGGTCGAGGCGCTGCGCGCCGAGGCGGAACTCGGCGACGTCGTCAGGCGAGCCCCGCGCGAGCTCGCCGCGGCGCTCGCCGTCGCGCCGCAGTCGCGCGCTGTCGCCGACGCGACCGCGGGAGTGGAGGCGGCGCTCGCCGCGCTGCCCGCCGCCGGGGTGGACACCGATCCGATCGGGCACCTGGCACGCCTGCGCGATGCGCTCGCCGTGCTCGCCGACGCGGTCGCGGGAGCTCGCGAACGGGCGTCGCGCCCGGCGCCGCCGGCACGACACGTGCACGACGCCGTCGCGGATGCCGACCGGCAGCTCGATCTCGCCCGCGATGCCGTCGCCGGTCACCCGGGTCGGATCGGTGCGGCGGCCGTCGCACGACTCGCGGAGTCGGAGCGGCTGCGTCTCGACCTCGGGCACTGCCTCGGCAGCCCGGCGGCCGAGATGGTGGCGGTCGATGTCGAGCTCCGCGTTCGCGTGATCGAACTGGCCCGGCGCGCGGCCGCGCTCGCCGCCGAGGCGGTGCAGCTGGCGCGAAGCGATCTCGCATCGTCGCGTGCGCTGGCGCGCACCGGGACCTGATCCGTTTACGGGCGCTGGCGCGCGCGTGGGTTGCGCGCGGCGCCATCGCACGTGGGAGTGCGCGCGGGCGGCCCGACGCGTGGCGGTGCGCCTCTCTGGAGGGGCTCGACGGGCTCGGTCTCGGTTCCGGTCCCCGGTCCCGGATCCGGCCGCGCGCGTTGGAGTCCGCTTCTGCGGTGGAGGCGGTCTTGCGACGGCACTCCTCCGCAGAAACGGACCTCGAACGCGCCCGGCTCTCCGACGGCGGTCCGGCGGAGAGCGATTTCGAGCGACGCGGGCACCGCCCGGCCCGGTCGCAGGAGGATCGTCGCGCGGCCCGGCTGGCGCAGGTGCCGCTCGAAGTAGCGGGCCGCACCCTCGCCGGCGAATGCGGAGACCCCGGTGTGTCCGCCGATGTCGGCCGCCGAGGTCTTCTCGGTGGAGCCGGAGGCGTCGACCAGGTCGAGCGACTGCGGGGGGTCGTTGTCGATGTCGTCCGACTGCAGCAGCTCACGCCGCCGCGTGCGGCAGAGATCATGCCAAGTGCGCGCGGCGCAGCGCGAGCTGACGCATCTCACGCCGTCTCGCGTGGCGGCGGAGTGCAGGGCGCGCGCGACCCAGCACGATGTGACGCCTCTCACGCCGCCGTGTGCGGCAGGGGTCATGCGAAGTGCGCGCGGCGCAGCACGATGTGACGCCTCTCAAGCCGCCGCGCGCGGCAGGGGTCATGCGAAGTGCGCGCGGCGCAGCACGATGTGACGCCTCTCAAGCCGCCGCGCGCGGCAGAGGCAGCGCGAAGCGCGCTCGGCCGCCGAGGCGGGGTGTTCGGGCAGGGTCGACGTCTGGGGGAGGGATGAACCACACCTCGGATCGGTTGGCGCGAATGGCCCAGCCTTCTCGATGGATGCGATGGTGACAGAAGGAGCACAACATGACCCCGTTCGAGAGGTCGGTCGGTCCGGCGTCGCGCTCCCACCACCTGATGTGGTGCGCGTCGACATAAGTGATGTTCTGGCCGCAGCACGCGCACCCGCCGTCGCGTTCGGCCAGGGCGAGACGTTGGGCCCTGGTGAAGAGTCGTGCGGATCGGCCGAGGTCGAGCGGCACGCTCTCGCTGCCGAGCACCGCGGGGATGATCTCGGCATCGGCGGCCATGCGGCGCGCGGTGGAGGCGGAGATCGGCTGGTCGAGGCCGTCGACCCGAGCGTGGCCGAGCCCTTCGACGAGGGCGTCGTGGTCGACCCGGACCACGACCGTCACCTTCGCGAGCGGTGCGAGGGTGTCTTCGCAGCCGAGCACGTGACGGGCGATGGCGGCGAGCGCGTCGGCCTGGATCTGCGGGATCGATCGGTCGTCTTCGACAACCGACCCGGGCCGCGTGGCTCCGACCGGGCTCGTCTCACGCCGCCGAAGCACGTCGCTCACGAGCGCCTCGACGGCGACCTTGATGGGCGCGGCGGTCTCGGGGTCGAGGCGCGCGCGGAGGTGCACCATGCCCGCGGCGTCCTCTCGGATGGTCAAGGAACGCTCGGCTCGCAGTTGCTCGTCGCGCGCTTCCACGCCGTCGCGGTCGAGACGGGCCTCGGCCTCGCGGACCGCGCGCATGAGCAGGTCGAGGGGCACCTGCGCCGCGAGGTCGACCAGTGCCGCCTCGGCCTCGGCGGCGAGCGCCGGGTCGGCGCGGACGCGCACCCGGTCGAGCATGGACGTGATCGCGGATGCCGCGTCGACGCCGATGCGCCCGGATGAGAGGGCCGCCCCGACATGCGGATGACGCGACGGGGCGCGCTCGCCGCCGAAGGTCTGCCGTTCGGCGGTGGCGGTGCCGACGGCGATGAGCTTCGCGGCATCCTTCTGGGTGGTGCCTGTGGCCGCCGCGATGAGGCGGACAGGACTGTGGAAGCCCTGCGACCTGGCGAGGCTCGCCTGCCCCAGCTCGGTGTTCGACCGCTTCGAGACCTCGGCGGCGACGCGTGCGAGCAGTGCGTCGGCGTCGCGCCGCACGCGCGCGAGGGCGTCGGTCACGCGGACGAGCCCGGCGTTGCTCATCTGCTCGAGCTCGACCTGGCTCGCGCCGGGGATCGCCCCGACCGCCGGCATCGCGCCAGCCCAGGCCGCGCGCAACGCCTCGACATCGTGGTCGAGGGTGAGCAGCGGCTGGTCCATGTCTCAATGATGCACCGACCCACTGACATTCGGATGGCGCAGAAACCGGGCCTGATCGGCGAAATTTCCTGTGGATAACATTGTCGTTCCGTTGCCTGCGGAGGACAAGTCAGCGCGGGTGGAGCGTCGGAATGGGGAAGGGGTGGAGTGGCGACCCGACACTACGACACATCTGTACGCAGCCAGTTACCCTTGTGTCATGCCCTACAGCGTCCGCGAGTATGCAGAGCGGCTCGGCATCTCGCGGGCCGCGGCCTTCAAGCGGGTGCGGAGCGGCGGGATCGGCGCGTACCGGCTCGGCTCGCAGTGGGTCGTGCCCGACGAGGCCGTATCCGCTGCGACGCCCGTGTCGCGCCCGATGTCGCCGGAGAATGCGCGGCGGCTGCTGGCATCCGTGTCGGGGGTGCCGGTCGAGGTCGACGACGCGGTCGTCCGGCGCCGCATCGCGGAGAAGACCGACCGCGTCCTGCGCGGCGACGTCGATCCGACGCTGCTGTGGAGTTGGGTGCGCGAGCGCGCCCCGCGGCTCGCCCTCCGTGCCCGCGACGTCGACCTCGCCGACCTGCTCGCGGACCGGCGGCTCGCGGCATCCGGCCTGTCGGATCCGCGCGCCGGAGCGGCCCCAGCACCGGCGCAGAAGATCGCCCCCGCGCCATCCGTCGTCGAAGGCTACGTCTCGCCCGCGGCGCTCGACGCGCTCGTGACGGAGTTCCTGCTCGTGGAGGGCGACCGGCCGAATGTCTGGCTGCACGTCGCCGACATCCCGACGGATGCCTCGGGCCGCGCGCCGATCGGATTCACCATCGCCGACCTGCTCGACCACGGCGGCCCGCGCGAACGCGCCCGCGCGACGGTGCTGCTGCACACGCGATCCGGCGACGGCGCCGGCGGCGGCACCGCGACGCCGCGCGCCGCGCCGACGCCGCGCGTCACGCCCACGCCGCGCGCCGCGCCGACGCCGCGCGCCCCGGCGACGCCCCGCGCCCCGCGCCCCGCCTGACCCGCGCGCCCGCCCACTCCGCGACGCCGCGCGCCCTACCCTCGTCAAATGATCGACTTCCAGAACAGCGCCTTCGTCAAGCTCTCCAAGGCCGACATCGCCGCGATCGAACCGAGCGTGCGCGAGCTCTACGTCGACGGCGAGACGTCGATGGTCGCGGCGAAGGGCATGCGCGACTTCATCATGTTCACGAACAAGCGGATCATCGCGGTGAACATCCAGGGCATGACCGGCAAGAAGCGCGACACCACGTCGCTGCCGTACTCGAAGATCCAGGCGTTCTCGGTCGAGACCGCGGGCACCCTCGACCGCGACGCCGAGCTCGAGGTCTGGCTCAGCGGGCTCGGCCGGGTGCGATTCGAGTTCGCCGGCGGCTTCGACGTCGGGTACCTCGCGAAGCTCATCGGTTGGGCGGTGCTGTAGCGAGCGGATGTCGCGGGGCGCGCTCGCCCGCCGGTGCTCGCGCTCGCCGGGTCCCGGCTCGCGAGCATCAGCAGAGCGGATGTCGCCGCCTCCCGCTACGCTCGCATCAGGTTCACGAGTGGCAGCTGTCGGTACCTGGCCGGCTGCCCGGCAACCCCCTCCGTCGAGCGGGGTGCCCCAGGGGAAGAACCGGCCCGCGGCATCCGTCTCGGGCAAGTCGACGGAGGTGACGCGCCTCCGAGCGAGAGGAGTTCACCATGCCCGCTGACGCCTATTTCGAGGGTGCCCGCCCCGAGCAGCCGCGCCGCGAGACCGCCCGGGAGGCGCTCGAGCGCTCGCCCGGCTACACGCCCGAGCGCGACCGAAACCCGTGGGGCGACGTGCCCGAGGAGCTGCGACTCGACTGGTGCCGTGCGCTGCTCGACTTCCCGACGTTCTTCCCGGGCCCGTTCGCGATGTCGATCGCGGCGCGGGTCATCCGCGACGACCGGGCGTCCGATGTCGTGGCCCAGTGGTCGTGGCAGGCGGACGACCTCCACCGCGTCGGCTTCACCGCCGCCGACTGGTACCTGCTCCGCCTCTGCGTCGATCGGCGGCTCGAGAAGCTGCTCGCCCGCGACGACGGACGCTTCGTCATCGACACGACCCGGCTCGAGTACCGCAGCATCGCGCTCATCGCCGAGCACTGGACCGACTGGCTCCCGCTCCGGCGCGCCGGCCTCACGCCGCTGCGCGCGCTAGACCTCGTCGTCGACGGCAACCGCGCGTCGTGGCCCGGCGGGTTCCTCATGGATCGCAACGGCGATCGCTTCATGACGTCCTGAGCGGATGCCGCGGGGCGGGCGTCGCGCGGCTCATCGAGCCGCACGGCGGCCCGCCCCGCCGGCCTCAGAGCCCGAGCGCCTCGGTGAGCTGTCGCTGAAGCGACCGGATGTACGCGTGCGCGTCGGGCAGCAGCGTCTCGACGACGATGTCGACGAGCAGAATGGCTCGTCCTCGTTGCCGGGGCACTCCGCGTCGGCGCACCGGCACGGGGAGTTCATGTTCAGGAAGTCGGCCACTCGGGCCACGGCGATCTGCTGGTCGGTCATCTCTCGCTCCTCGTCGTCTCGGCGTACGCCGATCGGCCGCGGGGTGCGGCTCGGTGTCAAGAAGCGGATGACTCGGGGTCATCCTTGCACGGGCGGACGACGTCGCCTGGCAGATGGGTTCACACGGGTCTCGCCTCGCGCAGCACCTGGTCGGCGACATCCGCATTCAGGCTCGACGACGGCACGATGTCGACCGGTGCATCGAGGATCCGCTCGGCGGTGCTGCGCATCAGGCCGAGCCCGAACATGCCCACGTCCTCGGCGAGGTCGACGAGCAGGTCGACGTCGCTCGTCGACGACTCGTCGCCGCGGGCGACGCTGCCGAACACGCGCTGAGCTCGGCCTGGTGCGCCTCGACGCATTCGCGAACGGCGACCGAGACGATGTCCTTCTTCGTGCGCCCGAGCACGTGCGCGGCGTCGGACACCAGCCGGTCGGTCTCCGGGTCGATCTTGATCGAGGTGAATGTCGGCATGCTGGCTCCTCGGTACCGAAGTAGCATCCGGTACCGATCCGTAGCGGGAACGTCACGGGTTCGCTGCGGCCAGGTGAGACCCGAACGCAGCCCACCACACGCCGAACACGGCCAGCGGAATCGTCATCACGACCGCGAGCCGCCACAGCACGCGTCGCCGCCCCGCCCGCCCGACATTCGCCCGCAGCCGCTCGAACGCGTCATGACCCACGACCTCGCCCGGCGCCATCCGCCCCCACGCCCCCGGCTCCGCCGCGACCGCCGCGACCCGCCCGACCTGCTCCGCCGACAGCACAATCGCCCGTCGCCGCAGCCACCGCACCAGCTCCGCCTCGCGCAGCACCACGACCTCCGACGGACGCTCGCGCACCGTCATCCGCTTCGCCCCGACGATCGCGACGATCGGCGTCACCTCGACGGGCATGTGCGCGGCGGACGTGAGCAGCTTCGACGTACGCCTCGCCTCGTGGGCGGCGTTGCGGAGGTGGTTGGTGCGCTGGCCGCTCACGAGGATGCGCTTCGCGCCGACCCACACGTGCTGCCCGCGGTGGTGCTTCGTGTTGATCGTGAACACGCCCGCCGGCCCGATCACGACGTGGTCGAGGTCGCTCGACCCGGATCCGACGGGCACCGAGTGCAGCACGACCCATTCCGGCCCGAGCGCGCTGAGCCGCCGCGCGACCTCGAGCTCCCCGAGCGCTCCGACGTACCAGGGCTCGGCCTCGCGCCCGAGCGGCGAGACGCCGAAGAACCGCTGCACGGCGGTGTTCGGCGGCACGCTCGCCTGCACGCGCAGGCATTCGGCGATGACGGATGCCGCGGGGCGGCGGTGGGCGAGGGAAACGGAATCGATCGGTTCGGTCGGGAAGGGCTGACTCGACGGCGTCATGTGAAGCTTTCCGGTCGTGCTGGGGTCCGCCCGATCGTGACAGTCGGACCTGTGGTACTGGAATCCCCCGAAAAGGGGTGGCGTCTGCGGTCCTGCGAGCCTCATCCGTGTGCGTCGCGGCGTTAGCGTCGCAGCGTGACCCTGGAGCGGTGGAGCAGACTCGACGCGGCGGCGCCGAACGGTGGCCAAGCAGTTCCGTCGCAGTCGCCTGATGCGGCGCGTCGGCTTCGACGATGGCAGCGGTTGAAGCCCGAACTCGCCTTGTCGGACGAGCATCTGGAGCACCTGCGAGATCAACTCGGCTTCATCGACGCAAGTTGTACTCGATTCGACCGTGGTGTTCGCGCCGAGGCGAAGCGGCTCGCGATCGATGTGCGCGTCCTGGCGTACGACACGACGGCTAGCACCGGCCTCCTCACCCGGATGGGGCTGACGCAGATCCTGCCGTGGGCGGATGGAACAATCCCGAGCGGTCCACGCGTGGTGCGACTCGCTCGAGACCGCGGTGTCGCGCCGGTCGGCTCGCTTCTCACCGTCATCCCGAGCCCGACCGCCACGACATGGATGCCCGCGTTCCGGCAGGTCTCGCTCGGCGGTCATCGGGTCGGGTTCAACTACTGGTGGCAGATACCGAGGATCTTCGACAACCAGGGGACGGAGGCGTCTCGACGCGACGTCGTGCTCTGGCTCGCCCATCACGATGGCGGAGCACATGTCGACGACCTTCCCGAGGCGTATCGAGCGATCGCACGCGGAAGCAGTGTCGGCGACTTCTTCAGCAGGCTCGGTCGATCAGTCAAAGAGGACTCGCCCTTACCTGCCGCGATGCGGCAGATAGCCGAGGAGGTCCGGTTCACCGTGCGGACGTCACTCGGTGCGCTTCTGCCGGACGAAGAGGAGATTTTCCGGCGCTGAGTCGGGCGGGACCGAGCAAGCCCGCTGTCCGAAGCGATCGAGGTCTCGCTCGACGAGGCGGATGCCGTGTGGCTGTTCCTGCACTCCGGAAGCCGGGGCGTGGGCAACAAGATCGCGCAGCACCACATCCGGGTCGCGCAGGAGCTCTGCCGGAAGTGGTGGATCGACCTGCCCGACCGGGACCTCGCGTACCTCGTGGAGGGCGCGCCGGAGTTCACGCGGTACATCGCGGAGCTGCGGTGGGCGCAGCACTTCGCGCTGCTGAACCGGGAGGAGATGATGGACCGGGTGATCCGGCAGGTCTCGGAGTGGGTCGGCGTGCCGGTGGAGGAGCGGGAGCGGATCAACTGCCACCACAACTTCACCGAGAGCGAGGAGCACTTCGGCAAGCGGGTGTGGGTGTCGCGGAAGGGTGCGATCCGGGCCGATGCGGGCCGGCCGGGCCTGATCCCGGGTTCGATGGGCACTGCGTCGTACGTGGTCGAGGGCCTGGGTGATCGGATGTCGCTGAACTCCTCGCCGCACGGTGCGGGTCGGATGTACTCGCGCTCCGCCGCCCGGCGGGCCTTCACACAGGATCAGCTGCGGGACGCGATGGCCGGCATCGAGTTCCGCGACACCGACGCGTTCATCGACGAGATCCCGGCAGCATACAAGCCGATCGACCGGGTGATGGCGGATGCCGCGTCGCTCGTGCGGGTGCGGCACACGCTGCGGCAGGTGGTGAACGTGAAGGGGGACTGAGGGGACGGTCGCAGGCGTGAAGGGGTGACGGATGCCGCGGCTCGCGCCCGCCCGGAGACGGGCGGGTGCGGGTCGCGGTGCTCCCCGGGCATGTCAGTCGGATCGCGAGCTCTCGAGCGGGGCAAGATGACGACATGGACCTCCCGATCCCGCACCCGCCGGTGCCACCCTTGATCACGGTCGATGAGTTCAATCGGCGGCTTCGAGCATGGTTGGAAGCCGGCGCCACGGGCCGATTGGATGGCGACCTGACGTCACCGTGGGTCAAGGTAGGCACCGCCCTGTGCCGGCTCTCGAGCGAGACGACTCCTGCCGGAGCGTCGGCGTATCTTGCGCGGCTCGAAGATGGGGCGGGCGTCTATTCGGTCGTTCCGAGCTCGACGGACGTGGCGCGCCGTGTCGTTCCGGGGCGGTCGCCTTTCAGAATCCCGGGCTTCTACTTCTACGCACAGGACCCATTCGATCAACCGCAGATCATCGAGCCGGTGCGAGCTCCGATGGACGGGTGGATGGTGGCCATGCTGATCTTGGACGCGGTTGCGGTACTACACCAGCGCGGACATCAACTGCTGCGCATCTACCCGAACGAATCTGGATCCGGGCTTCACTGGCGAACCCGCGTCATTGCCGCGGACACTGTTCGATTCGAATCGTGGAGTTGGCCCGAACCGGACGCCAATCCGTTTGCCTACACGACCGCCGATGGATACGAGGTTGCGGGATCACTGGTTGACGCGGCAACGGCGCCGGAGCAGGTCGCTGATGCGATCTTGGCGGCGATTGGGGACCCTCACGCGTCTGGCCGTGGGAGGGATTGGCTCTATGCAGGGTGGTACGCAGAGATGCTCGGAGCTTGTCGGTGGAATCGGGGCCTACCGGTCGGTGATGAACCTGTCGTGGTCCGAGGTGGCCGTCACTGGAGGATCGGCGCTACCGCGACTATCGAGGAGCCTCCTCCGCTTGCTTCACCCAGCTAGGCGAAGCGAGTGGGATCCCACTCCGCGCGCCCTCGGAGCACGTCGTTGCCGAGGGTAGCCAGTCGGCGTATCAGCCGGCGGCATCGCGACTCGAGCGAGGTGTCCCATTAGGGGGCGCACGCGGGAGACGCGGCGGCGCATCAGGGCATACTGAATCAGCCGATCAAGAGCGACCACGGGGCGCTCTGGGCCCATCGCACGCGCAGGAGCCATCTTGGAGAACCAGCCCGCTGTCCCGGTGTGGACGCTCGCCACCGAGCCCGCCGATCTACCCCGCATCATCGGGGATCAGGGTCTGACGCAAGCAAGGCTCGGCGAGCTCAGGACGGCGCTTGCAGCATTCGCAGACGCCCCGATCGCCACGCTGGAGGCGCATCCCCTGTCTGCCCAGCGTGACCGCGCGGGAGGCATCGTGCTCCATGCCACCAGCCCCCTCGCCCAGCAACTCTCGCAACTTGTCACGCAGACGGCCAAGTCAGCGCCGTCGAATGTGAACGTCGGAGAGACCGGCGAGGTGCTTTACCGCATGATCGTGCCCGCGAAGGTCGCAGCTCAGTTCGGCGAGGGCCTTGTGAAGCCGATGTCATCGAGCGCCGTTGCTGGAGGAATCCATAGCGCGTTGCATGGTTCGGCGGGTATCGCGGCTCAGGCGACATTCGTGCCCGTTGCCGGGAAAGCGGCCGTCGCCGGAGCGGCGACGGGATCAGCTGCGACCGCCGGTGTCGCTGTCGCCTCCGCGGGCGCGCTCACCGTTGCTGCGCCTTTGGTGCTCATGGCCGTTGCGGTCGGCGTGAGCGCCTACGCCGACCGGCAGCGGCAGATGGCGATCGAGCACATCACCGACCTCCTTGAGCAGTTGCATGACGACAACCTCTCGCGCGAGCGCAACGAGCTCGATGCATGCCGGGACGCCATCGACAAGGCCACTTCGATCCTGCTCGACAAGGGCAAGATCGGTCACTCGCTCGGGCTCGACTCGGCCTCATTCGCGATCAGCAAGGCGGTCTCGAACGCTAAGACCAGGCTCGCGAAATGGGAGGAATCGCTGGCAGCCTTGCCGGACGGGCCGGTCGAACTCGCAACACTCACGAAGGCATTCCCTGGCATCAACGATCGCGGCGGCGTATTCCGCACCCACCTTGAACTCGCACGACTCGCAATCGCCTTGAAGCGCAGGGTGCTCGTCTTGGAGGCGGTCGAGCACGCGCAGCTCGAGGACACCGGCAACCCGTTCACGAGGTTCGTCGAGGCGCTTCGCAGCGAGGAGCGAGACGTCGATGAGCTCGAGACTCGTGTCGATTCGGTGCTCGTCCGCTTGTCGAGCCTCGAATTGAAGCGTCACGGTGGGATCCGTATTCCCACCTTCACGCCAAGCGAGGTCGACAAGCTGCTCAAGTCTGCCTACCGTCTCCGGGCGCTTGGAGATGGGCTCCACGGGCGACGGGCGAACGCGGATATCGCGATCGAGATCGAGCGACGCGGTGATGGAGTGGTAACCGTGTTTCCTGCTGTCGCCGCGTGAAGTCGTACTGCACGATAGGCACTTCACCGAGCACGCGATCGGAGCCGCGGTCGATTGAACACCGGGCGTTCTGGACGCGCGTGCTCTGGCATGCTCATGAGATGGCGACGAAGCATGATCTGGCGGACTGGACGCAAGAGGCACTGACGGAACTCGGCGGTGCTGCACACCACGTCCGTGTCGCCGAGCAGGTTTGGCGGAATCACGAGGACGATCTCAGGAGCTCGGGGGATCTCTTCTACACGTGGCAGTACGACCTCCGATGGGCCGCCAACCGATTACGACAAGAAGGCGTGATGTCCCCCGTCGACACCAATGATGGGGTCTGGCACCTAGCCCAGCAAGGAAGCTGAGTTCACCTACTGGGCGCAGCAACTGCTGTCCCTCGCCGCGGCCCTACCCGTCAGCGCCGACGCTGACCATGTTGATCAGCGTCGAGACCGTTGCGGGGACCCGCATCCGTCCCTGCGGTGCGCTCTTGAGCCCGTTGGCCATCAGCGCTTGGAGAGAAAGTCGTCCGCGCTCGCCCGCATCGAACGTATGCAGGAGTCGGAGACGCAACCAGGATCTCGTGCGACGCTCTTGCAGCGCATCTTGATCCACCCAGAACCGATCGTCGTCCACGCGTCGGTCGAAGGGAATGCCTGAATCGACCACGAGACAGCGGTGCGTGAGCGCCTGGGTCGGACGCGTCACGTATAAGTACACGACGTCGCCATTCGCGATCTTCGCCGAAGTGCTTTCACTCCAGTTGATTTCAGTGAGAGAGTCGAACGCATCCACCGCGTCGTACGTTGTGGGGTTCGAGGGGACGATCCACTCGGTGCCTGAGTATGCGTGAATAGTCACGAAACGACGATATCCGGAGCGCTCCATCGGGCGCAGTGCTGAACCGTTCCGAGCGACCCAGGGAGAGGAATTCGGCGCCGATGCTCAAGAACACGCTGACGGAAGTCCTCGAACTTCAGACGCGTTACACCGATCGCGACACCGCTCCCATGCAGCGCCGCGGCGAACTCGTGAGGAACTCGATCCCGTCGCTTCTACGCGATTGGGGTGTGCGGCCCGTCGCCGACGGCGGCTGGGTTCCGTTCGACGCTGCCGTTCACGGAAAGGACGGCATCGGGCGCAAGAGTCAGGTCCCCTGGGTACGGATCCATTCCGTCGAACTGAGTCCGAGTTCGACGACGGGGTGGTATCTCGTGTACCTCTTTGCCGGCGACGGGGGTGCGGTCTATCTGACGCTGATGCATGCCTCGACCAACGCCGATCATGATTCGCTGATCCCTCGCTCGCATGGCGAGCTCGCCGAGCACGTGAAGTGGGGCGAGCAAGTCATCGGCGGCTGGATCGAGGACACTCCGCGGCTGGTTCGATCGATCGTCCTGCACGCTCCGAGGTCGAAGGTTGCGGAGGCCTACGAGGCCAGCACGCTGTGCGCGTTCAGGTACCCGGTCCACGACATTCCACCCGAGCACGAACTCCTGGCTGATCTCCGCGCCATGCTTGTCGCGCTCGCACGGATCTACGAGCACGTTCCTCGTTAGAGACGCTTGACGAGCACCTCGGCGATCGCCTTGCCAAGCGGGATCGGCACGGCATTGCCGATCTGTCGGGCGATCGCAGTCTTCGACCCCACGAACTTGTGGTCCTCGGGGAAGCCCTGGAGGATCGCGGCCTCGTAGTGGGTGATCGCGCGATTCGCCTCGGGGTGCAGGTATCGACCCTTCTCCGGCTTGAAGAACTCCGTGCGGATCGTCACCGAGGGCTTATCCCAGTAGAGGCGGCCCATGACGTCGCCCGAACCGGACTTGTGGTTGCGCCAGCACGGAGCCAAGAGCTTGTCCGGCAGGTCGAATCGGTTGCCGCCGGGCGGGATCGCGGCGAAGCGGTCGATCGAGATCGGCTCGTATCGGCGGTCGAGGTGCAGCTCTGCGGCTCGATAGGCCCCCGAGAACGACTTTTCCGCGAACTCGTACTTCCGGTCAGGGAGGTCAGTGCCAGCCGGAACCCACGGAATGCCGTCGAACGCCTCCTCGACCGTCCGATGGGCCTTCAGGTGAGTGGGTGCCGGAAATCCCGGGAACGACAGATCGCGTCGGAATCCGATGACCACCGCACGCTTGCGCGCCTGGAACGCCCCGTAGTCAGCGGCGTTCAGCACCGCGTGCCGGAAGTCGTACTCCTCGAGCAGGCCGCCGGGCGCGATCGCCTGTTGGAAGTCGGTGAATTGGGACGACTTTGCGAACGCCGCGACGTTCTCGACGACGAAGTACTTCGGCTTGGCACGGCGGATCGTCGCCGCGTACTGGCGCCACAGGAGGTTCCGCTCATCGTTGACGTCTCGCTTGCCGAGGTTCGAGAACCCCTGGCAAGGAGGTCCTCCGACGACGACATCCACTCTGGGCACGGTCTCATTGACGAGCCAGCCCTGGATGCTCCCTGCATAGACGATGTCGTCGCCGAAGGTGGCCGCGTAGCTCGCCGCGGCGGCGAGGTCCATTTCCACCGCCCGAACGCTCTGGAATCGTGGCGACGCCGCGTGGAACCCGGCCGTCAGTCCACCGGCACCGGCGAACAGGTCGAGCACGCGGATGGCGCTGGGACCCGTCTCGTCGGTGCGAGGATTGGCAGAGGCGGTGGGGAGCATCGCCCAGAGTCTAGCCGGCCGGTGCGACGCTGGACGCCCGCCCCGCCGGCGGGCGGTCGGACGAGGTCCGGGAGGTGGCGATGGGTGGGCAGAGGACATCCTGGGCGACCTCCGAGGGCACCCGCAAATCGATGGTCGCGAACCGGGGGCGCGACACCGGGCCCGAGCTGGCGGTGCGCAGATTGCTGTATGCGCAAGGACTCCGGTACCGCGTGAACTCTCCGCCGGTGAAGGGGCTTCGCCGGTCGGCAGACATCGTGTTCACGCGGGCGAAGCTGGCGGTCTTCATCGACGGATGCTTCTGGCACGGGTGCCCCGACCACTATCAGCGGCCGGGTCGCAACCAGACCTACTGGGATGCGAAGGTGCAGGCGAACCGAGCGCGTGACCGGAACACCGACGACACCCTCGGGCAGCGCGGATGGACCGTGCTGCGCGTCTGGGAGCACGACGTGCGCGCCGACCCCGAAGGGGTCGGCGCGCGCATCCGTGACGCCTACGAGCAGCTCAGCCCATCGCGCTGACGGACACGTCGAGGGCGGAGTCGATGACGTCCTGGAAGTACCCATCGAACCCGTCTCCGCCGACCAGCATCGCCCGATCGAGCAGGAGGTTGAAGCTCTCGCAGGACGTCTCCGGCGCAAGGAGACACGCGTGGCACGCCGCGAGGTTCAGGCCGTCGATGCTCTGCGGATCGGACTCCGAGCACACCGGGTCGTTCGCGCACCAGGCGACCTGCTCGAGCGAGCGCAGCACGACGCCGGTGAGGTAGTCGGCTTCGCCCTGGCGCGCGAGACCGCCGAGCGTCCCTTCCACATCGGTCGACGTGGTGTAGATGAAGACGCCGTAGTCGCCGGTGCTCTCGCAGTAGATGCGCTCGCGAAGAGACGGTGCCGAATACCCGCTCACGAAGGCGAGCTCGCGCATGATCGCGTGCGCGAAGGCGTGCAGCAGCAGGAACGGCGGGCTGGTCTCGTGCAGGCGGCTGCCGAGCATCGAGCCTTCCTGGTTCGACTCGATCCGATCGGCGCGTCGCTGCACCCCGTCCTGCGCGGCCCACACGTCGACCGCGGCGGAATCGAACGTGATGAAGATCCCCTCGCCGTATCCCTCGACGGCGGGGTACCAGCTCCGCTCCATCGGGCGCTTGGGCACCGAAGGCACGAGCTGGGCCTCGGGCGTGTACCGCCGGAACCCGATCGTGGCGCGCACTTCGCGTAGCCGGTCGACCAGCACCACGTCTCCAAGCCCGGCCGGTGTGCGTTCCGAACGTCGCTCGACGCGGGTGACGAAGTCCTCCGCGGGCGCCGAACCCGAGATCGCCGCGACGAAGGCTTCGAACTCTTCGCTCAGGAGCGACCGCTTCGTGTCTTGGAGCGTCGGTTCGTCGCTTGTGAGAGCTCGGACGCGGTGGCGGACAGTCTCTTCGGGGTGCCCGTGGGCGTTGGCGAGTTCGGTCACCATCGGATCCACCAGATCGGCGTACCCGTTCTGCACGGCAGGCCAGAAGGGGTGCTTCAGGATGATCTCGTCGAGCTCCGCCTCGCGACCCTCGACCTCAGGAATGTCGATCGCGGAGACGACCTCACCGAAGTAGAGGCTCGTGGCACCACGCTGCAGCACTTCGAGCGGCTTTCCACAGTTCCCCCACTCGCGTTCCCACGGCTGCTTGCCACGACAGGTGAAGCCGTCGCGCACCAAGACATCGCCGCGAAGATCGCCGAGCGACCGAGTCGTCTTGCACGCGTCGCAGGAGACTTGGAGAGCGCTCAGGCCCTCACGGGCACCCTTGGACGGGTGGAAACGCAGGCGGTCCTTCCGATCGCAGGTACCCGACCCGGCGCGGTGGACCCAATCGGGCCAGGGCACGTCGTCTGCGTGGCTCTTGGTGGCGCATACCGTGACGAATCGCATCGGCACGAGCCGGCCCTCGCAGTCGGGGCATTTCGGAGTAGAGCCGGACTCCATCATCCGGGTCCAGCGCGTCATCCGTCGGCACTCTTGACAGAACAACCAGGCGGGGAACCGGGCGAATTCGAGCCCTGGGGTCTTGGGTGCGTCGGGTTCACCGCTGCTCGGCGCGGCCCACAGCTCGTCGACTCGGAGTTTGGCGGCGAGCCGATCGCACGACACCGAGTTGCGCACGCTGGCCGGCGGCCACTCGTCCCCCGTCATCGCCATGAACGATTCGCCGAGGATATCGACGAGGGCGCCCGGGCCGAACGGGGAGACGGTCTCGCTGAGCCGGATCGTCCGGATCACCTTGTCGTTCTTCGCCATCAGCGTTCACCATCCGCTCGCACTCGGACGACGCGATCCACCGACCGCATCGAGTTCATCGTCGACCACCCGGCGCCGGTGTCCGTGAACTGCTTGAGCAGTCGCTCGCCCGCGGTGAATGACCGATACATCAACGGGGTGCCGCTGAGTCCAGCATCCTCGGCGCGATGCTCCCAGTCGTCGAGCGCCTTCTGCAGTTCGTCGGCCACCTTTTCCGCTTCGCGGCCATCGGCCACCTGCACATGCCGAGTGAGCATCTCGACAGCCTTCTTGACGGGCGAGGCATCCACATCAAACTGGCTCGCCTTGTCGTTCAGATTCAGCCCCGCGCCGTGCCGCACGAGGATCACCAAAGCCGCGCGAAGCGCCCTTCGCCGCGCCTGGAGTGACCACGGCGTCACCGTCCCCGGTTCCACGAACCGGTAGTACGCCCGGTGATACGCCGTGAACGACTCGAACACGGACCGATCGCGCGGCTTGCCCGAGCGGTACATCGTGACGACCAGTCCCGGCACATCGCCACGTCCGACTCGGCTCGTGGCCTGGATGTACTCGGACGTCGACTTCGGCTGGCCGTTCACGAGCATCAGCCCGAGCCGACTGACATCGATGCCGACGGACATGATGTTCGTCGTCGCGAGTGCGTCGAGCGGCTTGCCGCCGCTCTCCGGCCCCTCGCCGAGCTGTTCGAGGATGCGGAGGAGTTCGTCGGACGAGACGTTGCCGTTGAGTTCCTCGATGCCGTCCTTCGCGAGCGTCCTCGACGGTCCGTCGTCATCGCGATCGGCCCTTCGATCGAGTGCGGCTCGGACGTCGTCGCGCAGGATGGTCACGGTCCGCCCCAGCTCCCGGAGGCTGTTGTGGTAGACGACGAGCGTCCAGTAGGCATCCAGCTCCGCGCCCGTCATCCCGAGCCGAACCGGAGCGTTCAGCATCTCGGTCGAGATCTGGCCCAGCGCCCACGACGGGGTGTGGGCCTGCGGCATGATCCCGACGTACATGCGGCCGGCGCGATCCGGGTCGGGCTCGGCGAAGTAGCTGTCGTCGGCGTCGAGCCCACTCGGCGGGAACACCGAGACCTTCGACGCCATGAGTTCGCGGATCTGGTCGGCCGAGGCGCGGGTCGTGGCGGTCGAAGCGACGACCTTCGGCGCCGTGCCCTTCCATGACATGAGGCCCCGGATCGCCGCCTCGTAGATGCCCACGATCGTTCCGAGCGGACCCGCGATGAGGTGCAGCTCGTCCTGAATCACAAGCGACGGCGGGTCGTACGCCACGCCGCCGAGCCCGAACATCGACGCGCCCTGGTCGATCCATGCGAGACGCGCGAACTTGTCCACCGTCGCGACCAGCATCGTCGGCGGGTCTTCGAAGATGCCCTCGTCCACCACCTGGACCGGGAGCTTGACATGGAACGGGCATTCGGCGTGCGGGCAGAAGAACTGGAACGAGAACTTGGTCGCCCGAACCCCGTAGAGCTCCTCGTAGCGCGACTGGCGCTCTGGCATGATCGACGTCCCGCACCAGCTGCACTGGCGGAACTGGAACGGATTCTGCGGACTCTTCTCGCGCAGGACCCGCTTCATCTGGTCGGCGGCCTGCTCGTACGTACCCGGCGTCGTCGTGTTGCCGAGCCAAAGCCCGATCGAGAATGACGGAGTCCCCGCCAGCCGGTCGTCCTCCGAGCGCAGCAGCTCGAGGGCGCAGATCAGGGTCGCGGCACGCTGGAACTGCTGTGCCGTGAGTAGCCGCATCGTGTAGCGGGTGAGCACCGCCGTTCCGCCGCCGTGGACGCCGCGGTCGAGGCGACGTCGGATCATCTCGATGGCCGCCAGCCCGAGGTACGCCTCGGTCTTGCCGCCACCGGTCGGGAACCAGATGAGGTCGACCAACTCCCGATCCTCGTGCTCGTCATCCGTGGTCGAGGCGAGCGAGAGCAGGATGAACCCGAGCTGGAACGGATGCCACCTCGGCTCGCGATCCGGTCCGGGTTCGGGCGCCGGCTCGAGAGGAACTCCGATCTGGCCGGCGTGGCCGCGCGCCCATCGCTGCTGCAGCATCTGGGTACGCATCGCGCGGTTCGCGAGTCGGAACGCCGTCAGAACCGAACCACCCGACTCGAGCAGTCGGATGCCGTCTTCGATGCGGTCTCGCGCGGTCGACATCCGTTCGAGGATGGCGGCGGCGGGCTTCTCGAACCGCGACGGAAGGGATGCCGCTTCCTGCTCGCGATCCGACACCCATGAGCGATATCCGCTGAGGAACGCACGGAGCCCGGTGCCGAGGTCCGCGGCGCTGACGCTCTCGTCGGCGAGCCACGCCAGTTGAAGAGCCTGGAGCGTGCTCACCCGGGCCCGGACCGCGGGCACCTCCTGCCGGGGAATGGTCTCGGTCATCGCGTAGCCCGGGGCGTCGCCGTCGTCCCAGACGACGGCGGTACCGTGGCCGATCGCGTACGTCGGCTTGGATCGGTAGCGCAGCTCGAGCTCGCGATCCTCGTCGGAAGAGGTCACGGGGTTGCTCGTCGGGTATGGGTGCAGACGTCCGGATTCGATGTCGGCGCGGATGCGGACCTGGAACAAGCACTTGGTCGGATCCGACTTCGCCTTGCCGGCGGCGGCAGTTTCAGCGTTGGAGACGGCGATCGTCGTGAGGCGCTTCTCACCGATGATCCGAGTGCGCCATGCCAGGTCTGCACGGCCATTCAGAGTCGTCTGTCTCCCGTGGGCGGTCGTCGGGATGCGGATCCCAGCCTGCGACACGTCTTCCCGCCGCCAGGCTTCGCGCGGGCCATCCGCGGGCTCGTCACCCGAGGTCTCGGCAGACTCGTCCTCGCGATACGCGCCCGCGTCGACCGACACGATGATCGCGTCGCCGTCGTGGATGAACGACATCCCCATCGACTGCGGAGCCCATCCGAACGCACCGACGAGGCTCAGCCCGGGATCGTCGTCCTCGTCGGGCCGTTCTCCACCGACGTCGAGCTCGTCGTCGACCACTTCGGCGGTCTCGCCATGCAGCACCCCGGCCTCGATGTCCTCATCCAGCACGGTCGGTACCGCGGCGACCGCGCCTTCTTCGACGGGGTACATCGTGCCGACGAGGTAGGCGTAGACAGGGTTGCGCGAGAGGACCTCGTTCGGTCCATCCAGGGGGCCGAGCCACATGCGCCGCAACTCGTCGACGTATTCGTTCCGGACATCCGTGGCGCTCATGCGTTCTGCGTCTCCCACAGGTAGTTGAACTCGGTGAAAGCGAGCTGCTCCCCGAACTCTTCGAAGGTATCGGCCACGTTGACGATCAGGCAGCGCTCCTTGCCGCCGTTCCTCGGTCCGCGGAGGCCGCGGCCGATCATCTGGTGGTACCGGTTGGGACTGAACGTCGGGCGCGCGATGTACAGCGCGCGCACCTTCGGTGCGTCGAAGCCTTGCGTGAGGAGGTCGCAGTTGACGAGTACCTGCGTCTTCCCCGCGCGGAAGTCTTCGATGACCCGTCGCCGCTCCTGTGGTCGCATCGTTCCGTCGACGGCGGCGGCACTCGCTCCCTCGAGGGTGAGGAGCGCTGCGATCGTGTGTGCCGACGCGACGGACGCCGAGAACACGAGCACCGGCCAGGAGGGGTCGTGGGTGAGGATGTCGTCGACCAGCGTCTTCGTCCGGTCGATGTCCTGACCGATGCGATCGAGCATCGACTTGGTGACGTCCTTCATCTGCCTGAAGCCTGCGACGTCGGCGTCGGTCGCATCGACCGACATCCCGTCGAGGACGTAGTGATCGACCTCTGCGAGCACCTCTGCCCGACGGAGCTGACCGATCGGATCCTCCGGGTCCAACGACTCGAGCTTCTTGTTGCCGAACCGCTCGGCGAAGAGCCGGTTCAGTTCGGGGTTGCGACCGCGGAACGGGGTCGCGGTCAGGCCGAGCAGGGGTCGAGCCGTCTTCGCGCTGGCCTGACCTCGTCCGGCGACGATTCCGAGCCACCGCAGGATCGACGTGTACGAGAGCGTACCGGCTCGGTGGGCCTCGTCGATGATCACCAGGGCGGCCTGGGCAAGCCACGGATACGCCCGCTCGTCGTTGGTGATCCGTGTGTGCAACTTGGCGTCCGTGGCGACGACGACCTGGAGCTCTTCGCGTGATTCGTCGAGTTCGTAGTCGCCCCAGAACCTGTTGAGGTCGAGGACCCGTTCGTCGCCGATCGCTCGCCACACGTCGGTCCAGGTCTGGATGGCCTGCTCACAGAGCTCCTGGGACTGCGCGATCCACAGCACGGGTCCCCGGATCTCGTCTGCCACGAGCATCCTGACGACGGCCTCAACCGTCACGCGCGTCTTTCCCGCGCCGGTCGGCAAGTAGAGCAGACCGCGCTGGTGCTCGCCGTCGCTCGAGCGCTCGAGTACGTGTGAACGGATGTCGCCCGCGAGCTGCTCCTGAAAATCATGGAGCGGTTTGAGGTCGATCCGACCGAGCACCTGCTGAAGCGCGGGGCGCTTGACCTCCTTCGTCCCGGCATACCCCGTCGGGAAGCCGAGCCGCGAGACGAAGGCTTGCGCCTGATCCGACCCGGCCCAGTCGCGAGGCACGGGCAGCTTGAGCGCGCCGAGCTCGTCGCGCAGGTACCACAGGCTGTCATGTCCTCGGACGCGCCAGTAGAGCTCCGCGACGTCGATGTCACGGCGCTTGCCGCTCTTCCCCTCGACCGCAGCCAGAAGCCCCTGGGGGAGCGCCTGCTTGAGCACGGCGGGCCCGAACAACAGCAGCAGCTTCTCGGGCGGTGTCGGTGCGCTTCGGACTCGGGCGATCAGATCGTTCCGCCGCATCTGGTCGTCCGCGTCGAGGACGGCCGCGATGTCGGAGCGTGAAAGCCCCAGGCCGAGCTGCTTCGACACCTCTTCGAGCACTCCCTGGTCGTCGAGCGAGTCGTCCACGATGACGAGGTCGTCGTACCTGTGCCCCATGAGGCGCTGCTCGATGGTGCCGCCCGGGGTCGTGACGCGCCGGATGATCGCCGGGCTTCGGCGCAGGCGAACCTTGCCAAGCGGGAGCGCGCTGTGCCCGGGAAGGCTCGGGAACCGGTCGGTGAGCGGGGCGGCGTCGCCCCCGTCGCGGATCTCGTACGACCTGGCGAGGGCTTCGTCGCTCGACCGCAGTCCCCATTCGGCGATCGCGTCCGCACCCTCGACCGAACCGTCGAGATAGGCCACTCCGTGCTCGTCGAGGATCGCCCGATCTTCGGCCGACGAAGCGAGCACGACATCCGCCGGTCGTCGGAGGACGATCGTCCCGCGCGACACGGCGGGGATCTCATCGGGTGCCGACAGCGACGCCCGCCCCGCGGCCTCGACGACGAGTTCCGTCACCATGCGGTCCGATTCGACCGTCTGGCCGGAGCGTGCGAGTGCCCCGAGGAGGATCCGGTCCGGAACCTCCTCGAGCGTTCGAGGTAGCGGCAGCCGCATCGAGACCTCGGATTCGGCCGCCGGGAGGAACGCCCCGTAGGCGCGGAGGGCGCTTCCGACGGCGTCGTCGACCGAAGTGAATCCGGTGGTGGTGACGATGCGGCCGTAGGTCTGGATCGCCCACCAGTCAGGTGCGTCGATCGGGATCTCCGCAATGTGCTTCGAGCTCGACAGGGTGATCGAAACGGTGGCGGTGCGCGAGGGGAGAGCCTTGAGCAGGGCCTTCGTCCAACCTGCACACGCGCTCGGATCGTCCTGGAGCTCGACGAGGATCTGCAGGGGGCCGCTGGACGGGATGTCGGGCACCCCGAGCTGCCTCGACGTGTGCCCGTTGCGGCGGAGTTCGTTCCGGACGTACTTCAGCTGCACGTCGCGGTATTCGGAGTAGACCGCCTCGCGCCAGGGCTCCCAATCCGGATCGGCCTCGCTCAGCGCCCCGGCCGCCTCGAGCAGGTCTCGACGGCCCTGGTGCAGATCGCTCGCGTGACGAGTGGCGAGCGTGGGTGCCCACGCGTCGGACGCGAAGACCTCGCGGGCTGGGCGCCACGGCCCCGAAGCCGTCTCCACCATCACGTCGATGCCGCGCTCCCGGATGTCGGTGATCGCCCTGGCGGCCGACGACGGCGCCGCCTGGAGGAGCGCGCTCCACAGCCTGCGCCAGTCGCCCTCACCCCAAGAGGGCCTGGCACGTGCGGCGAGCGCGGCAGCGGTCTGATCGGTCGAGACCGTCGAGAATCCGAGCGCTTCGAGCAGTTCGCGAACGTCGCCGGTCGCGAAACGGGCGTCGATGAGCGGGACGCCGTCCGGTGCCGGGGCGTCGTCGAGCGGGATCAGCACCGCCTTGTTCGCGGAGACCCGCTCCCATCCACCGCCCTCGACTGGGACGATCCTCGCCGAGCCGATCTGCTCGGAGAATCCCGCATTGCGGAGGGCGCGGAAGATGCGGAGCGCTCCGGCGATCGACTCGGTCGTTCGCAGATGGCCGAGCTCTTCCAACCACGCGACGACCGTCGTCTCGTTCGGGGCCGCCTTGCCGTCCTCATCCCTCAGCAGCGTCCGGAGGCGCGAGACGCGATCCTTCGCCGTGGTGTAGGCCGACCAGTGGGGGATGGAGTCGCGGTCGACGAGGCCCTGCCAGGCCCTCATCAACTCGAACGGAGGGTAGGGAGCTTCGGGTGACGGCACGTCGCGGAAGTGGTCGCGGGCGCGAAGCACGCCGTTGCGGTCGGGGATGATTGCACGGCCGCGCGCAAGTTCCGGGATGCGGAACGTCAGGATCCGGTCTGCCGCACTACGGATTTCACGTCCACGGGCAGGGAACAGATCGAGGTGCGCTGCGGGGTCGTCGCCCCGTGCCGAACGGATCACCACGTCGAGGAACAGTTCCGCACAGACCTCCAGCATCTCGCCGTTGAGTGCACTGGTCGCGAGCAGCGTGGTGCGGTCGTCGTTGACCTGCCACGGCGCGTTGAAGATTCCGCGCGCGGTGGTCTTGTCGCGCAGCGGGAACCAGGCCCACAGTTCGCCGAGCTCCGTCTGCCCGCGCTTGGGCACGGCGTACGACACCGTCATCGATTGCCGGGCCATATTGGCGGTGAGCGTCTTCAGCACGTCCTCGCTGGGGCGGTACTCGCGTTCCGCGTAGAGCCAGGCGGTCGGTTCGGTGTTCGGCCCGGTGAGCGTGACTTCACCCGACGTCAAGTCCCCGTCGCGTCGGTGGGCCGCCGGAACGGGCGCACCATCTCGGTCGGTGAGCACGATGTTGAGCCGGGACACGGACTTCATGAAGAGCAGCGACTGGGTCTTGAACTCCTGCAGCTCAGTTCGGAGTCGAGCGCCGTCGCGCATGAGGGGGAGCTTGACGACGGTGCTGGCCCAGGTGAGCATCTCGGCCAGGTGCGGGTCGTCGGCCGTGGCGGCATCGACGTCGATGAGACTCGGCACGCGCATGAGGGGCACGCGTCCGTCGGGGGCGGCCATCCCACCGAAGAGCTCCGCCGTCTCGGGCGCGTTGAACTCGAAGCTGACGCTGCGGCTGAAGATCTGCGGGCGGTCCGAGACGCCGAGCACCGACTTGAACCCGAGGCCGAACCGCCCGATGCTCTCCTCGTCGCGCTTCGGGCTGAGGAAGGCGTGGCAAACCGCGCGGATGCCGCCTTCGGAGAACGGCACGCCCTCGTTGGCGCAGTACAGGTTGCCGCCCGCCATGCGGAACTCGATGGTCCCGGCCGAACCGGACGCGGTGAGTGCGTCCACCGCGTTCTGCAGCAGCTCGCTGATCTGTCGTTCGCCGTATCCTCCGGCGCGGAAGCTGTCTTCCTGGTTGACGTGTTCTTCGAGCAGGTCCGGGTTCACTTCATACGTGCGCAACGCGATTCGTTGGCGCTCCTGCACGTACTCGCGCAGCCGGCCGTCCGCGCTGTTCCACTCCATGGTCTTGCCTTCCGATGTAGGGCTCGCGAGCGTCCATGCGCGCGTCGGGAGTGCGCGGAGGGCCGACCGTGCGAGCTCCGACCGGTCAGCCGAGTGACGTTACAGACCCGCACCGACATCCGCCCTCGGATGCCCGTCCTCGAATCCTTTCAGTACTCGCAGGAGGCCTGGCAACCTCAGGCCGGGATCGAACGCACCCCCAAGACGGGGGACAAGCCGGGGTGCTCCTGCGGCGGGCCCGTGCCCGTCGCTAGCATGAGGGTCGCGGAGCCGACCCGCACGGCACCGCGGATCGAGAGGACTCCCACGTTGCCGACTCCCTACACTTCGGCGCCCGTGACGGAACGCTCGGCGCTCAACGTCGCGCCCGGCTCCGTCGTGGTCGTGCGCGACGCCGAGTGGATGGTGACGGCAGCCACCCAGACCCAAGACGGCCTCCTCGTCCGCGTCCAAGGCCTCTCCGAGCTCGTCCGCGACACGACGGCATCCTTCTACGAACACCTCGACCACATCCGCGTCCTCGACCCCGCGGAGGCCCGCCTCAAGGCCGACGATTCACCCGGCTACCGGCAGGCGAAGCTCTGGCTCGAGGCGACCCTCCGCAAGACCCCTATCCCGCTCAACGAGCCCGGCCTGACGGTCAGCACCCGAATGCTGTCCGACCCGCTCGGCTACCAGCAGGCGGCGGTGCGCCGGACGCTCGACCCGCACAACCTGCGCCCGCGCATGTTGATCGCCGACGCGGTCGGCCTCGGCAAGACGATCGAGATCGGCATGGTCCTCTCCGAGCTGGTGCGGCGCGGGCGGGGCGAGCGCATCCTCATCGTGACGCCGAAGCACGTGCTCGAGCAGATGCAGCACGAGATGTGGACCCGGTTCGCACTCCCGTTCGTGCGGCTCGACTCCGTCGGCATCCAGCGGGTGCGGCAGAAGCTGCCCGCGACCCGCAACCCGTTCAGCCTCTACAAGCGCGCGATCATCTCGATCGACACGCTGAAGCAGGACAAGTACCGGGCGCACCTCCGCAAGCACAAGTGGGATGCCGTCGTGATCGACGAGTCGCACAACATCACCGGCCAGACGCAGAACAACGCGCTCGCGCGACTGCTCGCCCGCAACACCGAGGCGTTGATCCTCGCGAGCGCGACCCCGCACAACGGCAATAAGGAGTCGTTCGCGGAGCTGATCCGGCTGCTGGAGCCGACCGCGGTGTCGCCGGAGGGCGACATCGATCGCGGCGAGCTCGGCAGGCTCGTGATCCGTCGCCACCGCCACAGCCCCGAGGTGGCTGAAGAGGTCGGCGGCGACTGGGCTGAGCGCAAGGAGCTCCAGCACTTCGCCGTGCCCGCGAACGACGTCGAAGACGCGATCGCCGACGAGCTGGCGGATGTCTGGCTGTACCCGGCGTCGGGGGCGAGCCCGTACTCGGGCGACAACAAGGGCCTCTTCCCGTGGACGCTCGCGAAGGCGTTCCTGTCGTCGCCCGCGGCGCTCCGCGAGACGGCGACCGAGCGCATCCGACGCATGGGCGCCGAGCCGACCGCAGCGCAGGCGGTCGAGCGCGCGGCCCTCGAACGCCTCGCCGAGCTCGCCGCGGAATCCGAGGCGACGGGCTCGGCGAAGTACGACCGCCTCGTCGCCTATCTCCGCGAGATCGGCATCACCGCGAACGGCACCGAGCGCGCCGTGGTGTTCTCCGAGCGCGTGCCGACACTGAAGTGGCTGCGGGCGAAGCTGCAGAAGGATTTGAAGCTCCGCGCCGACCAGATCGAGGTGCTGCACGGCGGCCTGAACGATCAGGAGCAGCAGCGCATCGTCGAGTCGTTCAAGCAGTCGTCGTCGCCGATCCGCGTGCTGGTGACGGGCGACGTCGCCTCCGAGGGCGTGAACCTGCACTCGCAGTGCCACGAGCTGATCCACTTCGACATCCCGTGGAGCCTCATCCGCATCGAGCAGCGCAACGGCCGCGTCGACCGCTACGGGCAGCGCCACCGCCCGCAGATCACCACGATCCTGCTGACGCCGCGCAACGAGCGGTTCGCGGGCGACGTCAAGGTGCTCACCCGCCTGATGGAGCGCGAGCAGGAGGCGCACCAGGCGCTCGGCGACGTCGCGTCGCTCATGGGCAAGTACGACGTGACGGCCGAGGAGGACGCGATCGCGCGGGCCCTCGCGAAGGGCGTCGACGTCGACGAGATCGTGCCGGGCATCGAAGGTCTGACGGCAGACGAGGATGACCCGTGGCTGGCGCTCCTGCTCGGCGCGGCCGCCGAGGAGGTCGATCCGACGGCGGATGCCTCGGCCGAGGCGTCTGCCGCGGGCAGCACGTCGGCCGGGGCATCCGGTCTGTTCGCCGATGACGAGGCCTACCTGGGTGCCGCACTCGAAGAGGTCTTCACGACCCCGGCCGCGGCGCCGGGCGCGCAGGGCGGCGGCGTCGGCTGGCGGCGACACCCCGGGCACGGGCTCGTGGAGTTCACGCCGCCCCGCGACCTCGCCCAGCGGCTCGCGGTACTGCCGCAGAGCTACCTCCGCGATCAGGGGGTCACGGAGCACCTGAAGCTCGCCGTCACCGAGACGCTCGCGAAGAGCGTGCTGCAGCAGGCGATCGACGACCGGTCGAGTCGGTCGCTGTGGCCCGAAGCGCACTACCTCGGCCCGCTGCATCCGGTGCTCGAGTGGGTGAGCGACCGCGCGCTCGTGAAGCTCGGCCGCAACGAAGTGTTCACGGTGCGCGGCGACGTCTCGTACCCGACGGTGCTGCTCATCGGCACGCTGACGAACCGGCGCGGCCACGTGGTCGCCTCGTCCTTCCTGACTGCGGCGGTGCCCGACGCCGACGATCCGTCGTTCGTGCTCGTCGCGCCGCACGCGAGCGCCCGAGAGGCCCTCGACGAGCTGGGTCTGCTCGGCACGCTGTCGAATCCCGGCGCGGTCGAGGGCATCGACGACCTGCAGCGGCTCATCCGCCCTGCGGTGCGGCACGCCGACGCGCTGATGTCCGAACTCGCGCAGGCCGCCGCGACCGACGTCGAGACGAACATCGACCGCTGGTCACAGCGCGTGCGGCGTTGGGAAGACGAGGCCCAGGCTCTGATCCAGCGCAGCGACCTGCAGCAGCGCCGGCTCACCGTCGAAGAAGAACAGACCGTCGCCGAATCCATGAAGCCGAGTCGGCGGCTCGTGCGCCCGCTCCTGCTGGTCGTGCCGAACGAAGGAGTGAACTGATGGCGTCGGACGCCTTCATCGTCGGCGAGGGCTGGATCAGCGAGCACTACTTCAACACGGATGCCACGAAGCAGTCGTTCCAGGCACGCGTCGCGCAGCGCCGCAAGGAGTGGGACGCGCTCGCCGAGTCGGGCCAGGAATCGTCGCGCGCCGCGTTCCTCGCAGTCCGGCCGGAGCTGGTCCGCGCCTACGCCGACCTCGAGGACGAGGGCGATTCGTCCGCGCAGGATGCCGCGGCCCGCATCGGCCGGACCCTCGTCGACGGGCTCGGATTCGGCAGCGGGCTCTACGAGTTCGACCGCCGTGGCCCGGTGGCGTCGGTGCGGCAGCGCGGGCTCGACGAGCCCGCCAAGCTCGTCGTCCTCGACGCACGACACGTCGCCGAGGTCGAGGACCTACTGCAGAAGGATGCCGCGACCCTCGCCGAGCCGTTCATCCCCGCCGACGACGAGTCGGTCGAGATCGCATCGGCGTCGCGCGCCCTCTCGCGCCTGTTCGCGGCCGACGACGGCCCGGCGTTCGCGCTCGTCGTCGCCGGACGGTGGTTGCTCCTCACCGACCGTGAGCGGTGGCCCGAGGGCCGATGGCTCGCGATCAACCTCCAGCTCGTCGTCGAGCGCGACGACCAGAAGAAGGGCGGCGAGCTCGACCGCACGATCGCGTGCATCACGGCGGAATCGCTGCTGCCCGACGCCGAGGGCACGGTGTGGTGGGACTCGGTCTTCGACGACTCGGTGAAGCACACGGTCGGCGTCTCGAAAGACCTCCGCGAGGGCGTGCGCTCGTCGATCGAGATCATCGCCAACGAGGTCGTGCGCCGCCGTGCCGCGAAGGGCCTCGACCCGCTGCCGGCCGACGAGGCGCAACCCCTCGCGAAGCAGGCGCTCCGCTACCTCTACCGCATCCTGTTCCTCCTCTACGCCGAGGCGTCGCCGGAGCTCGAGGTGCTGCCGATCGGGGCGAGCGAGTACGAGGAGGGCTACAGCCTCGACCGCCTGCGCGAACTCGTGCTCGTGGAACTGACCGTCGACGCGGCCGACCGTACCCACTTCCACGACTCGCTCGGCGTGCTGTTCCGCTTGGTCGACCAGGGCCACCGGCCCCAGACCGCGGCCGAGGCCGCCGACGTGCCCGAGGGGCTGACCTTCAACAGCCTCAAGGCCGACCTGTTCCTGCCTGCTGCGACCGCGCACATCGATGAGGTCGGCCTCGGCGACGAGGCGATGCAGCGGGTGCTCGCGCACCTGTTGCTCAGCAAGGAGCAGCGCGGCCGAGACCGCGGCTTCATCAGCTACTCCGACCTCGGCATCAACCAGCTCGGCGCCGTGTACGAGGGCCTCATGTCGTACACGGGCTTCTTCGCGACGACCGACCTCTTCGAGGTCGCGAAAGACGGGGATGCCTCGAAAGGCTCCTGGGTCGTACCGGTCGACCGCTCGTCGGGCATCTCGCCGAAGGACTTCGTGCAGGCCGAAGACCCGATCACCGGCGAGAAGAAGGCCGTGCTGCACGAGCGCGGAAGTTTCGTCTACCGCCTCGCGGGCCGGGAGCGTCAGCAGTCGGCGTCGTACTACACGCCCGAGGTGCTCACGAAGTTCGTCGTGAGCCAGGCCCTCGAAGAATTGCTCGATCAGGACGGCCGCACGACGACCGCCGACGAGATCCTCGAGCTCACTGTCTGCGAGCCCGCGCTCGGTTCGGGCGCGTTCGCCATCGAAGCCGTGCGCCAGCTCGCCGAGGAGTACCTGACCCGGAAGGAGAAGGAGCTCGGCGAGAAGGTCGACCCCGAAGATCGCCCGCGCGAGCTGCAGCGGGTGAAGGCCTCGATCGCGCTGCACCAGGTCTACGGCGTGGACCTCAACGCGACGGCGGTCGAACTCGCGGAGATCTCGCTCTGGCTCGACACCATGGTCGAGGGCCTCGCCGCCCCGTGGTTCGGACTGCACCTCAAGCGCGGCAACTCGCTCATGGGCGCGCGCCGCGCGGTGTATTCGACCGACCAAGTCGCGAAGAAGAGCTGGCTCAAAGACGTGCCGCGCGACGTGCCGATCACCGAGCTCGCCGAGAACCTGCGCGAGGGCCGTCTGGCTCAGGGGACTGCGGGCGCGATCCACCACTTCCTGCTGCCAGCCGACGGCTGGGGTGCCGCGGTCGATGCGAAAGAAGCCAAGGAGCTCGCCCCCGAGGCGCTCGCGAAGCTGAAAGCATGGCGCAAGCAGATCCTGCTCAAGCCGAGCGCCGCGCAGACGAAGAAGCTCGTCAACCTCGCCTATCGTGTGGAGACGCTCTGGCAGTTCGCTCTTCGCCGCCTCACCATCGCCGAACGCGAAGCTCGTCGCGAAATCGCCCTTTGGGGCCAACACGCTACCCTCGCCGCCGGTCGAGTAGCGCGCGCCAGCGAGCGTATCGAGACCCCCGACGCCACCCCCGTCACCCGAGCTGAAATCGAACGCAAACTCAACGATCCCGAAGGCGCATTCCAGCGACTCCGTCGCGTCATGGACGCCTGGAATGCGCTCTGGTTCTGGCCGCTGACCGACACCAACACGGATGGCGCCCAGCCGCCGACGCTCGACGAGTGGATCGACGGCCTCACGGCGATCCTCGGCACCCACTTCGAGGGCAAGAAGACCGGCAAGACCGCCGGCGGTGAGACTCTGGGGCTGCCGACGAGCTGGGATGCTCTCGGTGACGCTGAGGAACTCGACCTGTCGTTCGCAGGTGCCCAGACGGTGGGCGACCTGGTCGACGCGACGCCCTGGCTCGCCGCCGCCGAGCGGATCGCCGTGCAGCAAGGTTTCTTCCACTGGGAGCTCGGCTTCGCGACGGTGTTCGAGCGCGGCGGGTTCGATCTGCAGCTCGGGAACCCGCCGTGGGTGCGACCGCGAGCAGATGTCGATGCGCTGCTCGCCGAAGGCGACCCGTGGTGGCAGCTCGCGGTGAAGCCGACCCAGGCTCAGGTCAGCACCAAGCGCGCAGCTACGCTCGATCTGAATGGCATCCGGGCGCTCGTGATCGATGGCACGGCCGAAGTCGCCGCGACTGCGGCGTTCGTCGGTGCGCCGCAGAACTATCCGCACCTCGCCGGGCTCCAGCCGGACCTGTACCGATGCTTCATGGAGCGGACGTGGTCGAACGTCGGCCACCGCGGCTCGATCGGATTGATCCATCCGGAGACGCACTTCACGGACGAGAAGGCAGGACTGCTCCGAGAGGCGGCGTACTCGCGACTTCGGCGGCATTGGCAGTTCGTCAATGAGCTGACGCTCTTTGAGGTCGATCACCACGTCTCGTACGGTGTTCACGTCTACGGCGCTTCGCAGCAGGTCCGCTTCGCGATGGCTACATCGCTCTATCACCCCGAGACCGTGGTCGGTTCGCTTCGCCACGACGGCACTGGGGAAGAACCCGGCCTGAAGGACCGCGAGGGCAAATGGGACCTCAGGCCGCATCGAGGCCGCATCACCCGAGTCACCGAGGAGACGCTTGCGGTCTGGCACGCCGTACTCGAAGAGCCTGACGTGCCATTGCGTCGCACGCGAATGGTCTACGCGGTCAATGGAGCGACAGCAGAAGTGCTCCGGAAGCTGTCATCGGCCACGCGAGTAGCAAGCCTGGGACTGGGCTTCAGCACAGGGCTCACCGAGACCAAGGCGAAGGTCGATGGCCTTATTCAGCACGGCTGGGGGAAGCCTCCGAGCCTGGAGGAGGTGGTTCTTCAAGGACCCCACATCTTCGTGTCGACTCCCATCTACAAGGTGCCGAACGCAACGATGCTCCATAACCTGGACTGGCATGCGGTCGATCTCGAGGCACTGGATTCCGAGGTTATCCCGGAGACCTCGTTCAAGCTGGCGACCTCGCTTGCCAAGTATGTGGATTCGTACCCGAAGTGGCGTGGTGTGTCTTCAGTCACGCTACCGAGAATTGGGTGGCGCGGCATGGCCGCCAATAGCGGCGAGCGCACTCTGACCGCCTGCTTGCTACCGCGAGGCGTCGGCCACGTGAACGTGGTCTATGCTGCCGGCCATCCGGACGTCGCGGTTCGCGACATCGTTCGGGCTGGGGGATCCATGTCCAGTCTGCTTGCAGACATGCTCATTCGGGTCGCCCCAAAGAGCGGCATCTACATGTCGTCGGCAGCGCGTGTCCCGCTCATGTCGTCCAAAGAACTTGAGAATCCGCTACTGCTTAGGACCATACGTCTAAACGCGCTAACGCGTTCCCACGGCGAGTTTCTGGAGGCTTCGTTCTCCAGGGAGTTCAGTCACGATACATGGGCGGGCGGCTTGGAGTATCCGGGACGAAGCCCTCTTGCCATCACGGCTCCTGAATGGTCCCTATCGACCCCCCTGACCAGAGCTACGGATCGCCGGCAGGCGCAGCTGGAAATTGACGCGATCGTAGCTCTTTCCCTTGGCCTCACTGCCGATGAGCTCTGTACGATCTATCGAACTCAGTTTGCTGTTCTGTACGGCTACGACCGCTACTCGTACTTCTACGACGCCAACGGGCGTCTTGTCCCGAGCTCGGTGCTCGCAGTCTGGCGTCAGAAGCGCGAAGCGATCTCCGAGCAGGAGCGCACTGCGACGCACCCGGGATCGGGCATCGACTACACGTACGAACTTCCGTTTGTGACGCTCGACCGGGAGGCGGACATGCGGCAGGCGTACGCACACTTCGAGCGGATCCTGCAGGAGCGGCCGTGAGCGAGCTGCTGCCCAGCGTCGAGGCGGAGCAGATCCGGCGGAGCCTGCTCGGCTACCTGACGACGACGTTCGCCCTCGCGGACGTCGAGGCGCGCGGTGCGCTGAGCTCGTTCCTCGATCACCCCGACGACGGGATCTTCCGGGGGCCGTATGTGCGGGTGCGGCTGCCATTCCGGCCCGCCGAGGCCGACCGACCGTCGGCGCTGGAATGGGACAGCGGCCAGACGCCCTACGGCCACCAGGCCGCCGCGTTCGAGCGGCTGAGCAGCGCGAACCTGAGCGAGACGAAGCCCCAGCCGCTGCCGACGCTCGTCACGACCGGCACGGGCTCGGGCAAGACCGAGGCATTCCTGTACCCGATCCTCGACCACGTGCTCCGGGCGAAACGGAACGGCCAGGGGGGCGTCAAGGCGCTCATCCTGTATCCGATGAACGCGCTCGCGAATGACCAGGCACGGCGACTGACCGAGCTCATCACGACGCGCGAGGAGCTCCGCGGCATCCGGGCGGCGATCTACACCGGGCAGACCGGCGACGAACGCTCCCACGTCACCCCCGACGGACTCATCACGAGCCGCGCGGCGATCCGGGGCGAAGCGCCCGACATCCTGCTCACGAACTACAAGATGCTCGACCAGCTGCTGCTGCGCGGCGAAGACCAGTCGATCTGGGAGCAGAGCGCGAGCAGCCTGCAGTACCTCGTGCTCGATGAGTTCCACACCTACGACGGCGCCCAGGGCACCGACGTGGCGATGCTGTTGCGCCGGCTGCGGCTCACGCTCGAGAGGTACGCTGCCGGCCCGGTGCAGGTCACGCCCGTCGCGACCTCGGCGACGCTCGGCGACCAGGGTGACCCGACCGCCATGATCGGCTTCGCCCGCACCGTGTTCGGCGTCGACTTCGACGAGACCTCCGTCGTCACCGAGACGCGGATGTCGTACGACGAGTGGTCCCGCGAGCCGAGGGCTCGGGTATCGGCGGGTGGCTTCACGGCCCGGTCCGTCGACAACGCGCTCGTCGATGCGGTCATCGAGGCGGTCGCCGACCCGCGCGAACTCGAGGTCGACGACCTCACGCGTCGCGTCATCGCCGCCCTCTACGAGGGGGCCGCGCCCGAGTCGCTCGATGATGAGTCGGCCGCGGCCCTTGCTGCGGGGCATCCGCTCGTGCGCGCCCTGGCCGAGTCCGCGACCGACGCGGTGCGCCTCGCCGATCTCGCCGACCGCATCCTTCCCGCCGGTCTCGCTGCCGACGAAACGTACGAGACTCGGGCCGAGCGACGCCGGTCGTTCCTGGTCACGGTGCTCGCCGCGCTCAGCCACATCCGCACGCGGCAGGGCCGCAGCGCGCTCTCGATCGACCTGCACCTGTGGCTGCGCGCGCTCACCCGCATCGACCGTGCCGCCGACCCCGTGGCCCGGTTCCGCTGGAGCGACGACGGGCAGATGCTCGGCGCTGAGGTATCCGACCTCGACAGCGCTCCCGCCTACCCGGCGATTTACTGCCGCCACTGCGGCCGCAGCGGCTGGGGCGTGCAGCTCGCTCCGGTCGGCACCTACCTCGACCACGACGACGTCGACATCCGTGCCAACCACCTCCACCGCGAGCGCGGCTTCCGCGCCCTCGTCCACGCACCGAACGAGGCCCGTCGTGCGCTGGACGAGCCCGTCGACGGGCTCCGCTGGTTCCACGTGCGCGACCGCATCATCCTCGACGCCGCACCCGACGAGGATGCCGTCGTGCTGCCGGTGCTCGTGCTCACCGGCCCCGACGTCGAAGACCGCTCGAAGGACGACCAGTGCCCGTCGTGCGGCCGCGCCGACGGCATCCGCTTCATCGGCAGCGCCGTCGCCACCATGCTCTCGGTCGCCGTGACGACCCTCTTCGGCGAGCAGTCGCTCGACGTCGCCGAGAAGAAGGCCCTCGTCTTCACCGACAGCGTGCAGGATGCCGCCCATCGCGCCGGATTCGTGCAGAGCCGCTCGCACGTCTTCAGCCTGCGCAACGCCGTGCGCCGCGCCGTCGGCACCCGTCCGGCGAACATCTCGAAGCTCGTCGAGCTGCTGCTGCAGGATGCCGGAGACGACCGCGACTCCCGGTACCGCCTGCTGGCGCCCGAGATCGTCGACCACGACAACTTCCGCGACTTCTGGGAGGCGGAGTCCGCGCGCGACGTCGACCCCGCCGTCGAGGAGCGCGTGCGTCAGCGGCTGCTGTTCGACCTCGTCATGGAGTTCGGCCTGCAGTCCCGCGTCGGCCGCACCCTCGAGCTCACCGGAAGCCTCGCCGCCGAGGTGAGCGCCGGCGCACCCGCCAAGCTCGAGGCGATCGGCCGGTCGGTGCTCACCGGCTTCTCGACCGCGACGACGCTGGACGACGACACTCCGGCCGAGGTGCCCGCCGACGTCGTCGTGCGATGGGTGAGGGGCGTGCTTGAACGTCTGCGCGACCGCGGCGCGATCGACCACGAGTGGTTCCGCAAGTACCTCGAGAACGACGGCCGTCGCTGGTACCTCTGGGGCGGACGGCCCCGCGGCGCCGGTATGCCCGCCTTCCCCGACGGGCGAGACGCCCCCGGATTCGCGCGCATCGGCGCGGCCGCCGCGGCTGGCGGCCCTGGCCAGAAGAGCCAGCTCGACCAGGCCGGATCGAGCCAGGGCTGGTACGCGACCTGGGCGCGCGACGTGCTCGGCGTCACCCCTGCCGCCGGGGCGCACCTCACCCGGTCGCTGTTCGCCCAGCTCGACTCCGACGGCGTCGTGTCGTCACTGGGCATCGGAGCCGGGGCGGCGACGGTCTATCGCCTGGGCCCGTCGTCGGTCACCGTGTATCCGGTCGACCTCGCCGACCTCGAGGGCGGTCGGCATCTGCTCGCCTGCGACGTCTGCCAGAACCCCGTGCCCGGCACGATCGCCGTCGTCGACCAGCTCGCCGACGGCCCGTGCACCTCGTCCCGGTGCCCGGGCACCCTGCGTCGGAGCCGCGGCGGCCAGAACTACTACCGCGCCCTCTACGACGACGGTGACATGCGACGCGTCGTCGCACGAGAGCACACGAGCCTGCTCGACGACGAGACCCGCCTCGCCTATGAAGACGGCTTCAAGGCATCGGACACCGAGCCCGACAGCCCGAACGTGCTCGTCGCGACCCCGACGCTCGAGATGGGCATCGACATCGGCGACTTGTCGACCGTCATGCTCGCCGGACTCCCGCGCACCGTCGCGTCGTACCTGCAGCGCGTCGGCCGTGCGGGACGCCTCACCGGCAACGCCTTCTCGCTCGCGTTCGTGACCGGACGCGGCGAACAGCTGCCGAAGCTCGGCGAACCGCTCTCCGTCATCAACGGGGCGGTGCGCGCCCCCGCCACGTACCTCGACGCCGAGGAGATCCTGCGGCGCCAGTACGTCGCCTCCCTCGTCGACCGGCGCGCGGCCGACCTGACGGACGCGCCGCGGAACGCCCGCGACGTCCTCGCATCGACGGAACCCGGTACGTTCCTCGGCGACCTCGTGGCGGACGCCGAGGCTCACGCGGGCGAGCGGCTCGATGCGTTCCTCGGTGCGTTCGACGCCGACAGCGTGAGCGAGGCGGCGCACGAGGCCCTCCGCCGGTGGGCGAGCCCTGGTGAGGAGCCCGGATCGAGCGCCTTCGCGGCGGCCGCGCGGGAGGCGGTGCGGCGCTGGAGCGCCCAGGTCGACGAGGTGCGCTTCCGCAAGAACGCCGTCGCCGACGCGCTCGACGACCTCCGCAAGGCCGCCGAGCACCCGACCGCCGGCGACGACGAACGGCGCGAGTACCGCACCGCGCGAGCCTCCTATGCGATGGCGACCAAGCAGCTCGCCGAACTGCGCTCGGAGCACTGGGTCGCCGCGCTCGAACGGTTCGGGCTGCTGCCGAACTACTCGCTCATCGACGACTCGGTCCGCCTCGACGTCGCGCTCAGCTGGATCGACCCCGACAGCCTCGAATACCGAGACAAGGCGATTACCTACCAGCGCGGCGCGGGCATCGCCATCAGCGAGCTCGCGCCCGGTGCGGTCTTCTACGCGCAGGGTATCGAGATCGCCGTCGACTCCGTCGACCTCGGCAGCGGCGGCGAAGCCGTGCGCACGTGGTCGTTCTGCCCGGCCTGCGGGTTCGGCTACGACGTCGCCACGGTCGAGCAATCGCACGCCGCCTGCCCCCGCTGCGGTGCGAACGGCATCGCCGACACCGCCCAGCAGCTCCGCGTCGTCGAGCTCGAGCAGGTCTCGGCCGAGGTTCGGCGCGACGAGGCATCCATCGGCGACAGCCGTGACGAGCGCCAGCGCGAGCGGTTCGTCATGCAGGTCGCCCCCGACGTCGACCCGGCCGGCATCACCGACGCCTGGTACGTCGAGGGCGACGGGTTCGGCGTCACCTACGCGCGAGACCTCACGGTTCGCTGGCTCAACCTCGGCAAGGTCGGTCCGGCCGGCGAAAACCGGCTCATCGCCGGTGAGGAGCGCACCGCGCCGCTGTTCCGCGTCTGCGCGGTCTGCGGCAAGCTCGACGCCGAGGCGAACGCCAATTCGCGACGCGAGCACAAGCCGTGGTGCCCCAACCGCGACGCCAGGGACGAGCAGGCGATCCCGATCGCCCTCAGCCGCACGCTGACGACCCAGGGCATCCTGCTCCGACTGCCGCCGCGCATCACGCTCGGCGACACCCTCGCCGTGCCGAGCCTCGCCGCGGCGATCCTCCGCGGCCTCCGCGAGGTCATCGGTGGCGACCCCGACCACCTCCGCATCGTCGAGACGGTGCAGCCCACGCTCTCCGACGGAACCGAGAACGTGCCCGCGCTGCTCGTGCACGACGCGGTGCCCGGCGGCACCGGCTACCTCGCCGAGCTCGCGAACGTCGGCCGCATCCGCGAGCTCCTCGAGATCGCCTGGACGACCGTGCGCGACTGCCCGTGCCGCGGCGAAGGCCGGGCATCCTGCCACCGATGCCTGCTGCCCTACGCGCCGGGCGGAAGCATCGACCGCGTCTCGCGGGCGAGCGCCGAACACAGCCTCGCGGTGCTGCTCGGCGTCGCCGACGGCGAGCCGACCGCCTGGGACGTCACGCGCGAAGACCCCGGCGTGCCCGTCGGCGAACCGGTGATCGAATCGCTGTTCCGCGAGGTCTTCATGGCCCGGGCGAAGAAGCTCGGCGCGGGCGTGAAGGAGATCCCCGGCGACCACGGCAACAAGGTGCAGGTCACCTTCCCGGGCAGCCGCCGCATCTGGATGCTGCAGCCGCAGCTCATGCTCGGCCACACCCAGCCCGACTTCGTGCTCGAGCAGTTCGGCGGCGGGACCAAGCCCATCGCGATCTACACCGACGGTCGCGCATTCCATGCGTCGGTCGCTCACAACAAGATTGCAGAGGACGCCCAGAAACGCCAGTTGCTGCGCGACCAGGGCTATCTCGTGCTCGCGCTCACCTGGGACGACCTCGTGCGTGCCCGCGACGAGAAGGTCGAACCCGCGACGCCGTGGTTCGACGCGGGCAAGGCGACGGCGTTCTCGGGACAGTACGGTCTCTCGCTCGCGTCGCTCGACCACGTCACGGCGAATCCTATGACGTGGCTGATGGGCTGGATGCAGGACCCGGAGAAGGCCGCCAAGCGCTGGGAGGCCGTCGCCGAGGCGCTGCCCATGCTCGTGCGCCTGCCGACGAGCGTGCTCGTGGATGCCGCCGGTCGCACGGTCGAGGAACTCGCCGCCGCCGCCCTCGTCGACGGTCTGCCGCCGGGCACCGACCCGACGACCTGGCAGCTGCGCCACGATCGGGCCGTGCTCACCGCCCGGCACATTGGGCAGGGCAAGACCGAGGCATCCGTCGTGCTCGACGACCGGATGCCCGCCCTCGCGGGCACCCTGTTCGCCGACGACTGGAAGTTCTGGCTCCGACTGTCGAACCTGCTCGGCGCGCGCCTCGACGGTTCGTCGGTCGCGATCGCCGCACTCAGCGACATCCTGCCGACCGCGGGCGCCGCCGCGCCTGGACCGGTCGACGTGACCCTCCCCGCCGACCTCACCGTCGAATGGCAGGGCCTCGTCGACCTCGCGACCCCCGAGGAACAAGTGCTCCTGCACGCGTTGCACGCGATCGAGGGCATGCCGGTGCCCGAGATGGGGGTCGAACTCGGCGACGGCATCCCGGCGTCGTTCGCCTGGATCGAACCGAAGATCGTCGTGCTGCTGCACCCCGCTGGGGGCGACCGTGCCGAACTCGAAGACGACGGCTGGACGGTCGTCGACGCCGACGCGACATCCGTGGCCGCCGCCCTCGGCGTGAACTGACGCCGCCGACCCGAATCCACCCGAGAGGACGCCGATGCCCAACCTGATCATGACCAAGATGAAGGGTCAGAAGCACGAGAAGGCCGTCGATCTGAAGATCATGTCGTTCCTCCGCAAGCTCACGGAGGACGACGGCATCCCCGGCCTGAACATCGAGCGGATGAACCACCCGGTCGACGAGCGGGCGCGAACCGGGCGGGTCGACATCCACCTGCGCGCGGTGCTCTACCAGCTGGACCCGATCGGGCAGGAGCGCACCTACGTCTACGCGGGCACCTGGGAGCACGACGAGGCGATCGAACGGGCACGCACCCGGAAGCTGCAGATCAACCCGGTCAACGGGATCCCGGAGTTCATCGAGGCGACGACGCCGGCCCACGAGGCGGCGGCCGGGCAGTCGTCGTCTGCTGCGCCCGAAGCGGATGTCGCGCCGGCGCGCTCCTTCCTCACCGAGCGCTCGTACTTCCGCAGCGACCTCGTCGACGAGTTCGGCTTCGCCCCCGACCTCGCCGAGCGGGCGTTCGCCGCGCCCGACGAAGACGCTTTGCTCACCTTCGCCGCATCGCTCGAGAACGAGTGGCAGGCATCGGTGCTGCTCGAAATGGCCGTCGGGTCGGCGATCTCCCAGATCAAGGAGTCGCTCGGCATCGGCGAGGCGGTCGAGCCCGTCGCGCCCGCCGAGATCGACGATCGGCACGAGGACGCACGCCTCGTCGACGCGCTCAAGCACCCCGCCGCGCAGATGCAGTTCACCTTCGTCGACTCCGACGAGGAGCTGCAGCGGGTCATCGAGGGCGGCGACTTCGGCGCTTGGCGCGTCTTCCTCCACCCCGACCAGCGGCGGTACGCCACCGCGAAGTACCACGGGCCGTTCCGGCTCACCGGAGGAGCGGGCACCGGCAAGACCGTCGTGCTCATCCACCGCGCGCGCAACCTCGCGTGGACGGACGCCGGATCGCGGGTCGTGCTCACGACCTACACGCGGGCGCTCGCCGACAACCTTCGCCGGGACCTCGAACGGCTGGACGCCACCACCGCGATCGCGGACCGACCCGGCGAGCCGGGCATCCTCATCCGAGGGGTGGACGCGCTCGTGGCATCCGTTCGGGAGCTCGCCGGCACCGGATTCGGCGACGCGGCCGTGAACGTGATCGGCTCCCCGATCGACTCGGCCGCGCGACCCGTCGCCAACGACAGCGGCTGGGATGCGGCGGTCGACGACTCGGGCGCGGACCTGTCCGGACCGCTCCGCTCGAAGTCGTTCCTCTCCGGCGAATACCTCGAAGTGATCTTGCCGAACCGCATCACGACGAAGGACGAGTACTTCACCGCCCGCCGACCCGGACGCGGGGTCGCGCTCGATCGCGCGAAGCGGGCCGAGGTGTGGAAGGTCGTCGAGCACTTCCGCCGCAACGCCCGCATCAACTCGACCGTCACCTACGCCGAGCTCGCCGCCGTCGCGGCCGGATGGCTCGCCGGACTCGACGGCGGCGGCCCGCGCACGTTCGCCGACCACATCCTCATCGACGAAGCGCAGGACCTCACCGCGGCACACTGGCAGTTCCTGCGCGCCTTCACCGCCGAGGGCGACGACGACATGTTCATCGCCGACGACATCCACCAGCGCATCTACGGGCGCCGCGTCGTGCTCTCGCGGCTGGGGATCGCGATCGTCGGCCGGTCGCGTCGGCTCACCCTCAACTACCGCACGACCGAGCAGAACCTGCGATACGCGCTCGGGCTGCTCGAAGGCGCGGAGTACATTGACGCCGAAGGCGCCGAAGAGGGCGTCGCGGGGTATCGCTCCAGTCGACTCGGTCCGGATCCGCGACGCATCGCGTCCACCTCGGCGGGGGAGCAGTACACGGCGCTCGCCGACACCGTGCGGGGCTGGCTCGATGCCGGCGTGCGCGGCGAGACCATCGCCGTGCTGACCTCCTCCAACAACGCCTCGAAGGACGTGCACGACGCCCTCGAACACCACGGCATCGCCAGCACCATCCTGACCTCGGCGAAGCAGACCGGAACCGACCCGGTCGTGCTCACCATGCATACCTCGAAGGGCATGGAGTTCTCACGGGTGGTGCTCTTCGACATGTCCGACGGATCGTTCCCGTCGACGTGGGCATTCAAGGGCGTCGCGCCGGAGGACCGCGCGGACGTGGAGCTGCGGGAACGGTCGCTGCTGTACGTGGCGTCGAGCCGGGCGCGCGACGAGCTCGTGGTGCTCTGGAAGGGACGCCCCTCGCCGATGCTGACCGAATCCTGATCGACCCCGAACGAACGGAAACCCCGTGCCTCTCGTCCTCCGCCAACTCAAGCTGACCAGCAGCACCGACGAAACGAACTTCGAGGCGATCCTCGGAGGGGGGTCCGTGCTCTCGATCCCGTTCTTCCAGCGACCGTACAAGTGGCAGACCGCGCGGTGCTACCAGCTCGAGCTCGACATCCTTCGCCTCGTCGAAGGCGAAGACGACGTGCACTTCGTCGGGGCCATCATCATGCACCAGCTGCCGAGCGGCCCGGCCGAACTCGCCGTCGACGAGATCATCGACGGCCAGCAGCGGCTCACGACGGTGTACCTCTACCTCTGCGCGGCGATCCACGCGCTGGCGCTCGCCGGTGAAGCGGAGGAGGCCGCGCAGCTCTTCCGCCGGTACATCGTGACCAATGTGCCGACAGGACGGCGCTCCAATCTGCGATTGCAGCCGAGCGGTGAAGACCAGGGCGACCTGAACGTCGTGATCCGCGAGCTCACGACGATGCGCCAGCTCGAGCCCGCGCTCGTCGGCACGCACATCAACCTGCTGCCGTCCGATGAGCGGAAGCACGGCCGCGTCGAGACCAACTACAAGCGCGCCAAGCGGTTCTACCGTCTGCAGTCCGCCGAGGGCGGTTCCGACCGCATCCGTGAGATCTACACGGCACTCCTGCAGCAGCTGAGCGTCGTCGTGATCGACGTCAACGACCCGACCAACGGTCCCAAGATCTTCGACAGTCTGAACTCCCGGCAGGAGCCGATGACGATCGGCGACCTCGTGCGGAACGACGTATTCCTGCGCGTCGCGCTCGAAGACCCCGAACAGGCGATCGAGATCGACCGCGAGGCCTGGCAGCCCTTCTACTCGGCCTTCAAGACCGACTCGAAGGACTACTTCGACGCCTACTTCTTCCCGTTCGGGCTGATCCACGAGCCCAACCTCCGGAAGTCCGAGGTGTATCCGACGCTCAAGCGCGAATGGGGGCGGATGAGCCCGGTCGAGGTCATCGAATCCCTGGCCGTCTTCCAGCCCGACTTCCTCGATCTCGTGATCGGTGGCAACCGATCGGAGCACGCACCATCGACGGTGCTCCGTCTGGACCGGTTGCGCCGCGCCAACCTGCCGGCCTCCGCGCTCCCGTTCCTGATGCAGCTCTCGCACGCGATGCGCACGGGTTCGGTCGGCGTCGGTCACGGTGACGGGATCCTCGATGTGATCGATGCGTTCCTCACCCGTCGAGCCATTTGCGGGTTCGAGCCCACCGGCCTGCACGCGGTGTTCAAGCGGCTGTGGCTCGATTGCGACAACTGGTACACGCCCCAGCGCGTTGCCGCCGAGATCAAGAAGCATAAGACGGTCAGTTGGCCGACCGACGCAGAGGTCTCGGCCGCCGTGCTGCACCGCAACCTCGCAGGGGCGACGATCGTGCCCTACCTCTTCCAGGAACTCGACGCAGTCGAGGGTGGGGCGCCGGGTACGGTCGCGTTCGTCGAACGCGTGCTTCCGGAGAAGCCCGACGACGCCTGGGCAGATTTCCCCGAGGACCAGGTCGCGACATCGAGGGACGTGCTCGCCAATCTCGTGCCGCTCAGCACGGCTCCGCCGCAGCGCGCGCTCCTGGAACCGTTCGGCGAGAAGCGGCGTCGGTTCGCGGACGAGCCGGTGTTCGGGTCGACTCTCTCCCTCGCAGCCGAAGTTGAACGGTGGGATGCCGCGGCCATCTCGGAGCGTGGTCGCGTCCTCGAAGCGCGGGTCCTGGACCGCTGGCCCGACGCGATCGGCTGACCGTGGCGGGAGCGAGCCGAGGGATCGAAGTAGGCTTCCGGCGCGACCGATCAGCATTGAGCGAGCTCATCGAGTTCGCGCGCCGTCGCTCCGGCGACCGTTTCGCCGAGCATCTCATCGGGATGAATGCCGAGTTCCTGGTCGAGGAAGGTCTGCCGTTCCGGTTGATTTCTCGGATCGTCACTCCATCGGTCTCCATGGAGCGAGTCGTCGCGCATCTCCTCCGAACCGCGGGACGTGACGAGGCAGACGTCCGGCTCAGGGCTCCTTGGTTCTACGGGGCGCGAAGAGAGTGACTCCGGCCGATCAGCATCGACGGTCCCGTCAACCGACGAGGCGGGCCGTGAGGCGGACGCCGACAATCCCCATTCGCGGCGACGTCCGCCGGATGCCCGACGTATTCGATGTGCGGGAGCACAGGAGCGGCGAGCTGTCGGGGAGAGTCCACCGCTTGCTCACGACGGAGCTGAGTCGTGCCTAGCGGTGTAGCGCGCGGTCTCGCCCTTGGGGAATTCCTGGCCGCGCCGCCCCCGTTAGGGGGCGTTGCCCCGTCCCGGTGGCGCCGATACCTTCACTTACGCCAGTTGGTTGCAGATGTTGCACATGCTGCAGATGCTGCAGATGCACGCCACGTACTTCCCTTGGACCCGATGATGCCCGAAATTCTCCCGGATGACATCCAGGCGCTGCGCGACGCCTTGGAGAACTCGCCCGACGATGTGACGGTCACACTGTCGCTCTCTCGAAAGAGCGCGGAGAAAGTACTTGAGCTGCTTGAGGCGGAGCATTCGACCGGGGCGGTCGTCGTGCCCCTGAAGGACCTCTTCACGACCACGGAGGCGGCGATCATGCTTGGCATGTCTCGGCCCTCCCTCATGAAACTCATCGAATCGGGGACCGTCGAGCATGTGCGCGTTGGCAGCCACCATCGCATCCCGATGCGCGCGATCGTCAGGTACCAACGACAACGTCGTCTGGATCACGAGGAGACCGCGGCAGCGGTCGAGGAGTTCCGCAGCAACATTGTTTTTGGAGGCAATGAGTGAGTTCAGATGTCCAGTTGCTCGATCCCGTCGAGTTCCTCAAGCCCGAGCGGCGGCTCTTCATCGACACGAACATCTTCATGGACACGCACCCGCATCGGGTGGGGGGCCTGAAGCGATTGTTCGAACGGGGCAAGCGCGCGATCCTCACACATGGCAACCCAATCGTCGTGCCGACGAAGGTGGTGGCTGAACTCACCAAGCAGAGTCAAATCGACCCGTCGGGCGAGAGCCCGGATCGAGCCGAGGCGATCAAGAAGGCCGGCACTGCGCTCACGTTCCTCGAGAGCGCGAGCACGGTAGGTCTCGTGCGGAAGGATCTCGGCGACGATACCAACCCATACGCAGACGACCTCTTCCTGCTGCTGTTCCAGCGCTTCGCAGGCACCTACGACATGTGCCTCCTCACCCATGACATCACGGTCAAGCTCAGGATCCGCCTACTCGGGAAGCAGTACAAGAAACGCCTCGTCGTCGGTGTGCTCACCAAAGATGGCGACCTCGAGATCGAATCAGACCAGGCGCTCTTCGAGAGAGGAGTGCGGAAGTATACCCGCCACGCGACGCACATCGCAGACGGTCACGGTAACTTCAAGGATGAGTCGGAAGTGGCGACGTTGAAGCCACTCTTGGATGACTTCCGCAGGGAGTTCGGACTGAAAGAAGCGGCCGTTCGCCTTGGCGGGCGCACGGCAGGGCCGACTGCTTCGCCCCGCATCGGAGCGCCAGTGAAGCAAGCGGCCGCCTTCGCTGCGGGTGTCGCACTCAAGCCGAGCGATACTCCACTCGCGGTCTCCTCGCTTCCGGCCCAGGGCGACCGGGTGAACTTGATGTCGGCTGATGACGTCGGTTCCATCGTGCTGGGGGCGCTTCTCGGTGAGGGCGGGGAAGGCGCGGTCTATGAGGCGGATCGCAAGACGGTCGTCAAGATCTTCGACAAGGGCCACCTCACTCGGCACCGCAAGGAGAAGATCGAGCTGCTGGTGAGCCGGCAACTCCGTGGTACGGGAATGTGTATCCCAACCGCGCTGGTGACGAACAGCCGGGGCGAATTCGTCGGCTACGCCATGCCCAAGGCGTCCGGGCGCGAGTTCCAGAGAACGATCTTCAACAAGCGCAAGTTCGCGAAGGAGTTCCCCGGCTGGAAGAAGGCAGACCTCGTCGATGTCTGCATTGCGTTCCTGGAGCAGGTTCAGTACCTGCATTCGATGAACATCGTCCTCGGAGACATCAACCCCAAGAACCTGATGGTGGATGACCGGAAGAACGTGTTCATCATCGACGCGGATTCCTGGCAGCTCGAGGGGTACCCGTGTCCCGTGGGAACTCCGATGTTCACCTCTCCGCGGATGCTGGGCAAGACCTACTCCGGAGACCTCCGCACGATGGAGGACGAGCTCTTCGCGGTAGCGACGATGCTCTTCATGATCGTCATGACTGGCCAGTTCCCGTACATCCGGACCGGCACCGATGGCGACATGGTGCAGCTGATCAAGGAAGGCAACTTCGCTTTCCAGTACGAGAATCGCAACAACAAGGACCAGCCCGACGGCGACTGGAAGTACATGTGGAGTCACATCCACAAGCCGGTCAAGGACCTGTTCTGGCACACCTTCCATCGAGAGGGGAAGCGGTATAGTCGGCGCCCGACTGCAACCGAATGGCTCGATGCCTTCCGGGCCTACAAGACCTACCTGAGCGACAAGAAATCGAACTTCGACCCGATGTCGAACGACGTCTATCCGATTCGGAACAAGGCGTTCAGACCCAACACTCCGATCCAGGACTGCCCGAACTGCCAGGGGAAGAACGCGATCGCTGGCATCTGGATCGACGAGAACGAGGCGTATTCGATTCCGCGGCTGTGCAACAAGTGCCGTGAGCAGCTGCAGGGCGACCCTCCCGTTCGTTCCCCACACAGTCGGCCCGCGGCTACGGTGATGTTCGCCTGCAAGGACTGCAAGAAGAACTTCCCCAAGACGCAACTCTCCTATGGACGTTGCCCGTCGTGCGCTACGAAGGCGATGACGCTCGATCCGAACCGACTGTGCGCGGATTGTCGGAAGCCGTTCATCAGCTACGACCACATCGCGTGGTTCTCGAGCCGCTCTCTCGACGTACCCAAGTCCCACATGGCGATCAAGCAGACCTGCAAGCTTGCGGGAACCTCTTCACAGCGTTCGGCGACAAAGCCTGCGGCGCCGCGTTCATCGACCGGAGTCACGTCCCAAACCCAGAGCGGATTCTGGGCACGCGTCAAGAAGTGGTTCGCAGGCCTCTAAACCCCCCAACCCGAAAGGAAGCCAGCATGGTTCGTCTCAGCATCGGCGCAGATGATCTCGTCGACAACCCCACGCCCCGCGTGCCCGTCTCGCTTTGCCTCGACACGAGCTCATCCATGAACGGCACCCCGATTCAGGAGCTCGTCCGCGGTGTCAACCTCTTCTACGACGCGATCGACGAGGACGAGGACGCTCACGACTCCGCCGAGATCAACATCGTGGAGTTCAACTCCAACGCAGGCTTGGTCCACGACTTCGCCAGCATCGAGCGGCTGCAGCGTGTCACGTCGCTCACCGCCAATGGAGCCACGTCGATGGGAGCCGGCGTGAATCTCGCTCTGGACACGTTGGAGGGGCGGAAGGCGACCTACTCGGCGAGCGGCGTCCTCTACTACCAGCCCTGGCTGGTGCTCATGACCGACGGCGCACCGACGGACGACATCAACGGCGCCGCGAAGCGTGTCGCCGATCTTGTCGACGCGAAGAAGCTCACGGTGTTCCCGATCGGAATCGGTCCGAACGCGGACATGCGGACTCTCGCGAAGTTCAGTCCGAACCGCCCCCCGCTTCGTCTCGACGGCCTCAAGTTCCAGGAGTTCTTCGAGTGGCTTTCGAAGTCGGTGGCGCGGGTGTCGAGGTCGACTCCCGGTGACACCGTCAAGCTCGACCTCGAAGGCCTGGCGGGCTGGGCGGAGCTCTAGGTGTTCAAGGAGTTCCATTACCAGGCTCGGGGCCATGGTCACCTGCGTGACGGAACTCCGGTCCAAGATCGGACCAAGTATCTGTCTCGGGGTGGCGTTCAGGTCCTCTGTCTCGCGGACGGCGCCGGCTCTGCGGCACGCGCAGAGCTGGGCGCCCAGGCCGTCGTCGACGAAGGGTGCGCTGCACTGGTCGAACTGTTCGACGAGTTCGCCTCCAGCGACGATGGGGTCGGCGTCAAGCTGGGACTCCTCGAACGGCTTAGGGCCAAGATCTCCGACGTCGCCAGCCGGTATGGGCTCGAGGTTCGGGATCTCGCCTCGACGTTTCTCTGTGTGGCGACTTCTGGAGACAAGTTCCTCGGCGCTCATGTCGGAGATGGAGTCGTAGGATATGTGAAGGACGGACAGCTAAAGGTCATCTCCGCGCCAGACAACAGTGAATTCGCCAATCAGACGACATTCGTGACCTCCAGCAATGCAGCGGAATCCATGCGACTCTTCCGCGGGTCTTTGACCGGGGTAAGCGGGTTCATCCTCATGAGCGACGGCACCAGCGAAAGCCTGTTCGACGCTCGCACACGACAACTCGCTGGCGCATGCACGAAACTCATCACCGCGGTCGGCACCGCGCCAGCCCGGCAGAGCAAGAACTCGGACTATCGCAAGCGACTCCGTCGAATCGTCGACGTCACAATCCGCAACGCCACCAAGGATGACTGCTCCATCGGGATCCTCGGGAGAAGTCCAGCCTCGTGAATCCCTACGCATCCCCGAAGCCGCCTCGCATGATTGCGATAGTCATGAGGAGCGCCAATGAGAAGGCCGCAGCATGAGCAGTCCTGTACAGGTTGCATCCGATCCGACGACCAGCGCGCCGGTTCTCGAGATCCTCGGAGCAGATCCTGATGACGAAGTTCGAGAGGCGGTTTCCTGGAATCCGAGCACCCCTGCCGCCGCTCTTCGCGTGCTTGCGACAGATTCTGTGCGCACGATACGTCTGCAGGTTGCCAAGAACCCGAGCACACCATCGGACAGCCTCGGCGCACTCGGGAACGACTCCGACGAAGCAATCCGCGTCGCCGCAATGGCCAACGCGAACTATCCCGTCGATGCGCTCTGGGGACACATCGAGGCGATCGATGCGGCGTCGCGCTGGGATGGATCCGATCGAGAGGCAGGTGAGCTTCTCGCCCTTGGATACGAGGGCGCTGAAGATCCGCTCGTGCTCGACGACTGGGAGTCTGACGAGGACTGGGGGTCTGACGACGACTGGGAATCGGACGACGACTGGGAGTCTGACTACGACGAGCGCTACGACGACTGGTGGGATGACGATGACGACGACTGGCTCGACTATGACGAACTCCGCGAAGCGTCGCGCTCGTCGACGACGCCCGCAGTACTGAAGCTGCTCTCCATGAGGCGGCACGCTTCCATTCGTGCCGCCGTGGCCGGCAATCGAAACACGCCTCCGGAGACGCTCGCGCTCCTCGCGACTGACTCGGCCGTCGAAGTCCGTGTCCGGGTATCGACGAATCCCAGGGTTCCGTTCGAGTCCAAGCGAAGGCTCTCCGTCGACTCGGCAGAACGGGTCCGGCGTGCGCTCGCGGTCGACCCGAGAACGCCGGTCACGTGGCTCCAGCGGATGACGGGGGACACTTCTTCCTCCGTGAGGGAAGCGGTAGCGTCGAATCCGAACACGCCTCCGTTTGCGATCGACCAACTTGCGGCGTCGCGCGAGCCAAGCGTGCGATGGGCTGCAGCCGCCGAGAAGAGCAGGCGACTGCGTCCGTTGCGTAGCTCGGCCGCAGTGCATGAGGGGCGTCGAGGGATGCTCCGACTCGGCAAGGACGAGTTGGTCTTCGAGGTCGACGGGACTCACATCCGTCTCTGGCTCGGAGGGGTTCAGGACGTGTCCACGAGGCGGACCGGGGTATTCCGATCGTCCGTGGTGGTCTCGACGGCACATCGAAGCGAGGAGTTCGTGCTCCAGAGAAGCCGCCAATGGGTGAGCGCGATCGGCCGCGCGCGCGGCGGCTTAGAGGTCGTGGACACCACAACCGATCAATCCAGGGCGGGCCGACCACGCCGCCGGTGAACCCGGGGGACGATTCGCCGCAACGGGAATCAGGGGGTGCCTGGATGCCGCGCCCGAAGGCATCCACGCTCGGCGGGCGCGGGGTGTGACGGATGGCACGGGCATCGGGTTCTTTGGCCTCGAGCCGAGGTGGACGCTGAACCACGAGGACCTCACGGCGGACGGCATCACAATCACCTCCGGCGTGAACCAGGCGGACGCGTGGCACGGCACGGCGGTGCTTGGCAAGGTCGTCGCCGTCGACAACACGATGTGCGGCTGCTCAGTAGCTCGCCGATTCGTCAGACCGCGGCGGCCGCAGGTCGATCGTCGGAACGGCCCCGCCATCGACCCCGCGCTTCGCGAGCATTTCGATCATGTCCTCCTGCCGGGGCTGGCCGAGCGTGAGGCGGTAGAGCGTGAGGGCGCCGCGGAGCCGCTCGTACTTGTCGATGTCGCGGCTGAGCGGGTACTGCGCGAGCACTCGATGGATCCGCGCTGAGCCGGGGTAGAGCCACCACGGCGAGAACTCGCCGATGTCGTTCGGGGAGGCCATCGCCGCGTCGAATGCGGCGCGCCACGCGCGCGGGTCGTCGGAGCCGAGCACGTCGGGCCAGTGCGACTCGGCCACGTTCTTGCGCACCGCGTGGCCGGCGAAGCGATTGACCCGGCCCTCGCGCTGCTCGAAGTCCACGGGATTCGAAGGCAGATTCCAGTGGATGACCGAGTGGCTCCACCAGTGGAAGTCGATGCCCTCCTGGCCCACGCTCGTCGAGGCGAGCACGAAGGGTGCGAAGGGGCTGTTGAAGGCGGCGCGCACCTCGCTCTGGCGGGCCCCGGACGAGTCATCGGCATCCGCTGCCAGCTTGCCGCCGTACCGGAGCGCGAAACGGGCCATCATCGGGACCTCGTCGCGAGTCGGGGTGTTGTCACGGGCGACGTATCGGGCGGGACGAAGCTCGATGGCCTCGACTGCACGCCGGGCGAGCGACCGGAGCCCGTCGTCATCCAGCTCGCCGCCGCCGGTCTCGCTGAGGAGCTGGTAGAGGTACTCGTCCATGACGGCCTGCAGATTGCCGTCCGCGCAGTAGTCGAGCACACTCTGCCAGTACGGGCGGTCGTCGCCGTACAGCGTGACCAGCAGCGCGATCGTCTCGGTGCGGTTGAAGAGCGAGCGGATGCCTCGGACCAGTTCGAACGCGGCGGCCCAGGTCCCCTCATCCGTGGCCTGCGGACCGGCGACACTCCGCAGCGACCGCCACACGATGCTCCCGGGGGCGTGCGCGGCGAGGCGGGCGAGGTCAGGGTGCGAGGTGACCGCGCCATCCGCTGACTCGAGCGCGACGCGCACGTGCTCCAGCAATCCGCCGATCCGACCCTCCTCGCTTCGGAGCGCGACGAGCGCCTCGGGCGAGTAGTCGCGCAGCGCCGCGGGAAGCGAACCGGGGTACGCGAAGAATGCGTCGGCGACTTGCTCGGCGGATGGTCCGTCGAGGAGACGGGCGTCGGTCTCGGCGACCAATGCGTCGGCGCTCACGCGCCCACCGTGTTCGCGTGCGGCCGCCAACGGATCGCCCAGCGCGGCGAGCGCCGGGTGGGGCCAGAACAGGGCGAGGGTCGACATCGCCGCAGCCCGACCCTCCGCGAGCCGGTACTGCAGTCGTGCACCGACCGCCTTGCGCCCGTCGGGCGTGTTCTCACGCAGCAGGGAACGATCGCCCGCCGCCAACCGATCTGCCTCGTAGCTGAGCAGCGCGGCGATCGCCGTCGGCACGCCGGTCCACGCGGAGAACAGCACCTGCTTCGTGACGTTCCCCTCGGAGAGCGGCGCGAAGATCGGGCCGGGCTCGAGGTAGGGCATGGTCGGCGGCACCCACAGCAGCTTCCACCACCCCTGGGCGACGGTCTCGTCAGCGAGCGCCCGGAGGTGCCCGTTGCCGAGGTCGAGCTCGTCGAACGCCTCGACCTGCGTTCGCTCGAGGGCCCGAGTCGACGCGAGCAGCCGACTGATGCCACCTGGGTCGCTGCCCTCGAGCGCCGTCTTGATGCGCTCCGCCGGCTTGTAGCCGTCCATGAAGCTGGCGAAGTAGGGGATCGACTTCCAGTACTCGAGGTCGATCGGCGCGTCGACCGTGCGACCCAGCGCGCGGAGCGACGCCCACTCGCGCAGGTCGGCCGTCGTGGGCGACTTCGTCGGAAGCTGTCGGACGGCAACGAGGTCGTCGCGCTCGGCGATCGGCGGGCGCTCGGAGCGCGTCATGAACGGCAGGAGGGCCTCGCGAACCCTCTTGGCAGCGGAATCCGCATCGCCACCGACGACCAGCGCCTGTCGGTACGCGGCGAGTGTTTCGGCGATGCGACCGGTGATCTCGGCGGATCCGCCGGCAAGGAAGCGGACGGTCGCGAGGAAGTCCGCGTAGTGCTCGTCGTCCGCGTCGTCGCTGTTGGTGAAGGGCTTGTAGGGCGTCGCCGACAGCAGGAGCACCTTGGCATCCGGATGCTCGAAGAGGGCGTGGGCGAGCTCGGCGGCGTCGCCCGACTCCGGGTTGAGCAGGTGACGGAACCGCTGGAACTCGTCGAGGATGACCAAGTCGGGTTCGAGCGTGTCGACGCCCGCCTTAGCTAGCGACTGCCGGAACGAGGCGATGAGCTCCTGGTTCGCATGCCACAGTTCCCCGGGGACCGAATGCTTGCGGCGAATCTCGTCGCGCAACTCGGTGAAGCGATCCAGCGTGCCGTCGCGTTGCACCATCGCGGCGAACGCCTTCACGATGCGCGGATCGGGCTCGCCGTCGAGCTCGCGCGCGAGGGGTTCGACGTACCACTTCTGGAACCGCAGCGGGTCCTTCACTGTCCCGCGGAGCAGCATCCGGGTCACCCGTCGATCCGAGGCGCTTCGGTTGACCAGGCCGTCGAGGATGATCGTGAGCAGCGCCCGCTCGGGAGCGGAGCCCTGCCGCCATCCGCCTTCGCTGAACGATGTGCCCGGGGTGAACGAGACGAGGTTGACCTTCTTGCCCGGCCCCGACGTCTTCTCCGCGAGTCGGCGGCTCTCCTTCGCGAGCATCGTGAGGCGCGTCGCCATGCCGAGATGTCGGTCGCCGGTGACGTTGAGTCGACGCAGGTTCTGGGTGGCGAGGTCGACGTTGCTGCAGACGTAGACGATGTCGATGCGATCGACATGATCGACGTCTTGGAGGTGTTCGATGGCGCGGGCGATCACGCCGCGAGCCACGATGCTCTTGCCGAGGCCGGTCTCATCCGCGACGAGGAACCGGCCGGATGCCTCGGCGGATCCGGGTCCGTACAGCCGCTCGATCACGTGGTCGACCGCGTTCCGCTGGAACCCCTTGAGGCCCGCCATCACGGCTGGCACGTCGACGGTGCTCATGCCGGTGCCTCCATCAGCTCGACGTGCGCGGCCCAGACCTGTTCCCAGAGTTCCTCGAACCCCTCGGGGAGCACAGCACGGTCGTCGGTCGAGCGCAGGTAGTCGATGATGCGGCGGGCGTCGGCCAGGCCGTGGTGCCCGTCGCCGAGCGCGCGAACCAGCGCTTCGAACACGCCGCCGGATGTCTCCCCGGCGACGGGCGTGCCGAAGAACCCGTGGCCCTCGGTGCCGGCCACCGCGCCACCCGACAGCTCGAGGAGCAGCATGAGCAAGCGGACGAAGGTCGCGCGGTCGGTCAGTTGTCGAGCGATGATCGCCTCGCGTCGCGTGGGCACATCATCGAGGAGGCGGGCGAGGAGGATGGTGCGACGCTCGCGGCCGCGCTCGTCTCGTGCGACCAGTGCGATGAACGGGGTGATGTCGGCGAGCGGGATGTCGCGGATCTGCGAGGCGGCGTTCTCGCCGCGGCCCGGGAGGTCCGGTCCGCCGAGGTCTGGCCGGGTGAGCAGATGCCAGCGCACCGAGACGTCCGCCGTGCCGTTGAGTCGACGGGCGCGGCCCGTCTCCTCTTCGTCATCGACCCAGACGCGCAGTCCGTGGGGCTCACCCGAGGTCACGCGAGCCGTGAATCGCACGCTGGCGAGCGATCGGAGCGTCGTCTCGAGGCGTCGGTCCGCCTCCTCGTCGGCGTCGGGCTCGGCGCCTCCCTCGGTGTGATACTCCTCCTTCAGGTCGCCGAGCGCGTCGAGCGTCGCCTCGACGCCGACCCGTCCCACGGGTCCGACGAGCTCGACCATGACCTCGACGTTGTGTTCCCACGCGGCAGTCGTCGCGTTGGCAGAGCCGAGGAACACGTGCGCGCCATCCTGCCGGTCGACGATGACGGCCTTGGCATGGAGGCCGACGAGGCGGTCCCCCGGGGGGACGTACGCCGCGGTCTGCTCCGTGTCCTCATCGTGCGTCTCGGGAGTCGCGGCGTCGTCGAGCACGTAGGTGGCGAGCTTGGCCTCGAATGACGTCGGCGCGAGGCGATCGAGGCTCTCAGCGCGCGAGATGACGTGACTGGTCGTGCGCACACCAGCTCGAAGCATCCGGAGTCCGTCGTCTGAGAGGAACGGGGAGATGATGAGTGCGCGCTTGCCGTGCACGTCGGGCATGGTCGATCCGCGGACCCCGAAGGCGTGGAACGCGACCTCCTTGATCGACTCCGGACGCTCCCAGGCGACGGATCGCCAGCGATCAGCCAGGTCCTCGATCCGCCCCTGTCGCTCCGAATCGAGCGGGTGCACCGCCAGCGCCGGGAGGTGGCGCAGGAGCTCCGCCATCGGCTTGTTCGTCGCCGTGGCGGCGCGCCTCGCGCCATCCGCCGCGCCGCGACCATCGAGGCGGACGACGACATCCCAGCTGCGATCTGCGGTGAGGTTCCGGCTGGCGCAGAGGAATCGGTACGAGAGCTCGTCACCCGAGCGGTACTCGAGGAACCAGACCTTCGGATGGAACAAGCCGCGCTTCGTGGTCACCGGATGCACCATCGGCTCGAGGAAGGCGACGAGGTCGGAGCGCGTGCCCATCGAGATCTCGCCCGCTTGGGCGAAGACGTCGATGCGATCGGAGGCGCGGCGGATGGCGTCGAGCACGCCGAGCGTGTCGTCCTCGGTCGCAAGCCGATGTGAGGCGAATGACAGAGGGACCGCCAGCGCCGTGGCGAGGTCGAGCGTGAACGTCGTGCCGACCGCATGCGAGAGTTCGAAGCCGGTCGGCGGCTTCAACTGCTCAGTGAGGGTTGCGCGCGTTTGCGGTTCAAGCATCGAGTGACTCCGGGGTCCGGTCGAGTCCGTCGTGGATGTCGAGCAGGATGCCGCGAACCTGCGGCCACCGGAAGACCAGCGCCCCCGACCCGGAGCTCCCACCCCACGTCGCCAGGCGCGCCCGGTTGCCGATGCGGGCCTGCGCTCCCTTGTGCTGACGCTCGCGCCGGATCATGAACGCGCGAGCCGCGTCGTCGTCGGCGATGTTCGCCGACGCTTCGCGCAGGAGGTCGAGCCATCCGCGCACGAATCGCTTGGAGTTGGGGTTGACGGGAGTCCCGCGCGCGAGATCGACGCGGGCGAGCAGCGAGTCGAGGTCCCACGCATGGATGTTGAGGAGCCCGGCGAGGTTGTCTGACCAGCGGTCGAGGCGCTCGCGGAACGCCGCGGCCGGCTCGGTGATGCGGTCGTACCCGGCGCTCTCGTACTCCTCCGCGAGGATGAGGTTGTACAGCAGCTGCGCGCCGTGCATCAGCGTCGAGAACGCTTGCGCATCGTCGCGTACCGTGCGAGCCGGGCCCTCGACCTCGAGCGCGGCAGCATCCGCCCATGGTGATGGGCTCTCCGCCGCCGGGCGGGCGACCACGAGGTGGGCGAGGAGCGACTCCGGGGCTTCCTCGAGGATCCGGTCCCGCAGCCAGGCGGCTTCGTCGTGGCGCATCGCGAAGCCGTCGGGGATCTCCTTCGGGAACCCGTTCGGTACAGGCGGAAGGGTTGTCGACCACGCGTGGAAGCGCGTGCTCCCGCCCGCATCACCCGCATCTTCCGGCCCGAGCCGGGTGCCGTCGAGTCGAACTGCATCCTCTCGCGAGAGCGACGGTTCGGCGAGGATCCGGTAGTGCCGGAGCATCGACCAGTACACCACCGACGGGAGGTTCTTCAGCGCTTCGCCCGCTTGCATCCCGAGGAGCCCGGCGTAGTCGCCCGACGCCCTGACCGCGTGGATGACGTCTCGCTCGTAGCGGTCGGCGTCGGCCACCGGATTCGGCCGTCCTGACGCCTTGCGGTAGGCCCACGGCACGAAGAGGAGATAGCGCGCGCGGGTGAGAAGCGTCGATGTTCCCGGGAAGAGCGCGTCCGCCAGGGCATCGCGGATCTGCCCCAGGCCGAGCTCGTCGCGGCTCTCGCGGTCGGCGAACAGGCGGATGATGTCCCGCATCCGGCGCTGCTCCTCGCTCGACGCGTCGAGCCACGCGATCTGGGACGGCATCAGGCTTGAACTCCTTCCAAGATCAGCGTCATCAGGGTTTCACTGCGTCGTGCACATCGACGCGCGACAGTTCGATCTTGCCGCCGGGCATCACCCAGTAGTGCAGGCGACGCGCTGACGGCGTATTGCGTTCGATCGCGCAGCGCATGGCGTGGGCGCCGTCCTCGCGCACGAGGTACGGCGAGCCACCGGCCTCCGAGGCGCGTAGGCGGTGCACCTCGCGACCGTCCATGTGCTCCGCTCGGCCGGTGAGCACATCGACGACCGCCTTCAGCGCCTTCGCGAACTTGTCGGCGTCGAGGGGCTCGAGCATGGAAGCGAACTCTGGCCCGATGGCGAAATCGGCGAGCGGGTGAGCGATCTTGTCGCAGGCGGGTATCCGGTCGACCCACGCGCAGGAGATCTCATGACGCACCCACGCCTCTGCGTCTGGGAAGTCCGCACGACGGGCCGCCGCTGTCCGACTGACCGACTGGGGCTGCGCCGATCCACGGCGAACGTAATCCCGAAGCCGGCGTGCGCCATCCGCCCGGTCCCGCCTCAGGGCGTCGGCCTCGGCACGCAGGTCCGCATTCTCGACGAGGAGTTCTCGTACGCGCCGCCGATCGAGCTCTGCAGCCGTGCGGAGACGCGACAGGGCCGAATCAGACACCCCCGCCTCGACGAGCCGCTCCTCCGCTGCGAGGCGGCGAACTCGTTCCGACTCGAGCTCGAGCTGCGTCGTTTGCAGCGCCGACCGACTGGATGGCGTCGCTTCCGGTGCAGGAACAGCCGGCTCGGGCGCCGGCGCGCCAGGGATCGGGGCGGCGCTCCGCCCCCCGTTGGAGGTCGCCGCAGCTCGGCGCAGCCCCGGTCCGGGCATGGGCCGCGGTGTCGAGGGCGGCGCGTCGGCCGGTGCAGCGACCGGTGATGCGGGGGAGCGCGGCGGCGTCGCGGCAGTCGAGGTCGGCGACTCTGACGCGAAGGTCGACGACTCGGTCGACAGAGATTCCTCCGCGTGCAGCGCCTCGAGTTGCGCCTCCACCGCCTCCGGGCCGCCGACCGTACCCGTCGGCAGCGGGCGGTCCTGGCGCAGCCACGGCGTGCCCCCGGCAACCAGCGTGAGCGGGGGCATGATCGGATCGTCATCATCGACGTCGGACAGGCGCAGGTGCAGCGCCCCTGTCGACAGGTGGATGACGCGCGCCGCGACCACCTCGCCGGCGCTGAGCAGCAGGTCGACGCGGTCGAGCGGATTCGGCGAGACATCCGTGCGGTAGACCCGCACCCGATGTGATGGATGCAGCGCCAGCTCGGCACCGTCACCGTCGACCGCGCTCACCAGTGCGAGCGTGACCGACCCGTGAGGGAATGCGCCGGCGAGCTCGGCGTCGGAGGGCCTTCCGATGTCGACGACGAGCCGATTCGTGTCCTCGTCGAGGAGGCCCGACACCCGGCATCCCTCGGTGATGAGCCAGTCGAGAGGCGTCGGGGGCGCGGTGAGTTCGGCCCAGATCGTCGACATTCCGCCGCCGTCATGCACGACGAGTGCCCGTGACCCGCCTGCGATGAACCCGCGCACCTCGCCGGCGACCCGTCGGCTCCTCGACGGCGACTCCGCGAACAGTCCCGCAGCATGTGCGTGCGCCACCGCGTCCGAGATCAGCTGTTCGAGTGCACGTTCGGGCGATCGCCCAGGGAAGCGCAGAGGGGACCGGCGCCAGTCAGGGTCGGCGTCGAGCCCGACCGGGTACGACCGGCCCGCGCCGCCGTACACCTGCAGCATCGCCGGGAGCAGGTCGTCGAGGCGCATGCTCAGCTCGCCGGTCGGCAACACGATCACATCCGCGACGTCACCGACCTCATCGAGGAGCTGCTGAGGGTCGAGGGGGATGGATGCCGCCACGTCGGTGTCGCCCGAGCCGTGCAGGGTCGTGACGACCACGAGTGGGCGCACGCGTTTCGAGTCGAGGATGCGCGCCGCGAGGCGTTCCATCTCGTCGAGCGTCGCGATGCGTTCAGCGGTGCGCTCGACGCGCTGTTTCGTCAATGAAATCGGGCTCGTCATCGGTTCATCCCTCCGGCCTGGGATCGTGCATTCACGGTACTGGCGGCCGCCGACGTCGGTCCGCGTTCGGCGGCCGCCAGATCGCTACAGCGTCGCGAACGCCTCGAACGTGACATCCCCCGGCAGGTCCTCGACGCTCCACAGCGACGACTCGAACTGCGCGGTGCCGCCGGCGGGGAGGCGCTCGATGAACGTGAAGTCGCTGCCGACGATCTTGCCCGAGCCATCGCGGGCGATCACCGCGACCTTCACGAGATCCTGGTCTTCGCCGAAGCTGGACGTGACCTTTCCGGTCACGTCCATCCAGCCGTACTCCGCAGAAGTCGCGATGTCTGACACCGTGAAGGAGCCGGTCTCCGCGGCGGGCGAGGAGCTCGCCGCGGCGCTCGTCGGTCCGCGGACCTCGAGGTCGGCGATGGTGCCGGAGCCGACCGAGAAGAAGGTGCCCACCACGACCGTGCGACCCTGGAGGATCGTCGTGTACTCGCTGCCGGAGTCGAGGATGACCCCACCCGCGTCGACGGCCTCCACAGTGATCCCCGCGGACGGGAAGACGTAGTCGTCGTTCGGGTTCTCGAGCACGACGGCGTACCACCACATGTCGGAGTCGATGTCCTTGCCGAAGGCGGTCTCGACGATGCCGAGCTCCTCGACGGCCGGCGCGGCGGGCTCTTCCGGCTCGGGCGCGGATGCGGCATCCGCTTCGGTGTCGTCGTCGGTACTCGACGCGGCACCCGCGGCCGGTTCGGGGGAGGCGACGTCGTCGACGCGGTTGGCCCCGTTCACGCCGTTCACGATGAGCGAGATGACGAGCACGACGCCGGTGACGATCCACGCCATCGTGCGGTGCTTGGCGTAGCCGTCAAGCGGGCGGCCGAGCTTGTCGCGCTGGGCGCCGGCGAGCACCAGGATCAGGTCGACGAGCACCCAGATGCCGAGGCCTCCGAGGGTGAACACCTTCGCGAGGGCGGTGCCGACCTTGCCGAGGTAGAACCGGTCGACGGCGAAGAAGCCGAGGAAGAGGGCGAAGAGCCAGGTCGCGATGAACGACTTCGGCGGGGTGGGGCCGGTCGGTGCCTGGGCTCCGGACGCAGTGGCCGCGGGATCGGTGGTCGTCGTGGCCGTCGAGGTCGGGCTCGAGGTCGCTGTCGCGCTCGCGCTCGCGTCGAGCGGGGCGGTGTGCTCCGTCCAGACGGTGCCGTCGAAGTAGCGCTGCGCGCCGCTGCCGTCGGGGTACCAGCCGGCGGGCGTGCCCGTCTGGTCGGGCGCTGCCGCCGGGGAAGTCGCGTCGCCCGCGGTGCCGGGGGCTGGTTCGGATGCGTCGGGCTGGGCTCCGTTGGGCGGGGTGGTCGTCGAGTCGGTCATCATCGTTCGCTTTCGCTGCGGTGTCGGATGCGTCGAATGCAGGTCCGCATCGCCGTCGGGTCGACAGCTGACCGACATTACTGACGTGGTCCGACGCGGCGGGGGCCTCGACGGCCGAGGCGGTGCGATCCGGTCGCCTGGAAACCGCGCCTGACCTGTGCTTGCTGCGGAATCACCCCCACAAGTGGTCACGAGAGTTCCGCGGCGGCCTCGGCAACGGATGTCGGTGGCCCTCCCTACAGTCGGAATCTTCGGCTACGGCTGGAGTCAACGAGGAGCACCGACATGGGCTCGGACTCACCCCTCAGCGCACGCATGCACGCCGCCCTCCAGGCCGGCGGCAGCCACGCGGACCACATCGATCGCACGCAGTTCCTCGCCGACGTGCAGGCGCTCGAGCTCCGGCTCGCGATCATCGACGACCGGTTCGATCGCCTGGCGGCGCGGCCGGATGACGCGTACCGGGAGTTCCGCCGGGACACTCTGACGCGCATGCGGTCGGTCGCCGATCGCGCCGGCGCGTTGGAGGCCGCGGGGCGGCTCGACGCGCATCGTCGTCGGCATGTCGCGGCGGTGCTGACCGTCGTCCAGCGGCGGATGGCGCAGATGGACGCGCGGCATGCGGTGCATCGGGATCGGAGGGCGCGGCGGCGGGATGGTCCGCGGCCGGTCCTGTTGCGCCCGAGGCAGGCCACTTCGCTGGGTGACGCGTTCATCGCTCCGGGCGCGCCCGTCGGTCGTTCACGCTAGGCATGATGACGTGAGTGCGCCCGGCATCGAGATCGTCCAGTTCGATCGGTCATACGATCGAAGCGCATTCTCATGCGGCAAGGAGGAGCTGGACGACTGGCTCCGTCGGTACGCGGGACAGTCCGAACGCAACAACACGACCAGGACGTTCCTCGCTGTCGAAGGGGAGCGCATAGTCGGCTACTACGCGACTCGCACGCTCCAGTTGGACCTTGACCAGGCCGCGTCGGCGTTCGGAATGGGAAAACGGCGATACCCGGTCCCGGCCATCCTGCTTGCCCGCCTCGCCGCTGCGATCACGGAGCAGGGGAAGGGCGTCGGCAAGATGCTGCTCGTCGACGCGCTCCGACGCATGGTGGAGGTTTCGAACTCGGTCGGATACGAAGTCATCGTGGTGGACGCGATCGACCACGAGGCCTCGACGTTCTACCGCCGATACGGATTCCAGCCCTTCGAAGACGATGCGCTGCACCTGTTCATGACGACCAGGAGTCTGCGTGCAACCTTCGCTGCGGTGGATTGAGATGTACGCACCACGTATGTACACTTTCGGAAGGTGGTGAGAGGGATGACGATCGAAGAACCAGGCCGTAGCGCGCGCCTCAACATGCGGATCTCCCCGGAGGCGCTCGAACTCATTCGGTCTGCGGCTGCACGCCAGCAGCAAGACGTGACGTCGTTCGTCCTCGGAGCCGCGATGGAACGAGCACGCGCCATCCTTCTTGAAGATCAGGTGCTGCGACTGAGCCCACACGCGGTCCTGCAGCTCGAGCGTGCGCTCGAGGCAGACGCCGCCGTGGTGCCGCAACTTGCCGACGTGATTCGCGCGACGCGCAACGGCGCCGAACAGCCCGCTGAGCCGCTGAACGCCTGACGTAGGCGCCCGCGTCCATAAGTTCTGACGGCGATTTCCGTTTTGGCTTATCGCGGTCACACCCTCGCCGCGTCCATCCTCGCGATGAGCGACGGCCGCCTCGCGTACTTCGCCCGCAGCTCGGCGAGCAGTGCGTCGGCGAGCTCGGGCATGCCGGCCTTCACCGCGGCGGCCCGCAGCTTCTTCATTCGGCGCACCGCGCCCGGGTACACCCGTGAGACCGCCTGCACGAGTCGGTCGTCGATGAGCTGCGCCATCACGGGCAACGCGGCCGCGGGATCGATCGTCAGATAGCGGTTGACGAGCTCGTCCCACTGATCGGGGAGGATTCGACCCGTGCCGGCCTCGGTGGCGAGGAGCGCCTCGCTCCACGCTCGGCGCAGATCGCCCGTGTCGAGCAGGTACGCGACCAGTTCCCACGGGCGTGCCCGTAGCGCCTCGATCGCGCCCTCGCGACGGTCGGGCCAGGATGCCGCGTCGGCGCGTTCCCACGCGGTCGCGTTCGCCGCGGTGGGCCAGCGTTCGAACACCTGCGCCGCGGCATCCGCTGCCTGAGCCGGGTCGTCGGCGACGAGCGACCGCCAGAGTTCGCCGCACTCCTGCTGCTGGTGCGGTCCGCCCGGCAGGGTCATTCCCTCGTGGGCGACGACCGCGGCGCGAGCGGAGAAACCGGCCTCGGCGAGCGCCTTCGCCGCGTCGGAGCGGAAGTACGCCTTCGGCAGGTCGCCGCCGTACGTGCGAACGATGGCCTCCTCGTCGCGGTGCAGCACGGCGAGGCGCTGCAGGTTTCCGAGCACGGCATGCCGCGCATGCCATTCGCCGTCGTTCGTCCATTCGGCATCGGGGCGACCGTCGAACGGGAGCGTGAGTGCCGCCCGACGTTCGAACAGCTTCGACTCGAACCGAGCGATGCCGCGCTCGCCGAGCGCGTCGGCGTAGTCGACGACGTCGATGCGGAAGTACTCGCCGAGCTCGCCGAACTGCTGCTGCTGGATCCAGGTCACGAGCTTCGCGGGCGACGGCGGCGCCTCGGCGCAGAGCCTCGCGTGCAGCGCGAGCAGGTCGTCGATCACGAGCTGGATCACCCCATTGGAGTCGTCGGCACGCATCAGCACCCGGAAGGTGCTCGCGAGCGCCCGCTGGACGACCGGGATCACGCCGGCGGCGCCGTAGTCGTCGGCCATGTCCTGCAGCAGCAGGACGCCCTGCTCGGCCTCGAACGCGTACTCGTTCACCTTGCCCATGCGATACAGGTCGCGCGACGTCGTGCGGAAGGAGGCGAGCACGTTCGGGATGTCGCGTTCGAGGGCCATGGGATCAAGGATGACAGGCACCCGCGAGCGGGGGTGTGATCGATCGCGCACTTCCATTTCTGTGCGCGATCGATCACAATGGACGATGTGCGCGAACGCGCACGTCGTCAAAGGAGTGCGCATGCGGGTTCGAAGCGTTCTCGAGGTGGGAGCCGCGGCGCGAGACCGCCGGGAGGCGCTCGGCTGGTCCCAGCAGGTGCTCGCCGAGCGGGCGGGAGTCACGCGCGAGTGGGTCGTGCGCTTCGAAGGGGGAAAGGCGTCCGTTCGACTCGATCGCGTCTTCGACGTCATCACCGCCCTCGACCTCGTCGTCGACCTCGAGGTGCGCACCCGTCCTGAGTCGGACGGCAGCTGATGGCGCGATTCCCGAAGCTCGACGTCTTCCTCGACGGCACGTTCATCGGCGAGCTGCGCCAGACCGACGCGGGCGCCACGACGTTCACGTACGACGACGACTACCGCCGCCATCCGGATGCCACCCCGTTGTCGCTCTCGATGCCGGTGTCGCGTGCGACGCATCCGCCGCGCGCCGTGCTGCCCTTCCTCCAAGGCCTGCTGCCCGACAGCGGCGGAAAGCTCGACGAACTCTCGAAGGCGTTCCACACCTCTGCCCTGAACCCGTACGGGCTGCTCGCGTTCATCGGCCGCGACGTCGCCGGCGCGGTCCAGATCCTGCCGCCGGGTGAATCCGCCCGCGATGCCGGGCCGCGCGAGGAACGCGTCGACGAACTGTCGGCCGAAGCCCTCGCCGACTTGGTCCACGACCTCGTCGTGAACGCCGACACGTGGGGCACGCGTGATGTGGCCGGGCGGTGGAGCCTGCCGGGGGCGCAGCCGAAAGTCGCGCTCTTCCGGAGCAGCGCGGGGGCGTGGGGGATCCCGCTCGATGCGACGCCGACCACGCACATCCTGAAGCCCGCCGTTCCGCCATTCGTCGAACACGACGTGAACGAGTACGTCACGATGCACGCGGCGGCCCGCCTCGGGCTCGAGGTCGCCGACGCCGAGCTCATGACGACGACCCGCGGCGACCGCGTGTTCGTCTCGAAGCGGTACGACCGCGACCTCGTCGACGGGGTGTGGCATCGACGGCACCAGGAGGACTTCTGCCAGGCGCTCTCCGTGATGCCGGCTCGCAAGTACCAGTCCGATGGCGGGCCCGGATTCGCACGGATGGCCCAGCTCGTGGACTCCTTCCCGAACCTGGAACAGCGCCGGAGGAGCCAGCGGGCGATGTTCGACGCGATGGTGTTCAACGTGTCGGCGGCGAACACCGACGCCCACGCGAAGAACTACTCGATCCTGCTGAACGCCGAGCGCGCCGAGTTGGCGCCGCTGTACGACCTCGGCACGCACCTCGCCTACCCGGCGACTCGGCCGCTCGCGTCGGCGATGAAGGTGGGCGACGCGTACCAGCTCGACCGCATCGGCGTGCGCGACCTCGTCGCCGTCGGTCGCAAGCTCCGCATCCCCGCCGATGACGCCGAAGCGCGCGTGGACGAGATCCGCACCGGGCTCGCCGAGGCGTTCGACGCCGCCGCGCAGACCATCGAGTCGGCCGCCGAGCGGGCGATCGCGGATCGAATCGCGTCGGCGGTCGCGGCATACGCCTCGGGTCGCGGATGGATCGACTGAGGAACCCGCGTCCGTCGCCTCGGTGCCCACCCCGATGCATCCGCCCCCGACCCCGGCGCATGATCGCCACGTAACCATCGAAAGTGGTCGGCCGCCCGCGCGCGGCGCCCAGCGCACGCGCGCGCACGACCGCCATCCCGAACGGAGGGGAGCGGATCATGGGCATGATCGACGGCAAGGAACTCGACCCGGTCGAGGCGCCGGACGTGCAGCGGCGGGTGGTCGTGAAGGTCACCGATGCGGCGCGGCGCGAGCGGGCGCTGAAGGAGCGTCCGGGTGAGCGGCGGGCGGGGGAGCGGGAGGACGACGTCGGCCGCGACATGGTCGATGCGTTCGCGTACCTCGGGGACGTGATCGCGGAGTACCAGCGGCGGGTGGCCGCGGAGGCGTACCTCGAGCCGATGGTCGGGCGCGACGAGCAGGAGCGGCACGGGCGGGGGCGGCGGGCCCGGTTCGACGGGTATGCGGCGATCACGGTGCGGGACGAGGCATCCGCTGCCGAGCTCGCCAAGGAACTCGACGCGCGCGACGACGTCGAGACCGCTTACGTCGAGGGCGGGCCGACGCCGCCGCCGGGGCCGCCGCCGGTGAACGCGGGCGACGACCCGCGCAGCGGGAACCAGGGGTACCTGGATGCCGCGCCCGACGGCATCGACGCGCGCTGGGCATGGGGTGCGGCGGATGGCGCGGGCATCGGGTTCGTCGACCTCGAGCAGGGGTGGACGCTGAACCACGAGGACCTCGCGGCGGCCGGCATCACGATCATCTCGGGCGTGAGCCAGGCGTACCACGGGCACGGCACGGCGGTGCTCGGCGAGGTCGTCTCGGTCGACAACGCGAAGGGCGGCGTGGGCGTCGCGCCCGGGGCATCCGCTCGGGTCGTGTCGCAGTACCGCACGTCGACGACGTACAGCACCGCGGCGGCCATCATCTCGGCGGCCGACGCGATGTCGCCCGGCGACGTGCTGCTGCTCGAGGCGCAGACCACCGCGGCCGGGTCGTCGACGACGTACCTGCCCGTCGAGGTCGAGCAGGCGGTGTTCGACGCCATCCGCGATGCGGTCGACGCGGGCATCGTGGTCGTCGAGGCGGCCGGCAACGGGGGCAACGACCTCGACGACTGGACCGACGGGGCCGGCCGCCACCTGCTGAAGGTCGGCGACGCCGACTACCGCGACTCCGGGGCGATCATGGTCGGCGCCGCGTCATCCGCCGCACCGCACTCGCGCCTGTCGTTCTCGAACCACGGCAGCCGTATCGACTGCTACGCGTGGGGCCAGAACGTCGACACCACGGGCGACGGATGGACCGGCACGTCCACCACGGCCTACACCGGGTCGTTCGGCGGCACGTCCGGTGCGTCGCCGATCGTCACGGGCGCGGCCGTGCTGCTGCAGAGCTGGCAGCGCGCGCGCTCGGGGCATCCGTTCTCGCCCGCCACCGTGCGCACCTGGCTCTCGTCGTCGCTCAACACGCCGAGCGCCGACCCGGCGACCGACCGCATCGGGGTCATGCCCGACCTCAAGGCGATCTTCGAGCGCATCGAGTGGAACGACCGCTTCACGGGGATCGACGATCGGTTCGTGTACTGGGTGTACATCCTCTTCGGCATCATCAACGATGCGCCCGGGCTGATCTGGGTGCCGGGGAAGGGGCCGGTGCCGGTCGACCCCGACTGGCGCGACGTCGCCGTGCGCGAACGACGGGAGCTCGTCGCGGCGATCGCTCGCGAGGCGCGGGCGGTCGACGGGCGGCTGACGCCGAAGCAGCTCGACCGCATCGCGGAGAAGGCGTTCAAGCAGCTCGGGCGTTAGGCCTCACAGGTCGACTGCCTCAGCCAGCACGTCGTGATCGCGACTCGGGTCGAGCGAGCGACGCGACACCACGTGGACCGGACAGTCGAGGAGCGACTCGACGTCGAGCTCGAACTGGGCGAGGTCGAAGAGTGATGCGTCGGGCTCGGGGTCGACGAGGAGGTCGATGTCGCTGTCGGGGTTCTCGTCGCCCCTCGCCACCGAGCCGAACACCTGCACCGCGCGGATGTGGTTCGCGCGGGCGAGGCGTTCAATGAGCTGCTTGCGTTGATGGAGGAGGTCGAGCAATGGCTCCGGCGCTCGGTCGGATGCGGCCGAGAGTGACGCGGGCGAGATTGACGCCGCCGTGTGCGGAGCGAGCGCGGCTTCCGACAGCAGCCGGAACTCGTGCCGGCGCAGCAGCCTGAGCACCCACTCGGCCGGTGGGCCGAACGCCCGGAGGCCGGCATCCGTCGCCATGGGCTGGGGAGCCACGACCGCGATCTCGCGACGCTTCCAGAGGATGACACCGCCGCCCGCGGCGATGAGGTTGCGGTACCAGTTCACCTCGTCGCCGTAGGTCAGCTCGGCGACGAAGCCGCCGGGCACGCGCGCTAGGATGAGCGGCGTCTCGAACGTGCGGCCGCTCTTGCGGCCCACGGTGCGCACGAGCGAGAACGGGGGGATGCCCCGGCGCGCCATGCCCAGCGTGACGTGGTTCAGCGTGTGCTTGATGAACGTCAGCCATCCGCGCTTGAACCGTCCCATCGCCATGCCTCGAACGTACGGGCGCCGGGCGCAGTCGTCGAGGGTGGGCGCGGCCGGCCGACGAAGGCGTGGCCGACGACTCCCGTCGCCGGAGCCGGTTCGCCCTTCGGTGCGCGGCGCGGCTCCGCCGCGCGCGCGACCGTTGCCGATTTCGTCATGTGCACGGTCGCGCACATGAGGGAATCGCGCGACCGCACCCGACGCGCTGCGCGGCCCTCAGTGCCGCACGACCCGGCACGCGAGGTGCAGCGCCAGCCGCGCCTCGGGGTCGTCCATGTCGATTCCGAGGAGCTCCTGCACCCGCTGGATCCGGCTCGAGACGGTGTTGCGGTGCAAGCCGAGCGCGGCGGCGGTCGGGACGATGCCCGACTCGTGGTCGAGGTAGGCGGCGAGGGTCGTCAGCAGCTCGCCGCCGCCCTCCTGAAGGGGCGCGAGCAGCGACTGCGCCGCCGGCACGAACGTGTCGTTGTCGGTCCACGCCAGCAGCAGCTGTTCGAGACCAAGGCCGTCGACCCGCACGAACCAGCCCGTCGCCGACCGGCCCATCGCGACGCGCGCGGCATCCGTCGCCTCGTTCAGGGTGGTGAAGAGACCCGTCGATCCGCTCTCGAGCGACCCGACGCCGGTGGCCACGTTGAATGACCGACGGCACGCGACGTGGAGCTCGCGCAGTGCGGAGATGAGCGTCTCGACCTGGGTCGGCGTCGGCGGCTCGACGAAGGTCAGCCAGCCGCTGACGCCGCGGCCGCTCGTCGTCGCGTGCGAGTCGGCCGGGATGTCGCCGAGACGCCCGGTCACGAACCGCAGGAGCTGGAGCGCGTCGAGACGGGAGCGCCCGATGATGCGGAACCCGAGGTGGTACCCGGCCGTGCGCCAGCCGCGCTCGAGCATCCGGCGCTCGACATCCGCCTCGGGCGCTCCGCGCAGGTCGACGAAGTCGCGAAGCACGCCCGACGACACCGAGGCGTCGTTCACGTCGGCCACCTCGTCGATGAGGATGCGGGCCGCGACCGCCGGCATCGCCACCTCCGCGGCCACCGCGAGCGCGCTGACCTGCGCGTCGCCGAGACCCGTGCCGAAGAATCCGAGGCGCAGCCCCTCCCGGCTCGGGCTGTCGACGCGGACCGACGCGAACGTGCCGCCGTCGCCGGTGCGGGCGATGTCGACCCACGGCGCGAAGTCGACCGCCGCGTGCACCGCGGGATCGAGGTGACCGCCGGCCTCGGTGAGCACGCCCTCGGAGTCGACGAGCGCGATGCCGTGGCCGACGTTCGCCGAAAGGTTGCGCAGCAGGTCGCGCAGGCCCTCGGCGTGGTACTCGATCGACTGGGCGACCTTCCGCACGACCTCGAGGCTGAGGGCGTCGCGCGCCTCGAGCAGGTGCCAGCAGGCCTTCGCGAGCACCATGGGCCGGTCGACGTGCAGGATCGCGAGCCCGAGCCGATCGGCGAGCGTCCGCGTGCCGGCGCCGAACCCGTCGGCGTGCGGCAGTGCGAGGGCGGCGTAGCCGCGGTCGCGCGTGCGCCGGACGAGGGCGTCCTGCTGCCACGGGGAATCGGGTGGTGGGGCGGTGAGGATCGCGAGGCGGTCGGCGCCCTCGTCCGGCAGGTCGGCCTCGGTCGACTCGATGGCGACCTCGCTCCAGCCGGCGTCGGGCGGTCCTGCGATCAGGCGCAGGCCGCCGTTCGCCGGATGCGAGAGCAGGGCGTCCAGCCCGAGTCGCTCGGTCATGCCGCACCGTCGAGTCCGGCGAGCCCGTACACCGAGGGCATGACGTGTCGCAGGCGCCGGGGATCGGCCGACCACCACTCGGGTGCGGGCAGCTCGATCACGACGACGTTGCGCGACATGGTCAGGTCGGTGACCTCGAGGATGTCGCGGGAGACGGCGTCGAGCGTCACGATGATCGAGGGGGCGGATGCCTCGAGCTGGCCGTCCGTCATGAACGCGAGCGTCTCGGATCGGGTGATGATCCGGTGCACCTCGCCGTGCATCCCCTCGACGTCGACCGCGTTCACGTGCGGATCGCGGGCGTCGGCCTCGATCGCGGTGATGCGGCCCTGGCCGAGCACGCGACCGTGGAGCGCGGCGGCGAGCTCCGGCAGGGGCGCGGAACGTGCAGCGAGGTATCCCTCGCCGAGGCGCAGGGCGCGCTCGGTGCTGCCGTGCACGGCGTGCTCGACGAGGTCGCCGACCGTGAACCCGGCGAACACCGTGCCGCCGACTCCTCCGGCCTGCACGATGGCCGACCGGATGAGGGTCTCGAGGTCGACCGGTCGCCGGGCGTCCACGAGCATGACCCCGCCGGCCCCGGTGTCGCAGGTCGCGATCACGCCGGGCACCTGGTCGACGAGCAGCGACATCTGGTCGAGGCCCGGGACCGCCCGGCCGGTGAGGTCGGCGTCGAGGATCATGCGCTCGCCGGCCACGACCAGCGGGGTGAGGCCGTTCATGCCGCCGCCCTCGAGCGAGCACACGGCGGCAGCGGGCCGGCCGACCCAGCGTTCGGCCGCGGCCATGAGCTCACCGAACGGGTCGTCGCCCACCAGCCGCTCACCGAGGAGCATCGTGGAGCCGACGAACGCGCCGCCGAGGCACGGCAGCGACGGGTCGAGCTCGCGCACATCGTGGATGGTGATCGGCCAGAGCGAGGGATCCGCGAGCAGCAGCTCGAGCATCGTGGTGCTGCCACCGCCGCCCGAGCCGAGCAGCGAGAACCCGCGGCCGAGCGCGGGCAACTGCGCCAGCTCGAGGGTCCTCGCCATGCCTGAAGCCTAGACTCGGGCGGCCTCCGCGGAGCGTTCGACCGGAACGTGCTCGACCGGAACGAAGGACTCGGAGAGCCCGAAGGCGGTGGGGCCGAACGCGGCGAGCGCCGCCGGGGTGCGCATCATCTCGGGCGTCGAGATGCCGAGCACCCGCACCCGCTGCCCGTAGCGCAGCCCCTCCGTCGTGATGGGCTCGGCCGATTCGTGGTCGACGACGCAGATGAGGTCGGGCACGATCGCGACGACTGCGCCGTCGCGACGCGCGATGAGGTTCTCGTTCTGGAACGAGATCTCGAACGTGCCGCCGTCGGCGGGGTCGAGCGGCGAGATCACCGCGCGCCCCTTCGCGAACCCGTCGGTCGTGCGTCGCTCGACGTCGGTCACCTTGCCGACGCACAGATCGCGGACGTGCGAGTAGAGCGTCGGCGACAGCGTCTCGGCGATCGCCTCGAAGGGCGAGCGATGCTGCTCGCGGGCGAGGCGGATGCTCCGGCCGAGCGCCAGGGCCATCGAGATCGTGCGCGGCACCGCGGTGCGTCGCACGTCGGCGCCGGTCATCGCGTACTCGGCGATATGCCCCACGCCGCCGAGCCGGATCGTGATGGCCCGGGCCAGCCACTCCATCTGCCGGTCGTCGTCGCCGGTGTCGATGATGACGCGCTCGCCGCGCTCGCCGGCGAGGGCGAGCGGCGAGCCGTGCACGCCGTAGACCGCGAAGGTCTCCATCGAGAGCTCCGGGAACGCCCGGCCCATCCCGTCGGCGTCGACGACCGGCAGGCCGGTCTCCGCGGCGACGACGAGCGGGATCATCGAGTTGATCCCGCCGCACTCGATGGGCATCGTGGCATCCGCTCGCCGGCCGAGGTGGTCCTCGAGGATGCGCAGCGACAGTGTCGGCTCGGTTCCGGCCGGGATCTTCTCGACCATGACCGTCGGCGCCCCCATCTGCGCGGTGGGGATGACGAAGAGGTCGTCCGCCAGCTCGTCGGGGTCGAGTATCGTGATCGACCCGTCGCCCAGCACGCGCTCGACGAGCATCTTGCCGATGTACGGGTCGCCGCCGCCGCCCGTGCCGAGCAGCGTCGCGCCGCGCGCGAGATCCGGCAGGTCGGCCGCCGTCAGTTGCCAGCTCATGCCGCCGCCTCCTCCAGGTCCGCGTCGACGGTGCCGTCGAAGCGATGCGCCGGCCGGTCGTAGCCGAAGTACGCCGGGCCGACCAGGGCGAGGGCTTCGGGCGAATGCCAGCGCTCGTCGCTCGGCGCGCTGATCACCCGCACCCGCTGCCCGTACCGGAGGGCCTCGGTCGTGATCGGCAGGCCCGAGTCGTGCTCGAGCACGATGATGAGGTCGGGCGTGGTCACGAGCGTGCGGCCGTCGACCTCGGCGATGAGGTGCTCGTTCTGGAACGACAGGGTCATCGTGGACGGCGCCTGCGCGGCATCCGCCCCATCGATACGGGCCCGACCGCGCGCGAAGCCGGCCGTGGTGCCGCGCTCGACGTCGACGACCTTGCCGGCGAACAGTTCGCGCCCGCCGAGCAGGTCGACCGTGCGCTCGACGGGGTCGGCCTTCTCGGCGCGTGCGGCGGTGATGCCGCGCCCGATCTCGATGCAGTGCGCGAGCGAGCCGGGCACCAGTGCGGCGCGCGCCTGGTCTCCTGACATCGGGAAGCCGGAGATCATCACCGAGCAGCCCATCTCGACGCAGGCGACCCGGGCGATGCGCTCCGTCCAGCTGTTGTCGACGGTCTGCAGCACGCCCACGTTGCCCTTCTCGTCGCCGAACGCGAGGGGCGAGGCCGTGATGCCGTACAGGGTGGGCAGCACCATCTGGAGCTCGGGGAACGCCCGGCCCATGCCGTCGGCGTCGATGAGCGGCAGGCCGAGCGCGGCGGCCGCGGCGATCGGGATCGTCGAGTTCACACCGCCGACCTCGGCGCACGCGATGTGCGTCACAGGCCGGCCGAGGTGGGTGCCGAGTGCGTGCACCGGCGCAACCACCTCGTCGAGGCTCGGCAGCTTCTCGACCATGACGGTCGGGGCGCCCATCATCGCGACCGTGAGCACGACCGCGTCGGCCGGCACCTCGTCGAGCGTGGCCACGGTCACGTCGCCGTGCTCGGCGAGCGCCTGGGCGGCGAGCAGGGCACCGATGTAGGGGTCGCCGCCTCCGCCGGTCCCGAGGACGGCCGCACCGCGGGCGAGGTCGTGGATGTCGTCGGGGGTGATCGTCCAGCTCATCGTCACACCGCCATGTCGAGGTCGCCGACGGCCTTGACCCGGATCCGGGTGGCGTTGCCCGGCAGGTACGGGATCGGCACCTCGTCGAAGTCGACGATCGCGACCGATCGGGGTGCGGCGCCCGCGGCGATGGCCTTGTCGACGGCCTCCGCGCGCACCTCGGAGATCGCCTCCTCGCGTCGGCCCGGCTCGATGGCGTAGACCTTGTCGATCTCGCCGCCGACCTGCGCGATCGACGCGCCGATCGCGTTCGCCACGGCGTAGTTCTCGGGCCGATGCACCTTGCCGAACATCGGGAGCAGTTCGGGCAGGAGGATCGAGCCGCCCCCGACCGCGACCACGGGGATCGGCTCGGGCGAGGTGCGCATGCGGTCGACCGCCTCCGCGACGCGCTCGGCGATGCGCGCGAGCACCTTCGAGACGAGCGCGGGGTCGAGGTGCGCCACCTTCGACGGGTCGCCGACCTCGGCGCGTCCGGCAGCGACCGCGATGTCGGTCGCCGTCAGGGTGGAGCCGCCGAAGACCAGGGCCTCGGTGGTGAGCCGGTAGCCGACCGACTCGGGCCCGACCTCGCCGGTCTCGGGGTCGACGATGCTGCCGCCGCCGATGCCGATCGAGAGCACGTCGGGCATCCGGAAGTTCGTGCGGATGCCCGCCACCTTCACCTCGTTGGCGGTCTCGCGGGGGAACCCGTTGATGAGCAGCCCGATGTCGGCGGTGGTGCCGCCGACATCGACCACGGCGCAGGTCTCGAGTCCGCTCGTGATCGCGGCGCCTCGCATCGAGTTCGTCGGTCCCGATGCGAACGTCGCCACCGGGTAGAGGCGAACGTAGTCCTCGTCCATCAGCGTGCCGTCGTTCTGGCTGAGGAAGATCTGCGCGTCGATGCCCTGCTTGCGGACCGCAGCCGTGAGGCCGTCGACGATCTCCGACGCGAGCTCGCGGAGCGCCGCGTTGATGATCGTCGCGTTCTCGCGCTCGAGCAGGCCGATCCGGCCGATCTCGTGCGACAGCGAGATCGCGACGTTCGGCCCGAGCTCCTCGGCGATGATGCGCCCCGCCTCGACCTCGAGGTCGTGGTTGACGGGGCTGAAGACCGACGAGATCGCGACCGAGCGGATGCCGTTGGCCCTCATGTCGGCGGCGTGCGCGCGGAGCTCGTCGGGGTCGAGGGGCGAGATCGGGCGGCCGTCGAATTCGTAGCCCCCGTGCGCGAGGTAGCTCCTCGCGCTGATCGCCTCGGCGAGCGCCTCGGGCCAGTCGACGAGCGGCGGGAGCGCCTTCGTCGCGGGCAGTCCGAGCCGCAGCGCCGCGGTGGGCGCCAGCCGCTTCGCCTCCACGAGCGCGTTGATGAAGTGCGTCGTGCCGATCATCACCGCGTCGATCTGCCCGCCCTCGAACGGGTGCATCGAGCGCAGGTCCTCGATCGCCTGGACGATGCCGGTCGTGACATCAGGTGTGGTGGAGTGCTTCACGCCGGCGAGGGTGGTGGTGCCGTCCATGAGGACGGCATCGGTGTTGGTGCCGCCGACGTCGATGCCGATGTGCATGATGGTGTCGCTTCCGTTTCGTCTGGTTGGGTGACCGGGTTCAGCGTGCCGCCGGGGTCAGCGCGTGGTGGCGGTGGACGAGGCGGTCGCGGTGGCGTCGGTGGCGTCAGCTGCGTCGGTGTCGCCCTCCGCCGTGCCGGACTGGTCGGCCTGGATGGTGCGCGCCGATCCGACGCCACGGACCCAGCCGAGCTTGCCGGCGATGACGTACAGCACCATCGAGGTGATGAGCGAGAGCACCGGCGGGATGCCCCAGGTGACGAAGTAGCCGACCAGGGCCGAGATCGCCCAGATGATGATCGTCGCCGGCACGATCCGCGGCGCGGACGCCGGGAGGGTGCCCGCCTCGCGGGTCGCGTCGAGGTCGCCGCGCCAGCGCTTCACGATGAAGTACTCGGCCACCATGATCCCCGCGATCGGCGGGAACGCGACGCCCAGGATGATGAGGAACCCGGTGAACTGGCCGAGGATGCCGACGGCGGCCAGGATCGATCCGACCACGCCGAGGACGATCGTGGTGGTCACGCGGTGCAGGTTGCGGTTGAACGCCGTCGAGATGAAGTTCACGAGACCGAGCGTGGAGGAGTAGAGGTTCCAGTCGTTGATCTTCAGCGTGCCGGTGATCACGATGATCAGGCCGACGAAGCCGATCGACGAGGTGACGATCGCGACGATGTTGCCGGATGCCGCGGCGTGGGCGAGCAGGACGCCGGCCAGGCCGATCACGAACTCGCCGAGGCTCACGCCGACGACCGTCTGCTTGACGACATCCGCCCGCGACCGGTTGAAGCGCGTCATGTCGGCGGTGATGATCGCGCCGACGATGAGGCCGCCCGCGACGATGGCGGTGCCCTGCCAGACGCTCATGGTCGGGCCGGGGGCTGGGCCGGTCATCAGCTCGACGAGGTCGTGGTTCGCGAGCTCGCTGATGATCGACCAGCCGACGAGGATCAGGAAGAGCGGAACGGTGATGTTCGCGAGCCACTGCATGCCCTTGAAGCCGAACGCCACGATGGCGGTCACGGCGAGGCCGAAGAGGAGGCTCCAGGCCCAGAGGGGCATGAGACCTGGGAGGAGCACGTCGAGCGACTCCGCCGAGATCGCCGACTGGATGCCGAACCATCCGATGAGGCTGATGCCGATCGCGAGCCCGACGAGTGAGGCACCGACCTCACCGAACCCGGTCCAGCGTGCCAGGAGTGCCGTGTTCAGGCCCTCCTTCTGCCCGATGATGCCGACGATGCACATGATCACCTCGAGGATGATCGACCCGAGCAGGAGGGCGAGGGCGGCTTCGCCGAAGGTCATGCTGTAGCCGAGGGTGGCACCGAGCAGGAACTGCGAGAGTGCGGAGACCTGCCCGAAGCGCTGCACCGCGATGCCGAACCAATGCTTCTGCGCGCTGGGAGTGACGCGCGACAGCGCGAAGTCGTCAGCGTGAACCATGCGAGACATGAGCGTCCTTCGAGTTTTGGGGGACTGGTTGGACTCAAAGTAGTCACCGCCCCGCCCGGGAGACCATGTGCGTTCTGCACTGATCGGGGCGAGGATTCAGCGGAACGCACATGCGATTGTCCGCGCCGGGCTGCGCGTAGGCGAGCGCTCCGTTCCAGCGGTGCTGCGAAGGTGAACCGGCCTTGGTCGGGATCGACGGCGCGGAGGTGGACGCCCATTGTTCCGGCTTATGTGCATGGTCGTGCACATGACCGAAACGCGTGACCGCACCCGTCGCGGTGCGGTGGTCGGCTTACGCCTCCGGCTCCTCCTGCAGCGCCCGCACCTCGATCGGCGTCTGCACGGCGCGCGAGGCGCGCGTCGCCCACTCCACGGCCGTCGCCTCGTCGGCCGCCTCGATCACCCAGAAGCCACCCACGTACAGCGGCGCCTCGACGAACGGCTCGTCGAGCACGCGCGGCTCGGCGCCCGAGGCATCCACGGTCTTCGCGGTCGAGGGCGGGTGCAGGCCGCCGGCGAAGCGGAACGCGCCCGACTCGACGAGCGCGGTGTTGAACTCGTCGACCGCGGCCATCACGGCCGCGAGCTCGGCCGGGTCCATGGCCTGCATCGACTCCATCGTCGGCTCGTCCGCCGAGTCGTGGGGCATGGTCAGGAAGTACTGGGTCATCGCTCTGTCCTCTCGTGAGCGGGCGGAGGTCGCCCTCACTTCAGACGTCGAACGACGAGCGGGTCGATCGACATGGTCGCCGATGTTCGATGACGGATGCCGCGACCAGCGCGCCTCTCAGCCGCGGATTCGCTCGACGAGCTCTGCCAGCTCGGGGAAGCTGCGCGACACGGTGACCCAGAGCGCGTCGGCGTCGACGCGGTCGTCGTGGTGGACCACGAAGTCGCGGTTGCGTGCGGCCTGCGACCAGAGAGGGTCACTGAAGCGTGACGGGTCCGCGGCGACCAAGCGCTTCGCGAGGTCGCCGACGCGATTCGACAGAGCCTCGAACGCAAGGGGGATCGCGGGGTCGCGGACGAAGTCTTTGTGCCCGCGGGCGACCAGCGTCGAGGCGGTCTCGAGCGTCGCGCTGAGGTCGTCCAGCCAGCGGTCGATGCGAACGTCCGGCCTCACAGGTCGACGGCCTCGGCCAGCACGGCCCGATCGCGTTTCGGGTCGAGCGCGCGACGCGACACGACAACCACCGGGCGGTCGAGCAGCGACTCCAGGTCGAGCTCGAATTGGGCGAGGTCGAAGAGCGACGCATCGGGGTCGGGATCGACGAGGAGGTCGACGTCGCTTTCGGGGGTCTCGTCGCCGCGCGCCACCGAGCCGAACACCTGCACGGAGCGGATGCGATTCGCGCGGGCGAGTCGCTCGATGAGCGGCTTGCGGCGGTGGAGGAGGTCGAGCACGGGCTCTGATGTCCGCTCGAGGGTGTTCGAAAGCGTGCCGAGAACTGCGTACGGCACCAGCACCGCTTCGGGCTTTCGATGCGATCCGATCACGACCGGGAGTGCTTCCGCGCCGCGAGCGCGGAACTCTCGGAGCAGGCCCGAGAGGCCGGCGCGCGCCTCGGCGACTGGCATGACCGGGCTGCCGGAGAGGTCATCGAGCGGATCGGATGGCATTGGCCAATTCTATCGCGTAGCTGTACAGAAATATGTACATGTATGGCATGTGAGGGTCTCGCCTCGGGAGGTGGGAGAAAGGTATTCCCGGGGATACCTTTCTCCCACCATTTGCGGAGAGGGGGTCGTCCGGGTAACGGTTGGCGGCCTGACGGCGGCCGAGCCCTGGGCGCCGCCGGCGCCTGCCGTGCCGGTGCCCGGCGTGCCGGCGCCCGGCGTGCAGGCGCCCGCCGAGCAGCCGCCCGCCGTGCCGGCGTCTGCCCTGCCGGGCGACCCGTGGCATCCGCTCACGAGGCGGCGCGGACGAGCAGGGCCGCGCGGGCGATCGTGCGCCCGCGCGACCCCGTGGCATCCGCTGCGCCCTGAGACCGGCGCAGCCGAGCCGTCAGACGAGCGCCGCCTCCCGCTTCGCGGCCTCCATCCGGCCGAGCCGCTGCCAGGTCTCGACAACCGTGTCGGGGTTGAGCGAGATCGACGAGATGCCCTGCGACATGAGCCATTCGGCGAAGTCGGGGTGGTCGCTCGGGCCCTGGCCGCAGATGCCGACGTACTTGCCGCGCGAGACGCACGCCTCGATCGCCATGCTCAGCATCTTCAGCACCGCGGGGTCGCGCTCGTCGAAGACGCGGGCCATCTCGGCCGAGTCGCGGTCGACGCCGAGCGTGAGCTGGGTGAGGTCGTTCGAGCCGATCGAGAAGCCGTCGAAGTGGTTGAGGAACTCGTGCGCGAGCACGGCGTTGCTCGGCACCTCGCACATCATCACGACCTGCAGGCCGTTCTGCCCGCGGACCAGCCCGTTCTCGGCGAGCGCCGCGATGACGGCCTCGGCCTCCGCGATCGTGCGGACGAACGGGATCATGATCTTCACGTTGGTCAGGCCCATCTCGTCGCGCACGAACTTCAGCGCCTGGCACTCGAGGTCGAAGCACTCCCGGAAGCCCGGCGAGACGTACCGCGACGCCCCGCGGAACCCGAGCATCGGGTTCTCCTCGTCGAGCTCGTAGCGGTCGCCGCCGACCAGGTTGGCGTACTCGTTCGACTTGAAGTCCGACATCCGCACGATCACCGGCCCGGGCGCGAACGCGGCCGCCAGCGTCGAGACGCCCTCGGCGACGCGCTTGACGAAGAAGTCGCGCGCGCCGGCGTACGGCGCGATGCGCGCGCGGATCTCCTTCGCCACCTCGGGAGCCTGGTCGTCGACGTCGAGCAGTGCCTTCGGGTGGATGCCGATCTGCCGGTTGATGATGAACTCCAGGCGGGCCAGGCCGATGCCGTCGTTCGGTGTCTGCGCGAAGTTGAACGCCTGCTCGGGCGTGCCGACGTTCATCATCACCGACGTCGGGATCTCGGGCAGGTCGCCGAGGTCGGTGTACTCGATCGAGTAGTCGAGCGTGCCCTCGTAGACGTACCCGGTCTCGCCCTCACCGCACGAGACGGTGACCTGCTGGCCGTCGACGAGGGCGGATGTCGCGTCGCCCGTACCGACGACGGCGGGCACGCCGAGCTCGCGCGCGATGATCGCGGCGTGACAGGTGCGGCCGCCGCGGTTGGTGATGATGGCCGACGCCATCTTCATCACCGGCTCCCAGTCGGGGTCGGTCATGTCGGCCACGAGCACGTCGCCCGGGTTGAACTCGTGCATGTCCTCGATCGACGAGAGCACGCGCGCCGGGCCGGAGCCGATCTTGTGCCCGATCGCGCGCCCCTCGGTGACGACCGTGCCGCGCTCGCCGAGGACGAACCGCTCTGTGCGGCCGGTCCGGCGGGCGACCACCGTCTCGGGCCGGGCCTGCACGATGTACAGGCGGCCGTCGATGCCGTCCTTCGCCCACTCGATGTCCATCGGGCGGCCGTAGTGCTGCTCGATGCTGACGGCGTAGCGGGCGAGTTCCTCGATCTCGGCGTCGGTCAGGCTGAAGCGTCGCGCCTCTACCGGGGTGACCGGCACGAACTCGACCGTGCGGCCGACATGCTTCGACTTCGTGTAGATCATCTTCGTCGCCTTCTCGCCCGCCGTGCGCTTCAGGATCGCGGGCCGGCCGGTGTTCAGCGCCGGCTTGTAGACGACGAACTCGTCGGGGTTCACCGCGCCCTGCACGACGCCCTCGCCGAGCCCGTACGCCGACGTGATGAGCACCGCGTTCGAGAAGCCCGACTCGGTGTCGATGGTGAACATCACGCCCGACGAGGCGAGGTCGCTCCGCACCATCCGCTGGATGCCCACCGACAGCGCGACGTCGAGGTGGGCGAAGCCGTGGTGGACGCGGTACGAGATCGCGCGGTCGTTGTAGAGCGACGCGAACACCTCGTGCACCGCCTGGAGGATCTGGTCGATGCCGCGGATGTTGAGGAACGTCTCCTGCTGGCCGGCGAAGGATGCGTCGGGGAGGTCCTCCGCGGTCGCGCTCGAGCGCACGGCCCACGAGACCGGGTCGGACGGGTCCTCGCCCTCGGTGAGGGTCGCGTACGCGGCGCGGATCTCGGACTCGAGGTCGTCGGGCAGCGGGGTCGCGATGATGTCCTCGCGGATGATGCGCCCGGCGCGAGCCAGCGCGAGCGTGTCAGAGCTGTCGAGCCCGAGGAGCGTCGCGGCGATCCGGTCCTCGAGGCCGGTCTGGGCGAGGAACGTGCGGAACGCGTCGGCCGTGGTCGCGAACCCCTCGGGCACGTTCACGCCGGCGGCGTCGAGGTTGTGGATGAGTTCACCGAGCGAGGCGTTCTTGCCGCCCACCTTCCCGATGTCGTCGAGGCCGAGGTCGGAGAGCCAGAGGATGTTGGTGGTCACGGTGGACTCCCTTTCGATGTCGTGAGGCGTCGGGGCCGGCGGGTGGATGCCGGTGAATCGAGGTTGCCTCACGGCTCGGGCGCGGCCGTGCCAAATCAGGGCGAAAGAATCGCGAGAATCAACCGTATCGAGCGGAAATGCGCACCTTGATCGGCGTATCTCGTCGAGAACCGATGAATGTTTCGTGCGTATGACGACGGGCTGCGTTCGAGCGGGGGCAACGGCGCGCGTACGCCCGAGGCGACCCGGGTTCGCGGATGCCGGCCGCGCCGCGGCATCCGTCATCGCCACCGAGTCGGCGCAGGCGTCGACCGCTCGCACCTACCGGTGCAGGTGCGCCGGCTGGCCGGTCGCGCCGCGGATGTCCTTCTCCGCGGTGTGGAGCATGCGCTCGGCGAGGTTGCGGAGCGCGCGCGAGACCGCGAGCTCGTCGCCGATCTCGGGCACGCTCGGATCGAGCGGATTGCGCTGCGCGTGGCCGTCGCCGGTCACGTCCATCCCTGCCGGAGTGCGCAGGCTGACGTGCGCCCAGGTGCTGTCTTCTTGCTCGTCGATGTCGACGGTGACGCTCCACTGCTTCGTCGCAGTCATGGAACTCACCACCCCTCCCGGTCGGTTCCACGGCCAGCGTAGGCCGGTGCGGTGCGGGCGGCGTCGAGTCCGTGCAAGGTGTCCACCTCGGGGTGTTCGTTCGGTCGAATTCGCAGGATCAGCCGGGCGATGGGGGCGCGGGGGGGGATGGATCGGGCGTGTCATCCTGCGAACTCGCGCCGCGCCGCGCCGCGCCGCGCGTTACCGGACGAGCCCGATCGCGAGCCCGTCCCACCCCTTCGCGCCGACGGTCTGGAGCGCCGTGGCATCCACCCGCGGGTCGCTGCCGAGCAGTTCGAGGCCGCGCTGCGTGCCGACCACCATCGGGTCGACGCTCTCCGGATCGGCGACCTCGCCCGCGCGTCCGATGTTGTCGACGACGATGACCGTGCCGGGGCGCCCCAGCCGGATCGCCCAGTCGAGGTAGAGCGCGTTCGACTCCTTGTCGGCGTCGATGAAGACGAGGTCGAAGGGGTCGGCGGCGGCGTCGGCGCGTCCGTGCTCGGCGAGCCGCTCGGCGAGGTGCGGCAGCGTGTCGGCGGCGCGCCCCACGATGATCTCGACGCGGCCCGCGACATCCGCTCGCTCGAGGTTCGCGCGGGCCACGTCGGCGTGCCGCTGCTCGAGCTCGAGCGTCACCACGAGGCCGTCGGGGCGGATGCCTCGGGCCAGGTGGATCGTCGAATAGCCACCCAGGGTGCCGATCTCGAGCACTCGTCGGGCTCCCGTCATGCGGGCGAGGAGCTCGAGGAGCCTCCCGGCGAGCGGCGTGACCTCGATCGCGGGCAGGCCCGCGGCGGCCGAGTCGCGGCGGGCGGCGGTCAGGGCGGGGTCGTCGTCGAGCAGCGTCGCTGCCAGGTAGTCGTCGACGCGGCGCCAGTTCGCGAGGGTGGGGTCGGCCATGGGGTCAGCCTCGTCGCGGTTCGACGGGGCGTCAACGGGTGGCGGCTGCGTGGTCGGCGTGGTGGTGGACGGCCTCGGACGCAGACGCCTCGACTCGCGATGTCGGAGGCGCCGCCTACGTTGGGGCGTACTTACTCGTGAACTCGTGCCGGGCTCGGAGTGGAAGATGAAGGTGCTGGTCGCGACCGGCGAAGCCCAGGGTACGAGATCGACCGACGTCATGCGGTGCGTCGAGGGTGAGCTCGTCCACATGATCGAGGCGTGCCCGTACAGCGCGCGACATCCGTACGGCTCGTGCGACTGCGGCCGCACGTTCCGCGGCATGACGAGCGACGGCGTCACCACGACCGCGGTCGTGCGAACGATGCCCGACCTCGACTTCGCGGCCTACGTCGACTGCCTCGACGCCACGCACCGCTTCAAACGCAGTCTCGGCTGCACCTGCGAGTTCGACGCGGTCGCTCAGGCATGGAACCTCGTGGCGATCGCCGGTGTGCTGCCCGAGGGCACGATCGTCGAGCGGCTCGTCGATCGCGTGGTGGTGCGGCGGGCGGTGGGGGCGTGATGACGAGGTCGGTGCCGCTCGCATGCTTGCGCCTCGACAGTGCCGGTGTACTATCGGTGATGTCTGACATGCTCGAACTGCGGTGCTGAGGGTTGCGAGATCAGCTCGGAGACATCGGGTCGGAGTACGGCACATGCTCGAGGCGCTTCGGAACGAGACGGCCCGTGCCGAGGACGGTGATGCAGTCCGGATCATCGGAACGGATGACCGGGGCGTGGAGCTCGAATTGGTCTTGGTGCCCGACGATCGCGGCGAGGGTTGGACGATCATCCATGCAATGCCGACGAGGTACAGGAGGAGCAGATGAGCCCGACGAGTCGTCGGCACTTCGAGCTACCCCGGGACCCCGAGGTGCACCTCGTAGAGACCGAGGAGGTCTCCTATCGCGGCGAACCACTTACCGACGAGCGTGTCGAGAGGATCGTCGAGGATGTACGACGCGCGAACCTCCTTCCGGGCGGCAAGTCGCTCAACCGCGATGGAACGCATGCCCGCCGACTCTCGGTTCGCGTGCACGACGACCTTTACGAGGCGCTCGAGGAAGCAGCCGAAGAGTCACGCGTCAGTGTGTCGAAACTGACCAGGGCAGTCTTGGATGAGTGGGCGGCCGGTCGGCACCCCGCACGGCACTGACAGACAACGGTTCTGTGCTCGTGAGCCTTGCGGGGTTCGCCCGTTCGGCTCAGACCCGCCACGCCCCCAGCTTCTCCGGATTCATCACGATCCACAGGTCGGCGACGCGGCCGGCGACGACGTTCAGGTTCACGACGCCGATCACCACGCTGTCGCGGAGAACCGCGAAGCCCGTGCCATCCGTCGTCGCCGCCGGCTCGACCCGGTCGGTCGGGTTCTTGGCGAGCAGGCCCAGCAGGAACCGCGCCACGTTCTCGGCGCCGAACACGGGCTTGCGGGCTGCCGAGACGAGGCCGCCGCCGTCGGAGCGGAGCGTCACGTCGGGGTCGAGCACGCGGGTGAGGGCGGCGAGGTCGCCCGCCTGCGTGGCGGCGGCGAACGCGGCGACCACGGCATCGTGCTCTGCGCGCGAGACCTGGCGGGAACGTTCGGCGGCCACGCGGCGCCGGGCCGAGGTCGCGAGTTGGCGCACCGCGGCGGGGGAGCGGCCGACGATCTCGGCGATCTCGGGGAACGGCACCGCGAACACGTCGTGCAGCACGAACGACACCCGCTCGGGTGGCGTCATCGCCTCGAGCACCACGAGCAGCGCGCTGCTCACCGCCTCGTCGAGGGTCACGCGGTCGAGCGGGTCGGTCGCGGCGTCCGTCTGTGCGGTGACCGACCCGCCGGCGACGCCGGCCGACACGGTGGCGGCGGATGTCGCGGCCGCGCCGGTGCCCGCGGCGAAGTACCCGGCCGGCAGCGGCTCGGGCAGCCACGGGCCGACGTACCGCTCGCGCCGCGCTCGCGCGGTGCCGAGCAGGTCGAGGCACACGCGCCCCGCGACGCGGGTCAGCCAGCCCGCGGGGTTCGCGATCGCATCGCGCTCGGCATCCGACATCCGGTACCAGCGCACGTAGGTCTCCTGTACCGCATCCTCGGCCTCGCCGGTCGTGCCGAGCATCCGGTACGCGAGCGCGAGCAGCCGGCGTCGCTCGTCGATCACGTCGGCGAGCTCGGCGCGGGCGTCGCGCCGCGGGTCGCCATCGCCGTCGTCCTCTCGCGCGTCGGTGCCGTGGGCGTCGCGCTCCGGGTCATCCGTCATCGTCATTCCCATTCCCTCCCACCCAGCATGACGACACAGCGGCCCGAATCGTGAGTGCCGTCACACTTCGGGGCGCCGTTTCGTCAGAGTGTGCATGAGCAGAATCCACACGGCCGCGCTCGCAGCATCGGCGGCCATCGCACTCGTCGTCGGCGGCTGGGCGTTCTTCGCGCCCCGATCCTTCTACGACTCCTTCCCCGGCGTGCTCGGCACCTGGATCTCGACCGACGGAGCATTCAACGAGCACCTCATCCGCGACGTCGGCGCCTTCTACCTCGGGCTGGGCGTCGCGAGCGTCGCGGGGCTGGTCTGGCGGAGCCGGGCGGTGTTCCGCACACTGGGCCTCGCGTGGACGGTCTTCGGCGCGCTGCACCTCGGATACCACGTCACGCACCTCGGCCACCAGGGCGCGGCCGACGACATCGCCGCGATCGCGTCTCTCACGCTCGCGCTCGCGCTCGGCGTCCTCCTGCTGATCCCGGGGCGCGATCAGGGCCGAGCGGATGCCGCGACCGGAGCGGATGCCGCGGGCCGTGCGCCGCACGCCCGAGACTCGGGCCCCGCGGCATCCGCCCCGCCCTCGGGCCGAACCGCCGGCACCACAACGGAGGTGGCCCGATGAGGATCGCCATCGCCGGAGCGACCGGCGTCGTCGGACGCCATACCGTCGCCGCCGCGGAAGCCCGCGGGCACGACATCCTGTCGCTTACCCGCGGCGTCGGCTTCGACCTCGAGCGCGGCACCGGACCCGTGGGTGCGACGCTGGCGTCCGCGCTCGACGGCATCGACGCCGTGATCGACGTGACGAGCGTGCAGACCACCGCGGCGAAGCGGTCGCGCGCCTTCTTCACCGCGGTCACCGAGCACCTGCTCGCCGCCGAGCGCGACGCCGGCGTGCGCCATCACGTCGCACTGTCGATCGTCGGCATCGACGGCGTCGACGCGTCGTACTTCGCCGGCAAGCACGCGCAGGAGCGCCTCGTCGAGGCCGGCCCGGTGCCGTACACGATCCTGCGCGCGACGCAGTTCCACGAGTTCGCCGAGCAGGTGACGGCGCGGCTCTCGCTCGGTCGCCTGATCACCCCGATTCCGGTCGGGCGGTACCGGCCGGTCGCGGCGCGCGAGGTCGGGGCACGGCTCGTCGAGCTCGCCGAGGGTGGCGCAGTCGGTCGCGCGCGCGATCTGACCGGCCCGCGCGAGGAGCGGCTCGTCGAGATGGTGCGACGCATGTTCGCCCGCGACGGCGTGCGCCGTACGGTCGTCGAGTTCCCGCTGCCCGGGGCGTACGGGCGCGCGTCGGCGTCGGGAGTGCTCCGCGGCGGCGCGGACGCCGACCGCGCCACGATCGCGTTCGACGAGTGGCTGGCGTCGCCCGACCACACGCCGGTCGGGGCGCGAGCGGATGCCCCGGCATCCGCTCGGGGTCCGGCGCCGACGCAGCGCGACGGCGGGCGCGCGGCCGGGCGGTAGCGAGTATGCAGGATGAGCCGCGTCACCCCGGGTCCGGGCGAGGCCGTGGAACGGCTCACCCTGCGAACTCAACGATCTACCGCTGTCGGGGTTCCGGAATACGCAGGATGTGCTGCGTCAGAGGTCACCAGCGAGACCCATGGCACCGCTCGTCCTACGAACCGATCGGCCCGGCGGGCCCAAGCGGTGCGCCCGGCGGGGCGTGATGGTGCGAGTTCGCAGGATGAGCCCCGTCATCCCGCTTCACGGGAGGTCATCGCACGTCTCATCCTGCGAACTGCGCGGTCCGGCGGACGGGCGGCGGCGAACGCACCGCCCCGGGCGCCGCGGCAGACGGCCCGGCGCGCAGCGGGTCAGCTCGCGCCGTACTCGAACACCAGCCGCGCCGGCACGTCGCCGTGCAGCACCTCGTCGACGGCGGAGTTCACGTCGCCCAGGTCGCGCGGCACCGCGACCACCCGGGTGCGCCCGAGCGCGTGCAGCGCGAACACCTCGGCGAGGTCCTGCCGGGTGCCCACGATCGAGCCGATGATCGAGATGCCCTTCAGCACCGTGTCGAAGATCGGCACCGTCAACGTGCCTTCGGCCGGCAGCGAGACGAGCACCATCCGCCCGCCGCGGTTCAGCGACGCGAACGCCTGGTCGAACACCTGGGGCGCGACGGCGAGCACGATCGCGACATCCGCCCCACCGACCTCGGCGATCGCCGCGACCGGGTCGACCTTCGATGCGTCGACGGTGTGGTCGGCGCCGAGCTCGCGGGCGAGGTCGAGCTTCTCCGTGGTGATGTCGACCGCGATCACCTCGGCTCCGACGAGCCGTGCGTACTGCACCGCGAGGTGGCCGAGCCCGCCGACGCCGAACACCGCCACGCGCTCACCCGGCACCAGCCGGGCGTTCTTCACGGCCGCGTACGTCGTGACGCCCGCGCAGGTCAGCGGCGCGGCATCCAGTGCCGACACGCCCTCGGGCACCGGAGCCGCGAAGCGCGCATCGGCGACGGCGTACTCGGCGTACCCGCCGTCGATCGAGTACCCGGTGTTCTGCTGGGCCTCGCAGAGGTTCTCGCGCCCCGACACGCAGAAGCGGCATTCGCCGCACGCGTGCCCGAGCCACGGCATCGCGACGCGCTCGCCGACCGAACGCGACGTGACGCCCTCGCCGACCTTCTCGACGATGCCGACGCCCTCGTGCCCCGGCACGAACGGCAGACCGGGCTTGACCGGCCAGTCGCCCCGCATCGCGTGGATGTCGGTGTGGCAGAGCCCGCACGTCTCGAGTCGGACGAGCACCTGACCGGCGCCCGGTTCCGGGATCGGCCGGTCCTCGAGGTCGACGGGCCGGTCGAACGCCGTCACGACGGCTGCACGCATGATGTTCCTCCTGTGGATCGGTGGGATCGGGAGCCCGGCTTCGCCGCGGCGGCCCCGCCTCCGAGTCTGCGCGGCCGGGGCGGGTGCTCGCGGGGACTTGGTCCCTCGCTGTCGACGAGTCGGGGGCGGATGGCGCGGCTCGCGGTGGGTGCGGCACCCCCATCGCGTCCCGGTCTCGCGATGGTCACGCTCTCGAACCGGGTGGAAAGGTATTCCGCGTTCACCTTTCCACCGCATTCCGATGCGTGACGGTCGCAGGGGCTCGCGCGGGGAGCCGCGCGAGCCGCGGGGAGCCGCGCGAGCCGCGGCACGCCGCGCGAGCCGTGGGGAGCCGCGGGGCGAGTCTGCAGGATGTGCTGCGCGTCGCCCGCCGCTGGAGCCGCATCACTCGTCTCGTCCTGCGTACCTCACTTCCTCGAAGCGGCGAGCGTGAGCTGTCCGGCGGCCGGTGATACGGCGGTCATGGCGAGCGGATGCCGCGGCTTCCGTGGCGCACGTCGCGAGATCACGCGACCACCGCCGCCGACGCCAGCAGCAGCCCGGCCGCACTGGCCCAGGCCCGAAGCTGCACTCCGCGGCGCCAGAGCTTCTCGCCGGTGAGCAGCGCGGCGACGACGACCGTGGCGACGAGCGGATGTCCCGCCAGTGCCAGGACCGCCATGGCCGGGCCGCATGCGATCACGCACACGACGGCATGGCGAAGCCCGAGTGCGGCGGACGAGCCGTACGCCGCCGCACCTCGCAGCCGGATCGGCGCCGTTCGGCAGCAGCGCGCGAGCGCGTGGCGCTTGGCCGGCGTGAGTTCCCACAGCGCGGCCGCGACGATCATGACGACGAGCGCGGCCCTCGGCACGGGCCCGAACGCGGTGGTGGCCGTGAACTCGGCCGCGACGACGGCCGCGCCCACGGCGCACCACGCCGCCAGGTACGCGCCGACGAACGTCGCGACCATCGACGCACGCCGGGCGGGTCGGCTCACGTCGGCGACGTACCGCACGAGCGGCAGCACGGTCGGGAGCATCATCGCCGCGACCATCAGGGCCCACATCGCGAGGGTCGGAGCGATCATCGAGAGGCCCGCCGGGTCTGCGGCCGCGAGCGCCGGCGACCCGGCCTCCGCGCCGGCGATGATCGAGGTCTCGCCGCCGGGCGGCCGGGTTCCGGCCTGTGAGCCGAGTCCGAGCAGCAGATGCCGGTGAGCCGACGTCCCGCCCGAACCGGATGCCGCACCCGCCGCGACCGCGATGGCGAACCACCCGATCCACGCCGCCGCGGCGACGCCGAGCACGGCGAGCTCGTCCCGCCGCAGTCCGCGCAGGCCCGCGCCGACCCGGGTCGAGGCGGCGATCGTCACCACGTCAGGACGCGACATCCGTCACCCCGCGAAGACGTCGATGCTGCCGATGGAGAGCTCCGGGTCGGGCGACCGGTCGGAGGCCTCGCCGCCGAGGCGGAGCGTGACGCGCGCGACCGAGGGGTTCCAGGTGCCCGCCGCGATGAGGTCCTCGACGATCTCCGTGATCTCGAACGTGAACGAGAGGCCGTGCTGGGAATCGGGCTCGTCGGCCCGCTCGGCGCCGAACGTCGGCAGCGTCGCGACGAACCTCGCGGCCTCGGGGTCGTCGCCGTCGGGGTCGAGGTAGAGCGAGTAGATCCGGTCGGAGTTCCGCGTGACCGACACGTGCTCGACGCGGATGAAGTACCGCGTCGGCGGCTCCGCGGCGCCGGCCGCCGCATCGTCTGCGTCGAGGCCGAACGGGCCGCGGTCCGCGGGCGCGCGCTCCACCGGCGGCGGGGGAGCGTCGAGCGGAAGCTCCAGTGTCGGCGACTCGCCGCCGCTCAGGCGCAGGGTGCGATCGAGCGCGCCGATGCGCTCGAGGCGGCGCGGCGCCGGCTCGGGCGCCGGCGCGGCGGGCGTGCCGGTCGGCGGCTCCGCGGGCCCACCCGCCGCGGGTCCACCCGCCCCGGGCGCACGACGTCCCGCCCCGGGCCCACCCGCCCCGGGCCCACCCGCCCCGGGCCCACCCGCATCGGGCGCGCGACGCCGCGCCGCGGCATCCGCCCCGCCCTCGACCTCGGGTGCGACGCCGAAGCCGCCGCCACCGGGCCCGACCGGCCCCGGCGGCACCGGCGCCCCTCCGGGCCCGACCGGCACCGGCACCGGCGCGAACACGCCGGCCAGCGCATCCACCCACTCGGGCTGCAGCACGCCCAGCACGAACACGGGCGCGGGCTTCGACAGGTCGTCGTACTCGTACCCGAGCGGCGCGGTGTCCGCCACGTCGGCCGGATGCCACGGCTCGACCGCGCCGTCCAGCTCGAGGAACGGGAACGGCTCGTCGAGGTACGCGGCCCGCGGCTCATCGCGGCCGACGCCCTGCGTGACGCGCCACACCTCCCAGAGGCGGTCGATGTTGGCGTGGTGCAGCCAGAAGACCGGGTCGCGACCCGCGACCGCGGGGTTCAGCATGTTGCCGCCGACGGCGTTGTGCACCGCGTTGTGGGGCGAGCGCTCGAGCTGGCCGGTACCACCGGCCGCCCGGTGGGTCGCCGGCGTGCGCTCGCCGCCGAACGTCGTGTTCGTGGCCTGGCTGAACGGGCCGCTGAAGGGCAGGGTGCGGTCGAGCCATCCGGACGTGTCGAGCATCGCCGGGTCGATCAGCGTGTCGACGAGCGTGCGCGCCGGGTCGAACAGCGCATTCGGCGCGCCGTCCGGGCGGAGCGGCGTCCGGAACGGATGCGGCAGGAACGCCGTCGCCGGCCGGTGGTAGTTCCAGTACGGCAGCGCCCACGTCGCCTTCGTGTCGTCGTCTACCTCGGGCATGCCCGCGATCACATCGATCAGGATCCGCTCGAAGTGCGCCAGGTAGATGCGATGCCACGGCAGGAAGTACCACGTGCCGTGCTGGCAGTTCGCGAGCAGCGGGTCGCCGGTCGCGAACGGCGTGCCGTGCAGCGCCGCCTGGTAGTCCCAGCGCGCGGGCGCCGCCTGCGCCGGGTCGCGCAGGGCGGCGACCGCACGCTCGTACGCATCGACGAACGGATGCCACGCGGCATCCGCCGTCGGCTGCAGCGCCCAGATGTCGTGCCGCACCCGCACCGGCGCGGGCGACGGCTGCTCGGCCGCCGCGGCGATCTCGTCGAGGCGCTGCACCGTGAGCGGGCCGACGTCTGGGAACGGATTCGCCACCCCGAGCTCCTCGATCTTGAAGCGCACCACCGCCGCTTCGGTCTCGCCGCCGTACTCGCCGTCGGCGCCATTCAGCGGCAGCACGTCGGGCTCCCACAGGAGCAGGGCCTGTTGCACCGTGCCGACTGCCGGATGGAACCGGTTCTGCGTCTGCGAGATCCGGTCGGGCGCGCCGCTCGCGATGCGCTCGAGCAGGTCGTCGCCCGCGAAGAGTCGTGAAGTCAGCATGATGGGCCCCCGTTCCCTCATGCGGAGGCGGCCGCGGCGCCCGGCGCGCCGCGGCGCGCTCCGATCGGGTGCAGGTTACTCCGGCGTGGGGGCGGCGGGGTCCGGGGTGACCCGGAGGTCGGCGTCGCTGGCGGGTGGGCGGGGGCAGGGCGGGCGCAGGGCGCTGCGAGTTCGCAGGACCATCCGACCGATGAGCCGGGCGATGGCGGCGGTGCGGGGCGCATCGGTCGGATGATCCTGCGAATTCGGTGCGCGGTTCGGTGGTGGTCGGGCTGGGTGCGGGCTCGAGCGGCTGTGCGCAGGGCCGGCGCGCACCACGGTCAGGTCCGATTCCCGCTGACGGATGCCGCGCGGCGGATGCTCCGAAGCGCGAGAATCGACGCATGCCCCGACGTCACGCCACGCTCCGCACGTCGCTCGGCGACCTGCTCGTGGTCAGCGACGCCGACGGCCTGATGGGGCTGTACTTCCCGGGCCACTGGCATCCGCCCGCCGCCGACTCGCTCGGCACCGAGGTGGACGCGCGCGGGGACGAGCTGTTCGCCCGGCTCGGCGCGGAGCTCGACGAGTACCTCGCGGGACGCCGCATCCGCTTCGACCTGCCCCTCACGCCGACCGGTGACGACTTCCAACACGCGGTGTGGGGGATGCTGCGCGAGATCCCGTACGGATCGACCGCGACCTACGGCGAGCTCGCGCTGCGCCTCGGCGACCGCAACCTGGCGCGGCGCGTCGGCGGGGCGGTGGGGCGGAACCCGATCAGCATTCTCGTGCCGTGCCACCGCGTGGTCGGTGCCGACGGATCGCTCACCGGGTACGCGGGCGGCCTCGACCGCAAGCGGTGGCTGCTCGAGCTCGAGGGGGCCGACGTCGTCGCGCAGCGGCGCCTGTTCTGATGCGCGGCGGCTCGGCTCGGCGGGCGTGCGGCCGCGGTCGGCGTCGGTGTGCCAAAGCAGGATGAGCCGGTTCATGCCCGCTGCAGGGGACCCGTGGCCCGTGTGGTCCTGCGAATTCGCTCGTCGCGGCGGGAAGCAGTCGATGTCGCCAGGCCGGTCACGGCCGCCGGGCGACCTCGCCCACCGGCACCATCCGCGCGCCCGTCTCCGAGTCGATGCTGTCGGCGAGGTACCAGCGCGACAGGCGCACCTGCAGTCGCCGGGCGAGGGTGAGGCGTCCACGCTCGTCCGGGTGCAGCACGAGCAGGAACCGCGGCTCGGGTCGCTCGATGCGCGCCAGCGCCTCGGCGGGGAGCGGCGCGTGCACCTCGACGTATTCGCCGCCGGGCAGGCGCACGAGGCGTCCGGTCTCGTATCCGTGCAGCGCTGCATCGCGGTCGCGACGCTGCAGCCCGAGGCAGACGCGTCGCGCGATCGCGAACGCGACGATCGGGCCGAGCACCAGCGTCGCCTGCAGCACCGCGATCACGCCCTCGAAGGTGACCGAGAACTGCGTCGCGACGAGGTCGGCGCTGCCGGCCGCCCAGAGCGTGCCGTAGAACACGATCGCGGCGACGCCGATGCCCGTGCGCGTGGGGGTGGTGCGCGGGCGCTCGAGCAGGTGGTGCTCGCGGATGTCGCCTGTGGCCCACGCCTCCGCGAACGGGTACACGGCGATCGCGAGGAGGAAGAGCGTGACCACCGCGAGCGGCGCGAGCACGGCGAGCGTCCAGGTGCGGTCGAAGAGCACGAACTCCCATCCGGATGGCACGAGCCGCAGCGCCCCGTCGAGGAACCCGGTGTACCAGTCGGGTTGGCTCCCCGCGCCCGCGTCGCCCGGCGACGCCGGGCCGTAGAGCTGGATGGGATTGACGGTGACCGTCGCCGAGATGACGAGCAGCACGCCCGTGACGAGCGCGAACAGCCCGCCGGCGCGTGCGGCCGCGTTCGGCCAGAGCGGCACGCCGACCACGTTTCGGCCGGTCCGCCCGGCGCCCGGGGACTGCACGGGGCCGACCCGCCACGCGGCGAGCGCGCGCAGCGCGACGAGCGCGATCAGCACCGCCGGCACGATCGCGACGTGCAGCGGGTACAGGTGCGCGATGATCTCGCCCGGGAACGAGCCGCCGAAGAGCAGCGATGCGAGCCACGTGCCCACGACCGGGATGCCGAGCGCGATGCCCTCGGTGATGCGCAGCCCGGTGCCCGAGAGCAGGTCGTCGGGCAGCGCGTAGCCGCTCCATCCGCCCGCCAGCGCCGCCACGAAGATGAGGAACAGCAGCACCCACATGCCGCGCCGCGGCCTGCGGAACGCCCCGGTGAAGAACGTCGTCAGGAGCTGCATGATGATCGCCGCCGGCAGCAGCAGGCCGGCCCAGTGGTGCGCCTGCCGAACGAGCAGTCCGCCCGGGATCTCGAACGTGATCCGCATGGTCGACGCGAACGCGTGCGAGACCTCGGCGCCGCGCAGCGGCGCGTACGCGCCGTCGTACGTGGTCGTCGCGCTCGACGGCGTGTACCAGAACATGAGCAGGATGCCGGTGGCGGTCAGCACCACGATGCAGGCGAGGCTCACCACGCCGAACAGGTTCGTCCAGTGTTGCGGCACGGGTCGTCGGGCGAGGTCGGCGCGGATGTCGCCGAGCCGCCGCCCGAACACGGTGGCCCGTGACATCCGCTCGCCGAGCCGGTCGGTGAGGGAGGGGCGGTTTCGGTCGCGGGTGGAGAGGTCGGCGCTCGGTGCCGGGGTGGTGCGCATGGATGCCTCCTCGTGAGTGGCTTCACACATACGACCCCGCAGCTCTGCCGGGTGTGACATCCGCTCGGCCGCCGGAGGGGCCGAGTTCGCAGGATGAGCTGCGTCATCGGTCTGCTGGGGCACCTGTCGAGTGGCTCATCCTGCGAACTCGCACCGGGCGCGCGCGACGGCGCGCCCGCGCACAACGCGAAAACAGGATGAGCGGTGTCATGCACCCCGTGCGGGACCCATGGATCGGCTCATCCTGCGAACTCGCGCGAGCGCGGAGCGCCACCGGCTCGGTGATCGCCCTCGGCGAACGACAGGTCCAAGGTCTTAGCACTCTCGTCATGCGAGTGCTAATCTCTGATCAAGTTGAGTCGAGGTGACTCAACTCCTGATCTCACGAGAGGAGACGCTCATGGCAATGACCTGGGACCCGTTCCGCGACCTCGACCGCCTGGCGGCGAACGTGCTCGACTCGAGCCGAGGCCCCCGGATGATGCCCATCGACCTGCACCGCGACGGCGACCACTACGTCCTGTCCGCCGACCTGCCCGGGGTCGACCCGGGCTCGATCGACATCGACGTCGACGGCCAGCTGATGACCATCCGCGCCGAGCGCACGCTGCGCGACGACGAGAACGTCCGGTGGCTGGTCCACGAGCGGCCGAGCGGCTCGTTCCTCCGCCAGCTCACGCTCGGCGAGGGCATCGACACCGCCGGCATCAGCGCGCACTACGACAACGGCGTGCTGAGCGTGATCATCCCGGTGTCCGAGCGCGCGAAGCCGCGCAAGGTCGAGGTGCGCTCCGCGGCCGACGACGTCGTGACGCCCGAGGTCACCTCCAGCGGGAGCTGACGGGCGCCGGCGGGCGCCGGCGATCTCGACGCGGGGCGGATGCTGCGGCATCCGCCCCGCGTCGCGTGTCATCGAGATCGCCGAATCGCGGGCGAGGGGCAGCGCAGAGTCGGGCGAGGCCGTACGATCGGCGTACGCGCGAGCCCGCGCCACCCCGCACCGGATACGCCGATCCCCAGGTCCACCCCGCGGCATCGACGCCGTCCGCCGACACGACGCCCCCGATCCCCTCGGAGCACCACGTTGAGAGCCCCCGCCGATGACGAGCCCGTGCCCGGCTTCGGCGTGCCCGACGAGGACGGCGACGATGCGGGCGACGGGCGCCCCGGCGGCCGCCGACGGAGTGAGGCGTTCGTCGACGACGGCGCGATCGAGCGCGACCGCTGGGCCATGCGCGCGAGCGCGCACCCCGGTCGACGTCCGCGTCGCCGGGCCGCAACCCTCGCGTTCGATCCCGCCGACCACCAGGACCCCGACCGGCGCCGGTACTTCCTGAGCTCGTTGCAGCCGAGCGGCGACTACGAGGCCGTCATCGTCGCGATCACCGACGGCGCGAGCCGCCGGTACTTCAGCTCGCGCGACGGCTCGCACTTCATCGAGGTCGACGAGCTCTCGTTCGAGCAGCGACGCAAGAGCGGCTCGCGCTCGATGCTCGAGATCGGCGAGCACGAACTGCGCGAACTCGAGGACGCGCTCATCTTCGTCAGGCCCCTCGACGGTCGCGACCCGATCGCCGAGGTCGCCGCCGCGAGGAAGGCGTCGCTCGAGGCGACGCGCCCGATGGCGATCGTGCCGGTCGCCGCGCCCGAGGCGGCCTCGGCCGACGCGAAGACGGATGTCGCGGTCGACACGACGACGGATGTCGCGGCCGACGCGAAGACGGATGTCGCGGCCGACGCGACCCGGAGGCCGGACGCGGACGAGGCGTCCGCGGACGATTCGACCCTCGTCTGGGCGGATGATGCGTCGGCCGCCGACGAGGACGATCCGGAAGCCGAGGCGCCTGGTCCGCGCCGAGCGACGTTCGAGCCGATTCCGCCGGGCGGTCCGGCCGAGCCGACCCCGAACGCCGAGGCCGATGCGTCGGCCGAGCCCCGGCTCGACCCGGACGGTGAGCCGGAGCCGGAGGCGGCGATGCCGCCGGTGCTCGAGCCGGAGCCGGAGCTGGAGCCGGACGGGGCGTCGGCGACGGCGCCGCCCGCGCCCCCTGCGCCGCACGCGCCCGCCGCATCGCCCGCGCCCCCTGCGCCGCCCGCGTCCGCCGCGTCGCCCGCGCCCGCCGCGCTCTCCCCGCTCGACGCCGTCGCGCAGGTCGCACTCGCGAAGGGCATCGCGTTCGCCGCGCATCGCGGTCAGCTCGACAAGAGCGGCACGCCCTACATCGACCATCCGGGCCGCATCGCCGAGCGGTTCGATCCGGTGACCGATCCCATCGCCGCGGCGGCGGCGTGGCTGCACGACGTACTCGAGGACACCCCGCTCACCTCGCGCGAGCTGTTCGAGGCCGGCGTCCTGATCGAGATCGTCGGTGTCGTCGAACTCCTGACCCGCCGACCCGAGGTCACGCCCGACGAGTACTACGCGCGCATCCGGCGCCACCCGGTGGCGTTGCGCGTCAAGCTCGCCGACATCGACGACAACACCGCGCCGTGGCGGCTTCGTCGTCTGGAGTTCGCCAAGCAGCAGCGCCTCGCCGAGAAGTACCGCCACGCGCGTCGCGCGCTCGGCGTGGAGTGAGCCGGACCCGGCCGATTCGGCGCCGGGACCTTCGACCCGGGCGGCGCGAGCCGATCCGCGAGTAGCGTGTCGCCCGCGTCCGGCCGAGCCGTGAGACAAGAGCGGGAGCACCGGGTTTCAGGCGGCCTTCCCTTCGGGGCATGCGCCAAGCAGAGTACGGCTGGTCCCACCCGCCGCCGAACGCGTCGACGCCGCGCTGCACGACGGCCGTGTGCCGACCGGTGTCGGCCGGTCTCAGGCGACGCGGCGTCGGCGCTGCGTGCCCGTGCTCACTCCTCGACGCCGGGGTCGCCGCCCTCGAGCCCCCCGTCGGTGGAGTCGGTCATCGGTTCGTCGCTCTCCGGTGCGCCCGGGGTCTCCTCGTCGGGCCTCGGTTCGTCGCGGACCGAGGGGTCGTCCTCGTCACGAGGCGTGCCGCCGGGGTTGGTCGAACCGCTCATGGTGCTGCTCGCTTCCTGGATGTGCGGAGTCGGTCAGGGGGTCGAGATCTCCTCGACCGTGCGCCCGGTCGCCACCTCGGGCAGCGTTCGGGCGATGTCGGCCTGCGCGATGATGCCGACGAGGTCGTGCCCGTCGATGACGGGCAGGCGTCGGATCTGATGGTGCTGCATCATCTGCAGGGCCTCGCGGATGTCGTCGTCGGCGCCGATGGTGACGGGCTTGCCCTCGGCGAGGCTTCCGGCCGTCACCGCGCCCGGGTCCGCGCCCTCGGCGAGGCACTTCACGACGATGTCGCGGTCGGTGAGCATGCCCATCAGCTTCGCGTCGTTGCCGCAGATCGGCATGGACCCCACGTCGAGGTCGCGCATGATCCGCGCTGCTTCGACGAGGTTCTGGTCCTCGTTCACGCAGGTCGGGTCCGGGCTCATGATGTCGCGTGCCACAGTCATGTGAACGTCCCTTCCACGATCGCGGTCGCGATCGTCCCGGCAGGTTACGCGCCGGCCACCCGGCGCCGCACGGGGGTTGACGATCCCGCGGCACACGCGCACCATGGCGTCGGCGATCGGCCCGATGGCTCGTGACGGCCCGTCAGGCGGATGCCGCGGCATCCGCTCGATCGAAGACGAGCACGCGCAGCAGGAGTTCGAGCGAGTGCTGCACCCGTTCGTCGGGCCAGCCCTCCGGGTCTTCGACGGACTTCACCTCGTACCCGCGGCAGTAGAGGTAGAGGATGTCGGCGATGCGCGCGGCCTCGTCGCGGTCGGCGGCACGGGCGCCGTCGAGGAAGGACTCGTACGTGGCATCCGTCACCGTTCGAAGCAGTTCGTAGGCGCGGTCGTGGCCGGCGCGCACGTCGGCGATGACCTCGATCCAGAGGCTGCGGAACACGGCCTCCTCGGGGGAGGACGTACACATCCAGCGGGTGAGCGCCGCGAGCCGCTCGACGCCGAGGAGGGCGCCGAGCTCGGCGCGGCGTTCGTCGTCCCAGCGCGAGCGGGCGAGTTCGAGCGCGTTCGCCATGAGCTCGGCGCGGCTCGGCACGAAGTGCGTGATGAACGCGGTCGAGCGCCCGAGCCGCTCGGCGACGGCACGCAGGGTGACGGCGTGCGTGCCGCGCTCCTGCGCGACGGCGACGGTGGCGCGCGCGATCTCGGCGAGGCGTTCGGCGGTGTCGACTTCGGCCGGCAACGGCGGCTCCCTTCGGGCCGGGGCGGATGCCGCGACATCCGCTCGTTGACATCGCGACGGGCCCCACACTAACGTCGCTGCAGGCGTTGTCAAACACTGTTTGAAAAAGATGGAGGGCGCGTGGCCGCGAACAGCGAGGTCGTGCACGGCGGGGTCGCGAACGGCGGCGTCTCGTTCTGGATGCAGCAGGTCGGCGTGCCCGCCGAGCGCCCGCCGCTCCGGGGCGACCTCGACGTCGACGTGGCGATCGTCGGCGGCGGGTACACCGGCCTCTGGACCGCCTACTACCTCAAGCGCGACCAGCCCGACCTCCGCATCGCGGTGCTCGAGCAGCGGTTCGCCGGCTTCGGCGCCTCGGGGCGCAACGGCGGATGGCTCACCAACTCCGTCACGGGCGGCCGCGAGCAGTACGTGACGGCGCACGGGCGCGACGCGGCGATCGCGCAGCAGCGCGCACTCAACGACACGGTCTACGAGGTGATCCGGGTCGCGGCCGCCGAGGGCATCGACGCCGGCATCCACAAGGGCGGCGAGCTCGAGATCGCGACCGCGCCGGCGCAGCTCGCGCGCCTGCGCGCCGCCGCCGCGGCCGAGCGGGAGTGGCCCGCGACCGACGTCGAGGAGCTCGACGCCCGAGAGACCGCCGCCCGCGTGAACGTGGCCGGCGTGCTCGGCGGGCTGTGGCATCCGCACTGCGCCCGCGTGCACCCAGCCAAGCTCGCGCTCGGGCTCGCCGCCGCGGTCGAGCGGCTCGGCGTGACGATCTACGAGGGAACGCGCGTCACCGAGATCGCGCCGGGCGAGGCACGCACCGAGCACGGCACCGTGCGCGCGGCGCACGTGCTGCGCGCGACCGAGGGCTTCACGCCGAACCTGCGCGGCGAGCACCGCACCTGGCTTCCCATGAATTCGTCGATGATCGTGACCGAGCCGCTCGCGGCATCCGCCTGGGACGAGATCGGCTGGAACGGCCGCGAGACGCTCGGCGACTTCGCCCACGTCTACATGTACGCCCAGCGCACCGCCGACGACCGCATCGCGTTCGGCGGTCGCGGCGTGCCCTACCGATACGGCTCGCGCGTCGACGTCGACGGCGCGACCCAGCCGCGCACGATCGAGAGCCTCACCGAACTGCTGCGCCGGTACTTCCCCGCCGCAGCGGATGCCGCGATCGAGCACGCGTGGGCCGGAGTGCTCGGCGTACCGCGCGACTGGGCCGCGACCGTCGGCCTCGACCGCGCGACCGGGCTCGGCTGGGCCGGCGGCTACGTCGGCACGGGCGTCACCGCGACGAACCTCGCCGGGCGCACGCTCCGCGACCTCGTGCTGGGCCGCGACACCGAGCTCACCCGCCTGCCATGGGTGAACCACCGCGCGAAGCGCTGGGAGGTCGAGCCGCTCCGGTGGCTCGCCGTGCAGGCGATCTACTCGGCATACCACGCGGCCGACCGCGCCGAGCTGCGCGGGCGGGCGACCACCTCGCCCATCGCGAAGGTCGCCGGCTTCGTCGCCGGCCGCTGACCGCACCCGCCGTCGAGACCTTCGACCCTGGCCGCCTCGCGCCGCCGCGTGGAGAATCGTTCCCCCGCGTGCGCGGGCGAACCGACAGGAGTGGTGGCAGTGGACGAACCGGTGGCGGTGCCCGAATCGCGCGGCGTGCACGTCGAACTGCTCGGCACGCTCGACCTGGGGCCCGAGATCGAGGGCATGGCCGGGCGCGTGCTGCGGATGCGGAAGGTGACGATCGATCCCGGCGGCGTCTTCGGTCCCCTCCACGACCACGTCGGTCGGCCCGGAACCGTGTTCATCCTGGAGGGCACGATCACCGACCATCGCGACGGCGCAGCCGTGGAGTACGGACCCGGCCCGGGGTGGCCCGAGGACCATTCGACTGTCCACTGGCTGGAGAACACGGGCACGGAGCCCGCGGTCGAGATCTCGGTCGACATCGTCGGTGAGGCGTAGCGGGGCCCGGGCGTTCGATCCGGCTCGCCCTGCCCCGACCGGTCCCGCGCGGTCAGGCCGGTCGCAACTCCGGGAACCTCCACGTGCCGTCGACGACCGCCGGGTGCGGTCGATACAGCCGCACGATGTAGTTCCAGCCGTCCATGATGCCGATGCGGTTCGGGCGGCCGTCATCAGGGCCGCCGAAGGTCACCGTCGTCGACCCGTCGTCGTCGCGCGCCGCGGTGACGCTGTTGACGCTGACCAGTCCGTCGGTCTGCTCCATGTACCCGTCGGCGTTGTAGACGGTGATCGACCAGAACGCGTCGACGGGCACGTCGCGCACGGTGAGGGTGTACGCGCCGACCGGCAGCTTCGGCTCGACGTTGACGTAGAACGCCTCCGACGACGGCAGGCCGCCCCAGCCGGCCGCCGTGCCGAGCAGGTGGTGCACCGGATCGACCTCGTCGGGCCGGCCGAACGACCGCGCGAAGCCCGACACGCCGCGCGCGAGCGCGAGCAGGGCGTTGCGGGTCGCGGTGAACGAGGCGTCGTCGTACTCGGGCATGGGGAACGGTCCGCCCTCCGGCGCGTCGAGCACGAACGCGTCCTGGAGGGCGTTGACCGCCGCGACATCCGCCTCGTCGTCGGGGTCGACGAGCAGGCGGGGCACGACCACGACCCACTGCGTGCCGAGGTCGTCGGAGTGGAGTCGATGCTCGCCCGGCTCGCGTAGCACGATCGGGATGTAATGGTCCTGGTTCACGACCATCACCGACTGGTAGCGGTCGCCGGCGTCCGGGATCGTGACGCTCGCACCGTTCGAGACGTCGAGCACCGCCATGCTGTAGAGCGTGTCGCGGTTCTGCCGGATGACCGGCTGGTTCTCCAGTGGCGTCGGAACCCGGTTGTGCACCCACCTCCCGGTTCCGCCCGCCTGCGCGGCGAGCGCCGCGAACATCCGGTTCGTCTCGGCGCGTGCGAAATTGTCGACGTTCACGTGTTCGGCCATCGTTCGGTTCCCCCTGGTCCGTGGACGATCGGGCTCAGCCTAGGGGGTGGGGCGGATGCCGCGGAGGGACCTCCGGCCCTCCCCCGGGTGGCCCCGAATCGGCGGCAGGGAGTACGGTGCGAACCAGCGGCGCATGGCCGCACCGGAGTCGGGAGGTTCGGATGGAGTTCGCTGCGGCGGCAGGCGGTGGCCTGGGGCTCGCGGTGCTCCCGATCGTCGCGCTGCTCGCGTCGCTCGTCGCCGCGGTCGCGGTCGGAGCGATCATCGTCGACTGGCTCCAACCGCCGCGCGACGCGGCGGACCCGGCGCTCGTCGATCCGGAGATCGTCGGACTGTTGCCGGTCGCCTTCGTGTCCGGCCCCGCCGCCACGCGATGGCTGCCGGCTGCCATCGTGGAGCTCGCCCTCGACGGCGCGATCATCATCGAGGATCGCCGCCCGGCGAACGCGAACGCCGACGCTCCGGAGTCGGCCCGCGGCATCCGCCTCGTCTACTCGTCGGACCTGCCCTCGACACGGGCGCGGGCTCCGCGCGACGTCTCGGCCGACCTCATCCTCGCCGTCTTCGGGCCCGGGGCCACGGGCACCGCCTCGGTGATCGCGCACGGAGCCACCGTTCCGGTCGACCGCGTCGTGGCGCAGAACGGCGACCTGAACTGGGCCACCCGCCGACGGTTCCTCGACGCGGCCGCACGCTACCGCGAGCCGCGGCCGGTCGGTCGGCTCCGCACGGCGGCCGTCGCCGGGCTCACCGCTGTCGTGCTCGGCTTCGTCGGGCAGTTCGTCGGACGTGGGACGGATGACGCGATCGCCTGGACTGCGCTCGCGATCGGTGCGGTCTCGATCGGCGTTCGCGCGGTGCTGCCGCGCTGGATCCCCCTCAACGCGAGCGGACTCGAACTGCGGGAACGCGCGAACCTCCTCCGCGAACGGATCGCGAGCGCCGACCTCCGTGACCCGTCCGTCGCCCGGTCGACGCTTCCGTGGGCCGTGCTCCTCGGCCGGGATGACGTCGTCGCGCGGGCGGCCGCGACGCTCACGCAGCGCGGCGCCGTGTCCGACTGGTACGCGACGCCCGAGCCGGTCACGCCGGAGGGGCTCGCCTCGGGCATCCGTGTCGCCTCGGTTGCACTGGCCCAGCCGATCGCCGTCGGCGGGCGCGACGACGGACGATTCGGCGTTCCGCTGCTCGAGCAGCGCGGCCTCGGGACGGACGGCGCGTACTTCAGCGAGACCCGAGGATGGGGGCGGGGCGCGATCTACGGCGGCGCAGCCGGCGACGGGTACGACGGCGGCGGCCTCGGCGGGTTCGACGTCGGCGGGTTCGACGGCGGCGGTTTCGACGGGGGCGGCGGGGGCGGCCCGTAGGCGTCGCGGACGCGATCAGTCGGTGACGAACGCTCGCCCGTAGAGCCCCTCGGCGTTCCGCCACGCGATGCCCTCGGCGACGCGGATCGCCTCCTCGACCGGCCAGCCGTGCTCGGCGACGTACCCGCCGAGCACGCGCGCCGCGGCATCCCGCCAGAGCCGTGCACCGAGCAGCACGCGTTCGGGCACGCCCCACGCATCGGTCGAGAAGAGCACCCGCGAGAACGGCGCGAGATCGAGCGACTCGCGCACGGCCGCATCGGCGTTCGCGCCCAGGAAGCCGACCGCGAGACCGACGTCGAGGAACACGTGGGGGAACACGTGCGCGAGCCAGCCCGCCTCCCGCACGTACGGGTAGCAGTGCAGGAACGCGATGCGCCCGCCCGTGCCGGCCGTCGCCGCGAGGAGCGCCTGCATGCGGGCGGGGTTCGCCCGCTCGAGCACGAGGTCGGCGTCGCCGAACCCGGCGTGCACCTGCAGCACCGCGCCGTGTTCGAGCGCCCACCAGATGAGGTGGCGCACGATGGTCGGGTCGACGAGGCGGGGGCGATCGGATGCCGCGTGCGCGCGCCAGACGGCGAACCACGCGTCGGCGGCGGAGCGGAGGTCCACGTCCGTCGGCCGCGCCGGATCGAGCTCGAGCCCGCACCGGTGCGCGGCGACCGTCTTGACCGCGACCGCCTCGACGGCGGCCGCGTCGAGCGCCGGGCCCAACCGCTCGACGAACTCGCCGCCCGACGTGCTCTGCGCCAGGACGGCCTCGGCGATGGTCTCGAGCCGGGCGACGCGATGGATCGGCGCGGCGGCGAGCCGCGCCATCCGCTCATCGGACATGAGCAGGTCGGGTCGGTGGCCGTCGTCGATGAGGTACGCGGCGATGCCGGAGGCCCGGAGGAGTCGCCGGGCGACCTCGTCGGCGCCGAGCTGACGGCGGGTCGCGAGGTACTCGTCCGCTCCGGCGAAGGGCGGCAGCCCGAGCAGCGGCGCGCAGTGCCGGCGCAGCGCGAACCCCTGTCCGCTGTCGAACACGGCGGGGGCCGACGCCGCGTGCTCGGCCTGGGTGAGGGCGTCGATCAGGTCCGGGTCGGTCGGGTCGGGCAGCAGACTGTGCGCGTGGTGGTCGACGAGCGGCATCCGCTCGATCGCCTCGGCCAGCTGCCGCACGATGTCCCCGCCCATGCCGCGATCCTCTCGCGATCGGGGCGCTGCGGCTACGCCAGCCGCTTCTCGAACCAGAAGTCGGCGTAGGGCTCGCCGTTGAAGTCGGAGATCTCGTCGTAGCCGTGCGACCGGTACATCGCGATCGCCTCCGTGAGCGAGCGGTTGGTGTCGAGTCGCACGACCCGGACGCCGAGCCGCACCGCGGCCGCCTCGACCTCGCGGAGCAGTCGCCCACCGAGGCCCATCCCGCGCGTGCCCGCCGCGACCCAGAGTCGCTTGATCTCGGCGGGCTCGTCGCCGTGCAGCTTGAGGCCGACGCAGCCGACCGGTTCGCCGTGCAGGAACGCGACGAGGAACGTGCCCTGCGGCTCGCGGAACTCGTCGTCGGGGGTGGGTCGCGTGTGCCCGGGGTCGAACCCGACATCGAACCGCGCCGCGAGCTCGGCGAAGTAGGCGGCGACGCTCGCGCGCGCGGCCGGGTCGGACGGATCGACGGCGCGCACCTCGACGGCCGACGCGGTCATGAGCCGCTCGACCTCGCCCATCGCGGCGAGCAGGCGTTCTTGTTGCCGTTCCGTGAGCGGGTCGAGGATGTCGCCGACGAGCGCGTCGGACGACCGGTCGAGCTCGGCGCGCTCGGCGACGCCCTCGGCGGTGAGCTGCGCGACGCGCACGCGCGAATCGGCGGCGGAGGGTTCGACGCGGATGAGCCCGTCGCCCTCGAGCGCGCGCAACTGCCGGCTGAGGTACCCGGAGTCGAGGTCGAGTCGTTCGCGCAGCGCGCGGAGTTCGGCGCCGTCGCCACCCGTCGCGCCGATCTCCCACAGCAGGCGGGACTGGCCGAGCGGGCGACCGCGGGCGAGGTAGCCCTCGTCGAGCGCGCCGATCCGCTCGGTGACGGTGCGGTTGAAGCTGCGGACCCGGGCGATCGCGTCATGGGGGCGGGGGTCTGCGACATCCATATCTCTGACTTTAGTCAGATACCTGCACCGGCGCATCCGAGCATGCTCGCGAATCGGCGGCGGGACGGATCCGGACGAAATCAGACGACCTTTCCGTCGGTGTCTTGACGGAAAAATCGCGGGTCCGTTGGATGAACGCGAAGCACACACGGGAAGCCCGGTGCCGCGTCGAGACGATCGACGGACAGGCGGCCGGGCGACGCCCCATGGTCGCGCGCACCCTCGGTGCGCGGACACTGCTGCGCGCCCGCGCGGCGACTTCGATGGAGAAGGAGCACACACCTGATGCGATGGAGATCAGTCAGCCTCGGCGCCGCGGCCGTACTCGCCGCGGCCGCCCTCGTCGGCGGAGGCCTGCCGGCGCTCGCCGCACCGCCGGTCGCCGCGGTCGCGGCCACCGCGACGGCCGCCGCCGACCCCGGCACCTACACGAACCCGGTCACGGCCGGCGTCGTCGACACGTTCCCCGACCCCGCGATGATCCGCGGAAAGGACGGCGCCTGGTACGCCTACGGCACCACGAACCCGATCTTCAACAGTTCGGGCGAGGCGGGCGAGCACATCCTGCCGGTGCTCCGCTCGGCCGACCTGGTCGACTGGGAGTACGTCGGCGACGTCTACCCGGCGGACGAGCCGAAGCCCGGGTACTGGGCGTCCGGCACCCGGCCGTGGGCTCCCGACATCCGCTACATCGACGGGCTCTACCACCTGACGTACTCGCTCTCCAACGGCGGCGTGGCCCTCCTCACCTCCGAGACGCCGACCGGCCCATGGACCGATCACGGCCGCTACTTCGGGGGCGCGCAGGTCGCCGGCTGCCCGACGGGCAACATCGACCAGGCGATCTTCACCGACTCCGACGGAACGCACTTCCTCTACTGGGGCAGCTACGACGTCATCTGCGTCTCCGAGCTGACCGCCGACGCGACCGAGCTCACGGGCGAGGTCACCCAGATCGCGCAGGGCCGCCGGATGGAGGGCGGCTTCGTCGTGCAGCGCGACGGCTGGTACTACCTCATGTACTCCGACGCCGGATGCTGCGACGGCGCGTTCAGCGGGTACACCGTCAAGGTGGGGCGCGCCGACAACCCTCGCGGGCCGTTCGTCGACGACCACGGCGTGGACCTCATGGCCCTCAGCAGCAAGGGCGGCTACGTGCTCGCCTCGAACGGCAACGGCTTCGCCGGGCCCGGACACAACGCCATCCAGACCGACCTCTCCGGCCAGGACTGGATGGTCTACCACGCCATCCCGACCGACGATCCCGACTTCCCGACCGTGCAGACGCGGGCGGGCAACCTCAACCTCTCGAAGCGGCCGCTCATGATCGACCGGCTCGACTGGATCGACGGATGGCCCGTGGTGCGGGCCGGCGCCGGACCGTCGAGCGACGCTCAGGTCGCTCCGGTCACCGCGCCGGTGCTCGGCACCGACTTCGACGGCGGCGTCTCGGGCGACTGGCCCGTGCGCGGCGGCGGTTCGGTCGCGTCGGGCAGTGAGGCCGACGCGGGCGAGTTCGCTCGCGTCACGCCGGCGGACTCCGGAACGACCGAGGTCGTGACCGCCGACGAGGTGACCGGAGACCTGCGCGTGCAGGCCGACCTGCGGTTCAGCGAAGCGGAGGCCGCCGGCACGGCGGGCACCGCCGCACTCCGCGTCGGCGCGCGGGGCCAGAACGGCGCAACGGCCGCGATCGATCGCGAGGCGGGCGAGCTGCGCCTCGAGGTCCGGCAGGGCAGTCGTACCACCGTCGACACCGCGCCGCTCCCGGCGGACTTCGCCTACGACGCCTGGCACGTCGTCGCCGTCGAGTGGCGCGGCGACTCGGTCACGGCCGAGGTGTCGGGCGATGGCCTTCGCGAACCGCTCGCCGAGACCGAGGTGACCGTGCCGAAGAACGCGATCTCGGAGGGCCCGATCGGCATCGCGGCATCCGGGGGGTCCGTCGACGCCGACAACCTGAGCGCCGCCGACCTCTACACGCCGGTGACCGAGCGGGTCGCCGACCCGCAGCTCGGCGAACTGCTTCCCGAGTACTCCGACGAGTTCGAGACGGCGGGGGCGCCCACTGAGGGCGACGATGCGTGGAGCTGGGTCCGGCAGCCGGCGTCCGGCCCGACGGTGACCAGCGGCTCGCTCGTGTGGCCGACCCAGGCGGCCGAGCTGCACACGGGCAACAACTCGGCATCGGTGCTGCTGCGCGACGCGCCCGAAGGCGACTTCGTCGTGGAGACGAAGCTCACGTTCGACGGCACGCGCGGCAACCAGCAGGCCGGCCTCGTGCTCTACGAGCACGACGACCGGTACGTGAAGCTCGCGCACTCGATCCTTCCGCTGAACCGGAAGCCGGGGCAGTTCCTGCACCAGGTCGAGTTCGGCAAGGAGGCGGAGCGGCCCACCACGCCGACGCCGACCGCCGTCGCGAACGGCCCGATGTTCGGAGCGGCTCCCGCCGAGACGACCTGGCTGCGCCTGTACGCGCAGGTCGACGAGGATGCCGGCGAGTGGGAGTTCCGCATGGCGTCGAGCACCGACGGCGAGGACTGGCAGTGGGGCGGCGTCTGGACCTTCCCGGTCCAAGGCGACATCCGGATCGGCCTCATCTCGATGAACGCCACGGGTGCGACCGCGGAGTTCGACTACGTGCGGACCTACGCGATGCGCGGCGACGACCGGGCATTCCCGGTCGGCTGGCCCGTCCCGATGCGCTACGGCAGCGCTGACGCGCGTGACGAGCTCATGCCCGACGACGAGAACTCGATGGTGCTCGACCTCGAGCTGCGCCCGCAGGACGAGGAGCTCGGCCGCGTCTGGATGCGCGACACGTACGTGAACCGCTTCGAGGTCGACGGCGAGACGATGTACGTCGCGACCGGCACGACGCGCGCCGAGGGGCTCGACAAGGCGGCTCCGTGGAACGACGGCATCTACGTCTGGACGGCGCCCGCGCTCGACGGGCCGTGGACGCTGGCGGACACCACCGGCATCCGTCCCGACCAGCCGAAGGGCAAGGTCTGGTCGCCCGAGTTCGTCGACGAGAACACGGCCGACCGGGTGGTCGTCGCGGACTGGCAGGCGTACAGGAATCCCGACGACCCGGCCACCAAGGCGGGCAATGCCTGGGCGCCCGAGCTGCACCACATCGACGGGAAGTGGTACCTCGTCGCCTGCATGGGCGACCAGTCGACGCTGACCGGATCGTTCATGCTCGTCAGCGACGGCGGCCCGGAGGGGCCGTACCGGAACATCGAGGGCAGCATCGACCACCCGCTCGGCGAGCCGGTGCGGGCGGCCAACCCGCGGTACTACCACATCGACGGCGGGCTCTTCGATGACGGCGATGCGACGTACCTGGTGCTGCACAACGACCTGTACGCGAAGATGACGGCCGACATGGAGAACCTCGAGACGCCGACGGACCTGCCGACGTTCACGCAGCGGAAGTACTCGCCCGAGCCGTACCTCGAGGGCGCGACCGTGACGAAGGTGGGGGAGAAGTACTACCTGATGCATGCCGCGTGGGCGCTGAAGGGAGGCACCGCGGAGGACCCGACGTGGTCGTACCTGCCGAACACGGGCGTGAAGGACCAGTACGACGCGATCGTGGCCGTGGCCGACTCGTTCGAGGGGCCGTACTCGGTGCGCCGCACGCTCGGCGTCGGCGCGGGCCACAACAACATGTTCGTGGACGAGGAGGGCACCGTCTGGGCGACGTTCTTCCGGAACCCGAACTTCGGGTACTGGGCGGATCCGTCGCGGATCGACGACGCGGCAGTGCCGGGCGTCGTCCGGCTCGAGCAGTCCGGACCTACGGGGGAGGTGCTGACGGTCGCACGATCGGGCGACTGACGCGAGGCCGGCGTGCCGGACGTGACACGGGCGGGGCGCTCACCTTCGGGTGGGCGCCCCGTACGCCTGCGCACGGCTGAGTGCCCGTTCTGCAAGGGACTCAACCGATATCGGAAGTTTTTCTGTCGGGTTGTTGACGGAAAAATTCGCGGTTGAGAGTCTTGCACGCATGTCGACGGCGACCGGAGTCCACGCCCTCGTGAGGCGGACCCACGAGGAGCGGGTGCTCGCCGCCCTGCGAGCCCACGGCGCACTCAGCCGCGGCGAGCTCGCCAAGCGGGTCGGACTCAGCCGCACGACGCTCTCCGAGATCACCGCGAACCTCCTTCAGCGGGGTGCGATCATCGTCGCCGACACGGATGCCGCGACTCGCGCCGGCAGCGGTCGCCCCGCCGAACGGCTCGCCCTCGACCCCGACTCGGGCCAGTTCCTCGGCGTCGACTTCGGCCACCGCCGCGTGCACGTCGCCGTCGCCGACGCATCGCACGAGATCATCGCCCAGGGCGTCGAGCGGTACGACGACGACCCGCCCTGGGCCGAGCGCCTCGAGATCGCGTTCGACCTCATCGACCGCATCAGCCGCGACACCGGCGTCCACTTCGGCGCACTCCAGTCGATCGGCATCGGCGTTCCCGGGCCGTACACGGGTGCTCGCGCCGGTATGCCCGCGGTGAGCTGGAAGAACCAGCTCGCGCCCGACGGCGTCGATGCGGCGTTCGCCGAGCGCTTCGGCGCGCCGGTCGTGGTCGACAACAACACCAGGCTCGCCGCGCTCGCCGAGGCGATCAGCCGGCCCGACGCGGTCGACAACCTCATCTACCTCCGCCTCTCCGACGGCGTGGGCGGCGGGCTCGTCGTCTCGGGCCGGCTCGTGACGGGGTCGCGCGGATTCGCCGGCGAGCTCGGCCACGTGACCGCGAACCCGTCGGGTGCGGCCTGCCGCTGCGGCAAGCGCGGATGCCTCGAGACCATCGCCTCGGTTCCCGCGATCCTGCGGGCCTGCGGCGAGGCCGGCGCCGACGTCGAGACGCTCGCCGACCTCGCCGCCGCCGTCGCCAAGGGCGACCCGGCCGTCGACGCGGTGCTCCGCGAGGTCGGCTCGTCGGTCGGTCGGGTGCTCGGCGCCGCGGCGATGACGCTCAACCCGCGCGAGGTCGTGATCGGCGGCGAGATCGTCCGTATCGCGCCCGTCCTCGTCGAGCAGGCCGCGGCGACCCTCCGCTACGAGCTCTACTCGATCCCCTCCGACCAGCCGCACATCGTGCGGGCCGCGCAGCTTCGCGACAGCGACGGCGCCCTCGGCGCGATCGCCGCGATCTTCCACCAGTCCCCCCTCCTCGCCGGATACCCCGACCCCGCGGCATCCGCCGAACCCGTTCAGCAGCAAAGGAGCGCACTGTGAACGCCACCGACATCCCCACACGGTGGGAGGTCGCGCCATGACGGAGGTCCGCATGTCCGAGGCACCGTCGCGCGCCGACATCCAGCCGTACACGATGAGCTCCTCGGCCGACCGGGAGCGGCTGCCCGCCGACGGACCCCACCCGCAGAAGCCGGCCCGGTCGACGCGTCGTCGGATGAACACGCGCACGAAGCTGCTGATCCTCAACGCGATCTCGATCGTCGGCGGCATCGCGATCTGGTGGGCGCTCGCCCTCAACGGCTTCCAGCTGCCGACACCGCCCGAGGTCGTCGAGAAGGCGATCCAGCTCTGGAACGCCGGCATCCTCCAGGAGGACATCCTCGCGAGCCTCGGCCGCGTGCTCGCCGGCTTCCTGCTCGGCTCGGCGGCGGCCATCCCGGTCGGCTTCCTCATGGGCTGGTACACCGTGGCCCGGGGTCTCTTCGAGCCGTGGATCCAGTTCTTCCGCACCATCCCGCCGCTCGCCCTGCTGCCGCTCGTGCTGGTGCTCCTCGGCATCGGCGAGGTGCCGAAGATCGTCGTCATCTTCCTCGCCGCGTTCCTGGCCTGCGTCATCTCCACGTACCAGGGCGTCGTGAGCGTCGACAAGACGCTCATCAACGCCGCTCGCGTGCTCGGCGCGAAGGACGGCACGATCTTCGCCCGCGTCGTGGTGCCGGCCTCGACGCCGTTCATCCTCGTGGGCATGCGCGTCGGACTCGGCTCCGCATGGGCCACCCTCGTCGCCGCGGAGCTCCTGGCCGCGCAGGCCGGCCTCGGCCGACGGATGCAGGAGGCGCAGATCTACTACGACCTGGCGACCATCTTCGTGGGCATCGTCCTGATCGGCATCCTGGGCCTCGTCATGGACCGTCTGCTCCTCTTCGCCGAAACCAAGCTGACCGGATGGCAGGAACGCCGATGACCACCACGAACCCGGCGACGGCCACCGCCGCCAAGATCTCCGTCCGCGAGGTCACGAAGACCTTCCCGCTGAAGGGCGAGGAGTTCACCGCCCTCGACCGCGTCTCGATCGACATCGCCGACAACGAGTTCGTCACCGTCGTCGGGCCCTCGGGCTGCGGCAAGTCGACGCTCATGAACGTGCTCGCCGGGCTCGAGACGCCCACCTCGGGCGAGGCGCTCGTCGACGGCCGGTCGGTGTCCGGCCCGGGTCCCGAGCGCGGCGTGATCTTCCAGCAGTACGCGCTCTTCCCCTGGCTGTCGGTCCGCAAGAACGTGGAGTTCGGCCTCAAGGTCAACGGCGTCCCGAGGTCCGAACGCCGCGAGCGCGCCGAGCACTTCATCGAGATGGTCGGGCTCCAGCAGTTCGCCGACGCACTCCCGAAGATGCTCTCCGGCGGCATGAAGCAGCGCTGCGCGATCGCCCGCGCCTATGCCGTGAACCCCTCGATCCTGCTCATGGACGAGCCGTTCGGCGCCCTCGACGCCCTCACGCGCGTGAAGCTGCAGGAACAGCTGCTCGACACGTGGAGCCGCGAGAAGCGCACCGTGATGTTCATCACGCACGACGTCGACGAGGCCGTCTTCCTCGCCAATCGCGTCGTCGTGATGGCCGCCCGGCCCGGCCGGATCTACGACGTGATCGACGTCGACCTCCCGTACCCCCGCACGGAGGACGTGCGTCTGAGCCCCGAGTTCGGGGAGCTGCGCAACCGCGTCTGGCACGCGGTGTACCACCAGGAGCCCGGCGTCGCCGCCGGAACCGCGTCGCACTGACGCGGAGCCTGTCCCCACCCATCAATCCAGCACCGAAATCACCCCCAACCCACGAAGGGAAGCACAGCCATGCGATTTTCCAGGAAGCTCCTCGGCACGGCCGCCGTCGGCGCCGCCGTCGCCCTCCTCGCGACCGGATGCGCCTCGGGCGACGGCTCGAACGACTCGGCCGCGGCCGAGAGCGAGTACGACGACGTCCTCGAGGTGAACTTCGGGTACATCCCCGACTTCAACGGCACGAGCCTGCTCGCGATCGCCGAGGACCAGGGCTACTGGGAGAAGTACGGCCTCGACGTCGAGACGCCGTCCTTCACCAACGGCCCCCTCCAGATCCAGGCGCTCGGCACGGGCGACCTCGACTTCGGCTACATCGGGCCGGGCGCCTTCTGGCTGCCCGCGAGCGGTGAGGCCAAGATCGTCGCCATGAACACCCTCGGCCAGTCCGACCGCGTCGTCGGCCAGCCCGGCAACGAGTCGATGGAGGACCTCCGGGGCAAGACGGTCGCGGTGCCCGAGGGCACGTCGGGCGACATGATCCTGACCCTCGCACTCGAGGACGCGGGCATGACGAAGGACGACGTCGAGCTCGTGCCCATGGAGCCGTCCGCGATCGTCTCGGCGCTGGCATCCGGCCAGGTCGAGGGCGCCGGCTTCTGGTACCCGGCCCTCGCCACCGTGAAGGAGCAGGTGCCCGATCTCGTCGAGATCGCGCAGAACTCCGACTTCGAGGACACCGTGGCGTTCCCGACCGCGTTCGTGGCCGGCAACGACGTCGTCGAGAACGAGCCCGAGAAGGTCGACCGGGTGCTGAAGGCCCTGCGCGACGCGATCACGTTCCGTTACGAGAACCCCGACGAGGCCGTCGAGCTGACGGCGGCGTACAACGCGCTCGACCCCGAAGCCGTGGCCGCGGATGCCGCGAACAACAAGGTGCTCTCGCTCGAGGAGCTCGACACCCTCACCGAGGACGGCACCGTCGACTCGTGGCTGAACGGCATGCAGGACTACTTCGTCGCGGCCGGCAAGCTGACCGAGGTCGCCGAGCCGTCGTCGTTCTACACCGGCGACCTGTTCCTCCAGGCGGGCGAGTAATCACGCCATGAAGCCGAGCAACATCCTCTTCCTCATGACCGACCAGCACCGGGCCGACACGCTCGGGGCGTACGGCAACGCGATGGCGGCGACGCCGGTGCTCGACGAGCTGGCCCGCACGGGCACGCGCTTCGACCGCTGGTACACGCCGACCGCGATCTGCACGCCGGCTCGCGCGAGCCTGCTGACCGGCCAGGCCCCCTTCCGCCACCGTGTGCTCGCGAACCACGAGCGCAACGTCGGCTACCTGGAGGACCTCGCCGAGGGCAGCTTCACGTTCGTCGAGGCGCTTCGCGAGGCGGGCTACAACACGGGACTCGTCGGCAAGTGGCACGCCGGCACCGAGAAGAACGCCGCGGACTTCGGGTTCGACGGCCCCGACCTTCCCGGATGGCACAACCCCGTGGAGAACGAGGACTACCTCGGCTACCTGGCGGAGCACGACCTGCCGCCGTATGCGATCAGCGACCGCATCCGCGGCACCCTGCCGAACGGTGGGCCGGGCAACCTGCTGGCTGCCCGGCTCCACCAGCCGGTGGAGGCGACGTTCGAGTACTACCTCGCGACGCGCACGATCGAGCTGCTCGAGCGGTACGCCGCCGACGGCGAGCGCGACGGCACGCCGTTCTTCCTCGAGCTGAACTTCTTCGGCCCGCACCTGCCGTACATCGTGCCGAACGAGTACTTCGACCTGTTCGACCCGGCCGACATCGAGCTGCCGAAGTCGATCGCCGAGACGTTCGAGGGCAAGCCGCCGGTGCAGCGCAACTACAGCGCGCACTGGACCTTCGACACCATGCCGATCGAGGTGACGCGCAAGCTCATCGCGGTCTACTGGGGCTACGTCGCGCTCATCGACGAGCAGATCGGACGCGTCATGGCCGCGCTCGAGCGGCTCGGCCTGGTCGACGACACGGCCGTGTTCTTCACGTGCGATCACGGCGAGTTCACGGGCGCGCACCGGCTGCACGACAAGGGCCCGGCGATGTACGAGGACATCTACCGCACGCCCGGACTGCTCCGCATCCCGGGCGGCCCGGCCGGCCAGGTCCGGACCGAGTTCGTGAGCCTGCTCGACTGCACCGCGACGATCCTCGAGCTCGCGGGGATCGACCCGTCGCCGGCGGTCGATTCGCGCAGCCTCGTGCCGCTCGTCGCGGGCGAGCAGCCCGAGTGGGCCGACGACATCGTGTGCGAGTTCCACGGCCACCACTTCCCGTACCCGCAGCGGATGCTCCGCAACGACCGCTACAAGCTGGTCGTGAACCCGGATTCGGTCAACGAGCTCTACGACCTCGAGCGCGACCCCGACGAGCTGCAGAACGTCTACGGGCATCCCGAGATGAGGGGCGTCCGGGACACCATGATGCAGCGTCTCTACGGGCTCCTCCGTGACCGCGGCGACAACTTCTACCACTGGATGACCACCATGTACGAGGTCGGCGAGGTCGACTACGACCCGACGCAGAGCGGGCTCGACGAGACGACCTACCAGGCCGGCGAACGAGCGGATGCCGCGGCATCCGTCACGCCCGTCGCACCGGCCCGTAGCGAGCGGCGGTCCGCATGACGGAGCAGCGTCGACCGAACATCGTCATGATCCTCACCGACGACCATGGGTCGCAGGCGATCGGCGCGTACGGGTCGGTGCTGAATGCGACGCCGCGCATCGACGAGATCGCATCGAGCGGATGGCGCTTCGACCATTGCTTCGCGACGAACGCGCTGTGCTCGCCGAGCCGCGCGTCGATCCTCACGGGCACGTACAGCCACGTGAACGGCGTGTCGACCCTCGTGACCCCGATCGACGCGAGCCAGCCGACGTTCGTGTCGCAACTGAAGGCCGCGGGCTACCGCACCGCGATGGTCGGCAAGTGGCACATGGGCGAACACGAGGGCTCCACGCCCGAGGGCTTCGACTACTGGGACATCCTGATCGGCCACGACGGCCAGGGCGAGTACTGGGATCCGCTGTTCCTGTCGGCCGAGGGGGAGCGCATCGTCGCGGGCTACGCGACCGATCGCATCACCGACCTCGCGTTCGACTGGCTCGACTCGCTCGAGGGCGACGACCCGTGGTGCGTCCTGATCTACCACAAGGCGCCGCACCGGCCGTGGGAGCCCAAGCCCGAGGACCTCGAGCGGTTCCGGGGTCGGGTGCCCGTGCCGTCCACCTTCTGGGACGACTACGACACGCGGTCGTCGTCGACCCGGCGGGCGCTCATGCGCCTGGCCGAGAACCTGAACGAGGAGGACCTCAAGGTCGCGCCCCCCGAGGGTCTGTCGTACGAGGACCTCGCGCTCTGGAAGTACCAGCGGTTCATGGAGGACTACCTCGCCTGCGTGGCATCCGTCGACGACAACGTGGGCCGCGTGATCGACCGGCTGCGCGAGCGCGGCGAGTTCGACGACACGCTGCTCATGTACGCATCCGATCAGGGCTTCTTCCTCGGCGAGCACGGATGGTTCGACAAGCGTTTCATGTACGAGGAGTCGCTGCGCATGCCGCTCGTGCTGAGCTGCCCGCGGGCCCTGGAGGGCGGCCGGGTGTTCGAGGGCATCGTGACGAATGTCGACTTCGCGCAGACGGTGCTGGATGCCGCGGGCGTCGCGCCGCACGAGCGCATGCAGGGCCGCTCGTTCTGGGGCGACCTGCTCGGCTCGCCGGTCTCGCCGCCCGCTGAGGGCATGTACTACCGGTACTGGGAGCACGACGACGTGTTCCACCACGCGCCCGCGCACTACGGCTACCGAACGCACCGGTACAAGCTCATCTACTACTACAACGACGGGCTCGGCCTGCCCGGCACGGGGCCCTTCACCTACCCGCCCGAGTGGGAGCTCTACGACCTCGAAGCCGACCCCGAGGAGCTGCGGAACGTCGCGCACGACCCCGCATACGCGGAGATCCGGGCCGACCTCGAACGCGCGATGTGGATCGAGCAGGCGCGCCTCGGCGACGCCCCGCACCCGAGCCAGCCGCGCCCTGTCGGGCTGCCGGAGGCGCAGCAGCGCGGCGACCGAGCGAACGTCTGAGGTACCTCAGGCGAGTCCGAGCCGGTGCCGCGGCCGAAGATACGACACCCTTCCGATACGCCGGTCCCACCTCAGCGAGGAGGCTCTGTGCAGGTGGTCGTCCACCGCAGACCACGAAGGGATCGGGATCATGGACCTCGCACACGGCTTCCTCGCACAGCAGATGACCGCGCACGACCAGCGCACCGCCGAGCTCCACGCCGAACGCCGCAGCATCGTCGCCACCCGGCGCGAGGCCGCCCGCGCCGAGCGGGCGGCCCGCGTGCGTGGCGGCGCGGGGTTGCGTGCGCGCCTCCACCTCGGTCAGGTGCGCGGCGCGCACTGACGGCCCTCAGTCGCCGGCGTTCACCCGCACCGACGGGATCCACTCGACCTCGACGCTCGTCGGATCGATGCCCGCCGCGGTGAGGCGATCGGTGAGGTCCGAGACATCCGGTGCCTCGTCGCCGCCCGTGATGCGCACCAGGTACGACAGGGCGGAGACGTAGTCGACCGAGATGACGTCGAGGTCGTTCGTCAGGGCCCACGCCTCGGCCGCCTGCGTGATGTTCGATTCCTGCGTGTTGAGCGCGGTGGTCACGAACGTCGAGAGCCCGAGCGGGATCGCGACGAGGACCAGCATGCCGGCGATCGCGATGTTCGATCGCCGGCGGTTGACGGCCTTCACGCCGGGGGGTGGTGTCACCGTGCCGATCCGACCCCAGCGCTGCACGCGGTAGATCGCCATTATCACGACACCGGTGCCGAGGATCGCCGCGACGTTCGCGATGAACAGGATGAGCGAGCCGATCGAGCTGCCCCAGTCGCCCGATTCGGCCGCGATGCCGACGACGACGAGCGGCGGCACGAGCGAGATCGCGATCGCGACGCCCGGCAGGGTGTCGGAGATGTCCTTGCGGACGAGGGCGATCGAGCCGACCGCACCGGTCGCGAGCGCGGCGAGCAGGTCGATGAGGCCCGGGGTCGCGCGGGCCGCGACCTGCGAGTTGGTCTGCTCGGTGATCGGCGACGGGGCCAGGAGGCCGACGCCGTAGCCGATGGCGATCGCTGCGGCCGCGCCGCCGATCATCAGGAGTAGCGACAGCGTGAGGTTGCGTCGGTCGCCGAGCACGGTCGCGAGCATGGTGCCCTGGATCGGCAGCATCATCGGGGCGACGATCATCGCGCCGATGACGGTCGCGGTCGAGTCGCCGACGACGCCGGCGGCCGCGATGACCGACGAGAGCGAGAGCAGGATCCAGAACCGCTGGATCTTCCGCGTGCGCCGCGGCCCGTCGAAGAACACGGACTCGCGCATGTCCTCGATGCGGTTCAGCGCGTCGGACGGCGGCGGCGGGTAGATCGGCTCGGGCTCAGCCGGCGATGGCTGCGACATGGATGGCTCCTCGGCTCGATCCGGGCGGTGCCCGGTGCTGAGCAGAGACTACGACGGGCCCGCCCCCGAAGGGGACGGGCCCGCCGTGTCATCCGTGCCGGATTCGGGATGCCTCAGCTCACGGGTTGACGACGTGGACCGTCATCGTGCCGCCCGTGGTCTGGTCGGTCACCGTGACCTCGACCCCGGCGCCCGCGACGATCACGCCGCCGAGCGGGTTCGACGAGTGGAAGAACGCGTTCACGTCGGCGTCGCTGAACGTCGCCGTCTGCTGCGTCTCACCCGTCGAGCCGACCGCGGCGATGTAGTCCACCGCCTGGCTCTTGCCCTTGCCGACGAGGACCTCCTTGTGCAGGGAGACCGCGTCGATCGTCTGCAGGCCGAAGGTGGCGTCGAACGGCTGGCGGCGGTTGCTCGGCGCCGAGCCGTCCTCCCAGGTGAACTTCGCGGGGTTGGCGTCCACCGGGAGCGCGAGGCCGTGACCCTGGTGCTCGATGGTGTTGTTGTCGCTGTACGCCTCGTCGATCGCCCACACGAGCATGCCGTCCTGGAACGGGAAGTGCTCGACGTGGTCGGGCGCGGTGTACGCCCTGTCGAACTGGTAGGGGCCGTGCTCGAGCGTCGCGTCGTAGTCGACGTAGGTGCGGTTCTCGACGAGGTAGTAGCGGTCGCCCTCGCTCGTCTCGGTGCCGGTGCTCCGCTTGAAGCCGCCGCCCGCTGCCACCCAGCCGTTGTCGCCCGACTCGACGTCGTCGGTGAGCAGCGTGGTGCCGCCGCTCTTGATGACGAGGTCGTCGAGGAACGCGCCGGCGTAGTGCACGCCGCCGTCGGTCTGGTAGCGGAACCGGAACTGCGTGTTCGCGTCGCCGCCGGGAACGCTGTACCGAAGGTTCGACCACCGGCCGTTCGAGGAACCGTCGAGCGGCTTGCCGACCTGCGTCCAGTTCTGGCCGCCGTCGGTCGAGTACTCGGCGTACAGGTAGTCGTAGCCGGCCTCGATGTCGTACCAGGCCTTGGCCGTGACGGTCGCCGAGCGCACGCCGCTGAGGTCGAGCGTGCGGGTCAGCGTCGTGTTCAGGTCGTCGGCGCTGCCGGTCCACCACGCGTACTCGCCCGAGTTCGGCGACGTGTAGGTGCTCTCGATGCCGGCGTCGGCGACGTCGATGACGAGCGCCTGCTCCTGGTCGGCGACCTGGCGAGCGGCCGGGCTGAGCGTGAACTCGCCGGCGTCGCCGGTGCCCTCGCTCACGACCGCGTAGTCGAGCCAGCCGAGCTGGAGCTTCTCCCACGGGCCCATGTAGTTCGGCGTGGTGCCGATGTCCTCGCCGCCGTCGCCGAGCCACGAGCCGCTGGACATGAGGGTCCAGAACGACGTCGAGTTCTCGCCGCCCGCGGTGTCGTAGAAGTCGGGCAGGCCGAGGTCGTGCGCGTACTCGTGCGCGAACACGCCGAGGCCGCCGTTCTCGGGCTCGACCGTGTAGTCGCCGATCCAGATGCCGGAGTCGCCGATCTCGGTGCCGCCGAACTTCACCTGCGTGTCGCCGACCATCGGACCGGTCTGGCCGAAGTCGGTCGAATTGACGTACCAGCGGTGCGACCAGATCGCGTCCTCGCCCTGGGCGCCGCCGCCGGCGTCCTCGCCCTCGCCGGCGTGCACGGCCTGGAAGTGGTCGAGGTAGCCGTCGGGCTCGTCGAAGTTCCCGTCGCTGTCGAAGTCGTAGCGGTCCCAGACGTCGAAGCTCGCGAGCTCGGCGCGGATCTCGTCGGGTGTCGCGCCCTCCGCGACGCGCGACGCGTACCACGCGTCGGCCGAGTCGGCGATGAACTGCCAGGCGCCGCCGTAGTCCTCGACGCTGTTGTCGCCGTAGGTCGAGGCGTTGCCGGGCACCTGCACCCAGTCGCTCACCTCACCCTCGACGGTGTAGTTGCCCGAGGACTGCTTCGCGTAGAAGTCGGCCATCGAGTCCTCGGGACCGAAGAACAGGTCGTCGTAGTAGGCGCTGTCGAAGTCCTCGCGCCAGTGCGTGCTGTTGTTCACCGTGCGGTCGGGCTCGGCGATCTCGTTGTGCAGCGGTCCGGGCGTCGTGCCGAGCTTGCCGCTGCCCTGGTCGCCGAACTCGGCGAGGATCGTGAACAGGCGGCCGCTGCCGCTGACGGCGGCCTCGTAGTACTTGTCGTCCGCGACCTCGACGACGCCGTCCTCGCCGGGCGAGGCCTGGCCCGACAGGATGAGCTCCTGCGCGGCCTTCCGGCGCTCGTCCTGTCGCTGCGTCAGCGGGCCGGGGCGGTTGTCGGGTCGGGCTTCGGCGGCCGCCGTCGAATCGGTGGGGGAATCGTTCGCGGGTGCGGCGATCGCGGCCGGTCCGAAGGCGGCTCCGGCGACCATCGTCGCGCTCGCTGCGGTCACAGCGAGCCATCCGCGCGTGCGTTGCTTCACGTGCGCTCCTTACAGGGAATTCGCCCGGGATTCCCGGGCAAGTGAGAGGGACGCTAACACGCACCCCCGTCCGGGGGGAAGGGTACGGAACGGTGTTGACGAAGCCTCAGGAACGCGGCAGCCAGCGGTCGAAGTACCTTCGGTCGTCGCGTGCGAGGTCGCACGAATCGCGTCTCCGGTTCGAATCGGACGTCGATTCGTGCGACCTCGACCACGATCGCCGAATGCGTTCAGGCGGCCGTGCGCTGCGTCTCGACGAGGTCGCGGAGCGCGTCGACGAGCGGCGTCGTGGGCCGTCCGATGAGCCGGGCGAGGGTTCCGCCTGAGCCGGCCAGGTCGCCACGCGCGATGCCCTCGTCGATGGCGGCGACGAAGCCCGCCGTCCCCTCGTCGAGGCCGGCGGCGACGAGTGCGGCGACCCGCTCCGCCGGCGTCTGGTCGACGAACGTCACATCGCGACCCAGCACCTCGGATGCCGCGGCCGCGAGCTCCGCGAAGGTCCAGGGGGCGTCGCCGCCGAGCTCGTACACCTCGCCGACGTGGCCGTCCTCGAGGAGCACGACGGCTGCGGCCTCGGCGTAGTCGCGGCGGGGTGCGGACGCGACCCGACCCGAGCCCGTCGCGGCGGCGATCACGCCCGTGGATGCCGCGACCGCGACATCCTGCGCGTAGTTCTCGGTGTACCAGTTGTTGCGCAGGATCACGGCCGGGACCCCGACCTCGGCGATGACCTCCTCGGTGCCGCGGTGCTCGGCCATGAGCGAGAGCTCGCTCGTGGCCGCCTTCGGACCGCTCGTGTACGCGAGCTTCGCGACCCCGGCGGCCTTCGCGGCCTCGATCACGTTGCGGTGCTGACCGATGCGCTCGCCGAAGGCGGTGCCGGAGATGAGCAGCAGCGCGTCGACGCCCTCGAGCGCGGGCGCGAGGGTGTCGGGGCGGGTGTAGTCGAGTTCGACGGTGCGGATGCCGCGTGCCGCGAGGTCGGCGAGCATCGCCGTGTCGCGGGCGCCCGCGATCACGTCGGCGGGGGCGGCGCCCCGCTCGAGCAGCGCCTCGACGACGAGGCGGCCGAGGTGGCCGGAGGCGGCGGTGACGAGGATGGTCATGGGGACTCCCTTTCGATCGGTTCACCGAGGCCAACCGGAGCGCATCGCCATGCCTTCCCTTCCGAAGGTACCCACTTTCAAGTAAGGTACACACGTGACGGTGAGTCTTGCGCAGATCCGGGAGCGATCCGGCGACGTCTTCCTCGACGGGTGTCCGACCCGCGTCGTGCTCGACCACATCATGAGCAAGTGGGGCGTGCTGGTGCTCCTCGCGCTCACCGACGGCACGCTCCGCTGGGGCGAGCTCCGCCGCGAGGTCGAGGGCATCAGCGAGAAGATGCTCGCCTCGACGCTGCGCACGCTCGAGGCCGACGGGCTGGTCGCCCGCACCAGCTACCCCGAGGTGCCGCCGCGCGTCGAGTACGCGCTCACCGACCTCGGCCGCGACCTGATGGACCGCATGCTCCCGCTCGTCGAGTGGGTCGCCGCGCACGCCGACCGCATCGTCGTCCGGTGATCGCGCGCGGCTCGGTTCCGCTCGCGGCGCTCGCCGATCGTGCGTCCGGCGTGCTCGCCGAGGCATCCGGCGGTCGTGTGCTCATCGGCATCGCGGGCAGTCCCGGCGCGGGCAAGAGCACCCTGGCCAGCGCCCTGGCCGACGCGCTGCGTGCGCGACTCGGGGTGACGGATGCCTCCGGGCCCGCCCCGGCCGCGATGGCCGTGCACCTGCCGATGGACGGCTTCCACCTCGCCAATGCCACACTCGACCGCCTCGGCCTCCGCGGGCGCAAGGGCGCGATCGAGACCTTCGACGGCTGGGGCTTCCTCGCCCTGCTCGACCGCGTCCGCCGCGAGACCGACCATGTCGTCTACGCTCCCGGCTTCGACCGCGCAATCGACGAGGCGGTCGCCGGGCAGATCGCGGTCGCCGCCGGTGCGCGCGTCGTGGTCGTGGAGGGCAACTACCTTCTCGCAGACGGCGAGCCGTGGCGTCGCGTGCGCGCGCTGCTCGACGAGTGCTGGTTCGTGGCGGCGTCCGATGAGGAGCGGGAGCGGCGACTGGTCGCGCGGCACACGGCCGGCGGGCGGTCGCCCGCGGAGGCCCGCGCCTGGGCGCGCGAGGTCGACGGCGCGAACGCCCGCGCCATCGAGGCGGCGCGATCGAGGGCGGACCTCGTCGTGTCGGGAACGACCTGGACGCCCGTGACCTGACTCGGCCGGGCGACGGAGTCAGTCGGCCCGGACGCGGTCGCCGACCATGATCCGCGGCTCGTTCGTGCTCGCGACCGCGGGTGCGTCGGGGTCGACGTCCTCGAGTTCGGGGATGATCCGGATGCCGAACCAGGTCGCGCCGTCCCACTTCCGGTGGCGCGCGAGCGTGCGGATCGGCTCCTTCCCGCGAGCGAGGGTCACGGGATCGACCTGCGTCATCACGCAGCGGTCGCAGACCTCGCCGAAGCGGAAGCGCACGCCGCCGATGCGCAGGTGCGTCCACGCATCCTCGGCGAACGGCACGTCGCCGTCGATCACGACGTTCGGCCGGAAGCGCACCATGTCGAGCGGCGGCACGTCCTCCGGCGTCCACGCGTCGAGCTGCGCGAGCGAGGCCGCGCTCGTGAGGAGGAGCGGTCCCGCGTCGGCGAGCGTGAGCGCGTCGCCGGGTCGGCCGCCGTGCGTCGGGTTCACGGGCCGCTCGCGCGGTTCGGGCTGCCACACGAGCCGGAGCGGCATCCGCAGTCGTTCGCTGAGCCACGAGTCGGCCTCATCGCCCGCGGGCAGTGCCTCGCGCTGGCGCGAGTGACCGACGGGGATCGGCGCGGCGCCGATCGGCGGGTCGACGCGCAGCGGTTCCCCATCGCCGGGCGCCGCGAGGAGCAGCCCGCCGTCGGCGAGCGGTTCGGCCGTGAGCCCGAGCAACGCGTTGACCTCGCGCGCGGTCACGGGCGTGCCATCCGGATCCACGACGGCCCACCGCCGATCGCCGACGAGCCCCCACGGCCGCACGATCGCGGAGCCGACGTCGAGTCCGGCGAACGACTTCACCGGGTAGATGCGGAGGCGGGTCACGCGCATCCGCTCACGCTAGCCGACGTGTCGTCGGCGCGTGCGAGCATGGACGACATGCCCGCCGACCGACCCCACGACTGGCGTGCGGCGCTCGCCGGGCTCGACGCGGCCGCGGGCGCCGCCGCGACCGATGAGACGGCGGACGCCGCGTCCGCGCGCGGCACGGGCGACCTCCGTCCGCTCGGCCTCCAGTTCGAACTGCGGCGGCGGATCACGAGGCGCAGCGGCGAGTGGCGCGGTCCGCGCGACGAACCCGCACGGCGCGCATCGGCGGTCGACCGGCTCGCGGTGCGCCCGGTGGCGCAGGGCGCCCGCGGCGCCTGGATCAAGAACGGCCTCACCTGGCAGAACATCGCGTACCAGGCGTCCTCGGCGGGCGTGGATCCGGCGCAGTCGCGCTGGTTCGCCCAGTTTGCGCTGCTCAAGGGCACGTCGCCGTCGGTGCACGTCTACGGCTCCGAGTGGATCACGCTCGACGAGTTCGAGAGCCCGCTGCTGTGGGCGCTGCTCACCGAGGCCGAGCGGCTCGGCATCGCGCTCGTCGGGTCCGATGTCACGCCGACGGTGGTGATGCACGTCGCGGCCTCGCTCGAACTCGACGCGAGCCGCGCGGACGGCGACCTCGCGCTGACGCCGACGCTCAGGATCGACGGCGAGCCGCGACCGCTGGCGCCCGGAGCCGCCGGCGGCATCCGTCCCATCGCCGGCCACGGCCTCTACCGCTTCGACCTCGATGCCGGGCTCATCGAGCTCGCGCCCGTGCCCTCGGCTCTGGGCAGCGCCGAACTCGCCCTGCTCGCCGCATCCGATCCGATCCGCGTGCCCGCCGCCGAGGTGCCGGAGTTCCTCGCCGCTCATGTGCAACCGCTCGCCCGCACGCTCGCGATCACGAGCCGCGACGGCACGTTCGAACTGCCGCCCGCGCCGCCGGCGACGCTCGTGCTCGACGCGCGCTACGAGCCCGACGACGTGCTGCGTCTCGCCTGGCGGTGGGAGCACGCCGATGGCCGCGTCACCGAGGTCGACCCCGCGGCGGAACCCGACCCCGAGCTCGACGACGACCTCGTCGCCCGCGTCGCCGACCTGCTCGGCTGGGTGCCGTTCGACGCCGTGCTGCTGCGCGGCATCGACGCCGCCGAGTTCGCGGTCGAACGGATGCCGCGCCTCGAGGAACTCGCGACGACCGGGCCGAGCCCCTTCCGCATCGACGTGCGCGGCGAACGCCCCGACTACCGCGAGGCGACCGAACGGCCCGAGCTCGCGGTCTCCCTCGTCGAGAGCCGCAAGCGCGACTGGTTCGACCTCGGCGTCGTCGTGACGGTCGGCGGCCGGACGGTGCCGTTCATGCCGCTCTTCCGCGCGCTCGCGACCGGCCGGAAGCGGCTGCTGCTCGTCGACAAGTCCTACCTGTCGCTCGACCTGCCCGTCTTCGACGAGCTCCGCGACCTCATCGAGGAGGCCGGCACGCTCGAGGAGTGGGAGACGGGCGTCCGCATCCACCGCAGCCGGTCGAGCCTCTGGGCCGACTTCGAGGACCTCGCGGATGTCGCCGAGCCCGCGCTCGAATGGCGGGCGACGGTCGCGGGACTCGAGCACGGCACCGTGCCCGACTTCCCGCCTCCGGCGGGCCTCGCGCTCCCGCTCCGCCCGTACCAGCTCGACGGGTTCCGCTGGCTCGCGTTCCTCCACGCCAACCGGCTCGGGGGCGTGCTCGCCGACGACATGGGCCTCGGCAAGACCGTGCAGTGCCTCGCGCTCGTGCAGCACGCGCGGGAGGCCGCATTCGGGGGTCGAGTGACAACCGGTGGTCGAGTCGCAGCCGACGAAGTCGGCCGCGTATCGAGACCTCCCCACCCGGACACCCTGGACGCTCCGCCCCACCCCTTCCTCGTCGTCGCCCCGACCTCGGTCGCGTCGAACTGGGCCCGCGAGGCGGCACGGTTCACGCCCGGCCTGCGGGTGGCCTCCGTCACCGCGACGACGGCGAAGCGGCGCCGGAGTCTCGCCGAGGTCGCGGCCGGCGCCGACCTCGTCGTGACGACCTACGCCGTGCTCCGGCTCGAGGCCGAGGAGTTCGGCGACCTCGAGTGGGGTGGGCTGATCCTCGACGAGGCGCAGTTCGTGAAGAACGCGGCCACGCGCGTGCACGAGGCGGCCCGCGGCATCCGCGCGCCGTTCCGCATCGCCGTCACCGGCACGCCGCTCGAGAACCACCTCGGCGAGCTCTGGGCGATCCTGCGGATCGTCGCACCCGGGCTGTTCCCGTCGCGGCGCGCGTTCGACGAGCGCTATCGCCGGCCCATCGAGGAGGACCGCAACGCCGAGCGCCTCGACCGGCTGCGCCGGCGCATCCGCCCGCTCGTGCTGCGCCGCACGAAAGAGGCCGTCGCGCCCGAGCTCCCGCCGAAGCAGGAGCAGGTGCTCGAGGTCGACCTCGCACCCGAGCACCGGCGGCTGTACGACGTGGTGCTCCAGCGCGAGCGGCAGAAGCTGCTCGGTCTCGTCGACGACCTCGACCGGCAGCGGTTCATCGTCTACCGGTCGCTCACGCTCCTCCGGCTGCTCGCGCTCGACGCCACGCTCGTCGACGCCGAGCGGCACGCGGGCATTCCGTCGGCGAAGCTCGACGCGCTCTTCGAACAGCTCGACGACGTGCTCGCCGAGGGCCATCGTGCGCTCGTCTTCAGCCAGTTCACGTCGTTCCTCGACCGGGTGACCGAACGGCTGGATGCCGCGGGCGTGCCGTACGCGCATCTCGACGGGTCGACGCCCGCGCGCCGCCGCGACGAGGAGGTCGCGCGCTTCCGGGCGGGCGAGGCCTCCGTCTTCTGCATCAGCCTCAAGGCCGGCGGATTCGGGCTGAACCTCACCGAGGCCGACTACGTCTTCCTCACGGACCCGTGGTGGAACCCGGCGAGCGAGGACCAGGCCGTCGACCGCGCCCACCGCATCGGGCAGGACAAGCAGGTCATGGTCTACCGCCTCGTCGCTGCGGGCACGATCGAGCAGAAGGTCATGGAGCTCAAGGCCAGGAAGGGCGAGCTCGCGGCATCCGTGCTCGACGGCGGTGACGACGACGCCGACACCTTCGGCGTCTCGAGCCTCGACGTCGACGACCTCCGCGGCCTCCTCGAGGGTTAGGCCGCGGCGGACCGGACCGAATCCTCCTGCTCGGCCAGCCGCTCCCGCTCCGCCGCTCGCAGTCGGCGGATCCACTTGTCGCCCTCGACCGCCACGACGACGAAGAGCAGCAGCACGATGCACTCCAGCCACTGCCATCCCGTGAGCGAGACCGTGCCGAGCAGCCGCTGCAGGAAGCCGAGCTCGGTCGAGAGCACGATGATGAGCACCGGCCACACCAGGAACCTCGAGATGGCGGCGATCGGCGGCACCAGGCCCGACTCGGGGGAGCGCCGCATGAGCAGCGCGCTCAGCACCGTGCCCAAGCCGACCACGACGTACGCCATCGTCATCGAGGCGGTCGGCTCCGTCGCGCTCGGTACGTCGGGGCCGAGGACCAGCGGAACGAGCGTGACGAGGAAGATCACCGCGCCGTAGCCGAGCCACTCGGCCACCGAGTGCGGGTTCACGATGCCGAGCTTCGGGTTCCGCGGCGGTTCCTGCATCGTCGCCGGCGGCGGCGCGTCGGCCGCGATCCCGAGCACCGCGAACAGCGTCACGAAGAAGTTGAGGAACAGCACCTGCGTGGGGAAGAGGGCGACACCGTCGGCGATCTGGAACGCGCTGGCGGCGAGGAACAGCAGGATCAGGCTGATCAGCTGCGTCATCTGGAAGCGCAGGTAGGCGGTGATCTTCGCGTACACGATCCGGCCGAGCTCGACCGCGTGCACGAGCGTCGAGAAGTCGTCGTCGGTGAGCACGAGCTTCGCCGCCTGCTTGGTGACCTCCGAACCCGACCCCATCGCGACGCCGACGTCGGCCTGCTTGATGGCGGCCGCGTCATTGACGGCGTCACCCGTCATCGCCACGATCTCGCCCTGCGCCTGCAACAGCCGCACCAGTCGCAGCTTGTCGTCGGGCGTGACCCGGCCGAACACGTGCAGGTCGGGCAGGCGGCGGGTGAGCTCCTCGTCGCTCATCGCCTTCAGGTCGGCGCCGCTCACCGCGCCCGGGCCGAGTCCGAGCTCGCGCCCGATCGCGCCCGCCGTGACCGCGTGGTCGCCCGTGATCATGCGCACCTCGATGCCGGCGCTCGCCGCGACCTCGACGGCGAGCTTCGCCTCCGGCCGCAGCGGATCGACGATGCCGACGAGCCCGATGAGGGCCAGCTCCTGCACCCACGACATCGGGTCGGCGGCGATCCTGCCCTCGTCGGCGTCGTCGACGAACCGGGCGGCGAACGCGAGGGTGCGCAGGCCCGTCGCGGACATGTCCTCGAGTTCAGCGGTCGCCGCGCCGGCGTCGACGGGCACGAGGTCCCGCTCGGTCGTGAGCATCGTCGTGCAGCGACCGAGGACCACGTCGGGCGCGCCCTTGACGAGCAGCACCAATCGCAGCTCGCCGCGCACCGGCATCCGCTGCAGCGTGGCCATGAACTTGTAGTCGGAATCGAACGGCACCTCCGCCAGGCGCGGATAGTCGCGGCGCGCGGCATCCGCATCGATGCCGAGCTTCGCGCCCAGCACGATGAGCGCCGCCTCGGTCGGGTCGCCGACCACGACGCCGTCCGGCGACACCGTCGCGTCATTCGGCAGGCTGATCGCGAGGCCCAGGGTCGCGGCTTCGACCGGCTCGTCCGTCGCGCCCAGCATGCGGCCGTCGAACGAGTACCCCTCACCGGTGACGCGGAAGTGATCGCCGCCCATCCACGCCGTGCGCACCGTCATCTCGTTCATGGTGAGCGTGCCGGTCTTGTCGGAGCAGATCGCACTCGTCGCCCCGAGGGTCTCCACGTCGTTCAGCGACGCGACGATCGCGCGCTGGTCGGCGAGCTTCGACGCACCCCACGAGAGCAGGCTCTGCACGAACACCGGCAGGCCGGTCGGGATCGCGGAGATCGCGACGGCGGTGCCGAGGAACAGCAGCTCGGTGACGCTCTGCCCCCGCACGGCGCCGATCACGATGATCACGAGCACGGCGCCCCACGCGATGATGCCGAGCACCTTCGTGAGGCCGTCGAGCTCGCGCTGCAGCGGGGACCTGCCGGAGCCGACCTCGGTGAGCATCGACGCGATCCGACCCATCTGGGTGCGCATGCCGGTCTCGACGACGAGCATGCGCGCCGTGCCGCGCGTCACCGAGGTGTTCTGGAACACCATCGACGTGCGATCGGCGAGCGCGGTGCCGGGGTCGTTGGGCGTCGGGCTCTTCGCGATCGGCAGCGACTCGCCCGTGAGCGCGGACTCCTGGGTCTCGAGGTTCGCCGCCCGGAGGATCCGACCATCGGCGGGCACCAGGTCGCCCGCCTCGAGGTCGACGAGGTCGCCCGGCACGAGGTCGGTGGCGTCGACCTGGCGGATGGACCCGTCGCGCAGCACGCGCGCCTGCGGGGTCTGCAGCTTGGCGAGGGCGTCGACGCTGCGTCGCGCCTTCAGCTCCTGCCGCGTGCCGCTGACCACGTTGTAGAGCACGAGGATCCCGACGACGATCGCCGTCGAGACCTGCCCGATCAGGAGCGACACGATCGCGACCGCGATGAGCATGAGGGTCATCAGCTGCGTGGTCTGGGTGAGGGCGATGCGCCAGGCGCTCGGCGGCGGTGCGCTCACGAGCGCGTTCGGCCCGACGTCGGCGAGGCGCGCGGCGGCCTCCGGTGCGGCGAGCCCCCGCGAGCCGTCGCTCCCAGCCTCGGCGAGCGCCTCCTCCGGCGGGAGCGACCACCAGGCGATGCCCTCCTCGTCGGCCGACCGCGCGTGCGATGCCCCTGGCTGCGTGTCGATGCTCACCGGACCTCCTGGGAACTCGTCTGGCCACACCCTAGCGGCGCGGCGCATCCGGCACAGCAGAATGGACGGCGGAGGTCGACGATGATCACGCACGAGGTCCTGAACCAGCCGCCGCCCCGCGAGGGCATCGACGAGTTCGCCGCGAACGTCCCGCTCGTCGAGGCGGTCGCGCGATGGGGGACGCCGGCGTTCGCCGGGGGCGTGAGCACCGAAGCGGATGCCGCGCCGCCGGCGCTGCACGACCTCGGCCGACTGGTCGGCGGTGCCGACTTCCAGCGCGACGCCGAGCTCGCGAACACGAACCCGCCGCGGCTCGTCACGCACGACCGCTGGGGCGTGCGCATCGACGAGGTCGAGTACGACGAGTCGTACCATCGCATCATGGCCGCCGCGATCGGCGCCGGCGCGCACACCGCGGCCTGGGCCGACCCGCGGCCGGGCGCGAACGCCGACCGCGCCGCGGCCTTCCACCTGCTCGCCCAGGTCGAGCCCGGCCACGCGTGCCCCGTGTCCATGACGCACGCCGCGGTCGCGACGCTCGAGCACGCCGCCCCCGGATTGCAGGCCGAGTGGGTGCCCCGGCTGCTGAGCCGTACGTACGAGCCCGGGCTCGGCGGTGACCCCACCGCGCCGAAGCCCTCCGCGCTCGTCGGCATGGCGATGACCGAGAAGCAGGGCGGGTCCGACGTGCGCGCGAACACGACCCTCGCCGTGCGGCGCCCGGCCGGCGGGATCCGACCGGACTGGGGCGACGAGTACGGCCTCACCGGGCACAAGTGGTTCTGCAGCGCGCCCATGAGCGACGCGTTCCTCGTGCTCGCGCAGGCGCCGGGAGGGCTGTCGTGCTTCTTCGTGCCGCGCATGCTGCCCGACGGCACGCGCAACGTGTTCCGCATCCAGCGACTGAAGGACAAGCTCGGCAACCGGTCAAACGCCTCGAGCGAGATCGAACTCGACGACACGACGGCCTGGCTCGTGGGCGAGGAGGGCCGGGGCGTCGCGACCATCGTGCAGATGGTCACCCGGACCCGCCTCGACTGCGTGATCGGCACCGCGGCGGGCATGCGTCAGGCCGTCGCCGAGGCCGCGTGGCACGTGCGCCACCGTCGCGCGTTCGGCTCGCTCCTCGTCGACCAGCCCGCGATGGCGGCGGTCGTCGCCGACCTCGCCCTCGAGTCGGAGGCGGCCACGCTCACGTCGATGCGTCTCGCCCGCGCGTACGACGTCGACGCGGACGAGTCCGAGCTGGCGTTCCGGCGCCTCGCGACCGCGGTGGCCAAGTTCCAGGTCTGCAAGCGCGGGCCCGAGCACGCCGCGGAGGCGCTCGAGTGCCTCGGCGGCAACGGCTACACCGAGGCCTTCCCACTCGCGCGCCGATACCGCGAACAGCCCCTCCTCGCGATCTGGGAGGGCTCGGGCAACGTCATCGCGCTCGACGTGCTGCGCGTGCTCGCACGCGAGCCCGAGTCGTTCATGGCCTTCTTCGACATCGTCGGCGAAGCCGCGGGCGAGCACCCGGCGTTCGACCTCGCGCTCGCCGAGGCACGAGCCGTGGTCGGCGAGGTGAGCGGGGCGGATGCCGCGACCGCCGCGTTCCGCGCCCGGGAGCTCACCGAACGGCTCGCGCTCGTGCTCCAGGCGTCGTTGCTCGTGCAGCACTCGCCGGGCGCCGTCTCCGACGCCTTCGTCCGGTCCCGGCTCGAAGGCGACGGCGGGTCGATGTACGGCGCGCTGCCGCCGGGCGTCGATGTCGCGGCGATCCTCGAACGCGCCTGATCCGCGAGGCGACGCCCGGTGAGACGGCACCGTGGCAGCCGCCCGCCCGACGCGAGAGGATGACGGGGTGAGGGACCGTGCGAACTGGCTCGTCGTCGCGCAGTTCGTGCTGCTCGCGCTCCTGCTGCTGCCGGGCGACCCGCTCTGGGCCGGGCAGCAGACGACCGTGCTCGCCGTGCTGCTCGTGATCACGGGGCTCGTGCTCTCGGGCGCGGGCGTGGTCGCGCTCGGCCGCGACCTCGTGCCCTGGGTGGCGCCGCGCGAGGGCGCGACGCTTCGGACCGCCGGCGTCTTCCGGCTCACCCGCAACCCGATCTACGTCGGGCTCCTCGTCGCGACGGCCGGCTGGGTCATCTGGCGGGCTCGCATCGAGCTCGTCGTCGTGTGGGTCCTCCTCACCGTCGTGCTCGTCGTGAAGGCGCACCTCGAGCAGCATCGACTGCTCGACCGGTTCGGCGAGGAGTACCGGGACTACGCCGACCGCACGCCACTGCTGCTCTGGGCGCGCGGCATCCGCTGAGCCCGCGGCGGCCGGGCGGCGCCGCGCCGGCTACGCGCCCGCATCGCCGGCGGGGGCGGACGCGACATCCGTCGCCTCGGGCGACGCCTCCAGCGGGCCGGTCTCCAGCAGGTGCCGGATCGCGCGCAGCGGGATCGGCGCCCAGTCGGGCCGATTGCGCGTCTCGTAGATCGCCTCGTAGACGGCCTTGTCGAGTTCGAAGGCGGCGAGCAGGTCGCGGTAGACGGTGAGGTCCATGCCGGAGGCCGCCACGTACCCGTCGATGAAGGCCTGCCGGGCGGATGCCGCCCACGCACGCGCCTCGGCGGCCCGCTCCGGGTGCCCGAGTTCCGTCGCTCCGGCGACGTAGTCGAACGATCGGAGCATGCCGGCCACGTCGCGCACGGGCAGGTCGGGCCGCCGCCGTTCGGCCATGGGGCGCATCGGCTCGCCCTCGAAGTCGAGCAGGAACCAGCCGCGGTCGGGCGCGAGGATCACCTGGCCGAGGTGCAGGTCGCCGTGCACGCGCTGGAGGTCGGGCCATGCGCCGGTCTCGGCGCGCGCGTAGGACGACGCGATCGCGCCGCGGAGCGGCTCGATCGCCGGCACCTCGGCCACCGCGATCGCGAGCCGCCGGCGCCACGCCGCCGCGACCGCGGCGATCAGGTCGGGCGAAGCGGGTTCGCGTCCGAAGCTCGCACCGAGCGACGCGTGCACCTCCGAGACGGCGACCCCGAGCGCGCGCGCCTCGGCGGTGAAATCCCGCGCCGATGCCGCGGCCAGCAGCGCGACGCGCCACGCGTCCTCGACCCCGGGGAGGAACTCCTGCGCGAACGCCAGGTGGCCGTAGGCGCGGCCGTCGGGGCGACCCACGTCGTCCCATTCGCCGAGCACGTCGCCGACGACGGGCGGGACGTGCGGCGACCCGGCGGCCCCGAGCGCGGTCTGCAGGGTGACATCGGGGTTGTCGCCGTGGTGGAGCTGCCGGAACACCTTGCAGATCACCGGCGGCGCATCGTCGGGTGAGAACACGATCGACGTGTTGGACTGCTCACCGCCGAGCACGCTCGCGGCGATGCGACCGGCGGGCGACGCGGCATCCGCCTCGCCGCTCGGATCGGCGGCCGTGCGAATCGCGGGATGCCCGATCGCCGCGGCGCCGTGGCCGACGGCACGACCGCCACGGCGGATCAGCGCGAGCAGGCCGTCCGTGAACGCCGGGTCGTGCGGCCCGTCGTACAGGCGGGTCCCGTCGTCGAGCACGCCGATGAGGTGGGCCTCACCGTCGGCCGCGGCCGACGCGCGTTCGACCACGGGAACCTGGTACAGCACGGGCGGGTCGGCCGCGTCGTCCATCACGAGCAGCGAGATCGCGCGGACGCCGGGCTCGGCGACGGGCAGCTCCCAGGCGCCGATCCGTCGTAGCGCCGGGGTCCGGCCCTTGCCGCCGTACCAGCGCTGCTCGGGCATCCATGCGGCGATCGCGGCCAGCGCGCTGTCCATGCCTGAACGATATTGCCGCGGGCGCGCACCGTCGAGGCGCCACGCGTCCGCCGCCCCCGGACGGGGGCACCAGGCATCCGGTGTCGGCGCCGCCGAGCATCCCGTCCGCGCGTCGATCGGACGCGATTCGGCGCCCGCCGGCGCCTCCAGCCGACCGTCTCCGTCCGAACGCCGGGTCAGCGCCCGCGATCGCGGCGTCGGCTCCGCGGCTCGTCGAGGCCGACGTGGATGCGCGTGCGACGTCGCTCGATGACGATGAACAGCGTTCCGAGCGCCCACAGCGGCACCTGCGTCAGGAAGGCGATGCGGAACGCGTCCAGCGTGTACGTCTCGGGCGTGCCGGCGCCCTGCGCGTCCATCGCGATGCCGATGAGGAGGATCGCGAGGAGCGCCGCGAGGAAGCCTCCCACGTTCGTGATGCCGGTCGCGGTGCTCAGCCGGTGGCTCGGGTTGAAGGTGCGCGCGTGGTCGAACCCGATCATCGACCCGGGGCCGCCGGTGCTCATCGCGAACGCGAGGGCGAAGAGCAGCCAGAGCGGCGCCGGCCCCGGCCAGAGGATCACGGCGAGCCACGCCACGACCTGGATGCCGATGACGGGGAGCACGAGCAGGCGCGAGCGGTTCGTGGGATGCCGGATCGAGAGCGCCCCGATCACGGGTCCGACGAGGATGCCGAAGACGACGTAGACCGTGAAGAGGAGGGACGCCATGGCCGGCGTGAGGCCCTCGCCGACGGTGAGGAACGGAAATCCCCACAGCAGCACGAACGCCGTGCCCGAGAACGGGGTCGTGAAGTGCGACCAGAACGCCAGCCGTGTGCCCGGGTGCGCCCACGACTCGCGGAACCCCTGCCGGAGATCGGCCGACGAGCGGACGACGTGGATGGCTCCAGTGACCGTGTCGACCGAGACATCCTCGACCCGCCCCGGCGGGCGGTTCCGGATCACCGCGAACGTGAGCACCGTGAACAGCGCGCCGAGGCCCGCGAGCGAACCGAACGCGATGCTCCAGCTCGTCGCGTGCAGCAGCGCCGCGAGCGGCAGCACAGCGAGGATCTGCCCGGACTGCCCGACGAGACCCGTCACCTGCACCATGAGCGGGGCCTGCCGCTCGGGGAACCAGACCGCGATCACGCGCAGCACGCTCGGGAAGACCGCTGCGTCGCCCGCACCGAGCAGCATGCGGGCGAAGATCGCCCAGCCCACGTCCGGTGCGAAGGCGAGCAGGAGCTGACCGACCGCCATGAGGGCCATGCCGGCGGTGATGATCGGCCTCGCACCGAACCGGTCGAGCAGCAGGCCGACCGGGATCTGCATGCCGCCGTACACCGCGAGCTGGATCACCGCGAACATCGAGAGGGTCGACGCATCCGCATCGAACCGCACCGCAGCGTCGACGCCGACCGCCGACAGCGACGAGCGGTTCGTGACCGAGACGATGTAGGCCGCGACCCCGACTCCCCACACCAGCCACAGGCGCCACGTCGGGGCGATCGGGAGCGGGGTGGGGGTCGTCACAGCCCTTCGAGGCTACCCCGCCGTCGGCATGCGGAAGACGACGGGGCCCGGGTCGGATCGACTCCGGCCCGGGCTCCCGCCGAGTCGATCAGCTGAGTGGGGCGTCGGCGGCCGCGTCCGCGGCGCCGTCGAAGCCGAGCACGGCCTCGCCCGGCGTGCCGACCGCGGCTTCGGCCTCCATCGTCAGTTCGGCGTCGACATCGTAGGCCGCCTGCTCGAACTGCGAGTTGTACAGACGGTAGTACGCGCCCTGCGCCGCGATGAGCTCGTCGTGGGTGCCCTGCTCGACGATGTCGCCGTGCTCCATCACGAGGATGAGGTCGGCGTCGCGGATGGTCGACAGGCGGTGCGCGATGACGAACGACGTGCGGCCTTCGCGGAGCGCGGCCATCGCGTGCTGCAGGAGCAGCTCGGTGCGCGTGTCGACCGAGCTCGTGGCCTCGTCGAGGATCAGCACGCTCGGATGTGCGACGAATGCGCGCGCGATCGTGATGAGCTGCTTCTCACCGGCCGAGACGTTCGAGGCGTCTTCGTCGAGGACCGTGTCGTACCCCTCGGGCAGCGAGTGCACGAACCGGTCGACGTAGGTCGCGCGCGCTGCGGCGACGATCTCGTCGTCGGTGGCGTCCTGGCGACCGTAGCGGATGTTCTCGCGGATCGTGCCGCCGAACAGCCACGGGTCCTGGAGCACCATGCCGGTGCGCGCGCGCACGTCGTGCCGCGCGAGCTCCGCGATGTCCTGGCCGTCGATGAGGATACGGCCGCCGTCGAGTTCGTAGAACCGCATGACGAGGTTCACGAGCGTCGTCTTGCCCGCGCCGGTCGGCCCCACGATCGCGACGGTCTGGCCCGGCTCGACACGGAACGACAGGTCGCGGATCAGCGGGCGGTCGGGCGTGTACGAGAACGAAACGTGGTCGAACTCGATGACGCCCCGGCCGTCGACCGGTGCGGGCGAGTCGGCGGCGTCGGCCTCCTCCTCGTCGGCGTCGAGCAGTTCGAACACCCGCTCGGCCGAGGCCGTGCCGGACTGCACGACGGCGGCCATGCCGCCGAGCTGCGAGAGCGGCTGCGTGAACTGCTGCGAGTACTGGATGAAGGCCTGCACGTCGCCGAGCCGGAGCTGGCCGCCGGCGACCATGAGCCCGCCGAGCACGGCGATGCCGACGTACGTGAGGTTCCCGATGAACATCATGCCCGGCATGATGATGCCCGCCAGGAACTGCGCCTTGAACGCGGCCTCGTAGAGCTCCTCGTTCTCGGCGCGGAACTTCTCGCTCGCGTCGCGCTCGCGCCCGAAGACCTTCACGAGCGCGTGACCTGAGAAGGACTCCTCGACGCGGGCGTTCAGGCGCCCGACCTTCTTCCACTGGATGCCGAACGCGGCCTGCGACTTCGGCCCTATGATGCCGAAGATCACCGCCATGAGCGGCAGGGCGACGAGGGCGACGAGCGAGAGCTGCCACGAGATCGAGAACATCATGACGAGCACGCCGATGACGGTGAGGACGCTCGTCAGAGCGCTCGAGAGCGACTGCTGCATCGTCTGGGTGATGTTGTCGATGTCGTTGGTGACGCGCGAGATGAGCTCACCGCGCTGGGTGCGGTCGAAGTAGCTGAGCGGCAGGCGGTGGATCTTCGCCTCGACCTGCTCGCGCAGCCCGTACATCGCCCGGACCATGATCACGTTGATCACGTAGCCCTGGATCCACGACAGGACCGACGCCACCACGTACAGCAGCAGCACGATGATCACGAGCTGGCTGAGCCGCACGAAGTCGATGCCCTCGCCCGGCGTCAGCGTCGCGGCGGAGACGATGTTCGCCAGGTCGTCCTGGCCGGTCGCGCGCAGCTGCTCGACGACCTGTTCCTGCGTGACCCCCGCGGGGAGCTGGAGCGAGATCCATCCCTCGAAGATGACGTTCGTCGCCTCGCCGAGCACCTTCGGGGCGATCACCGTGAGCACGACGCCGATCGCGCCGAGCAGCGAGACGAACGCGAACGACCACTTCCAGGGGGCGAGGAGGCCGATCATCCGGCGGAAGCTGCGGCCGAAGTCCTGCGCCTTGCCCGGGGCGACCGAGTCCCACGAGCCCGAGTTGATGCGCGCCTCCTCGGCGAGCTGCTGCTCCTCGAGCTGTTCGAGGGTCGGCTGCTCGGCCTCGGCGAGCGCGGCCTCGGCGCGTCCGCGGCCGCCGCGGCGCTTCGGGGTGCTGTTGTCGCGGCTCATGCCTGGGTCTCCACTCCGAGCTGGGATTCGACGATCTCGCGGTACGTCTGGCAGGTCTCGACGAGCTCGTCGTGCCGGCCGAGACCGACGACGCGGCCGTCTTCGAGGACGACGATCCGGTCGGCGTCGGTAATGGTCGAGACGCGCTGGGCGACGACGACCTTGGTCACCTCGGGCAACTCTCGCCAGAGCGCCTGCCTGAGTCTCGCGTCGGTCGTCAGGTCGAGCGCCGAGAACGAGTCGTCGAACACGAGGATCTCGGGTCGGTGCACGATCGCGCGCGCGATCGCGAGGCGCTGGCGCTGCCCGCCCGAGACGTTGGTACCGCCCTGCGAGATGCGGGCGTCGAGCCCGCCCTCCATCGCGGCGACGAAGTCACGGCCCTGGGCGATCTCGAGCGCGTGCCAGAGTTCCTCGTCGGTGGCCTCCTCGCGCCCGAACCGCAGGTTGGATGCCACGGTGCCGGCGAACAGGAACGGCCGCTGCGGCACGAGCCCGATCGTCTTCCAGAGCTCGTCGAGGTCGGCCTCGCGCACGTCGGTGCCGTTCACGAGCACGGCGCCGCCGGTCACGTCGAACAGGCGCGGGAGCAGGGACACGAGCGTGGTCTTGCCCGCGCCGGTCGAGCCGACGATCGCCACGGTCTCGCCGCGGTCGGCGCGGAACGACACGCCCTCGACGACCGCGTGCTCGGCGCCGGGGTACGCGAAGGCGACGTCGCGGAACTCGACGGTGCCCGGCTCGGGGAACTCCGCGACCGGGTGCTCGGGGCGCGGCAGCGTGGTCTCGGTCGCGAGCACCTCGCCGATGCGCTCGGCCGAGACGGCCGCGCGCGGGATCATGATCGTCGTGAAGGCGGCCATCAGCACGCCGCCGAGGATCACGCCGACGTACTGCATGAAGGCGAACAGCGTGCCGACCTGCACGCTGCCGGCGTCGACCTCGGTCGCGCCGAACCAGATCACGCCGATGACGGTGAGGTTCAGCACGAGCATGAAGAGCGGGAACAGCGTGATGAACAGGGTGCCGACGCGGCGGCCGACGTCCATGATGTCGTGGTTCGCGCCCTCGAACCGCTCCTGCTCGATCGGCTCGCGGACGAACGCGCGGACGACCCGGATGCCGGTCAGCTGCTCGCGGAGGATCCGGTTCACGGCGTCGAGACGCTTCTGGTAGCTGCGGAACAGGGGCACCATGCGGCTGATGACGAGCCCGGCGACCACGAGGATCGTCAGCACGGAGACCCAGATGAGCCAGCTCAGCCCGACATCCTGCTGCAGTGCCATGATGATGCCGCCGACGGCCATGAGCGGCGCGCTGACGAGCATGGTCGCACCCGTCATGGCGAGCATCTGCACCTGCTGCACGTCGTTGGTGTTGCGGGTGATGAGCGAGCCCGGTCCGTAGTGTGAGACCTCGCGCTCGCTGAACGCGCTCACCTTGTCGAAGACGTCGTTGCGGATGTCGCGGCCGACGCGCATCGCCGCCTTGGCCGCGAAGTACGTGGCGATGATCGCCGCGACGATCTGCCCGAGCGAGATCGCGAGCATGAACGTTCCGGTCGACCAGATGTAGCCCGTGTCGCCCTTCGAGACGCCCTCGTCGATGATGTCGGCGTTGAGGCTCGGCAGGTAGAGCGTCGCGAGCACCGACAGGAACTGGAACAGGAGCACGCCGGCGATGAGCCACCGGTAGGGCTTCAGGTAGCGGATGAGGAGTCGTCCGAGCATGATTCTCCGCGAGTGCAAACGGGGTGTGCGAACGCGGGATGCCGCGTCGTCCGGGCTCGGGTCGCTGCCCGAGTCGCATCGTCAAGTCTGCATCCAAGCGGATGCCACCGACATCCGTCGGGCGGCCGATATCGCTCAGGGCGGAATCGAATCGGAGGATATGGTCCGGCGTCATGGCCGAGGGCCGCGACATCCGGGACCGGACATGATGATGGGACGCGCACCCCCGCGATGCACGCCCCATCAGTCCTGAGCCGTTACGAGTTGAAGGCGTCCTTCACGTTCTCGCCGGCCTGCTTGAGGTTGGCCTTGGCCTGGTCGGCCCGACCCTCGGCTTCGAGCCGCTCGTCGTCGGTCGCCTTGCCGGTCGCTTCCTTGGCCTTGCCCTTCAGCTCTTCGGCCTTGTTGCCGATCTTGTCGGACTCGCCCATTCGGGGCCCCCTTCCGATCGTGCGTCGCGTTCGGGTGCGACGTCGAGGGCCACGTTACGAGCGTCGCGGAACCGAACCCAGCCCTTGTCAGCGATGGATGCCTCTGCTAACGCATGTCGAGGATGCGAGCCCGGCCTCGACATGCTGATGGGAGCGATCGTCGCCCCCGCACACCAGGCAAGGAGCGAACCGTGAAGTACCTCATCCTCATCCAGTCCAACCCGCAGTGGGGCGCCGCGTGGGAGTCGTTCACGCCCGAGCAGCAGGTCGAGGCGATGGCGGTCTACGTCGACCTCGTGCAGGAGCTGCGGTCGTCCGGCGAGCTCGTCGACGCCGAGCAGCTCGCCGGACGCGAGACGGCGCGAGTCGTGCACTCGACCGACGGCGTCGCCACCGATGCGCCGCTCGCCGAGACGAAGGAGTTCCTCTCGGGCTACTACCTCGTCGACGTGGAGTCGCACGGGCGCGCGGTCGAGATCGCCGCGCGCCTGCCCGAGGCGTCGTGGGGCGGCGTGCACGTCCACCCGATCCTCGCCGAGGACGCGGAGCCCGACGTCTCGGTGGCGTGAGCACCGACCTGCGGGGGGAGCCCGGACGCGGCATCGAATCGATCCTGCGTTCGGCGGCTCCCTCCGCGCTCGCCGTCCTCGTCCGGCGCACGGGCGACTTCGACGCGAGCGAGGACGCCCTGCAGGAGGCGCTGATCGCCGCCGCGACGCAGTGGCCGCGCGACGGCGTGCCGGAGCACCCGCGCGCCTGGCTCGTCGCGGTCGCCCAGCGCCGGCACGTGGACGCCGTGCGCAGCGAGATCGCCCGGCGCACGCGGGAGGAGCGCGACGCGGTGCTCGCGCCGGTCGACGACGGGCGCGAGCCCGCGGCATCCGCTCGCGACGATTCGCTCGCCCTGTTCGTGCTCTGCTGCCACCCGGTGCTCTCCCGACCGTCCCAGCTCGCGTTGACGCTCCGCGCCGTCGGCGGGCTCACGACCGGTGAGATCGCGCGGGGGCTCCTCGTGCCCGAGGCCACCGTCGCACAGCGCATCTCCCGCGCGAAGCAGCGTATCCGTGCCGCGGGCGCCCGCTTCCGGCTGCCGGAGCCGGCCGAGCTCCCGGAACGCGCCGCCGCCGTCCGGCAGGTGCTCCATCTCATGTTCACCGAGGGCCACACCGCGAGTTCCGGCGACGCGCTCGCACGACCAGACCTCTCCGCCGAGGCGATCCGACTGACCCGGATGCTGCGGGGCGCGACGACCCCCGGGGCGTCGTGGGCGGCGGAGACCGACGGCCTCCTGGCGCTCATGCTCCTCACCGAGGCACGCCGTCCGGCACGGCTGCGCATCGCGGCCCCCGGCGGTCCGCCGGAGCTCGTCCCGCTCGACGAGCAGGATCGGACGCTGTGGCGGCGCGACCTCATCGACGAGGGCGTCGGCCTCGTCGAGCGGGCGCTCGCGACCGGCGAGCCCGGCCCGTTCCAGTTGCAGGCCGCCATCGCCGCGGTGCACGCGGAGGCGCCGTCCACCGACCGGACGGACTGGGTCCAGGTGCTCGGACTCTACGACCTGCTGCGTGTCGTCGGGCCCGGGCCGATGGTCGAACTGGGCCGGGTGGTCGCCGTCGCCATGGTCCACGGGTCGGAGCGCGCGCTGCGCGACCTCGAGTCGGTCGCCCTCGAGCCCGCACTCGCCGGACACTTCCGCGTGCACGCCGTGCGGGGCCACCTGCTCGCGCTCGCCGGACGCCCGGACGAGGCTCGCGCCGAGTTCGCCGTCGCGGCGAGCACCGCGCTGAACGCGACCGAGCGCCGGTACCTCCAGGCGAAGGCGCGCGGCGAGCCGGCGCCATGATCGCATCGGGCTCCGCTGCCGGCGACTACAGCGGCCGAGTGAAGCCGACCCGATGCTCGCCCGGGCCGTCGTAGTCGCGCCACGCGGGCACGCCGTCGATGACCGTGTCGCCCGTGAGCTCGAAGCCCATCGCGCGGTGGAAGTCCTGCGAGCGCACGTTCGGCGGTCCCGTGATCGCGTCGACCCTGCGGCACCCGCTCGCTCGCATCGCCTCGAAGAAGCGCTCGTAGAGGGTGCGCGCGAGTCCGGTGCGGCGCTGGTCGGGGCGGACCCCGACGAAGTGGATGTAGGCCACCTCGGGCTGCGACTGGGAACGGAAGCCGATCAGGAAGCCCGCGAGTCCGCCCCGCTCGTCCTCGACGATCGTCGACGTGTCGGCGAAGTGCTGGAAGAAGAGGCGCGGGAGCAGCGCGGCCAGCCGCTCCCAGCCCGGCCGCTCCCACCACGGGCCGATGACCGCGACGACGCGGGCGTGGTCGCGCACCTCCGCTCGGCGGAACGACAGGGACGGATGCCGCGGGTCCGCGTCGAGGCGAGGGGCGGGTGCGTCGCTCATCCCTCGATCATCCGGCACGCGCGACTCAGCCGGCGAGTGCGATGCCGAGCGCCGCGCACGCGACGAGCAGGGAGGCCGCCGCGGTCAGGGCACCGGCCAGCGCGAGGCGGCGTCCGGTGTCCGCACGCCCGGCGTGGACGGCGCCCGGTGCCAGGGGGAGCGTCGTGTGCTCGACGACCGCGTCGGGCAGCCGCGCCGTGAGGTGCAGCGCGGGCTCCGTCAGGGCGGTGCCCGGGGCGTCCGTGCCGGATGCCGTGTGCGGCGTCCACCCGGTGCCGTCCCAGTACCTGAGGATGTGCGGCTCGATCGGATCGGGATGCCACCCGGCCGACGCCGGGTCGGCGGCGGTCACGCTGCTCCGCGGCGGCGGGCCCGGACGGCTCGGACGGACAACTGGACGGCGGCGGCGACGAGCAGCGCGGCGAAGAGCCATCCGCCCAGCGCGGGTGGGATGAGGAATGCGAGCGCGACCCCCGGCAGCGCCGCGAGGGTGGCCGCGGCGCCGACGACGAGCGCGATGCGGAGGTCGACGAGACCACCGCGGACGTTCTTCACCGACCCGCTGACGGCCGTGGGGATCATCGCGACGAGCGAGGTGCCGCGCGCGATCAGGTCGCCGAGGCCGAAGACGGTGATGAATGCCGGCACCATGATGAGGCCGCCGCCGACGCCGAACAGACCGGAGGCGATGCCGACGACGAGGCCGAGCGCGACGAGTCCGAGCGCCGGACCGGGCTCCAGGGGGACCGGGTCGGCGGCGCGATCGGGCGACCCGAACGCGAGACGGATCGCGACCACGACGAGCATCGCGATGAACAGCCATCGCAACCACTCGAGCGGGAGCTTCGCGAGCAGGGTCGCGCCGATCCATCCGCCGGCGATGCCGCCGACCGCGACGAGCGCCGCGGCGACGAGGTCGACCTGGCCGTTCACGAGGTACGCGATCGATCCCACGAGCGCGGTCGGCACGATCGCGGCGAGCGAGGTCGCCGACGCCCGCCGCTGGTCCATGCCGGCGAGCAGGATGAGGAGGGGCACCATGACGATGCCCCCGCCCACGCCGAACATGCCCGAGAGCAGGCCGCCGACCACTCCGACGAGCGCGAGTCGCCACACCGCGGGGGCGGGTGCTGCGGGCTCGGGGGCGGGGGTCGGCACCCGGTCACTCTAGCGGCGGCGCCGATCCGAACCGACGGGGACCGGTCCCCATCGTGAGACGAACGTGTCTCGGCCTCCTGTGAACCGTCAGGTGAATGGGCTACGCTCGAAGTTCCTCCACATACGCGGGCGCCCGCCCGTATCACGATCGATTGCCCGGAGGCGGCACGTTCCGCAGGCATGACCCGAGACCGAGGGCAGCGCGTGCGACGCACGGCCGGCCCCTCGGACCACCGCCCGCCGGCATCCGCCGTCGGGCCTGCGGACGGCCGAACGGCCGAACGTGACGGGCCGAACCGTTCGGCCCGATCGAACGAAGGACACAGCAGCATGGCAACCGGAACCGTCAAGTGGTTCAACGCCGAAAAGGGCTTCGGCTTCATCGCTCCCGCCGATGGGAGCCCCGACGTCTTCGCGCACTTCAGCGCGATCACGGGCAGCGGCTACCGCTCGCTCGAGGAGGGCCAGAACGTCGAGTTCGACGTGGTCCAGGGCCAGAAGGGCCTCCAGGCCGAGAACATCCGCGCGATCTGATCGCGCCGCGGGCGAAGCCGCCCGTACCTCCCGGACGCCGGGTCGGAGCATGCTCCGACCCGGCGTCCGCCGTTTCCCCGTGTCTGCGGGCGGGCGGGGCCCGTCAGTCCTCGGGGGGCGTGGCCTGGCCGATGTTCACCATCCACTGCACGCCGAACCGGTCGTTCAGCATGCCGAACGCGTCGCCCCACGGCGACGCCTCGAGGGGCAGCACGACGTCGCCGGCCTCGGCGAGGCCATCCCAGTACCCGCGGAGCGTCTCCTCGTCCTCCGGGCCGCCGCTCAGCGAGACCGCGAAGTTCGTGCCCGCCTCGTAGGGCATCTCGTTCGGGGTGTCGGCGCCCATGAGCGTCAGGTGGCCGGCCGTGAGCCGGCCGTGCATGATCTTGTCGGCCTCCGCCGCCTCGTCGCCCTGGCCGAAGTCGGCGAAGGTGCTGAGGGTGAGCTCGCCGCCCAGCACGGACTGATAGAACTCCATCGCCTCGCGCGCCTGGTCGCGGAAGCTGAGATACGGGTTGAGCGTGACGGACATGGCGTCTCCTTGCGTCGTGGGCGGGCCGGTGCCGTCCCGCAGGCCGATCATGCACCCGGCGGCCGACGTCCGCGAGAGCCCTTGACGCGCGGCGATGACCGGCGTACGTTAACAACCATCTAGTTGATCAAGCGATTGGTTGAATAATGGATGCCGCAGCCGCCGACGATCGGCTCGACCGCGCCTTCATGGCGCTGGCCGATCCGGTGCGCCGCAGCATCCTCGCCCGGCTCAGCCGTGGGCCGGCGACCGTGACCGAACTCGCCGAACCGTTCGACATCACCACCCAGGCGGTGTCGAAGCACATCCAGGTCCTCGAGTCCGCCGGACTCGTCACCCGGAGCCGCGACGCGCAGCGTCGCCCCGTGCACCTCGACGCGGCCGCGCTCGAGACGCTCACCGAGTGGATCGACCGCTACCGCCTCATCCACGAGCAGCGATTCCGTCGCCTCGACGCACTGCTCACCTCCGCCGACGGCGGCGACGCCGCGGCATCCGCCGAACAAGGACTGACACCATGACCACCGAGATCACCAACCCGGTCACCATCGAGGCCCCCGAGGGCCTGCCCTACGTCGACATCGAGCGCGTGTTCGACGCACCCGTCGCGGCCGTCTACGACGCGCACCGCGACCCCGAGAAGGTCAGGCAGTGGCTCGGCCCGAACGGCTACGACATGCAGATCGAGCGGTGGGACTTCCGGCCGCAGGGCGGGTACCGCTACGTGCACGTCGATCCCGACGGCGGCCGCTGGGCGTTCAACGGCACGTTCCACTCCGTCCGCGAGAACGAGTTCGCCGTGCAGACCTTAGAGTTCGAGGGCGCGCCCGATGTCGTCAGCATCGAGTCGATGACCTTCGAAGACCTGGGCGACGGCCGCACGCGCCTCCGCGGCCACGCCGTCTACCCGAGCCTCGAGGCCCGCGACGCCATGGTCGAGCACGGCATGGCGAAGGGCGTCACCGAGGGGTACGAGCGACTCGACGCACTGCTGGCCGGCTGAGCCGCGGCATCCGTCGACCGCCCGGCAACCGAAGAGAGGAGCGACACCATGGACTGGACCCTCGAGGTCGTCGTCGTCCCCGTCGCCGACATCGATCGCGCGATCGAGTTCTACCGCGACCGGGTCGGCTTCGCGCTCGACCACGACACGCACGCCGGCGAGCACCGCTTCGCGCAGCTCACCCCGACCGGCTCCGGCTGCTCGATCGTCATCGGCACGTTGCCGGCGCAGAACGAGATGGCACCCGGCTCGCTGAAGGGCGTGCAGCTCGTCGTCGCCGACGCCGAGGCGGCGCGCGCCGAACTCGTCGCCCGCGGGGTCGACGCGAGCCCGGTGCAGGTCATCGACCCCCGAGACGGCGGAACCTTCTTCGGGTTCGCCGATCCCGACGGCAACACGTGGGCCGTGCAGCAGATCCGGGCACGCGGCGAGCGGCCGCTCATCCCCGTCGAGGCCCGCGGTCGATTCGGCGACGAGCAGGGCGCCGACGGCCCGACGTGAGCCGACCGCGCCGACGTGAGCCGACCGCGCCGAGCGAGATGACGCGAACCGCCCGACGAACGCCATCGTCGAGCGGTTCGCGTCAGATCGCAGCGGCCGGCGTGCAGGCCACCGGTCGGGAATCGGACCGCGACGGATCGGCGGCCTCCGCGCGAGCATGGAGGCATGACCCCACCCGATGTCCTCCGCTACGCCGCCTTCACGACCGACCCCCGCGGAGGCAACCCCGCCGGGATCGTGCTCGACGCCGCCGGGCTCGACGACGCCGCGATGCTGGCCGTCGCAGGCGAGGTCGGCTACGCCGAGACGGCGTTCGTGACCGGCGGCGACGGCGCGGTGCGCGACATCCGCTACTTCTCGCCGGTCGCCGAGGTGCCCTTCTGCGGGCACGCGACCGTCGCCACCGCCGTCGCGATCGCCGAACGCGAGGGGCCGGGCCGCATCCGCTTCGCCACCCCCGTCGGCGAGGTGGCCATGGAGACCGCCGAGGTCGACGGTCGCATGGTCGCCTCGTTCACGAGCGTCGAGCCCGGCCTCGAGCCCATGCCGTCGGAGGTCCTCGCCGAGTTGCTCGACCTCGTCGGGCTCGACGCCGACGCGCTCGACGAACGTCATCCGCCCCGGATCGCGTTCGCCGGCAACCGCCACCCCGTCCTGGTCGTCGCCGATGCCGCGGCGTTCGACGCGTTCACGTTCGACCCGGCGCGCGCCCGAGCGCTCATGGACGAGCACCGCTGGCCGGCGACGATCACCGTCCTGCACCGGCTGGCCGACGCCGAGGACGGCGGACTCCGCTTCGAGGCCCGCAACATCTTCCCCGTCGGCACGATCGTCGAGGACCCGGCGACCGGCGCCGCTGCGGCCGCGGTCGGCGGGTACCTGCGCGAACTCGGCGCCGTCGCGCCGCCGGCGCGCGTCGTGATCTCGCAGGGCCGGCACGTCGGGCGTCCGAGCGAGCTCGTCGTCGACGTCCCGGCCATGGGCGGCATCGTCGTGAGCGGGCCGGCGGTGCCGATCGGCTGACGTCGGAGCGCTCGGCTGACGGCTCAGTGCAGTGGGTCGCGCCCGTCGTCGTCCGTGGTCCGGTCCGGGACCTCCGCGACGTCGCCGCGGGCGCGCGGGTCGTGGTCGACGATGCCGTCCACGTCGTCGGTCGGCACCCCGGTCGACTCCGCGTTGAGCGTGTCCATGGCCCGCTGCGACGGATGCCTCAGCACGAGTTCGCCGTCGACGTGCGTGAGCACGGGGCGCAGGGGCGGTTCGGCCCCGGGCACCTTCTGGATCGGCACGGTCGGCTGATCCTGCCTCAGGCCGAACCGGCGCTGGAGCTGCCGCATCCACCTCGGGCCGCGGCCGATCGCTCCCGCCTCGAGCGGCGCCTCGACCTCGAGCCCGTAGTACTCGCCGATCTGGTCGACGAATTGCGCTCGCCGCGCGAGCTCGTACGCCCGCCGTTCGCGACTGAACGCGATGATCGTCGACCAGCAGATCATGAGCATCACGACGCTGAACGGCAGGGCGATGATGATCGCCGCCGTCTGCAGTGCGCGCAGCCCGCCGGCGAGCAGCAGGGAGATCGACAGGAGCGCCGTGATCAGCGTGAAGAACGTGCGCACCCACTTGCGTGGATTGATCTGACCGCCGGTCGCGAGCATGCCCATCACCAGCGCGCCGGAATCCGACGAGGTCACGAAGAAGATCGTGATGAGCAGGATGACGCCGAAGGTGAGCACCGTCGAGCCGGGGAAGTAGTCGAGCAGCGCGAAGAGCGTGCCCTCGATGTCGACCTCGCCGTCGGCGCCGACGAGGCTGCCCGGGTCGGTGAGCTCGAGGTAGAGCGCGGAACCGCCGAGCACGCTGAACCAGAGGATGCCGATCAGGGTCGGCACGATGATCACGCCCGCGACGAACTCCCGCACCGTCCGGCCGCGCGAGATGCGCGCGATGAAGATGCCGACGAAGGGCGCCCACGAGATCCACCAGCCCCAGTAGAACGACGTCCACGACGCCTGCCAGGCCTCGCCCGCGGCACCCTGGAACGCGCTGACGTTGAACGACAGGCCGATGAAGTTCTGGATGTAGGTGCCGATCGACTGCACGAACTCGCGCAGGAGGAACTCCGTCTGCCCGAACACGAGCAGGTAGAGCACGAGGATGCCGGCGAGCACGAGGTTCGTCGAGGAGAGCCACTTCATGCCGCGCGTCACGCCCGAGAGCACCGAGGCGAGCACGAGCACCGTGATCACCAGGATGATGACGACCTGCGTCGCCTCGTTCGGCTCGGCGATGCCGGCGGCATCGAGGCCGGCGCTGATCTGCAGTACGCCGAGGCCGAGCGAGGTCGCGACGCCGAACAGCGTGCCCGCGAGGGCCACGACGTCGATCACGTTGCCCCAGGCGCCGCGCACGCGCCTGCCGAGGAGCGGCTCGAGCGTCCACCGGATCGAGATCGGTCGCTTGCGCCGGTGGATGGCGTACGCGAGGCCGAGCCCGACCACCACGTAGATCGACCAGGCGTGGATGCCCCAGTGCAGGTAGGTCTGGCTGAGTGCCGACGATGCGAGCTGCTCGGGAGTGCCCGTGACTCCCGGCCGCGGCGAGACGAAGTGGCTGAGCGGCTCGCTCGCGCCGTAGAACACGAGGCCGATGCCCATGCCGGCCGCGAACAGCAGCGAGAACCAGGCCCCGAGCGAGAACTCGGGCTTGTCGTCGTCCTCGCCGAGCCGGATGTCGCCGTACCGGCTGAAGCCGACGAAGAGGCTGAACGCGACGAAGAACGCGGCGATGAGCACGTAGTACCAGTTGAACGCGTTCACGATCGACGCCTGGATCGCACCGAAGAACGCCTCGGCGAGCCGTGGCGCGAGCAGCGCGAATCCGCTGAAGGCGAAGACCACGGCCGCCGCAGGCCAGAACACCCATCGTTCGATGCTCGTCTTCGGGATCCGGGGCCGTCGCCGGCCCTCACGGTCGTCGGGCTGGGTCGTCGGCGTCCCGTCCATGCCCGCCACGATACGCCCCGGGGCTAGGCTCGGTCGGGGACATCCGTCGAGGAGGAGCACGCATGCAGACCCGAACCCTCGGCCGCACCGGCCGCACCGTCTCGGTCATCGGACTCGGCACCTGGCAGCTGGGCGCCGACTGGGGCGAGGTCGACGAGGCCGACGCGCTCGCGGTGCTCGACGCGTCGCACGAGGTCGGCGTCACCGTTTTCGACACGGCCGACGTCTACGGCGACGGCCGCTCCGAGTCGCTGATCGGCCGATGGCTCGCGGCGAACCCCGACGCCGGTGTCACGGTCGCGACGAAGATGGGGCGACGGATGCCGCAGGAGCACGGCAACTACGTCCTGGACAACTTCCGCGCCTGGACCGACCGGTCCCGCCGCAACCTCGGCGTCGACACGCTGGACCTCGTCCAGCTGCACTGCCCGCCCACCTCCGTCTACTCCGACGACGCCGTATACGACGCGCTCGACACGCTCGTCGACGAGGGCGCCATCGCCGCATACGGCGTCAGCGTCGAGAAGGTCGACGAGGCGCTCGCCGCGATCGCGCGACCGAACGTCGCCACCGTCCAGATCATCCTGAACGCGTTCCGGCTGAAGCCCGTCGAGGAGGTGCTGCCGGTCGCGACGCAGTACGGCGTCGGCATCATCGCGCGCGTGCCGCTCGCGAGCGGCCTGCTCTCCGGCCGGTACACGCTCGACACCGAGTTCGCGGCGAACGACCACCGCTCGTACAACCGGCACGGCGAGTCCTTCGACGTGGGCGAGACGTTCTCGGGCGTCGACTACGCGACCGGCGTGCGCGCGGCATCCGAGTTCTCGGCGCTGGCGACGCAGGCGGCGCCGGATGCCACGCCGGCCCAGGTCGCGCTCGCCTGGGTCGCTCGACAGGACGGCGTCTCGACCGTGATCCCCGGCGCACGGAACCCCGATCAGGCCCGCGCGAACGCGGCCGCGGGGTCGCTCGAGCTGCCCGAGTCGTTCGACGCGGCCGTCCGCGACCTGTACGACCGCGACATCCGCGCCTCGGTCCACCACCGGTGGTGACCGGGCGGAGCCCCGTCGCGGATCGAGGCCGATCCCCGTCGGGCGCTCCCGCCCCGCCGGCCGGCGGTGACGCGTGATCGACATCCTCACCGGGTTCGCGGTCATCGCGCTCGCCGTGTTCGTCGGCTGGATCGCCGGCCGCACCGGCGTGCTCGGCCCGAACGCGAGACCGGTGCTCGCGCGACTGAACTTCAGCGTGCTCTCGCCGTTCCTGCTGTTCTCGGTGCTGTCGACCGCCGACGTGCGCGCGCTCTTCTCGGCGTTGCTGCCGGTCTCGGCGATCGCCGCCGTCTCGGTGATGCTCGTGTTCGGCGCGATCTCGATGCTCGTCCTCCGGCGCGGCGTCGCCCGGACCACGATCGGGGCACTCGCGAGCGGGTACGTGAACGGCAACAACATCGGCATCCCGATCGCGCTGTACCTGCTCGGCAACGCCGCCTACTCGGCGCCCATCGTGCTGCTGCAGCTGCTCCTCTTCGCGCCGATCGCGCTCGCGGTGCTCGGCGCGACTGTCCAGGGCCGCACGTCGGTCGGCAGCATCGTGCGGACGACCTTCACGAACCCGATCATCATCGGCTCGCTCCTCGGCGTCGCCGTCTCGGTGTCGGGCCTCGAGCTGCCGCCGATCATCCAGGACCCGATCCACCTCATCGGGCAGGCGGCGGTGCCGCTCATGCTCATCGCGTACGGGTTGTCGCTGCACGGGACGCGCCTGCTCGAGCCGGGCACGGGCCTCCACGACGTCGTGCTCGCGGCGACCCTCAAGCTCGCCGTGATGCCCGCGATCGCGTGGGCGCTTGGCGCGTTCGCGTTCGGCCTCGAGGGGCGCGAGCTCTACGCGGTCACGGTGCTCGCGGCGTTGCCGACCGCGCAGAACGTGTTCAACTTCGCGCAGCGCTACGAGACGGCCGAGGTGGTGGCCCGCGACACCGTGTTCGTCACCACCGTCGGCTCGGTGCCGGTGCTGCTGCTCGTCTCGGCGCTGCTCGGCTGATCGGCTCGCGACGCGGCATGCGCCGCGCCCTGCATCGACCCGGCCGGTTCCCCCGTGACGGTCGGAGGCGGCAGGATGGTGCAACGCACCGAGGCGAGGAGACCCGAATGCCCTTCCTGCGCGATGGCGGCGCACCGCTCGACGAGCTGCCGCTCGCCCAGCGGCCGGCCGACGGCTACCGGTTCGCGCTGCGCGCGCCCGTCGTCTACGTCGACGAGCCGACCGGCCGCCGCTACCGTGCTCCGGCTGCGGGCGAGGCGCCGCCGCCCGCCGGCATCACCGACCTCGCGTCGGTGCCGACGCCGCTCTGGGGGCTGATCGCGAGCTACGGCCGGCAGTCCGCCCCGGCGATCCTGCACGACGCGCAGTCCCTCGCCGCCGCCGCGCTCGACGATCCCGCCGCCGCGCTCGCCCAGCGCCGCGAGGACGACGACGTCTTCCATCGCGCGCTCCGCGAGCAGGGCGTGCCGGTGCTCCGCGCCCGGCTCATGTGGGCGTGGGTCTCGGCCGACCGCGAGCGCACGTACGCCGGATGGCGCGGCTGGCTCCTGCTCGGCCAGGTCGCGCTCGGCGTCGCCGTCGTCGTCGCCGCAGTCGTGCTCGCCGTCGCGGCGCATCCCGCGTGGCTGCTCCTCGCGGTCGTGCCCGCGCTCGCCGCGCTCCTGTGGGGCACGCTCGCCCGGCTCGTGATCGCGCTGACGTATCCGCTCGCGCTCCTCGGGCCGGTGCTGCTCGTGCAGCTGCTCGCCGTCGGCGTGTTCCGGTTCGTCGAGGCGATCGTCGAGCTCCTCGCCGGCGGAGACGTGCGGTCGGTCGTGCGACCGACGGCGTTGCCGGATCCGGACGGCCGCGGAACGCGCAGCCCCGGCGGCGAGGCCCCGTGAACCACGGACCCGGTCCCATCGTCGTGATGGGCGTCTCCGCATCGGGGAAGTCGACGGTGGGCGAGCGGCTCGCCGAGCGGCTCGGCGTGCCCTTCGTCGACGGCGACGACCTCCACCCGGGTTCGAACGTCGAGAAGATGCGGGCCGGCAGGCCCCTCGACGACGACGATCGCCGGCCCTGGCTCGATCGGGTGGGCGAGGTGCTCGCCGCGTCCGCCGATCCGGGCATCGTCGTCGCCTGCTCCGCGCTCCGGCGCACCTACCGCGACCGGATCCTCCGGTCCGCGCCGGCGACCCGGTTCGTGCACCTCGACCTCTCCGAGGGCGAGCTCGCCGAACGCGTGGGCGCGCGCGCCGGACACTTCATGCCGGCGACGCTCCTGGCATCGCAGCTGGCGACGCTCGAACCTCCCGCCGCCGACGAACCGGCCGTCGTCGTGGACGCCGACCGTGCCATCGCCGACGTGGTCGACGCCGCCGCGCGGTCGTTGGCCGGCGATGCGGACGCCGCCGGAGTCGACACGGCGCCGTGATCCCGCCGTCGGCCCGGGCTTCAGGGCTACCCCTGATGCCCGGGCCCCGCGGCATCCGTAGCGTTGACCTCGGTCGCGCACCGCGGACATGCAGGGGGAACTGTCTCCTCGGCGCCGACCGGAGAGCCGGCCGCGCCGAGCCCGACCCGAACGGGCGGCGCGGGCCGGCTCCCCCCTGATCCGGCCGTGCGGCCGGCGCCGCGGGGGAGGCGCCGCCGCACGGCGTCGGGGATCGCGCGCACGAGCCCGTACGCCCGCGAGCGCCGCGCGACCGCCTCGCATACGGCAGACTCGAACGGGTGACCCCCACCCTGCTCGACGCCGCCCCGCGCCCGTACGATGCCGATGCCATGTACGACGCGTTCGTCGAGTGGGCGGAGGGCCGCGGTTTCGCGCTCTACCCCGCTCAGGACGAGGCGGTCATCGAGCTCGTCTCCGGCGCGAACGTGATCCTGTCGACGCCCACGGGTACGGGCAAGTCGCTCGTCGCGGTCGCCGCGCACGCGGCATCCGTCGCCCGCACCGCCGCCGACCGCGACGCGGGCCGGCCGTGGGGACGCACCTACTACACCGCGCCGATCAAGGCGCTCGTGAGCGAGAAGTTCTTCCAGCTCGTCGAGATCTTCGGCGCCGCGAACGTCGGCATGGTCACCGGCGACAGCTCGGTGAACGCGGACGCCCCGATCATCTGCTGCACGGCCGAGATCCTCGCGAACCTGGCCCTCCGGCAGGGCGCGGATGCCGCGGTCGACCAGGTCGTCATGGACGAGTTCCACTACTACGGCGACCCCGACCGCGGGTGGGCGTGGCAGGTGCCGCTCATCACCCTGCCCCACGCGCAGTTCGTGCTCATGTCGGCGACGCTCGGCGACGTGACGGACATCGCCGACGACCTCTCGCGTCGCACCGGCCGCGACACCGCTCGCGTCACGGGCGTCGAGCGCCCGGTGCCGCTGCACTTCTCGTACGCGAAGACGCCGGTGCAGGAGACCGTCGAGGACCTCCTCGCGACGAATCAGGCGCCCGTGTACATCGTGCACTTCTCGCAGGCCGCCGCGATGGAGCGCGCGCAGGCGCTCTCATCGATCCGCGTCGTGAGCCGCGAGCAGCGCGACGAGATCGCCGAGGCGATCGGCGGGTTCCGGTTCACGACCGGGTTCGGCAAGATCCTCTCGCGTCTCGTGCGCGCGGGCATCGGCGTGCACCACGCGGGCATGCTGCCGCGCTACCGCCGCCTCGTCGAGACGCTCGCGCAACGCGGCCTGCTGCGCGTCATCTGCGGCACCGACACGCTCGGCGTCGGCATCAACGTGCCGATCCGCTCGGTGCTCATCACGGCGCTCTCGAAGTACGACGGGCAGCGGATGCGTCAGCTCTCCGCGCGCGAGTTCCACCAGATCGCGGGGCGCGCGGGCCGGGCGGGCTACGACACCGCCGGAACGGTCGTCGTCCTCGCGCCCGATCACGAGATCGAGAACGAGACCGCGATCCGCAAGGCGGGCGACGACCCGAAGAAGCTGAAGAAGATCGTCCGCAAGAAGCCGCAGGCGGGGTTCGTGACGTGGGGCGAGGGCTCGTTCGAGCGCCTCGTCGCCGCGGAGCCCGAGCCGCTCGAGCCGCAGCTGACGCTCACGGCCGCGATGCTGATCAACGTCATCGGCCGCGGCGGCGACGTGCCCCGCGGCATCCGGTCGCTCGTCTTCGACAACCACGAGTCGCGCGCCCGGCAGTACGAGCTCGCGCGCCGCGCGCTCGGGATCCTCCGCACGCTGCGCGACGCCGACGTCGTCGAGATCCTCCCGGCCGCCGCCACCCCCGCCGCCACCGCTACGGGGTCGAATCGCGACGCCGGCGCCGGCACCGAGCCATCCGGCGGGCGCGAAACGACCCCCTCGCGAGGGTCGGCGGATACGAGCGCGGCGGGCGGCGGCCTCGGCGTCGAGCTGCGGCTCACGGTCGACCTGCAGCCGAACTTCGCGCTGAACCAGCCGCTGTCGCCGTTCGCGCTCGCCGCGATCGAGCTGCTCGACCCGACGACGAGCGAGCAGGGCACCGGCCACTACTCGCTCGACGTGGTCTCGATCATCGAGTCGACGCTCGACGACCCGCGGCCGATCCTGTCGCAGCAGCAGTACAAGGCCCGCGGCGAGGCGGTCGCGGCGATGAAGCGCGACGGCATCGAGTACGACGAGCGGATGGCGCTGCTCGAGGAGGTCACCTGGCCGAAGCCCCTCGACGAGCTGCTCGCGCACGCGTTCGAGACGTTCGCATCGAGCCAGCCGTGGGTGCGCGACTTCGAGCTCAGCCCGAAGGCGGTCGTGCGCGACATGTTCGAGCGGTCGATGTCGTTCGGCGAGTACGTGTCGTTCTACCAGCTCCAACGCAGCGAGGGGCTCGTGCTCCGGTACCTCTCCGACGCGTTCCGGGCGATCCGCCAGACCGTGCCCGACGAGCACAAGGACGAGGAGCTGCTCGACCTCATCGAGTGGCTCGGCGAGCTCGTGCGCCAGGTCGACTCGAGCCTCGTCGACGAGTGGGCCGAGCTGGTCGACCCGAGTTCGCACCTGCCCGAGGACGAGGCGCCCGTCGTGCCGCCCGCGCCGCCGTCGGTCGTCACGAACCGCCGCGCGTTCACGGTGCTCGTGCGCAACGAGCTCTTCCGCCGCGTGCAGCTCGCCGCGCTCGAGCGCGACGAGGAGCTCGCCGAGCTCGACCCCGACGTCGGCTGGCCCGACGTGCTCGACCGGTACTACGACGAGCACGACGACATCCTCACCGGCGGGCCTGCGCGTTCGCCGCGGCTCGTCACCATCGACGAGACGGATGCCGCGGCCGGCACCTGGCGCGTCGAGCAGGTGATCGACGACCCCGCGGGCCACCACGACTGGCGTATCCGCGGCGAGGTCGACCTGGAGGCGTCGGCCGAGGAGGGCACCGCCGTCGTGCGGATCAGCGAGGTCGTCCGGCTCTGACGCGCGCGCGTCAGTGCGCCGAACGGACGGGCCGCACTCGGTCGCACGCGGTCACGCGAGGGCGAGCATCCCCGCCGCGGCGAGTGCGAGCGCCAGCCCGGCCCATTGCACCGGCGCGATGCGCTCACGCAGCACGATCGCCGCGAGCAGGATCGTGCCCGCCGGGTACATCGCACCGAGCACGGCGGCCACGGCGAGGTCGCCCGCGCGGATGCCGAGGAGCAGGAGCACGTTCGCCGTGGCGTCCACGACGCCGCAGGCGAGTGCGAGCGCGACGGCCGCCCGCAGTGCGGTGCCGCGGGTCGCTCCGGTCGTCGATGGCGCCGACGCGTCCGTCGTCGTGACGTGATCGGCCGACGTCATGTCATCCGGTGCCGGGCCCGATCGAGCGGGGCTCGGCGCGAGCACCGCGGAGCGGGTCCGCAGCGCGGCGGAGACGGCGACGACGCCGAATGCGGCGAACAGCAGGGTGGCCGAGACGACGCGGTTCGCGACGAGCGGCACGACGCCCGAGGCATCCGCCGTATGGGAGATCGCGATGTAGTACCCGCCGATCGCGAGGCCCGAACCGATCGCGAGCAGCAGTCCGCGTGGGCTCGGCCTGACCGCGCCGCGCTCGGGCACGAAGCCGACGAGGACGACCGCGACGAGGGCGACGCCGATGCCCCACACGCCGAGCGGACCGAATCGCTCGGCACCGACGAGCGTGCCCCAGAGCATCGGCGTGATCGCCGACATCAGCGCGGTGAGCGGCGAGAGGATGCTCATCGGACCGATCGCGAGGCACGCGTAGAGCAGCGCGATCGCCACGGCGCCGATCACGCCGGAGAGTGCGCCCCAGCCGAGGTCGGCGGAGGTCCAGGTGCCGCCGAGCACGGGCAGCGCGGCGAGCATCGCGACGAGGCCCGCGACCGACGCGACGGCTGTGGCGAGGAGCGCGCCGAGACGCCGTGCGGCGAGCCCGCCGAGAAAGTCCGCCGCGCCGTAGACGATCGCGCCGGAGAGCGAGAGGACCGCGGTGAGCATCGTCGTCAAGCCTAGGGGCGACCGCCGACGCGCTGCTCATCTGAGCACGCACGGCTGCTCATCCGAGCAAAATCGGCCGAATCGTTGAACGCGGCATGACGAGTGGGTCAAGTCCCTTCCCTCCGCGCAGGGCCCGCCATATGGTCGAAGCAGTGCCCGCCCGAACCCGGGGCGGACACGTGCGACGCCGGGGGAGCGCAACGGCCGGTCTCCCGCATCCGTCCCTTGCAGAGGAGATCACGCAATGCAGCAACGTTCCCCCGGTGCGGCTCGGAGCCGCGCCACGTCCGCCACGCGCACTCGTCGGCGCGCGGCCGCCGGCGCGGTCGCCGGCGCCACAGTGCTCGCACTCGCCCTCGGCGGTGCACTGTCCGCACAGGCCGCGCCGTCGCCCAAGGGCCAGGAGGCCCGCTCGGTCGACATCAACCTCTTCACCATCAACGACTTCCACGGTCGCATCGAGCAGGCGGGCACCGCCGCCGGCATCGCGAGGCTCGCGAGCGCCGTCGACCACTTCCGGGCGCAGAACTCGAACACGGTGTTCGCCGCGGCCGGAGACATGATCGGCGCATCGACGTTCACCTCCTTCATCCAGGACGACGTGCCCACGATCGAGGCCCTCAACGCCGCGGGCCTCGACGTCAGCTCGGTGGGCAACCACGAGTTCGACAAGGGCTTCGCCGACCTCACCGACCGCGTGATGCCGCTCGCCGACTTCGAGTACCTCGGCGCGAACATCTACGACAAGGCCACCGGCGAGGTGGCGCTGCCGGAGTACTGGACCGCGAAGTTCCAGGGCGTGACCATCGGCTTCGTCGGGGCCGTCACCGACGAGCTCCCGTCGCTCGTGAGCCCGTCCGGAATCGAGGACATCACCGTCGGCAGCCCCGTCGAGGCCGCGAACCGCGTCGCCGACCAGCTCAGCGACGGCAAGAAGGGCAACGGCGAGGCCGACATCGTCATCATGCTCGTCCACGAGGGTGCGGCCACGACCAGCATCGAGTCGGCGACCGACCCGAACAGCCGGTTCGGCGACATCGTCCTGAACGCGAACGACAACATCGACGCGATCGTCTCGGGCCACACGCACCTGCCGTACAACCACGTGATCGACGGTCGCCCCGTCATCTCGAGCGGCCAGTACGGCGAGCGCTTCAGCAACATGGAGATCAGCTACGACCGCGCGACGAAGTCCATCACCAAGATGGAGAACACCCTCTACACGATGGCGACCGCGTTCGACGCGAACAACAACGTGACGGCGTGGCTCTACGAGCCCGACCCCGAGATCGTGCCGATCGTCACCGAGGCCACCGAGATCGCGAACGAACTCGGCAGCGTGGTGATCGGCGACACGTCGGCCGCGCTGAACCGGGCGCAGCGCCCTGGCGTCGTGAACGGCATGCCCGCGCTGGTCGAGAACCGCGGAGGCGAGTCGACCCTCGGCAACCTCGTGGCGGACGTGCAGCTCTGGGCTCTCGAAGCCGACGGGACGCGCGACGTGGACATCACGTTCATGAACCCGGGCGGCCTCCGCGCCGACATCGACTCCGGCGAGACGACCTACCGCGAGGTCGCGAACGTGCAGTCGTTCGCGAACACGCTCGTCACGCTCGACCTCACCGGCGCCCAGGTCAAGGCGATCCTCGAGGAGCAGTGGCAGCCCGCCGGTGCCTCGCGGCCCTTCCTGAAGCTCGGCGTCAACGAGGGCCTGACGTACACGTACGACCCGACCGCCGCGCAGGGATCCCGCATCACCGAAATCTTCCTCGACGGCGTGGCGCTCGACCCGGCGGCGACGTACTCGGTCGGTGCCAACTCGTTCCTGGCCTCGGGCGGTGACAACTTCGTCACCTTCCGCGACGGCGCGAACAAGGCCGACAGCGGCAAGATCGACCTCGAGGCCATGGTCGACTACTTCGAGACGTTCGGCACCGTGTCGCCCGACTACGCCCAGCGCGCGGTCGGCGTCGACGTCGTGAGCGTCGCGGGCGGTCAGGCCACGGTCGACCTCTCGTCGCTCGACTTCAGCACCACCGAGCCGAAGGCGGGCACCGTGACCGTCTCGTTCGAGGGCGTCGACGTCGCGACTGTTGCGGTCGACCCGTCGTTCCCGACCCCGGCGACGTTCGACGAGATCGGCCGCGCGTCGGTCACGTTCGCGATCCCCGCGGGAGCGACCGCGGATTCGCGCTTCGTGATCACGACGCCGACCGGCACGACGAGCTCGTTCACCCTTCCGCTGTGAGCTGAGTCGCCTCGAGCGGCGAACGGCCCCGGGCATCGCCCGGGGCCGTTCCCGTCTGCGCCGGCCGGTTAGGCTGGTCGGGTGACTTCCCGGGGTGCACGCGCGGCGCGCGGCGCGGCCATCGCCGCGTTCGCGGTGTTCGCCGCATCCCTCGCCCACACGGTGGGTGGCGGCACGCCGCCGGGGCCGGTCGCGCTCGCCCTGGCCTTCGCATTCTCCGTGCCGGTCGCGATGCTCCTCGTCGGGGGCCGGATGCCGCTGCTGCGCGCCTCCGTCGCCGCGCTCGTCGCCCAGGCCGCCTTGCACCTGCTCTACTCGGTGGGCGCGGTCGGAGCCGGCAGCGCCGCGCCATCCGTCGACGCGCATTCGCTGCACGCGGGCGGCACCATCCCGCTCGACGCGTTCGTGGCCGTCGACCACGGCCACGCGGCCATGCCCGTGGCGCACGTCGCCGCCGCCGCGCTCACCGTCGCGTTCCTCGTGGTGCTGGGCCGGTCCGCGGCCGCGGTCGCCGCGGTCGGCGGCGCGCTCCGGCGCGGCATCCGCCTGCTCGTCGCCGCCGTCGACGGGGTTCCGGTGCTCCGGCGCGGCGACGCCCGCCCGCCCGTCTCCCGACGCGACGGTCCGACCCGACTCGGAACCCTCCTCCTCTCCTCCCTGCGGCACCGTGGGCCGCCGACGGTGGTCGCGGCCGCCTGAGCGGTCACGACTCCCGAATCCGTTCGCGCGGACGCGCCGAACCACTGCCGCCGAACCCGGCGGCGCGTCCGCGCACCCCACTTGGAGAAGAAGAACACCGATGCGATCCATCACCCGCACCACCGCCGCCGCCGCGACCGCCCTCGGCGCCGGCACCCTGCTCGCCCTCGCCGCACCCGTCGCGGCGCAGGCGCACGTCGTCGTCACCCCGAGCTCGACCGCAGCGGGCTCGTACGCCGTGCTCGAGTTCGCCTCCGGCCACGGATGCGACGGCTCGCCGACCACGTCGTACGCGGTCGAGATCCCCGAGTCGATCCTGTCCGTGACCCCGACGTTGAAGCCCGGCTGGGACGTCGAGAAGGTCATGGTCGAGCTCGACGAGCCCGTCGAGGGCGCCCACGGCGACGTGGTCGCCGAACGCGTCGGCCAGGTCGTCTACACCGCCGCGACGCCGCAGCCCGACGGGTACCGCGAGACCTTCCAGGTCCAGGTCCTGCTGCCCGAGGATGCGGAGGGCGAGCGACTCGAGTTCCCCGTGCTGCAGTCGTGCGTCGAGGGCGAGAACGACTGGAGCCAGTCGGGCGCCGACGGCGCGGAGCCCGAGCTGCCGGCTCCGGCGATCGAGGTGACCGAGGCCGCCGGCGACGCGCACGGCCACGGCGATGCCGATGCGGAGGCGGCGACGGACGACCACGCCGACGCGCACGAGGCCGAGGAGACCGCGGCGACGCAGGGATCGGTCGACGTCGTCGGCCGGCTGCTCGGCATCGCCGGCCTCGCGGTCGGCGCCGCCGGCCTGACCGTCGCGATCCTCGCTCGTCGCGGGAAGACGGCGTGACGACCGTGTCGCGCCGGAACATGCGGCTGGCCGTGGCCGGGGCGGCGTTCGCCGCCCTGGCCGCGGTGGCCGGGCCGGCCGTGCCCGCATTCGCCCACAACACGGTCGTCGCGATCTCGCCCGACGGCGAGGAGCCGGTCACGGAGCAGCCGGGCGTCGTCTGGCTCGAGACGAACGACGCACTGCTCGACGCGGAGGGCGCCGCGGCCATGGACGTCGTCGGTCCCGACGGCCGCCACTACGCGACGCAGTGCGCCACGGTCGACGGGCCGGTCGCGAGCGTCGCGGCCGAACTCGGCGAGCCGGGGGAGTACACGGTGGTCTGGCGGGTCGTCTCGGCCGACGGGCACCCGATCTCGGGCGACTTCGACTTCGAGTGGTCGCCCGCCGCGGGCGAGCCCACGGGCGGGGGAGCCGACGAGTCGCCGTGCGCCGAGGCCACGGGCACGGCAGAGGGCGGCGACGCGGAGGAGGGGGCCGGCGCCGCCTCGACCGGTGCCGCTCAGGACCTCGTCTGGATCGGCGCCGGGGTCCTGGCCGTCGCCGTCGCCGCCGCGGTCGCGTTCCTGTTCGTCCGCCGCACGTCGGGCGGCGCGGCCGCCGACGGCGCCACGTCGCCGGGCGACCCGGACGATCCCGCCGACGGGCCGGGGTCCACCGGCGGTCCGGAGCCCCGCGACTGACGCCTGCGCTGCCGTCCGGCGCGGGTCGGTGCCGCTCAGGCGCCCGCGAACGCGTCGGGCGGCAGTGACGTCGAGCCGTCATGGATGGCACGCACGAGCCGGTCGGCGACGGCTGCGGGATCGTGTCCGTGCGGGAACCGCGGGGCCGTGCCGAAGAGCGGGCGTTCTGCGAGCCCGGTCTCGGTGTGGCCGGGCCGGGCGTCGACGAGCCGGATGCCGCTGCGCCGGAGTTCCCGCCCGGCGGCCGCGACGTACGCGGCCAGGGCCGCCTTCGATGCCGAGTAGCTCGCCAGTCCGGCCGTGGGGAGTTCCGAGACGATCCCCGAGATCGTGAGGACGACCGGCTCGTGTCCATCGGCCGCCGACCGTTGCAGGCTCGGCAGGGCCACGGAGATGAGGCGCATCGGCGCGAGGGCGTTCACGGTGAACATGGTCTCGAGATCGTGCGCGGCGGTTTCGGCCACGCCGTCGAACCCGACGACGCCGGCGGCGACGACGATGGCGTCGAGGCCTCCGAGCGCGTCGATCGCTCGTTCGACGACGGTCTCCGGGGCGTCGGCATCGGTGAGGTCCTTCGGGATGGGAGTTCCGCCGGCCGGGTGGTCGGCGAGTCGCGCCGCGTCGCGGCCGTGCAGGGCGAGGCGGGCTCCGCGACCCGCGAGACGTTCGGCGATCAGCGTTCCCAGCGCACCGGTGGCCCCGACCACGAGGATGCGCGCCTGCTCGATGCCGGTCATGTCGCGAGCCTAGGTCGACCGGGCTCGCGCATCCGGGGTTCACAGCGGATTCGCACCGCACTCGTCCTCCCCGTCGCCGGTCGGTCGGGGGACGTGCGACGCCCGTGGGGCCTGTCGGAACGGCCGGGTAGGGTCGACGGGTGACCTGGAGCGAGCACCCCGAACCCGCCGGTGCACCCCCGTGGGCCGACGAGGTCCCGTGGGACCCCGACGAGCTCGCGCCCCCCGACGACGAGTGGGCGCCCCCGCCGCCCGCCGACGCGGTCGGTCGTCCGGTCGACGGCGAGCGGATGACGCGGGCGGCCGTCGCGGCGGCCGCGCCGGCCCGTTTCGACTCGGCGCTCGATGCCCTCCGCACCGTCTACGGCTACGACGGGTTCCGCGGGGAGCAGGCGGCGATCATCGAACACGTCGCCGCGGGCGGCGATGCGGTGGTGCTGATGCCCACGGGCGGCGGCAAGAGCCTCTGCTACCAGGTGCCGGCATTGCTGCGCGAGGGCACCGGCATCGTCGTCTCGCCGCTCATCGCGCTCATGCACGACCAGGTCGACGCCCTCGTGCGCAACGGCGTGCGGGCGGGCTACCTGAACTCGTCGCAGTCGCCGGCCGAACGGGCCACGGTCGAGCGCGCCTACCTCTCCGGTGAACTCGATCTGCTCTACGTCGCTCCCGAGCGACTCGGGTCGGAGCAGACGAAGCGCTTCCTCGAGCGGGGCACGATCGCATTGTTCGCGATCGACGAGGCGCACTGCGTCGCCCAGTGGGGGCACGACTTCCGCCCCGACTACCTGGCCCTCGCCGAGCTCGCCGAGCGCTGGCCCGAGGTGCCGCGCCTCGCGCTCACCGCGACGGCGACCGAGGCGACCCATCGCGAGATCACGACGCGACTGTCGCTCGGCGACGCGCGGCACTTCGTCTCGAGCTTCGACCGGCCGAACATCCAGTACCGCATCGCACCGAAGCTCGACGTGCGGCGGCAGTTGCTCGACTTCGTCCGCACCGAGGGGCGCGACGCCGACGGTCACCCGGTGGCCGGCATCGTGTACGCGCTCTCCCGCGCGAGCACCGAGAAGTTCGCCGCGTTCCTCGCCGCGAACGGCGTCGACGCGATGCCCTACCACGCCGGCCTCGACGCGGAGACGCGCCGCCGCACGCAGGAGCGGTTCCTCCGTGACGACGGCGTGGTCGTGGTCGCCACGATCGCCTTCGGCATGGGCATCGACAAGCCCGACGTCCGGTTCGTCGCGCACGTCGACCTGCCGAAGTCGGTCGAGGGCTACTACCAGGAGACCGGTCGTGCCGGCCGCGACGGCCTGCCGTCGACCACGTGGCTGGCGTACGGACTGCAGGACGTCGTCCAGCAGCGCCGGATGATCGACGAGAGCCCCGGCGACCTCGCGCACCGGCGCCGGCTGGCGTCGCATCTCGACGCGATGCTCGCGCTCTGCGAGACGGTGCAGTGCCGTCGACAGAACCTCCTCGCGTACTTCGGCGAGCAGAGCGCGCCCTGCGGCAACTGCGACACCTGCCTCGAGCCTCCGGCCTCGTGGGACGGCACGGTCGCTTCGCAGAAGCTCATGTCGACGATCGTCCGACTCCAGCGGGAACGCGGGCAACGGTACGGCGCCGGCCACCTCGTCGACATCCTGCGGGGCAAGCGCACGGCGCGCGTCGAGCAGTACGGCCACGACTCGCTCTCGACGTGGGGGATCGGCGAGGACCTCTCCGAGGCGCAGTGGCGGGGGGTCGTCCGGCAGCTGCTCGCGCAGGGCCTCCTCCAATCGGTCGGCGAGTACGGCGTGCTGACGCTGACGGATGCCTCGGCCGCCGTGCTCTCGGGCGCGCGGCAGGTCTCCTTCCGCACCGAGCCCGAGCGTCCGGTGCGCTCGTCGAGATCGGGGCGCGCCGCCGCCCCCGCCGCAGCCGACCTGGAGCCGCGCGACGCGGAGCTGTTCGAGGCGCTGCGCGCCTGGCGAGCGTCGGAGGCGCGCGAGCAGGGGGTTCCCGCGTACATCGTGTTCGGCGACGCCACGCTCCGCGCGGTCGCAGTCCGGCGCCCATCGGGCGTCGGCGACCTCGACGGCATCTCGGGCATCGGCGCCAAGAAGCTCGACGCGTACGGCGAGGCCCTCGTCCGGGTCGTCGCCGAGCACGGCGGCTGAGTCGCGTCGCGACATGTGACCGCCGATCCTCGCATTCGCGGTACCGCCGTCGCTAGCATCGGGCCAGGAGCCGTCACGGCGGCGGCGCGGATTCGGGGGAGCGCATGTCCACAGCACAGGGAAGCCGACCGGTCACGATCACGATCATCGGGGTTCTGGCGTTCATCGCCGGGGCGATCGACATGGTCTCCGGGGTGGTTCTCTTCTTCCTCCTCGCCGTGCCCGAGGTCGTCGACGGGTTCGGGGGCACGGGGCCTCTCATCACGGCCGCGATCGCGTCGATCATCGTCGGCTTGATCACCGCGGTCCTCGCGGGGGGCCTGCTCCGGGGCAGTCAGCCCGCACGCCTCATCGTGACGGTGCTCCAGGTCATCTCGATCATCGGCTCGCTGTTCCTCGCGGTCGCCTACCTCGGGATCCCGGTCGGCGAGTGGATCGGCCTGGCCGTCTCCGCCCTCGTCGTGATCCTGCTCTGGACGCCGAAGGCCAGCGCCTTCTTCACACGCTGACGACCGACCACGACGACTGAGGGACGAAACGAGGAGGACTCATGAGCGGACAGCGCATCGAGGGGGTCCGCCGACCCGCGGCCGTGACGGTGGTGGGCGCGCTCGTCTGGGTGAACGCCGCACTCGACCTGGTGGCGGGGTTCTTCCTGCTGACGCTCGCGACCATCGGGGGCGACGACGCCGCGACGCGCACCACCTGGGCGATCATGGGCTCGGTCTCGCTCCTGCTCGGTGCGATCGCCGCCATCGTCGCGTTCGGGCTCATGCGCGGCAACACCGTGGCGCGCATCGCGATCACGGTGATCGAGGTGTTCTCGATCATCGCCTCGGTCAGTGCCGCGATCGCGAACCCGACGAGCGCGGTGAACGAGATCGTGAGCGCCCTCATCGCGGTCGCGATCCTGCTCCTGCTCTGGTCGGGCGAGTCGACCCGATTCTTCCGTGGTCTGGCGCCGGATCAGCCCTCCGAACCGTGAACCCACCGGATCGTTGTCGATGATCCAAGAGCGAACAGCGGTCGGTTTGTAGGGTTCCCCAACTGCGCTCGGATGCCGCGAACCGGCCTTTGTAGGCGTCGAACGCACTTCCGACGTGCTCCCGCGGCCCGCCGTACCGTGAGATGAAGCCCTATCCCGCGTACGAAGGACGAACCGACGATGGTCGACACGGCATCCCGAACCGACGCCACTCCTGCGCCCACGGCCGAGCGCCCCGGCACGCCCGAACGAGCGGCGGCCGCCACGCCGGCGAACACGCCGATCGACGCGAGCGACGCTCCCGTCGTCGACGTCGACGCGCTCGCCCGGCAGCTCCTCGGCACCTGGCCCGAGGCGCGGCTCGCAGCGCGCGAGCGCGCGGCGCAGCCCGCCTTCCAGCGCATCGACGGTCAGAACATGGCCGAGCACCGCGAGCGCGTCCTCGGCCAGCTGAGGCTGCTCGTCGAGTCGGGCGCCGTGCACAAGGCGTTCCCCACGGAGCTCGGCGGCGAGGACGACCACGGCGGCAACATCGCCGCCTTCGAGGAGCTCGTGCTCGCCGACCCGAGCCTGCAGATCAAGTCGGGCGTGCAGTGGGGGCTCTTCGGCGCCGCCGTGCTCCACCTCGGCACGACGAAGCACCACGAGAAGTACCTCCCCGGGATCATGAGCCTCGAGGTGCCCGGCGCATTCGCCATGACCGAGACCGGTCACGGTTCGGATGTCGCCGCCATCGGCACCACCGCGACCTACGACGCCGAGACCGAGGAGTTCGTCCTGAACACCCCGTTCCGCGGCGCCTGGAAGGACTACCTCGGCAACGCGGCCCTGCACGGCATCGCCGCCGTGGTCTTCGCCCAGCTCATCACCAAGGGCGTCAACCACGGCGTGCACGCGTTCTACGTGCCGATCCGCGACGACGACGGCGCCTTCCTGCCCGGAATCGGCGGCGAGGACGACGGCCTGAAGGGCGGCCTCAACGGCATCGACAACGGACGCCTCCACTTCACCGATGTCCGCGTTCCGCGTGAGGACCTGCTCGACCGTTACGGCTCCGTCGCCGCCGACGGCACCTACTCGAGCCCGATCTCGAGCCCGGGCCGTCGGTTCTTCACCATGCTCGGCACGCTCGTGCAGGGGCGCGTCTCGCTCGACGGTGCGGCGACGCTGGCGAGCGCGATGGGGCTCGCGATCGCCATCACGTACGGCACGCAGCGCCGCCAGTTCAACGCCGGGAGCGATACCGACGAGGAGGTGCTGCTCGACTACCAGCGGCACCAGCGCCGGCTGCTGCCGAAGCTCGCGACGACGTACGCGCAGGTCTTCGCCCACGACGAGTTCCTCGTGAAGTTCGACGCCGTGTTCTCGGGGGAGGCCGACACCGACGACGACCGCCAAGACCTCGAGACGATCGCGGCGGCGCTGAAGCCGCTCTCCACCTGGCACGCGCTCGAGACCCTTCAGGAGGCGCGCGAGGCCTGCGGCGGCGCCGGCTTCCTCGCCGAGAACCGGCTGGTCGGGCTCCGCCAGGACCTCGACATCTACGTCACGTTCGAGGGCGACAACAACGTCCTGCTCCAGCTGGTCGCCAAGCGCCTGCTCACCGATTTCTCGAAGCAGTTCGCGAAGGCGGATGCCGGTGCGATGGCGCGGTACGTCGTCGCCCAGGCCGCCGACCGTGCCTACCACGGCACGGGCCTCCGCCGCCTCGCCCAGACCGTCGCCGACTTCGGCTCGACCGCCCGCTCGGTGCACGAGATCCGCGACGAGGAGACGCAGCGGGAGCTCCTCACCGACCGGGTCGAGGCCATGGTCAGCGAGATCGCCGGCCGTCTCCGCGATGCGCGCAAGCTGTCGAAGGTCGAGCAGGCGGCGCTCTTCAACCGCAACCAGAACGAACTCATCGAGGCGGCCCGAGCGCACGGCGAACTGCTCCAGTGGGAGGCGTTCACGCGTGGCATCGCCCGCACCGAGGATCCCGGGACGAAGCAGGTGCTGACCTGGCTCCGCGACCTCTTCGGTCTCGGCCTCCTCGAGAAGCACCTCTCGTGGTACCTCATCCACGGCCGCCTGTCGCCGCAGCGCGCCCAGGCCGTGTCGGCGTACATCGACCGGCTCGTCGAGCGGCTCCGTCCGTACGCCCTCGACCTGGTCGACGCCTTCGGCTTCGCACCCGAGCACCTGCGGGCCTCGATCGCGTCCGGCGCCGAGCAGGCGCGACAGGACGAGGCGCGCGCGTACTACGCGGCGCAGCGTGAGGCGGGCACGATGCCGGTGCCGGAGAAGGCCGAGAAGCACAAGCGATAGGCGACGACACGCGGAGGGGCCGGGCGCGCAGCGCCCGGCCCCTCCGCGTGTGCGGCGGCGTCACCGCCGCGTGGGGCGCTGCGAGCCGTCGTCGTCGCCCGGCGGCTTCATGATGGCGCCGGCGGCGAGTCCGACCGCGAGCCCGGCGGCGAGCCACAGCCAGAACCCGGTCCAGAGGCTCACGACGAGTCCGATGATGAGCCCGACGACGAGGCCGACGATGAGCTGGCGTCGACGTGCGGGCGAGAGCGGTTCGCGTGCGGGCATGCTGCCAGCGTAGGCGGTGGGCCGCGACGGCAGCGATCGTCCGGTCAGGGGCGACAGATGCCGCGCGGCGGCCCGCGGCATCCGTCGCCGTCAGATCAGGCCGAGCGCCCGCACGGCCTCGCGTTCGTCGACGAGCTCCGCGACGGACGCATCGATCCGCGAGCGTGCGAATCCGTCGATCGCGAGGCCCTCGACGACCGACCACTCGCCGCCGTCGGCGGTCACCGGGAACGACGAGATCACGCCCTCCGCGACGCCGTACTCGCCGTTCGACCAGATCGCCGCGCTCGTGCGCCCGCGATCGCCGGTGCCGGCGATCCAGTCGCGCACGTGGTCGATCGTCGCCGACGCCGCGGACGCCACCGACGACGAACCGCGGACCTCGATGATCTCGGCGCCGCGCCTGGCCACCCGGGGGATGAACTGGTCGACGAGCCACTCGTGGGCGGCATCCGTCCCGCCGAGACGGGCGGCGAGGAGGCCGGGCACGGGGTCGCCGTCGGCCGTCGCGTGCGCGACATCCGGGAACTGGGTCACCGAGTGGTTGCCCCAGATCGTGACGCCGCGGATGCCGCCGACCGGCGTGTCGACCGCGGCGGCGAGTTGCCCGAGCGCCCGGTTGTGGTCGAGGCGCGTCAGCGCCGTGAAGCGCTCGTTCGGCACGTCGGGGGCGTGCGACGCGGCGATGAGGGCGTTCGTGTTCGCCGGATTGCCGACGACCACGACCCGGACGTCGTCGGCCGCATGGTCGTTGATGGCCCGGCCCTGCGGGCCGAAGATGCCGCCGTTCGCCTCGAGCAGGTCGCCGCGCTCCATGCCGGCCGTGCGGGGCCGCGCTCCGACGAGCAGGGCCGCGTTCGCGCCCTCGAACGCGACGGCGGGATCGGCCGTCACCTCCACGTGCGCGAGCAGCGGGAACGCGGAGTCCTGCAGTTCGAGCGCCGCGCCCTCGGCCGCGCGGAGGCCCTGCGGGATCTCGAGGAGGTTCAGGCGCACGGGGGTGTCGGGGCCGAGCAGGGCGCCCGAGGCGATGCGGAACAGCAGTGCGTAGCCGATCTGCCCCCCGGCGCCAGTGATCGTGATCGTGACCGGTCTGCGGCTCATGAGCACGAGCCTACGCCGCGGCCCTCACCACCCCATGGTGCCCGGCGCGCCCTTGACGGGCCCCGCGACGATCGAGGTGATCCAGCCGCCGTAGAAGCCACCGGGCTGCGGGAACGCGCTCGCCGTCGACGGTGCACGCATCCATCGGCCCGGCGTACACGGCGACGCGATCGCGCAGCGTCTCGAAGCCGCGCGACGGCGACGGGTAGTTCCATGCGGCGCGGTGCGCCGTCCGGCCGCCGCCGACCACGTCGAAGTACCTCGCCGCGCCCTTGAACTCGCAGAACGAGGCGCCGGAGGTCGGCACCAGTGCGGCGGGCGCGAACGCGTCGATCGGCAGGTAGTAGACGGGCGGATGACTCGTCTCGAGCACGCGCACGACGTCACGGGTGTCGACGAGGCGCTCGCCGCCGAACTCGATCACGACGCGCGCGTCGATCGCTTCGGCACGCGGCGGGCGCGGGTAGTCCCACACGGACTCCTGGCCGGGGCGGACCGGGTCTGAGATCGGACGCATGTGCGCACGCTAGGCGGTGACGCTGGGAAGGCACCGACACCGTGGGAACGCCGGATGCCGCGGCGGCGTGCCGCGAGCGCGGCATCCGCTCGTTCGCTAGCGTGAGCGGACAAGGGGGAACGATGAGGGAACTGTATCCGGAGATCGAGCCGCTCGAGACCGGCATGCTCGACGTCGGCGACGGTCAGCACATCTACTGGGAGGTGTCGGGCAACCGGGAGGGCAAGCCGGTGGTGTTCCTCCACGGCGGCCCCGGCGGTGGCACGAACCCGGCGCATCGCCGCCTGTTCGACCCCGCGAAGTACCGGATCGTGCTGTTCGACCAGCGCGGGTGCGGGCTGTCGATCCCGCACGCCTCGGAGCCCGGTGCGGTGCTGTCGGCGAACACGACCTGGCACCTCATCGCCGACATGGAGCGCCTGCGCGCGCACCTCGGCATCGACCGATGGCAGGTGCTCGGCGGGTCGTGGGGCAGCGCTCTCGCGCTCGCCTACGCCGAGACCCATCCCGAGCGCGTCACGGAGCTGATCCTGCGCGGTATCTTCACGCTGCGACGGCAGGAGCTCGACTGGTTCTACGAGGGCGGGGCGTCGGCGATCTTCCCCGACCTCTGGGAGGACTTCCTCGCGCCCGTGCCGATCGGCGAGCGAGTCCACCTCATCGACGCCTACCATCGCCTGCTGACCGACCCCGACCCGGCCGTGCACCAGCCTGCGGCGATCGCCTGGTCGCGGTGGGAGTCGTCGACCATCACGCTGCTTCCCCAGGCGGACACCATCGCGCGGTTCACCTCGCCCGAGTACGCGACGGCCTTCGCGCGCATCGAGAACCACTACTTCCGGCACGGCGGATGGTGGGAGGAGGGGCAGCTCATCCGCGACGCGCACCGGCTGCGCGACATCCCGGCGGTCATCATCCAGGGCCGCTACGACATGTGCACGCCCGTGATGACGGCGTGGGACCTGCACCGGGCCTGGCCGGAGGCCGAGTTCCGGATCATCGACGACGCCGGGCACGCGTTCGACGAGCCGGGGATCCTCGACGCGCTCATCAGCGCGACGGACCGTTTCGCGGCCGCCGCGCCCACCGAGGGCGTCCTCGACGGGGAGGCGGCCGGTGGCGGCGGCCCGGATGCTGACGTCGATGGCCGTCAGGAGTCCGAGGCCGAGACGTCGGATGACGTCGGGGTCGACGTCGACGACATCGGCGAGGACGACGGCACGTCGGGCGACGAGGACCGCGAGTCGGACGACGAGGGCGACGAGGACGACGACTCGGACGATGACGACGACGAGGAGTCGGACGACGACGACTCGGACGATGACGATGACGATGAAGACGACGATGACGATGAGGACGAGGACGACTGACCCCGGATCCGACCTCACCGTCGGGCCGATGAGCGTAGCCTGCGGCGACGACGAACGAAAGGCGGATGGCTCCGCCGATCGGGCGCGGTAGTTTTCATGCCATGACGTTCAACCCCAAGGCCGACATCGGCAGCGGCCGGACCTCGCGACGCGGACGGAACACGGGCATCGCCGTGGGCGGCGGACTCGGCGTCCTGGCGCTCGTGCTGGTCGGTTCGTTCCTCGGCGTCGACCTGACGGGGCTCCTCGGCGGCACCGGCGGCGGCACGACGAGCGAGGAATCCACGCTCGAGCAGTGCCGGAGCGGGCAGGATGCCAACGAGCAGGTCGACTGCCGCATGAAGGGTGCGGACGCCTCGCTCGACGCATACTGGTCGGAGGTCTCGTCGAGCATCGGCGTCGACTACGTCCGCCCGCAGGGGTTCATCCTCTTCAGCGACGCCGTCGCGACCGGATGCGGCAACGCGTCGTCGGCGACCGGGCCGTTCTACTGCCCGCCCGACCAGACGATCTACATCGACACGTCGTTCTACGACCAACTCGAGCAGCGATTCGGGGCGGAGGGCGGTCCGCTCGCCGAGATGTACGTCGTCGCGCACGAGTACGGCCACCACATCCAGAACATCGCGGGCGTCCTCGACTCGACGCGCGACGGGCAGACCGGGCCGACCTCGAACGCCGTCCGGGTCGAACTGCAGGCCGACTGCTTCGCAGGTGCATGGGCCGGCGCGGCGGCGACGACGGAGGACGCGAACGGCGAGACGTTCCTCCAGCCCATCACGCCGGAGGAGTACCAGCAGGCCATCGACGCGGCCGCAGCGGTCGGCGACGACCGGATCCAGGAGGCGACGCAGGGCCAGGTCACGCCGCACACGTTCTCGCACGGCTCGAGCGAGCAGCGCGTGCGCTGGTTCGCGACCGGCTACGACGAGGGCGTCGGCGCCTGCAACACGTTCCAGGTCGACGGATCCCAGCTCTGATGCGTCGCGCCGGTGCCGTCGGGCTGGGTGTGCTCGGTGCCGTCGCCGTGGCGGTGGTGGCCTTCCTCGTGTGGGCGCACACCGTGTACGCGGGCGAGCGCGAGCCGTCGATCGACGCGTGGCGCTCGCCCGAGGTCGCCATCAGCGCCACCGACGACGGGTTCCTGCTCGAACCGGCCGGTGCGGGCGTCGATCTCGGGCTCGTGTTCATCCCGGGTGCCAGGGTGGAGCCGAGCGCCTACCTCTACAAGCTGAGCGGCATCGTCGAGGAGACCGGGATCACCGTCGTCGTGACGCACCCGACGCTCAACCTCGCGTTCTTCGACACGCGGCCCCTCGAGGTCTTCACCGCGCAGGCACCGGATGTCTCGCGGTGGCTCGTGGGCGGCCACTCGCTCGGCGGGGTGCGATCGTGCCAGCTCGCCGAGGCCCCGCAGGAGGACGCCACCGCCGACGTCGTCGGCCTCGTGCTCTTCGGCAGCTACTGCGCGAGCGACCTCTCCGGCACGGACCTCGCCGTGCTCTCGCTCGTCGGCGAGTTCGACGGGTTGAGCACGCCCGAGAAGGTCGCGAGCGCCGCCCACCTGCTGCCGGCCGATGCCTCGACGGTGCTCATCGAGGGAGCGAACCACGCCTCGTTCGGCGACTACGGCCCGCAGGCCGGAGACGGGGTCGCGACCGCGGATCGCGGGACCGTGCGCGACGAGATCTCGCGCGCCGTCGCGGAGTTCGTGGCGGCATCGGACCTCGAGGCGTCCGCCGCAGGGTAGCGACCGATCGCGTCGCCCGCGCTCAGCGATCCGCCACGTCGACGGGAACGCTCGGAGGCCGGATGGCGGCGGTCCGCGGGGCCGGGCGCCGCGGCATCCGTCGACTGCTCGAGGCGGCGAGGAGCACGATGCCCGACGCCAGTACGGCGAGCCCGAGGACGGCCGTCGCCGGCAGACGTTCCTTAAGCACGAGCACCCCGAGGAGCGTCGCGGTGAGCGGCTCGGCGAGGGTCAGCGTCGACACGGTCGCCGGGGTGAGTCGCGTCAGGCCGGCGCCGAACAGGAGGTACGCCGCCGTCGTCGTCACGAGTCCGAGCCAGAGCGCCATCGCGAGGCCCTCGGTCGTCGCGAGCCACCCGGTGTCGGTCGCGAGCAGCACGGGCAGGCTCGCCGTCGCGGCGACGCCGAACATCGCGCCCATGCTCGCCGCCGACGTCCAGCCGCGGTCGAGCAGCGACTTGCCCGCGAGCGTGTAGACGGCGTACGAGGCACCGGCGGCGACGGATGCCGCGACGCCCAGCGGTGCCACGGCGCTCGGGCCGGTCGCGCTCGCCGATGCGAGCACGGCGACGCCGAGGGTCGCGAGCGCGGTCGCGACCACCCAGCTGCCGCCCGGGAATCGACGGCGCAGGGTCCAGTCGAGCACGCCGGTGATCACCGGTGCGGACCCGAGCGCGACGACCGTGCCGACGGCGACGCCGTTCGCGGCCGTCCCCGCGAAGAATGCGGGCTGGTAGGCGAGCACGCCGGCTGCGCCGACGGCCACCGCGAGCCATGCGGGTCCGCGAGGCGGGCGGTCACCGGACGCCGGGGCGACGGATGTCCCGGTCGCGCCGCTCCGGCGTCCGGCGACGTGCAGGGCGAGCGCCACCGCGGCGAGGGCGCCTCCGCCCATGAGGATGCGCGCCGCGCCGACGGAGAGCGGATCCGCGTCGGGGCCCAGCGCCTGCGCGGTCCCGGTCGTGCCGAAGCAGACCGCGGCCGCGAGGACGAGCAGGACGGAGCGCATGATCAGGATTGTTCCACAATCCTGCACGGTCTGGGAAGTGAGGGACGGCGCTGGGCCGCCCGGGCATCCGTCCCGATAGGATTCCGTGGGTCGCCTCGCCGCGGCATCCGTCACGTCATCGCCGAGGGGGCGCGCGACCCGGCGCACGGTGCCGCGACGCCGAGAGGCGGCCACCATCCCGGAGGAGGAGACCTGTGCGCGCCGTCATGTACCGCGGATTCGGCGACGAACCCGAACTCGTCGACGTCGACCGCCCGGCCTGCCCGCCGCGCGGAGCGGTCGTGCGCGTGCGCGCCACCGGCCTGTGCCGCAGCGACTGGCACGGCTGGATGGGCCACGACGCGGGGATCGCGCTGCCGCACGTACCCGGTCACGAGTTCGCGGGCGAGATCGCCGAACTCGGCTCCGAGCTGACGGCTGACTCGGGCTGGGCCGTCGGTGATCGCGTGACCGCGCCGTTCATCTGCGCGTGCGGCCGATGCACCGAATGCCTCGCGGGGAACGAGCAGGTCTGCGACGCCCAGCGGCAGCCCGGCTTCACGCACTGGGGCTCGTTCGCCGAGTACGTCGTCGTCGACGAGGCGGCGCTGAACCTCATCCGCCTGCCCGACGCGCTCGGCTTCGTCGAGGCCGCATCACTCGGGTGCCGGTTCGCGACCGCCTACCGGGCGATCATCACGCGTGGGCGGCTGCATCCCGGCGAGCAAGTGGCGGTGCACGGATGCGGCGGCGTCGGCCTCTCCGCGATCATGATCGCCGCCGCGGCCGGAGTCCGGGTGTACGGCGTCGACGTTTCCGAGGCCGCGCTCGCCGCCGCCGCCGAGCTCGGCGCGACCCCGATCCGGGGCGGCGAGGGTGCCGCCGAACGGGTGCGCGAGGCGAGCGGCGGTGGGGTCGACCTGTCGGTCGACGCCTTCGGCAGCCCGGCGACGTCGTTCGCGTCGGTGCGGAGCCTCCGGAAGCGGGGCCGGCACGTGCAGATCGGGCTCATGCTCGCCGATGACGCGACCGCCGCGATGCCCATGGACGCGGTGATCGACGGCGAGCTCGAGATCCTGGGCAGCCACGGCATGGCCGCGCACGAGTACCCCGACATGCTCGGCGCGGTCGCGTCGGGGGCGTTCCGCCCGATCGAGCTCGTCGGCCGCACGATCGGGCTCGACGCGGTGCCCGAGGCGCTGGCCGCCATGGGACGCGCAGGGGGAGCGGGGTCCGGCATGACGGTCGTCGAGGTGTAGCGGCTCGATCCCGTCAGGCGACGTCGGGCAGCGGGGCCGGCCGCGGCCGTGCGGGCCTCCTCGGCGTCGACGGGGTGCGCGGGATCGGTCGGGGGTCGGGAACGTCGGCCGTCTCCGGCTCGGGCGCGATCACCAAGCCGTCGCGCGAGGACGCGACATCCGCCAGCAGTTCGAGCCAGGCGCGGTTCATCGCGGGTCGGCGACGGTCGGCGTAGCGGAACTCCAACGCGACCCTCGGGCCGAACCACAGGCTGACCTCGCGGTCGTCGACCGTCGCGGTGAAGCCGAACGACTCGCGCCGCCGGAGCTTGGCGAGGATCACGACCTGCAGGTGTGCGAGCGTGCGATCCTCCATGGGGATCGACGTGCGGCTGTCGTAGACGAGTGAACCCATCTCGGCCGGACTCCTTCCGACGGTACGCGGGGTGAGGCTCGTGGGCGGTGCCGATCACCGCGGTCCCCCGCCGCCCCGACGAGCACCGCCCACGCTCCGAACCGTACGCCCCACGATCCGGGGATCGAGCCCGTTCAGGTGTGCTCTTCCGAATCCGGATAGGCGTTCGAGGGTCGCCGACGTACACTTACCGGACCCGGCGCACCCCCATGCCGGTCACGAGGGAGTTCCATGACCGGACTCGCCCGGTCCGCGTTCGACACGCGCGACCCGGAAGCGGCCCGTCTCGCATTCGAGCCGATGGTGCCCCGACTCGCATTCGGCCGCGCCGACCCTGCGGAGTTCCGGGTCCGTCTCCGCTTCGACGCGGCGGCATCGTTCACCGTGATCGAGTACGCGTTCTCCGCACCTGCGGCCACCCTCGCCGGCACCGACGACATCGTGGTGATCTCGGCGAAGGGCCGTGGCTTCGACCTGCGCCACGGCCGCACCGCCGTCGACACGTCGCTGCCGTACCTCCAGGCACCTGAGGGCCTCGCCGCGAACTGGGACGCGGTCGCCGCGCGGGCGATCATGCTCGACCGCGCCGGCGTGGCGGCGGTGCGCGTGCCATCACGGGCGACCCGGAGATCGAGATCGCATTCGTCGACGTCGCGCCGCGGAGTGCCGACCTGGGCCGGCACTTCGAGCGCATCGCGCATCGCGTGCGCTCGGCCATGCTCGTCGCGCCCGACGCATTCACCGAACCGGTCGTCTCAGCTGCCGCATTCAACCGGCTCGCGGTCGCCTACCTCCACGCGTTCCACGTCGTTCAGCTCGACCTCGACGGGCGACGGAGGCAGCTCGGCCCGCGCTCCGCGATCGTCCGCGCCGCCCTCGACCACATGCACGCGCACGCAGCCGAGCCCATCACGGTGCAGGGCGTCGCGGACGCGGTCCACATCTCGGCGCGCGGCCTGCACGCCGCGTTCGCGTCCGAGCTCGGTCAGTCGCCGTCCGAGCACCTCCGCGGCATCCGCCTCGCCGGCGTGCGCGACGAGCTGCGCTTCGCGCCTCCGGAGCAGGGCATCGCCGCCGTCGCGCGCCGCTGGGGGTTCGTCCACCTCTCGAGATTCGCCGAGTCGTACGCCCGCGCCTTCGGGGAGCTGCCCTCCGAGACGCTCGGAGGGCGACGCCGCGAGGTCGCTACAGGCGCTCGAGGATGAACTCGACGCGCTCCTCGGCCGGCAGCACCGGCACACGGACCACGGGCATCGGCAGCGACAGGTAGACCTCCAACAGGAGATCGTGGATGCGGCGCTGGTCCGCGGCATCCTCGGTCCTCGCGTAGTCGCGGTGGAGCGGCAGCAGATCCATCACGAAGACCTTGCGGTACCGCACGTGCACGAGCGCCTCGAGCAGCGCGGCGTCGGGCTCGAGGCCGAGCAGCCGGTAGTAGGCGAGCGAGTCGGGGATCGCCCGATCGAGGAAGACGATCTCCTGGGGATCGAGCTCGGCCTCCTGCGCGAGCTGCAGGGCGAGCACGTTCCGCTGGAACTCCTCCTGCCGCGACCTGGTCTCCTGGACCGAGTGTCCGCCGAGTCGCTGCAGGTCGATGTAGTGCCGGCTCTCCTCGATGGTGGTGCGGTAGCCGCGCTGCCGGAGCAGGTCGACCGTCGTGGTCTTGCCCGAGCTCGGACCGCCCGTGATCACGTACCAGCGGGTCACGGCGAGCCCGGCGCCGTACCCGGCGGCGGCGGATAGCCGGCCCCACCGGTCGGGACCTGGCCTGCGGGGTAGCCGCCGACGATGGCCTGCGCGCCCGACGGGGTCGTGCCGACGCCCTGTGCGCGCAGGGCCCGCTGCGCCTGCTCGGCGCGGGCCATCCGGTCCATCTCCTCGCGGTGCTGGCGCTCGGACCGCTCGATCCGCCGGCCGATCGCGGCGACGCCCGCGCCGATCCCGCCCGCGATCAGTGCGTAGATGATGATCGCGAAGAGCGCCGAGACGTCGAGGTAGCCGCCGTCGGAGAGGTCGCGCGTCGGGAAGATGTCGCGGAACGGATGCAGGTACGCGTCGGACACGCGGTACACGAACGCCGCGAAGCCGGCGTCGGGATTCGCGGCGAACAGCAGCAGGAACACCCGCAGTGAGAGCGCGATGACGCCGATGAGCACCCAGAGGTAGAGGATCCAGGTCGCGATCTTCAGCAGTCGCAGGTACCAGGGCGGCTTCCACTCGGTCTCGGCGGCGGTGTCGGTGCGGCTCATCGGGGTCCCCCTCCCCCTCGCACGTCGCGAGGCGACCCGCCCAGCCAATCGCGCGGAGGCCACTCGGCGCAAGGGACATGCGTCCCGCACGGCCCGGTCACGAATCCTCGGAATACCCCTAACGGGTATGTGATTGAATACCCCAGAGGGGTATTAACCCCGGAAGGAGGAACGAACATGTCCCAACCACCAGCAGCCACGGCACGACGCCGATGGCTCGGGCTCGCGCTCATCGCCGCAGCCCAATTCGTCGTCATCATGGACACGTCGATCATCGGCGTGGCCCTCCCCGACATGCAGGCCGAGCTCGGCTTCACGCCGGAGTCCCTGTCCTGGGTGTTCAACGCCTACGTGGTCGCGTTCGGCGGCCTCCTCCTGCTCGGCGGTCGACTCTCCGACCTGTTCGGCGCACGACGCGTGTTCCTGGCCGGGTGGGGCATCCTCGCGCTCGGCTCGGTGCTCGCCGGTGCCGCGACGGGCGTCGGCATGGAGATCGCCGGTCGTGCCGTCCAGGGTGCGGGTGCCGCACTGATCGCCCCGGCCGCCCTGAGCCTGCTGATGGCGCTGTTCGGCGGAACGCCGCAGCTGCCCAAGGCGTTCGCGGTGTACGGCGCCGCCGCCCCGCTGGGCGGCACCGCCGGCGTCTTCCTCGGCGGCGTGCTCACCGAGTACACGAGCTGGCCGTGGGTGTTCTACATCACCGTCCCGATCGCCCTCGCCGTGATCCTCCTCGCACCGAGCGCGCTGCCGCGCGTTCCCGGCCAGCGCGGTTCCGTCGACGTGCTCGGCGCCGTGACCGGCACGGCCGGCCTCGCCGCCCTGGTCTACGGCATCGTGCGCGCACCGGAGACCGGATGGACCTCGGCAGAGGTGCTCATCGCACTGGCGGCAGGCGTCATCCTGCTCGGCCTGTTCTTCATCGTGCAGCGCGCCGCCCGGCAGCCGCTGCTGCGCCTCGGGATCTTCCGCACGCCGCAGCTCGGCGCCGCCAACACGGCCCAGCTGCTGCTCGGCGCCGCATGGGTGCCGATGTGGTTCTTCCTCAACCTCTACCTGCAGCAGGTGCTCGGAGCGAGCTCCTTCGCCGCGGGTGCCGCACTCCTGCCGATGACCGTGCTCATCGTGCTCGGCATGACGATGGTCGCTCCGCGCCTGCTGGCGCGCTTCGGCGCGAAGCCGCTCATCATCGCCGGGTTCGGGTTCCTCGCGGCCGGGCTCGTCTGGCTCGGCTTCGTCCGACCCGACGGGAACTACGTCGTGGACGTGCTGCCAGCGTCGCTGGTCGCCGCGTTCGGCATGGCGCTCGCGTTCATCCCGTCGCTCGGCACCGCGATCGGCGTGGCTCGGCCCGAGGAGACCGGCGTCGCCTCGGGGCTCGTGAACACGAGCTACCAGATCGGCTCCGCCGTCGGCCTGGCCGCCGTGACGGCGCTCAGCTCGGCCGTGGTCGGGACCGGCACCGGGCCCGTGGCGCTCACCTCGGGCTACTCGGCGGCCTTCATCGGCGCCGCCACCATCGCGGTCATCGGCGGGCTCATCGCTGCGGCCACGCTGCGCGCGGTGAAGCGCTCCGGCGAGGCCGAGGCGGTCGACGATGAGCAGGTCCCGGTGGACGCCTGACATCCGACCGGGAGCAGGAGGCGCGGGCCGTTCGGCCCGCGCCTCCGTCGCGTTCAGTTGCGGGCGTGCACCGGCTCGTCGGCGACGGATGCCGCGCGGTCGCCGAGGAGCTCGCGGGCGCTCGTCTCGGGGCGGAGGTCGAGACGGCGGAGCAACTGCGCGTTGCCGGCGACGATGATGGTCGAGAGCGACATCAGGATGGCGCCGACCGACATCGGCAGCACGAACCCGATCGGGGCGAGCACGCCGGCGGCGAGCGGCACCGAGATGAGGTTGTACCCGGCCGCCCACCACAGGTTCTGCTTCATCTTGCGGTAGCTCGCCCGGGAGAGCTCGATCACCGAGAGCACCGAACGCGGGTCGTCGCTGGCGAGGATGACGCCGGCCGAGGCGATCGCGACATCCGTACCGGCACCGATCGCGATGCCGACATCCGCCTGCGCCAGCGCGGGCGCGTCGTTCACGCCGTCGCCGACCATGGCGACCCTGCGGCCCTCGCGCTGGAGCTTCTGGACCTTGGCGGACTTGTCCTCGGGACGCACGCCGGCGAAGTATCGGTCGATCCCGAGCTCGGATGCCACGGACCGGGCGACGGCGTCGGCGTCGCCGGTGATCATGACGACCTCCAGGCCCAGCTCGTGCAGTGCATCGACCGCGTCGCGGGACTCGTCCCGGATGGCGTCGGCGAGCTTCAGCGCGCCGATGACCGAGCCGTTCTCGATCACGTGCAGGATGATCGCGCCGTCGGCGCGCCATTCATCGGCGACGGCGAGTTCGTCGACGCCCTCCTCGGCGAGCAGGTGGGGTCCGCCGACTCGAATGGTGTCGGCGCCGACGCGCGCGGTGACGCCGACGGCCGGGGCCGACTCGAAGTCCGTCGCGCGGGCCGGATCGAGGCCGCGCTCGGTCGCGGACCCGACGATCGCACGCGCGAGCGGGTGCTCGGAATCCATCTCGGCCGAGGCCGCCAGCGAGAGCACATGTTCGGCATCGCGGCCGGGGACCGGTTCGATCGCGATGACCGCCGGCTGTCCCTTGGTCAGGGTGCCGGTCTTGTCGAACAGGACGCTCGTCACGGTCCGCATGCTCTCGAGCGCGAGTCGGTCCTTGATCAGCACGCCGCCGCGCGCTGCGCGCTCCGTCGCGATGGAGACGACGAGGGGGATCGCGAGGCCGAGGGCGTGCGGACACGCGATCACGAGGACCGTGATGGTGCGCACCACCGCTTCGTCGGGCAGTCCGAGCAGGCTCCAGACGGTCGCGGTGATCACGGCCGCGCCGAGCGCGAACCAGAAGAGCCACGCTGCGGCCCGGTCGGCGATCCGCTGCGCGCGCGACGACGAGTTCTGCGCGTCCTCGACGAGTCGGCGGATGCCGGCGAGGGCCGTGTCCTCGCCGACGGCGGTGATCTGGATGCGAATGCCGGAGTCGGTGGCGACCGTGCCGGCGACGACGTGGTCCCCGTCGCTCCGGCGGACGGTCCTGGACTCGCCCGTGATCATGGACTCGTCCATGCTGGCCGAACCCGCGACGACCACGCCGTCGGCGGGTACCCGTCCGCCTGGGCGGACGACGACGACGTCGCCGACGCGGAGTTCGGAGGGGTCGACCGTGACGGTCGTGTCGCCCTCGACGCGCTCGGCCTCGTCGGGCAGCAGGGCGGCGAGGGAGTCCAGGGCGGAGGTGGTCTGCGCGAGCGAGCGCATCTCGAGCCAGTGCCCGAGGAGCATGATCACGATCAGGAGCGCGAGCTCCCACCAGAAGTCCAGCTCGTGGTCGAGCAGCCCGATGGTCGCGCCCCAGCTCGCGAGGAACGCCACCGTGATCGCGAGGCCGATCAGCAGCATCATGCCCGGCTTCAGGGCGCGAAGCTCGCTGACCGCGCCGGTCAGGAAGGGGCGGCCGCCCCAGACGTACATGACGGTGCCAAGCACCGGCGAGATCCACCCGACCCAGGCCTGCTCAGGCAGGTCGTACCCGATGATCATGGCGAACATCGGCGAGAAGGCGACGACCGGAACCGCGAGGACGAGGTTGATCCAGAAGAGCCTCCGGAACTGGCCGACGTGGTCGCCGTGGCCGGCGTGGCCGCCGTGACCACCGTGACCGGCGTGGCCGGCATGGTCGTCATGTGCATCGTGACCGGCATGGTCGCCATGTGCGTCGTGGCCGGCATGTGCGTCGTGACCGGCGGGCGATCCGTGCATCGACGAGCTCGCGGCATCCGCTCGTTCATCATGGGCGTGGCCGCCGTGCTCGTCGTGCTGCGTGTCGTTGCGTGCGCTCTCGACCATCGTCTCGCCCTCCCGGAGTGTCGGGCGAGCGGCGGATCGCTCTTCGCCGGCGCCGACACGGGCGATTATACCCCTATGGGGTACAGCGGCAACCGCTCGCGGGACTCGCATCGAACCTGGCAAGGGCGTTGCCGCCGAGGTGCGGTTCCTGTTAGGCCGGAGTCCGGGGTCCTGCGTCGGCCCGGGCCACCCCAGTCGGTGCCCGCCCGTCGACGCGGCGTCGAGCCGTTCGTGGAGGAGGCCGGCGCCCGATGAGCGCCGACGGCCTACGGCTGCGCAGCTCGGTCTACGTGGTGCCGACGGACGGCCCCGAGGCGGACGGGACGCTCGCGTGGGACGCGACGACGGTGGTCGTCGTGGAGGCATCGGCCGACGGCACGACCGGCGTCGGCTGGACGTACTCCGCCGCGGCCGCGGCATCCGTCGTCGACGACCTGCTCGCACCGGCCATCGCCGACGTCGCGATCGACGACCCAGCCGATGCGTCCGAGCGGATGTCGCGCGCCCTCCGCAACGTCGGCCGGACGGGCATCGGCGCGAGCGCCATGTCGGCCGTCGACAACGCGTGCTGGGACCTGCGCGCCAAGCGGCGCGGTCGGACGGTCGCCGAGGTGCTCGGCGCCGAGCATATGGAGGTGCCCGTCTACGGCAGCGGCGGCTTCACGACGTACGATGACGCGCGCACGATCGCGCAACTCGAGGGCTGGCTCGCCGACGGAGCCGCCGCGGTCAAGATCAAGATCGGCGAGGACCGCGGCCGTCGCGTGGATCGCGACCTGGACCGCATCGGGCTGGCCCGGCGGGTCGTCGGCGACGCCGTGGACGTCTTCGTGGACGCGAATGGTGCCTACGACGTCGCGGCGGCCGTGCAGGTCGATCGCGCGATGCGGCAGGACGGGGTCAACTGGTTCGAGGAGCCGGTCACGTCGGACCGACCCGACCTGCTCGCCGCGGTGCGAGACGAGGCCGAGGCGGAGGTCGCGGCGGGCGAGTACGTCTGGCGTCCCGCCGATGCCGTCGCCCTCCTCGACGCGGGCGCGGTGGACTGCCTCCAACTGGACGTCACGCGCTGCGGCGGGATCTCGAGTTGGCTCGTGATCGCGGAGACGGCCGCGTCGGCCGGTCTCGACATCTCCGCGCACTGCGCGCCCCAGCAGTCGCTCCACGTCGGGGCGGCGACCCCTCGCCTCCGCCACCTCGAGTGGTTCCACGACCACGTCCGCGTCGAGGGGCTGCTCTTCGCGGGTACCGCGGCTCCCGAGGGCGGTGTGCTCGGCGTGGACGGGGGCGTCCCGGGTTCGGGGTCGAGCTGCGTGGCGACGCCGCCCGGTTCCGGGTCGCGTGAGCCGGGCGGCGACGCGTCACGAGGCGGGCCGCAGTTCGAGCCGAGCGAAGCTCGATGCGGCGCGCCGCGCATCGGCGTGGGCGCGGGCACGTTCGCCCGCGGCATCCGCGACGGCGAGGTTGGGCCGGAAGGCCGCCGATCCGACGACCTCGATGCCGGCCCACCGCAGCCAGTCCTCGAGGTACGGCTGCTGGAAGTCGTTGCCGAACGCGGCACCGCGGTCGGGACCGTAGACGGCGCTCGTGTAGACCACCGCAGCGCGCCTGCCGTGCAGCAGTCCGGTGTAGCCGGTCTCGCCGTCGAAGGCGAAGACGGTGCCCGGCTGGCTGACCACGTCGATGAACTGCTTGAGGATGTAGGGGATGCCGTGGTTCCACATCGGCACGCTGAAGAGGTAGAGGTCCGCGGCGGCGAAGCGTTCGAACGCGAGTCGGCTGCGATGCCAGGCCGTCTCCTGGGCGCCGACCGGTGTCTCGCCGGCGAAGATCCGCATCTTCGCGCCGGCACCGTCGGGGCCGAACGAGGGGAGCGAGCCGTCCCAGAGGTCCCAGGTCCGGATCTCGACGTCCGGACGCTCCATGCGGAAGGTCTCGAGGAAGGACGTCGCGAGCGCGAGCGATTCGGATGCCTCGCCGCGAGGCGACGCGGAGAGGTGGAGAAGCGTGGTCATGATGATGTCCGATCCGCGGCCGTGAGGTCGCTTTCATATATGTGCGTGTGCACGCTATCAAATATGTGCGCGCGCACGCAAATGAGCTAGGCTGTGGGGATGCCGAGTGACGCAGAACGCGCCTGGGGGGCCCTGCTCCGAGCACACGCGCAACTGGTTCCGGTCTTCGACCGCGAGGTGCAACGCTCGACCGGGTTGCCGCTGCCCTGGTACGACGTCCTTCTCGAGCTGAATTCCGCCGGCGGGCGTATGACCATGAGCCGGCTCGCCGAGCGGGTGGTGCTCAGCCGCACCCGTGTGAGTCGCCTCGTCGATGAACTCGCTCGCGCGGGCCTCGTGGGTCGCGAGGCGAATCCCGATGACGGTCGAAGCGCGTTCGCCGTTCTCACCGACGAAGGTCGGCGGCGGTTCCGCGACGCTGCCCCGGTCTATCTGGCGGCCATCGACCGAGAGCTCGGCGGACCGCTGAACCGGGAGGAGCTCCGGGCGCTCGCCGCGACGTTGGAGAAGCTCGGCGCCGATCGGTAGTGAGGGGTCAGGTTCGCTCGCTCAGCAGTCCTGAACGGCTCGTGACCCGATCGCTTCGCACGCGGGTCGGTGCGGTCGTCGGATCGGGCCGGCAGCAAGACGGCCTCCTCGGGGGCGGTACCGATGTGCCGGCCGAGCGGTTCGGTGCCGACATCTCGCCCGTGGCCCCGGAAACGCGAAAACCCCCGGCGAACCGGGGGTTTTCTGAGGTGGCTCCGACCGGCATCGATCCGGTGACCTTTCGATTTTCAGTTGAGCCTGGGCGGTCTTCGCTCAATTCCTATGGCCGCGATATCGCGCTGATCAGGGATTCTTCGAAACGGTTACAGTTGGTCTCAGTTCGTTGTCGCGCACTTAATGGCACATTAATGGCACAGAATGGGCCGGCGCGCCGCCCTGTGAGATGACAGACGGTAGGGCGGCGGCGACGGCCCGAGTGAGAGCAGGTCGCCCAAGAGGTGTCGCCGCTACGGCTTGGGATTCACCCTCCGCCAGGTCCGCGGACTCTGGCTGCCCGAATCTGCTGTGCCGTGAGGATGAGTTGCTCCGAGTACGAATCCATGGACACGGAGCGAGCGATTTCAGCGAATTGCAGCACGTCCTCACCGAACCCTTGATCAGTCATGGCTAGCAGGTATGCACGCTCTGCCTCCTCGAACGAGAATCGGCTCGTGCTTGATGGAGCGGTCACCCGGATGAAGAGCTCCGCTGCGTTATCACCCTTCGAGGCCGCCTCGCGCCAAAGATCACGAGCCGCTAGATCCTCCCCGGAACTCATGGCAATGTTGCCCAGCCCGGTGCTCGCACGTGCTTCGCCCAGAGAGCGAGATTCCTCCCACGCCTTGATCGCCTGCTCACGAGCTTCATGACCGCCGAGCGCGCGGTCCTTGTACTTCCGCATCAGGCCGGCGCCGACAAAGAACTGCTCCGCTCCCCTGTTGATCTGCTTCCGCTGCGCCTGCGTTGAGTCCGGCCCGTATGGGGTGTAGTAGCCGGTGCCCTTCTTCTTGTCGAAGATGCTTAGGATGCCGACCAGGCCGATGAGGGCGGCGGCCGAAACCACTCCGAATGCGATCATCTCCATCGTGACTCCTCTTCAACGGCGCAGGTGCTCCGAATGGTATTGCACGTGGCGCTCCATGGGCGGTCGCTGTGGGGGGCTTCAATGGCATCGAAGCCCGCCAACATGAACACTCCGGAAGCCATGAGCTTCGCTGAGCGCTTGTAGCCCCCGAAGGGGACAGGCGCTGCGGTGATGAGGCGTCGTACCGGAGCGCCTTCTGGCATTGGTCCCGACGCTGTCGTTGAACGCGTCGATGAGCAGCGACCCGCGATCGCCGGGCGTCCGCCGTCGACGGTCGCCGCTCGATAACCGCACCGATCCGCCGCCGTTCACCAAGCCCTGGCCTCGGAAACGATCCGCATTGCCGTTTCAAGGTGTTGGATCATAGGCCCATGGATCGGTCCGAGGAAATGAGCCGCGCTGAACAGCGCATCTTGTACGCAAGGTTCCAGCTCGCGCACTTCTTCAGCCTCTACTTCGAGTCGACGCCTGCGGTCCTGCGGGGCGGGGATGCGGCGGGTGATTTAGAGGTCTCGGGCAGCGACCACATCCCCAACCGGATAGTCGAGGGATTTGTCGCTTCAGTAGCAGACCACCTTCGGGCGTGGTACCGCGCGTCAGCTCCTACCGATAACGATTCGCGGCCCTTCTTGAGTGTCTACGCGGACTACACGCTCTGGCGGGCGATTCTGGAGGCCGCGGCTTGTGCTGTGTGGATCTTGGGGCCAGATGAGCGGGAAGAGCGCATCCTTCGCGGAACCCGCCTCGCGATTTACGAGTGGAGAAAGTCCGTGCCACTGCGTCACGCCGACGGCGATTTCGACCAGCCCATGGCGCGGTTGCACGCTGAGCAGGAAGCAGTGGTGAGGCGCGTCTGCATTGCGATGGGATTCGACTTTGACTCGCTCGACAGGAAGGGCCTGACGCCATCCGCTGTCGTCAACGGCGCGCGTAACCATCTCGGATCCGCGGGGCAGGATCTAGCTTTCTGGTGGACGGTCTGTTCGAGGTATGCCCATGCTCAGACGCTCACCGTGATGCTTCTGGGCGTCCGCACGAGCGAACGCACACCCGATGGGGAGACCGTCAACGTCACGACGGACGCAGAACTCCTGGCCGACGTTGTCGGCTTCGGCATCACAATGATCGACATGCTCGTCAGCCTGCTCAGGAACGGCGGATTCGAACGACGCAGTCGCACCGAGTAGGACGACATGCCGATGGATCAGAATGCCAGATGATCCAGGTTGTGCGAACTCCGATCGAGGACCCCGTCACGTCCACCTCGTGCCACCTCGTCGTCGGACGCCTCGTGATGGCGATGTCGTAGCAGGATCGTCGTATGACCTTGAAGCGTTGCAGGAAACCCTCGGAGAGAAAACCAACGCCGAGTGCGCCAACCCAATACGAGATGGACGTCGCAGATCTCCTGGCAAGAGCCGACCCGGGAGCGACCGTGGAGTGGAACGCGCACGTGGTCGGGCGTGCCAGCGGCCGCTGTCGTCAGATCGATGCACTCATCGAGGGCTCGTTCGCGACAATCGAAATGGCCATTGCCATCGAGTGCAAGAAGCATGGCAGGAAGGTCACGATCGGAGTAGTCGACGAGTTCATCGGGAAAGTCATCGACAGCGGCGCAGATAGGGGTGTGCTCTACAGCTGGGAAGGTGCCGACGCTGGTGCGATCGCGCGCGCAAAGGGGGCGTACTCGCCCACGATCGAGATTCGCGAGCTGAAGACGGCATTGAAACCATGGCCCGAGGTCGTCGATGAATGGATATCTGACTGCCCGAACCCGAATTGCCCAGATGACATTTCGTGGCGGGAGCGGGAGGGGCCTGGAGGACAGTCCTATGAGATCGGCACCTGCTACAGCTGCGGCACTCCCGCGGTGAAGTGCGGCAATTGCGGGCAAATCTCGGATTTTCCGTCCGGTGAGACGATCTGCCAAGGATGCGGAGCGGTCTTCTCGAAGACGGAATTCCCGAACGGAGGGGTACTTCTGGAAGTTGACTACTCAACGGCTCAATAGTGACACCACGCGGGATGGCGGAGGAGATTCCGACCGTCACCGGACATCCGCGACCGCCTTCGGGCGCATGAATGACTCTCGACCCGTAGACCTCAATCGTCGGCAGTCCCCTATGCAACGGGATATCGAGGAGCCTCAGGTGGGTGCGTGGCAGAACTCGTCATCGGCGCAGATCCGAGTGAGGTCTTTCTCGGGAAGCGTTGTTTCGACTGAACGCGGCCCAGTCCAATTGGGCCATTGTGCGGCGTCGGGATTCCGTGATGGTCGCGAGTGAGCCTGGGCGGTTCTCGCTCAATTCTTATGGATCCGATATCGCGCTGATCAGGGATTCTTCGAAACGATCACAGTTGGTTTCAGATGGTTTTCGCGCACTTAATGGCACATGATGGCACAAGATCGGGCCGCAGGTGGGCTTCAAGCCGCGATTGGGGCCAACAGATCACGACTGAATGTTTCGCCTGCTAGAAGGGCTGGGGCTCCGTAACAGCGGCAATCTCTCTTGCAGAGCGGAGAACCCTCTGCGAGTTGACTCAACTGCGTACGAAAAGTGGCATCGCCAGCGGCCTCTGGTGAACGACGACCTCCCACGTGTGGAGCTCCCAGCCAATTGCGATGATTGCGTCGAGAGACTCCTGCCAGGAGGGCACGCTCGCGGCGGTCGCGGACTTGTACTCCATCTGCAAGATCGGGGTGAAGTGGTTCAGGCCCGCGTCCCATGCATCCTGCGCTTCCCGGGAAAGCGCATCGATCTTCGAGTCCTTGATCCAGCCCATGAGCTCTCCCTGCGTTTCCTAGTTGCGATCGACCTACAGGCATGCCCGCACACTCTAGTTGCGCTTCCCGAGACCCGGGGATCCGCCACTTACGGCTCGAACGCTGTTGCGGGTCTCGTCGGCTGGCGGCTTCGCAGCGCGCTGGGGCGGGGGCGCCACTCGGTTGATCGACGACTTGAGCTGCAGCGTCACTTCGATGCCGATGGCTCCGCGCAACTGTCCCGAGTTTTCGCACGGAGGGACGGAGCGATCGAGCGGGTGGATGTAAACCTTGCCGTTCTTGACGTTCGTCTGAGTGCGTCTGCCACATACTTCGCATATGTACGGCCGCCCTCGCGGGAATCTTGGTATGAGGGCGCTCGTGTTTGAGGAGGGGCACTGATGCCGAGGGGCTTCAGAGCGCGCATGTTCGACGATCGTGTCAGTCTCATCCATCGAGACGGCCGTCTGGCAGATTGGGCAGCGCAGCACCATGATGCCAAGCCACTTTCTGCTGTGCGCGTCCACGGCGCCAGCCTACTGATACGACCGCGCAGACTCTCCATCGAGCGGGCTCTGGCTCGCACCTTTCCTGGATCAGCAGCGATTCGAGCAGCCAGCGGCACAGGTGTCGAAGAGTTTGCACCGCACTGTTGGCCAGGGGGCATCAAACCGACCGGTAGTACTGAGTAGAGATTGGCGAGGATTATTGCGATGGTTAGGCGTGCGCACATGGTGTCGGCTGGATACATTCGAGCATGGGCCGACGAGAAGGATACTGTCGACGTGATCGACCTACAGCATGACCGCGGATTCCCCTCTGCTGTCTCGAATGCCACTGTCGTGAGCTACGCATACGACCCCGAGGTCATGCAACATGATCTCGAGAATGACTATGCACGCATTGAAGATCGCGGAATCCCAGTGATCGAGAAGCTGCGCAATGGCGAGACGACCGTTACCCCCGCCGAGATGGGTGCCATGATCGGCTTCCTCGACATGCACCTCGACCGGGGTCGATATGCAGATCAGACAAAGATTCGTACACCTGCCGCTGTGTTGATGACCGGCGGGCAGGTTGAACACAGGGAGCTGAATCTTGGAGACAGGTTGCTCCTTTCGCGGTCTCTGCCGGACGTCATACGGCTAGCTGACCTGAGGCTCGAGGAATGGGAATGGCGAGTGAACGACGTGCGACCGTTCCGCCTCGCAACTGGGGATGGCGCGGTCATGCTCTGGGCGTCCGCCAGTGGCGCCGATATTTGCACAGTCTCCTTTCCTCTGTCGCCCACGCAACTACTCGTGATCGGCAAGGATCTCCCTCCCGACATCCCCCTCAATGTTCTGCTTGCGGAAAAGTGCCGACGCTGGCTGGTAGGAGAGCGGGGAGTTCTCAACTTGAACTTCAAGGCTCAGCGATCGAGAACCGAACGTCAGCTGTGATTGTCTGCCGCCACTGCGAGTGTCGCCGCTGACGAGCCTGTCGGGGCGCGCACTCGTTCTAACGGAGAGATGCTCTAGTCCTTGATGTCGGCGAGCTTGTGTCTATTCACCAGGTGATAAGCGCGCTTCCTCCCCCGTCATCTTGGGGTGCGAACGGGCCCTTAGTGGTGCGGCATTTCCGGGGGACGCATCGTCTTGGTCGACGGCACTCATCGCTGGGCGGCCGCGCACTTGCCGCAGAAGACGAGCTTTGTAGTTCGATCCTGTAGCGCGGAGTTCGCTGTCGGCACGGTGCCTCTCTAAGTGTGAGGTAGGCTCCAGCCCACTGTCAGCTACCCGAATGACGCCCAAGTCGAGTGAGAGGTTCAACGGCCTTCCAGGTGGACCAGAGGCGATCCACGGTGCCGTGCGCCTCGTCAACCTCGACTGGGGCGTCCATAGCTTTGAATGCCTGCAATAGGTAGTGCCAAGCAGCACTTCCGTGGAGGCACGCCTCGTAGAGCGACACCTCGACCCACAACGAGCGGTTGTCCAGTATCTTGGGCGCTGTCTCGGCGACCGGATGTCCACCGGCCTCGCAATGATCCCGATAGTCAGAGTTCGGGAACCGGCCGTCTGCACGCTGTCGTATTTTCCCCGGCTGCCACCACGCGAGCCGACGCGCATGATCCGCACGCAGCCAGTCGATCGCATCCTCCGGGTCCTCGGAGACGGCCCAAGCGAGGTATTCAATCTCTACGAGCTGCCTTACTAAAGCCGCTGACGCGTATGCGCACCGAGAATCGGCGAGTACAACGATGCCCTGAAGAAGCTCGCAACCGATACCAGCGACGAGCCCAGAAGCCATGATGCGTGAGCGGTGGGATTCACTGACTTCACTGCTCACCGCTAGCTCACGAGCTGCAGATCCGAATTGGGCGAAGGCACCCATCAGCGCGGTAGCAAGCTCACGGCGCGCACGCCTCGGGTCATCGCCACTCTCCTCTGGTACCTGAGCTTCCATGCTCGGACGCTACCAGCACGTCGAACGCGAGTGCGTCAAACAACTGGGCGCCTCGTACACCGGTTGCGTGCTCAGAAAGTAGATGCCTACTAACTACCTGCGTCTCATGAGAGATCCGCGCTGCGGTCTCTCACGCATAGGCGAGGATTGCGTTTAGACGCATGTCCTCATCGGCTTATCCTTGCCTCTGGCGCCCGCCTGGGATCGCTGCCAGCCGTGAGCCCCCACACGGATTCGCGGGCTGTCGCAGTGGACCGCGCGAGCCCACGATCGGCGCGATCCCGACCCATCGCAATCACGAACTGCTCTCGGGCATCGTTCGGATCTCCCGCCATGAGATGTAGTCGATTGAGACTTCGCCCGCGCGTCATCCCCACATACACTCCCGCGGCACCCGCCGCATCGCTGACCACCGTGTGGGACTCCTCGACCGTCATACCCTGCACCCCGTGGGCCGTCGCGGCATACGCGAGTTGCGTGTGCTCGGCGACGTACTCGGCAGGCAGCCGCACAGGTCGCGGCCGACGGACGGAGGCACGATCTACCGCCCACACCGCACCGTCGTCGCCCACGCTCCGAACAACCCAGATTTGCCGGTTCGCCACACGCAGGCGCGAGTCGTTCCGCCGCGTCTGAATCACATCACCGCGCCCGATGCTCAGCCCATCGCTTCCGGTGGCCGTGCGGCTGTCATCAACTTCACGGGCCCGCACCCGCTCCTCGCGAATCCTGGCATTCAACTCGCGCGCCTCGACGTTCGTCGCAACGGTCATCGCGCAACCCTCGCGCCACTCCCGCGCGAGCGCCTCGAGCTGCGCATCCGGGCTCTTGTGAATCGAAACTAGCCCGAGCGCGCACAGTCGGTCGAAGACCGCCTCCGCATGATCCCCACGCCGCATTTGCACGGTGAGCGCGGCGTACTCGGGGTCAACGAATCGGTGCACGGCTGTCATGCGATGCACGTGGGGGCGCAGCTGCGCGGCCATGTTGAGCACGCCGCCGCGTCCGACCGCGGCGAGCTGCACACGGTCACCGGCGAGAGCAACCGTGGCGCCAGCCTCATCGGTGATGGTCAGCAGCGCGAGCGCCGTGTCTTGATCGAGCATGCCCGCCTCGTCGACGACGATTCGCTCCCCGCGTCGCAATCGTGCGGACGCTGCGGGGCCGGCGTAGGCCGCATCCGTATCGGGGTCGTGGTCGCCGATGGCGAGCCGCGTCCACACGCCGTCGCGATTCCACCGCCACCCGTGCTCGTGCACGAGCTTGGCGACGCTGTCGGCCGCAACCCCGAGCTCCTGGTGCGCAACGTCGGCCGCCTTCTTCGTCGGTGTGACCACGCGCGTCTTGCGACCCTGCATCGCCGCCGCCTGGATCGCGGCGGCGAGCATCGTCGTCTTGCCCGCGCCGGCCGCACCCTCGACAATGACGAGCGATTGGGTGGATGCCACGGTCGCAGCCGCGCGCGCCTGTGCCGGATCGAGGCGGAGTCGCTGTGCAATGCGCGACAGGTCCGGCGTGCGCACCTGCGGCCGCTCGGCACGCGCTATGAGCAGATCGCGCAGCCGGGTCTCGACGGCGATGACGCGCACACTCGTCAGGTGTGCGACGTGCTCAGGTCGCGGCCCATCGGGCGGCAGCACTGACAGGCAGTTCTCCTCGGCGAGCTCTGTGGCAATCGTGACGAACTCGCGCAGCGGCGTCGGTTGGGCACGCACGCCGGCCTCGGTGACGAGGTGCGACGCGTGCTCCTGGATATCGTGCACCGTCCACGTCGACGCGGCGGCCGCGCAGCGATCGAGCGCGCGGGACGCGACATCCTGCACGCTCAGCTCATCGAGCGCGACGGAGGGTTGCGCCCGCACGCGCTCGAGATCAGGTCGATAGCCGGATGCCTCGAGCTCGCGTCGCCATGCTTCCTCGTTGCCGAGCTGGGCCGGCTTCTTCTGCGGCCGCTCGTGATCCCACGCCATCGCCGTCAGTCGCGACATTGCGGCTGGTCCTGGTTCCTGGTCCAGATGCTCTGCTCGCCAGTCCTTCTCGAAGCGCGCCAGGTTTCGCGCAACCTGCTCGGCACGCTTGCTCATCGCCGCGTTGAACGGTTGCAGCTCGGTGACCTCGGAGGTCACCGGATCCAGCGTGAGGCCACTCGCATCGAGCGCGGCCGCGAGCCGCGGGTGCGCCGCGATCACGGCAGTGCCAAGCGCCCGGATGGCACCTTGTTGCCGGAACAGCGCTGCCGTGTCGAGACCTCGCCACGTGGCATCCGCCCACACCCGCGTGCCGATCTGGAAGTGGATGTGCCAGTGCGGGTCGCCGGCCCGCGAGGTCTTGTGCGAGACCGCGACCGTCTCGATCTGCTCGACCGGCACCACTCGCTGCGCGCCGCGCGGGCCGACGCGCGTGACCGAGTGTTGGCCGAGCCAGACTCGGATCGCGGCGACCGCGTCGCGCTGCGCCGCATCGAGGGCGTCGGATACCTGGGGGTGCAGCGCCGCGGCGATCGACAGCGATTTCGGCGCGTTCACGACCATCTCGGCGAATCGCGGCGATCCGTGGCGAGCGTCGCCGGCATGGCGCGCCGTACCCATCGACTCGCCGGTGAGTGGGTTGATCCAGTCGACCCACTGGGCGTACCGGTCGGGAGTGAGCGCGCCCTCGCCGATCACGTGGCCGCTGCTGTCGACAACGGAGAACTCGGCCAGAGCCGTGCCGCCCTCGAGGTAGTAGTCGTCGGCGCGGGAGCGATCGGACTCGAGGTAGCGGCGCGCGTTGGCCCCGGAACCCCGGTACAAGATCACTCCACCTCGCATCGCCTTCCTCCGAGCTAGCTCAGGTTCTTGCAACTACCTACGGTAGCATACGTCCATTCATGTTGGGGTGAAGTAACGGAGGTGAGGATGGAGGAGTCGGAGTCAAAGCATTGTTGGGCGGTCGTCGGCCTCATCGGGTTGGCTGGTGCGGTGGTCGGGTGCGCGCTTGGCCGTCGCGGTCGAGCGCGAAGGATGATCCCCATGCGGGCGTTGCACGCAAGTGGTGCCTATGCGAGCTGTGCTGTGAGTTCGCCTCTGGTGCTCCATGATGTCGGGCGATTGCTGGTGTGATCGGCAGCAAGAGCGCTCGTCCGCTCAGCTTTTCGTTGCCACTGCCGTCGGGCGATGTCTTCAGATTCATATCCAGCGCGATGAGCTCCTTCGCCGCGGTAGGTTCACTGCGCGCCGAACGCATACCGACCAGAGCCAGAACTGCTGCCGCGATGGCAGACAAGCCCGCGAATAGCGCAACGGCGATTTCGTTATTCACGACCGGCAGCGTACGAGGCTTCGCGACCGTGCCTCGCCCACCGCCCGGAGAGTTCGTCCGAAGCGTCAAGAGATGAAGCGGCGACACTCACAACGGTTGCGCTTGAGGTGTCGGACGTGGCTGTCATACTCAGGGCCAAATGGGGACAACAACTACATCACCGGGAGCGCATGCGTTTCCTTTGTGGTCAGACGAGCCAGCGGATAGGGATCTCCTGGCTTTCCGCGCAGTCGCCGAAACCGTGGCAGACGCGATCTTCGACGATGACCTCGATCCGATCGCCATCGGGCTTTCCGGAGCGTGGGGGAGCGGCAAGACGAGCGTGCTTGAGCTTGTCGTGGCAGAGATCGGTGCGCGTTCGCAGGGATTCGACGGCAAGGTGCTGGTCGTGCCCACGCAGCCATGGCGATACGACCCCGCCGTCGGCCCGAAGGAGAGCCTCATCGCCGAGGTCCTCGGCGCGCTGAACGGGGAGTTCAACGAGAGCGACCCAGTCGGGCAGGCCGGGCTTCTGATGTTCAAGAAGCTCGTGCGCAAGGTCAACTGGACGAAGGCCGTCAAGATGGCGGCGCGGACCGCCATCACGTTGCAGCTCCCTGAGTTCGACGACGTCCTGGGCTTGGTCAACGACGACCCCGAGAGCCTCGACGGCGAGAAAGGCATGGAGGCGTTCCGCGAAGAGTTCCAGGCACTCCTCGATGACCCCGCGCTGCAGCACATCTCCCGAGTCGTCGTCCTGGTCGACGATCTGGACCGCTGCCTCCCGGACACCGTCGTCGAGACGCTCGAGGCGATCCGCCTGTTCCTCTCCGCCAAAGGCATGTCGTTCGTGATCGCGGCGGACGAGGACCGCGTCGCGGAGGCAATCCAGCAGAAGTTCCATTCGCCCGACGGCGGCACGGATGACGAGTCGCCCGCCAAGCTGTATCTGCACAAGATTGTCCAGACGACGATCCCGGTTCCGGCCCTCAGCCGTTTTGACACCGAGGCGTACCTCTTCCTCCTGCTCGCGAAGTCGGGGCTTGAGGACGACGCGTACGAGGCGCTCGTTTCGCAGTGCGACGGGCTGAGGATCTCGGGCGGTGGCCTCGACGCCATCGAAGTCGAGGAGGGCAGCCGGCTCGCCGACCATCTCGTCACCGCGGCGCGTCTCACGCCCATCCTCTACGAGAAGTTCCACGGCAACCCGCGCCGAATCAAGCGGTTCCTCAATGACCTCAACGTCCGACAGAGCATCGCCCAACGCCGCGGCTTCGACCTGGCGCCGGACGCCGTCGCCAAGTTGATGGTGCTCGAGCGCATCCTCACCGAGGACTTCAAGCAGGTGCTCGACTGGCTGGCGACGAACCAGCTTCGCGACAAGCTCGAGGCTCTCGAACTCGTCGCGAACGGGCCGTCCGTGCGGGTGGACGAAGAAGCCGAAGGCTCGCCGGCAGCCGAACAGCCGAAGCCTCCGGTCAAGGCCAAGGTCGCGAAGGCAGCAGCCGACGAGATCGTCGTTGCCTCGGCGCCCGACGACGGCTTCACGGACACCTTGAAGCGTTGGGCGAAGCTTCCGCCCGCTCTGGACGCCACGGCAATCTCCGGTTACCTGTACCTCGCGGCCTCCTTCGCGAAGATCGAGGTCATCGACACCGGTCTTCCCGAGCGACTCAGGGACCTGGCGGCCGCCCTCACCTCCTCCCTCAAAGTGGATCGCACCGGGATCACCGACGATGCCCTTCGTGCGCTCCCGGAGACCGACGCGCGCACGCTCGTCGGCTACCTCGGGCGGCGAACTCGAGACCAGCCCTCAATCCAGAAGTTTTCGGTGGAGAGCCTGCTTCGCCTGGCCGCGACCCAGCCAGCCGTTACGGGTGACGTCGTGAGCGCTCTGAAGTCCATTCGCGGTGTTGACGTTGAGGTGGCGACCGTCGTGAAGCTGCGACCGTTCGACGGGGTGACGTATGGCCCGGTCCTTGCCGCCTGGAAATCCGGGGCAACGTCTCAACAGGTCGTGAACTCCATCGCGGTCGTCGAGAAGGAATGGGCTGGCAATGGGAACTAGTGGCTCATTCGGCGGCAGCGGCGGCAAAGACGCCAAGGACCTCCGTGACAACATCGCCGGATGGCTTGACGGTGACGACGGCGACGTCACCGGGGCCGCTGATGGCCACGCCGATGGTGACGGCGATGCGGGCGGACAGCAGTCAACTCCAGCGACGGGGGCAGGTTCGCCCGCACGGACCATCGATCTGGGCCCCGCAGTCCGCCTACTCTTCCGTTCCCGAGGCGGGGGCGGTGATGGCCCTGGCGGAGGTGGGGGCGGCGGAGCCGGCGGAGGTGGTAGCCGCTCCTCCGGCGGCGTGACGCGATCTGTCGGACGTATCTCGCGTGCGGCGGGTCGCGGCGGGAGCCTTGCTCTCGCGTACTCAACCGGCGACCGGGCCGCTCTCGACAGGGCCGGACTCAACTACGACGAGTTGCGCGCGCTCGGAGACCCGGTCGCGATCGGCATCCGGATCGTCGAGGCGGCGTTTGATGCCAAGGCCGACAGCACCATCGCGGACGCTGAGGAACGCGGCATCGTGGCCGAGGTGGTCGCGTGGATCCTCGAGCAGCCCAGCGATCGGACGCCGACTCCCGAGGAGGTCGTTCGCAAGACGATCGAGACGACGATCGCCGAGACGGCGCTGACCGAAATCGCGTCGACGTTGTATCAGCAGGGCGCGTCATATGCCGAGCGGCAGAGCGTGGAACAACAGATCCGCGAGGTCGCCGCGGAGTACGCGGCACAGGCCAACCTCACCGCCACCGGCGCCACCGAGCAGGAGATGTCCACCGCGATCGAGACCGGCATCCGCGACATCGGAATCATCTTTGGAGTCGCGCCATGAGTCGCCTGATACTCACCTTGTCCGAAGCCACGGCTGACGCGGCCCTCACCGACGGCACGTTCGACGAGGTGTTCCTCTGGACCGGGGCGGGCCGAACCACGTTCACCGGATCCACCGGGCCGTACCTTCACGAACTCGGCGCCGTCAACCCGATCAACGTAGATCTCGTCCGCATCGCCCTTGCCGTGCTCGCAGCTGATCGCTCGATCCTTCGGGTGGGTCGTGGCTCCGATTGGAACGCCCGCGACCTCGACCTGACCATCGACGTCGCCAACGCCGACATCTGGACTGCCCGCGCCGACGAGCTGTCAGAGCTCATCGGCTTTCTGACGGGCGACCACTGGAGCTTCATCTTCACGCAGGCTCCCGAGGCGGCCTTCCCGCCGCTCGCCGTGGAGGGCGAACGTCACGGCCGCACGGTGCTTCTCAGCGGCGGTGCCGACTCGGCCGTCGGTGCGCTGCTGTCCGCTCTCGACCTTGGAGCGGGCCGCTCGCAGGCGTTGGTGTCGCACTACAGTTTCACCGCACTCTCCCCGGTGCAGCGAGACCTCGTCGCGGCGATCGAGGGACTTGTTCCAGGACAGGCGCAGGTTCACCACCAGTTCCATCTGAACCGTGCGAGTCGGCGTCTCGACGGCACCGACTTCCGGAGCGAGACATCCACCAGGTCGCGCTCATTCCTCTTCCTCGCACTCGGCCTCGCCGTGGCTGAACGCGCCAACTCGCTCCTCTGGATACCGGAGAACGGTTTCGCCTCCCTGAATCCGCCGCTCGGTCCCGACCGTCGCGGGAGCCTGTCGACCCACACCACACATCCGCGGTTCCTTCGTGAACTGAGCGCTCTGGTCACCGCCGCGGGCGGGCACGGCGTGCTCGAGAATCCATTTGAACCGATCACCAAGGGGGAGATGTTCCGCCGCCTTGCGGCGGCCATCGGCGTTGACGAAGCGTCCCGCTACCTCAGCGCGACCAATTCCTGCTCGCACACCGACGGCCGATACAGCGGCGCACCCGCCGGCACCGCGTGCGGTGTCTGCTTCGGCTGCCTCGTGCGACGCTCCGCTTTCGCCGCGTCCGGTGTCCCTGACGCGACGACGTATCTCGTAGACGACACAAGTGGCCGATTCGACGAGTTCGTGCGCGGCAAGAGCATCGTCGAGCCCATGCGTGACTTCGTTGCCCGCGGTGTGCGGCCGCGCGATGTTATGGCGATGTCACTTCCCGAGGGGTACAGGGCACAGGACGCGTTGACACTCTGCGCGCTCGGGGTCGACGAGCTCCGACAGGTGGTCGCGTGAGTCCGGCGCTCCCACCTCTCGATCTTCACGCGCACGTCAAGACCTCGATCCCTGCGCGGGACCTGGAGCGGCTCGGCGCGGTCGTATTCGCCGCGACCCGCTCACTCGACGAGTTCAGCTCGACCCAGCGCCGACGCGATGCCGTGACCGTCTGGGGGATCGGCTGCCATCCGGGCGTGCAAGCCGCACAGCGCGACTTCGATCCAGAGCGGTTCGCTTCGCTCGCCCGTACAACCCCTTATGTCAGCGAGGTGGGGTTGGACCGTCGGTCGCGGGTCCCCATGGCGACGCAGCTGGGGACGTTCCGTGCGATCCTGCAGGTGCTCTCTGTAAGTCCCCGGATCGCGTCGATTCACAGCAGCGGTGCGCACGCGCAGGTGCTCGACGCGCTCTCAGACACCCCGATTAGGGGCGCCATACTCCACTGGTGGCGAGGCACCCGTGAAGAGACGGCCCGCGCCGTATCTCTGGGATGCTGGTTCTCGGTGAATGCGGCCAACCTCAAGTTTCCGGAGAGCGTCGCAATGATTCCGTTCGACCGCATCCTCACGGAGACCGACCACCCATCGGGGGATCGCGACTCGGCAGAACCAAGACAACCCGGGGCAGTCAATGCCATTGAGGCTTCCCTCGCTCGTGTCTACGGGGTATCGGTTCCGCGCATCCGCCGGCAGATCTGGCACAACTTCGCCTGCGTCGTCGACGAAGTCGAGGTCAGCAGATTGATTCCGACTCCCGTTCAAAGGATGCTCACCTTCGTACGAGATGAGGACGGTGGTTAATGAGCGGTCGGCAAGAGACAGCAGCGGTCAAGCTGCCCTTTGAAGGGGGCGAGCACCTCTGCACCTGGGACCTTCCAGATGGCGAAGGCGGCATCCGGCCTGCACCTGGGCTGCTGACTGTCGAGCCCGGGCACTGGCCGAAGGCAACCGTCTACGGCGAGATGCCCATCGAGTGGCGAGGTGGCATGGCTTCGTTCCCGCAGCGCCATGAGTTCGATTGCCTCCGCGGAACCTTATCGTCGGGCGCCCGCGTCTCACTCATGAACGGCGAGTTGAACTATTGGGTCGAGTCCCAGGGACTTGCGCTCGGGGCGTTCGCTGTCATTTCACTCGCTTCACTCCCGGCCGAGGTCTCACAGCCGAGCTTCCGAGCAGTGGAGATCCAGATTGAGGGGATTGAGTCCGTGGTGGACACCGTTCCGATCGGTTCCGTAACGATGCCGAATCCGAACACCACCGCCGAAGAGCAGGAGCGGATCTGGTCCGCCACCCTGAACAGGTCTGGCGCATCGCTGTCGTGGGAACGAGATGGCATCAAGATGGAGACCTTCTACACGATCTCCATTCGAGCCTTCGATGGTTACGAGTTCGGTATGAGGTCGAGCCCTACTATTCGCCTGAGTTCCGACAACCCGATGACCGTGACGGACTGGTGGCTCGGCTGGGTGCTACCGCTTCGCAAGATGGTGTCAGCTCTCACGGGAGCCCCGCGCGCGATCCACTACTTCTTGGGGCTCGATGCCGCTGACGCGCGGGCGCGGCGAGACCAGGTGTTCGGATGGGATCTCACGCAAACACCTACCGACTCCAGCCGGGCCGAGACGCAGAAGGTCAAGTCCGCTCTCAAGGTCGTAGCCGACAACGCGAGCCTGCTCGATCTCCTTTTCACCTGGCGAACGCTGGCCGAGCGCCAGCACCCACTGATCGAGATCATGGGCGATATCTCGACGATGCGAGATCAAAGTCCGCGCTCGCGCTACCTCATGCTCGTTCAGGCGCTGGAGGGCCTGAGAGGCGATGAAACGCGAGACCAGAGGGCCAGGAAGCAAGCCGAATACACGGCGACGCGTGACGCCTTTCTCGAGCGCGTTCTGCCCACGCTTAGCGAGGAGGACGCCAAATTCCTCTCGACCCGGCTGATGAAATTCCCACCCGGCGGCCTGAGTGGTGACCTCGGGGCTGTTCTGAAGTCGCTGCCGGTCGACGTTCGACCGGAACTGGAGTCCTTGCCGCTCGTGGCGACGGTACGCGCGATGGACGGGGTCGACGACAAGCTTCCACTGGTGGATGTCCTCGTTACGATTCGCAACAAGCTTGCTCACGGGGAAGTCCAGTTCCCGCCCGATCAGGTGCAGACCATGGTCGACGTGCTGGAGCGAGTTGTCAGGTCGGAGACGGTGAGAGTACTCGACGGTCCCCTCGCGAGTCGCACACGGGCCGCTGAGAAGCCGCAGCGTTGACGCGGCGAATCCACGGCGGGCCGCCCGGGATGATCTAGTGGTCCTCGCGCCACCCATGTTTCGGGCCGAGCCTCACGCGCGCTGGTGCGCGAAATCGTGAAGGCGTAAGCCCCGCCGGTGAAGACGCCCGCACGGGCACGCCAACCGCTACAGGGATGTCTACCGAATTGATGTGGTCGCAGCTTCCAAATCGTCGTGATGTTATCCCGCTCGCCCTCGCCGTCCTGGCGGCAGGAGCCCGCGGTCGCGAGCCTTCGTGATCCAGCCCTGAGCGGTGGAGAGCGCCACGCCATTGATCTCCGCCATCGTCGCGCTTGGGTTCTTGTCGCCCTTCCGGGAGAGGTGGCCGTGCTGCAGGGCGACCAGCTCGTAGAAGTCGGGCGTCTTCTTCGGGTCGCCGAGCGGGTTGAGCAGGTCGCGCTCGCTGACCTTTCGGCCGGACGGCAGCACGATCTTGCCGCCGGTGATCGTCTCGGTGCGCTTCATCGCGAAGAGGCGCTTGTTGATCGCGGCCTCGATGCGTGCGGTCGGCAGCTCGCGAAGGAGCTGGCTCGTGATCGGGTCACCCGGGCGCCAGGGGAGGTAGATCACGCCGGTGATGCGGACTTCCTCCGGCACGGCGAACGGCTGCCGCTGCAGGCGGATCATCACGCGCGTGCGGGTGGCTTCGTGCTCGAGGTAGCGCCAGCGTCCGTCGATCGCCTCGTTCTGGTCGGAGGCCTTCTGCCCTTGGCTCTGATCCTCGGTATTGACCCAGTCGTTGTAGCCGAGGAGTTCGTCGAGCTGCGCGCTCGCGTCGTCGCTCCGCTCGCCGGGGAAGCGGTTCGGGAGGTGCCATCCGTCGGGCAGGTCGGTCGCGTCGAGCAGTCCGTCTTGCGACTGGTTCGCCCACGGGGACGGTTTGGGAAGGCCCATGGCTCGAGTCTAGCCACACAACTCAGGTACTTGCCGAAACCCGCGACAAGTGATAATCTCAGGTACTTGCAAATAGCCGCGTGTGGGTCGGCATGCATGAGATGCCAGCCGGCGGCCGATGAGTCGAGGGGGAGCGTCATGGCCGACACCGCGTGGAGGGTCGAGTACCTGAGCCGAGTCGAGGCGGCCGAGCGGTGTCGCATCCCGGTCTCGAGCTTCGACAAGCTGCGGCACGACGGGCTCATCCCCGAACCCGACGCCCGAATGGGCAAGCACCTGCTCTGGAGCGCCGACACGATCGACGAACTGCTCGCGCGGGGTGGAACGGAACACTGATGGCCGGGCGGCCGACGAAAGACACGCCGTCGCGGGTCGATCCGCGCACGGGTCGGCCACTGCCCGAGGGTATCCGTTGGCGCGCCGACCGCCAGCGCTACCAGATCCGCGTCGTCGGCCCGAGTGTCGACGGTGGCGCGGCCGAGCGCTCGCGCACGTTCCTCACGCTTGCCGAGGCGAAGCGCGAGCTTGCGAAGATGATCGCCGGCCGAAACCCGAACGGGTCGATGACGCTCGACCAGTGGTACAACAAGTACTGGCCGGCAATCGAGTCCTCCATCCGCCCGGCGACGGCCCGCAGTTACGGCGTCGCCTGGCGGCTCCGCGTGAGGCCCAGCCTCGGCCGGCACCGGCTCGACGAGATCACCTCGCCCATGATCGAGTCGGCGATGGTCGCGTGGTCGGGCGGGGCATCCGCCAAGAACGACGCCCTCGCGGTGCTCTCACGCCTCCTCGACGGCGCCCGCCGTTCGCGATTCATCGACTACAACCCGGCCCGCGAGGTGAAGCGGCCGAGCATGCGCGAGTCGATTTCGCCGGTCTCACGTGCGCTGACCTTCGACCAGATCCGCATCATGCTCGAGTTGGTGCCCGATGGCGTCTACCGCCGCTACCTCGCGGCGCTCGTGTACACCGGCATGCGAGCTGGGGAGGCCACCGCTCTTCGGGTCGGCGACGTCGACTTCCGCCGCGGTGTCATCCGTGTCAGTCGGTCGCTGAGCCCGGGCATGCGTGGTGAGCTCATCGAGCAATCGCCGAAGAGTCACAAATCGCGGGACGTCCCGCTGATCGACGCGCTGCGTCCGTATGCCGAGGCTGCAGCACGGGGTAAGCGTGCGAGTGACTTGCTCTTCGACGGCGCCGACGGCGGACGCCTCACGAGCCACAACGTGCGCCGAGCCGTCGACTGGGACGAGCTGCGCGTCGCGATCGGCAAACCCGACTTGCGCATCCATGACCTGCGCCATACGTTCGCGACGATCCTCTTCGACGCCGGCGCGAGTGCACCCGACGTGCAAGCGACGCTCGGCCACTCGAGCCTCCAAGTCACCGAGCGCTACTCACGTGCCCGAGAGGGGGTCGCGCTGCGCGCCGGCGCCGCACTCAACGAGGCCATCAGAGCCGACGGTCTCAAGCCCAGCGGCGACCGGGGCATGGCACATGAGGATGCCTCGGCCCGGCGTTAATGGCACAACAATGGCACACGCTCAGGCCAGGCTCGGCCCGGCCGCCTCTTGAAACCACGAAACCCCCGGTCTCCCGGGGGTTTCACTTGTGGCTCCGACCGGCATCGATCCGGTGACCTTTCGATTTTCAGTCGAACGCTCTACCAACTGAGCTACAGAGCCTCGGGGTGCGGAACACCTCGATGATAAGGAGAAAGCCCCTTCTCTCGAAAGGGAAAGGGCTTGTCGCCTGAGCGACCCTGACGGGACTTGAACCCGCGACCTCCGCCGTGACAGGGCGGCACGCTAACCAACTGCGCCACAGGGCCTCGTAAAGAAGCTGTTCAATTGTAAACCCATCGTCTGGGTGACCCCAACGGGATTCGAACCCGTGCTGCCGCCGTGAAAGGGCGGTGTCCTAGGCCGCTAAACGATGGGGCCGGAAGGTCTCGCCCGGGGGCTCGACCGCCGAGAAGAAAGCATACGCATACCTCGCCCAGATTCCAAAACGGGGCGGGCAAGACGCGCCACGCGCGACGGAAATGCCCGATCCGCGCTCGATCCGAACCTAGTGTGGCAAGGCCACTGCCCGCCCGGCGGGTACGCGAGCGCGGTCCGGACGGCCCGCGCGGATGGGGAGTCATGTCGCGAATCGCAGGACGCCGAGCCCCGTGGGGGTCGCGCATGCGCGCGCTCGCGGGCGCCCTCGTCATCGTGTTCGCGGCCACCGCGGGCGTGGTGGCGAACCCGATCGCCGCGACCGCCGCCGACTACCCCACGTGGGAGGAACTGCAGAAGGCGAAGGCGAACACGAAGGCCGCGGCGCAGGCCGTCGACGAGATCATCGGCCTGATCGCCGATCTCGAGGCGAACGTCGAGGCGGCCCGCGCCGAGGCGCAGCGGCGGACCGACGAGCTGATCGTGGCCCAACAGGAGTACGACGACGCCGTCCGGCGTGCCGACGAGATCCAGGCGCAGGCCGACGAGGCGAAGGCCGAGGCCGAGGAGGCGGAGAAGAACGCCGGGCAGCTCGCCGCGCAGCTCTACCGGACCGGCGGGTCCGACCTGGGCGTCAACCTGATGTTCGATGCGGGCGACGCCGCGCGCACCGACGAACTGCTCGCCAAGCTCGGCTCGATGGAGAAGCTGGTCGAGCGCACCGCGCAGATCTACGAGCAGGCGAAGGAGGCCGGCAACACCGCGCAGTCGCTCGCCGACCAGGCCGAGGTCGCCCGTGCCGAGCGCGAGAAGCTCCGCATCGCGGCCGAGCAGGCGCTCGCCGCCGCGCAGGCCGCGCAGGCCGCCGCCGAGGAAGCGCTCGCCGAGTCCGAGGCGAAGAAGATCGAGCTCGACCAGCAGCTCAAGTTCCTCAAGGACACGGAGGCGAAGACCGCGGCCGCCTACCAGGAGGGCGAGCGCAAGCGGAAGGAAGAGGAGGAGCGCCGGCGCCGTGCGGCGGCAGCCGCGGCGGCGGCAGCAGCTGCGGCGGCCGCAGCAGCAGCGGCCGCGGGGGGCGGCGGTGGTGGCGGCGGCGGCGGCCAGACTGTGTCCTCCGGTTGGTCCAAGCCCGCCTACGGCTGGATCTCGGGTGGGTACGGCCCGCGCCAGGTGATCTGCAGCGGCGGGTACTGCTCGAACTCGTTCCACTACGCGACCGACCTCGCGACCGGGTGCTCGGCGCCGATCTACGCGGCGAACTCGGGCACCGTGGTCTACGCGGGATGGTCGGGCAGCTACGGGAACTTCATCAAGATCGACCACGGCGGCGGCATCTCCACCGGCTACGCCCACATCCGCCCCGGCGGCCTGTTCGTCGGCTACGGCCAATGGGTGAACTCGGGCCAGGTGATCGCCTCGAGCGGCACGACGGGGGCGTCGACCGGCTGTCACCTGCACTTCGAGGTCTACAGCGGCTGGAGTCGGATCAACCCGGTCCCGTTCCTGGCCGCGCGCGGCATCTACCTCGGCTGACGCGGGCCCCGCGCCACGACGCGGGCGGACGCGACGAAGGGGGCGAGCCGCCGGGCTCGCCCCCTTCGTGCAGGCGGATGCCGCGGCATCCGCTCGGCCCGATCGCCGGGTGGTCTCAGTGACCCGGGTACGCCTCGATCGCCTTGGCGATGAGCGACTCGGCCTCGGCCGCGTTCGCCCAGCCCTCGGTCTTGACCCACTTGCCGGGCTCGAGGTCCTTGTAGTGCTCGAAGAAGTGCTCGATCTCCTTGCGCGTGTACTCGGGGATGTCGTCGACGTCCTGGATGTAGTCCCAGCGCGGGTCGCCCGCGGGCACCGCGAGGACCTTCGCGTCGCCGCCGCCGTCGTCGACCATGTTGAAGACGCCCACCGGGCGCACCTTCACGCCGACCCCCGGGAAGAGCGGGTACTGGGTGAGCACGAGCACGTCGAGCGGGTCGCCGTCGTCGCCGAGCGTGTTCTCGAAGAAGCCGTAGTCGGTCGGGTACACGAAGTTCGTGTAGAGCACGCGGTCGAGGAAGACCCGGCCGGTCTCGTGGTCGACCTCGTACTTGTTGCGGCTCCCCTTGGGGATCTCGATGACGGCGGCGTACTCGCCCATGTGCTCTCCTCGTTTCGGATGGTGGAGTCTGGAAGTCCTCGCGGGCCCTGACGGCCCCGGTGTCGACGCGCGCCCGATGGGCGCCGCTCGCGACGGAATAAGGTTACGTGATGCCCTCAGAGCGCCGTCCACGCCTGACGCCGGCGATCGCCGACGTGCGTCGCGCGGTGCGCGGAGCGCTCGCGCCGCGGGGTCTCGATACGCCGCGGGCGGCGACTCGACCACCGTTGCTGCTCGTCGCGCTCTCGGGCGGTCCCGATTCGCTGGCCCTCGCCGCGGGGGCAGCCTTCGAGGCGCCGAGGGCCGGATGGCGCGCCGGCGCGGTCGTCGTCGACCACGGGTTGCAGCCGGGCTCCGCCGAGATCGCGGATGCCGCGGCCGCCGTCGCCCGCGACCTCGGGCTCGATCCGGTGCTCGTCGAGCGGGTCGAGGCGGGTGCCGCACCCGGTGGTGCCGGTCCCGAGGGGGCCGCACGCGCCGCCCGGTACGCCGCACTGGACGCCGCCGCACGCGCGGCCGGGGCCGAGGTCGTGCTCCTCGGCCACACGCTCGACGACCAGGCCGAGACGGTGCTGCTCGGACTCGCGCGCGGGTCGGGGTCGGCGAGCCTCGGCGGCATGGCCGCCCGCTCGGGGCGCTACGCGCGGCCGCTCCTCGGCATCCGTCGCGCGACCACCCGGCAGGCGTGCCTCGACGCGGGCCTCGAACCGTGGGACGACCCGCACAACCGCGACCACGCGTACGCACGCGTCCGCGTGCGCGAGCACGTGCTGCCCGTGCTCGAGGCCGAGCTCGGACCGGGCGTCGCCGAGGCGCTCGCGCGCACCGCCGAGCAGCTCCGCGAGGACGAGCAGGCGTTCGCCGACCAGATCGACGAGTTCATCGAGGAGATCTGCGAGCCCGCCGAGGCCGGAATCGCGGTCTCGACGGCCGCGCTCGCCGCGAACCCGGCCGCGCTCCGGCAGCGCATCATCCGGCACGTCGTCGGCAGCGAGTTCGGGGTGTCGCTCAGTCGTGCCCAGACGCTCGAGGTGGCCCGGCTCGTGACCGACTGGCACGGGCAGGGGCCGATCGACCTGCCCCGCGGCATCCGTGCCACCCGTGCCGGCGCCCATCTCGTGCTCTCCACGACGGGGTCGACCGAACTCCTGCCGCACGATCACTGAGCCGCGGCGTAGGCTCGTGGCATCCGTTCGCCCAGACGCACGCAGGAGGAGCTCGGGATGGATTCGCGCGAGATCGAGGCCGACCTGACCGAAGTGCTCGTGACCGAGCAGCAGATCCGCGACAAGCTCGCCGAGCTCGCGCGCCGGATCGAGGCGGACTACGAGGGGAAGGACCTGCTCCTCGTCGGCGTGCTGAAGGGCGCGGTCATGGTGATGGCCGACCTCGCGCGCGAACTGCGACCGCACGTCACGATGGACTGGATGGCGGTCTCGTCGTACGGGGCCGGCACGCAGTCCTCGGGCGTCGTGAAGATCCTGAAGGACCTCGACTCCGACCTCTCGGGTCGGCACGTGCTCATCGTCGAGGACATCATCGACTCGGGCCTGACCCTCAGCTGGCTCCTCGGCAACCTCACGTCGCGCGGTGCCGCCTCGATCGAGATCTGCGCGCTGCTGCGCAAGCCGGATGCCGCGAAGGTCGAGATCGACGTGAAGTACCTCGGCTTCGACATCCCCAACCAGTTCGTCGTCGGCTACGGGCTCGACTTCGCCGAGCGCTACCGCAATCTGCGGGATGTCGCGATCCTCGCGCCCCACGTCTACAGCTGAGGCGCTGACCGGCCCGCCGACCGGAGTCGCCGATGGCTGAACGCGGACGCCGGACGAGGGTGCGGGATGCGGGCGCCGCGTTCGCGAGCAACTGGCGGAACCGCGACCTTCGTCGCGCGCAACTCAGCTTCCTCGGCGCGTGGACGGCGGAGTGGGCGTTCACGGTCGCCCTCGGGATCGTCGCGTATCGCGACGGCGGCGCCGCGGCCGTCGGGCTCGTCGGACTCCTGCGCATGCTGCCGTCCGCGCTCCTCGCACCGCTGCTCTCTCCGATCGCCGATCGCGGGCGCAGGGAGCGCGTGCTCATCCTCGTATCGGTCGTGCGCGGCGCCGCCACCGCGGCAGCGGGCGTCGTCGTCGCCGTCGCGGGGCCGGCGGCCGTCATCTACGCGCTCGCCGTCGTCTCGACGATCGCGGCGACGCTGTACCGTCCGGCCCACTCCGCGCTGCTGCCGTCGCTCTGCCGCACGGGCTACGAACTCGCGAGCGCCAACATGGTGCGTGGGCTGCTCGATTCGCTGGCGACGGTCGCGGGGCCGCTGCTGGCGGCGGTCCTCCTCCAGTTCACCGGGGTCGATGTCGTCTTCGCCGTCGCGGCCGCCGCATCGTTCGCGGCCGCCGCGCTGCTCGTCGGGTTGCGCTACGACGCCCCGCCGCGGCCGTCGGCGCCCGACCGACCGAACATCGGGCGGGAGGCCGTCGAGGGCCTCGGCGCGGTCGGTCGCGATCGGGACCTCGTCCTCATCCTCGGCCTCGCGGCCGCCCAATCCCTCACCCGAGGAGCCCTCACCGTGCTCTCCGTCGTGGTCGCGATCGAACTCATCGGCACCGGCGAACCCGGTGTCGGCGCGCTCATGACCGCCGTCGGAGTCGGGGCGGTGCTCGGCTCGCTGGGCGCCTCGCTGCTCATCGGCACGGGGCGACTCGGCGCCTGGTTCGCCGTCGGGGTGGCCCTCTGGGGCCTTCCGATCGCGCTCGTCGGCGTCTTCCCCCAACAGGCGGTCGCCCTCGTGCTGCTCTCGTTCGTCGGCATCGGCAACGCCCTCATCGACATCACGGGCTTCACGCTCATCGGCCGGATCGCGCCCGACGAGGTGCTCGCGCGCGTGTTCGGCGTGCTCGAGAGCACGGTCGCGATCTTCGTCGGCATCGGCGGCGTCGTCGCGTCGGCGCTGATCGGATGGTTCGGGATCCAACCGGCGCTCATCGCGATCGGACTCCTCTGCCCGGTGCTCGCGGCGGCCTCGTGGTGGCGTCTTCGGCGGCTCGACCGGATCGTGGCCGCCCTCGATCGCGAGATCGGGCTGCTGCGCCGCGTCGACATGCTGTGCATCCTGCCCCTGCCGTCCGTCGAGCAGCTCGCGCGGGGGCTCGAGGCCGTGTCCGTGCCATCCGGGGCCGTCGTGTTCGCGCAGGGCGACGTCGGCGACCGGTACTACGTCATCGAGGACGGCGAGGTCGACGTGGTCCACGACGGGCGCGTCGTCGCCGAGCTCGGCCCGGGCGAGGGCTTCGGCGAGATCGCGCTCATGCGGCCGACCGGGCGCATGGCGACCGTCGTCGCCCGGACCGACCTGAGACTGCAGGCGCTGACCTCGGACCGCTTCCTCCCCGTCGTGCTCGGCTACACGGCGAGCGCGGTCGAGGCCACGGCGACCGTCGACGGGATCATGGCGCAGTACGAGCCCGGGCAGACGCCGGGAAGCGAGCAGGCGTCGGAGGACTCGGACTGAGCATCGGCGCGCGGTGCACGCACGGTGGTGCGCGCGGTGCGCGCGCGGTGCGCGCCGACCGCTGACCGCTTTCAGCGAACAGGCAGCAGGTGTCCAGCGCCGCCGGGGTAGCCTGCTAGCACCATGAACATGAAGAAGCTCCTGCGCGGGCCGATCCTCTACATCGTGCTGGCCATCATCGCGGTGTGGATCGGATCCACCCTGATCACCCAGTCGGGGTTCCGCGAGGTCTCGACGCAGCAGGGGCTCGAGCTCCTGAACGACGGCAAGGTGTCGGCGGTGAAGATCGTCGACGTCGAGAACCGCGTCGACCTCACGCTCGCCGAGGCCGAGGAGGACCTCGGCACGCAGGTGCAGTTCTACTACGTCACGCCGCGCGGCGACGACGTCATCGCGGCGGTCGACGAGGCGAACCCGGCCGACGGCTTCGACGACGAGGTGCCGCAGCCGAACTGGTTCCTCTCCATGCTGGGCATCCTGCTGCCGCTCGTGCTCATCGGCCTCTTCTTCTGGATCATCCTCTCCGGCATGCAGGGCGGCGGCAATCGCGTCATGCAGTTCGGCAAGTCGAAGGCGAAGCTCGTCTCCAAGGAGAGCCCGAAGGTCACCTTCGACGATGTCGCCGGCGCCGAGGAGGCCATCGAGGAGCTCCACGAGATCAAGGAGTTCCTCAAGGAACCGGCCAAGTTCCAGGCCGTCGGCGCCCGCATCCCGAAGGGCGTGCTCCTGTACGGCCCTCCCGGCACCGGCAAGACGCTGCTCGCCCGCGCGGTCGCGGGTGAGGCGGGCGTGCCGTTCTACTCGATCTCCGGCTCCGACTTCGTCGAGATGTTCGTCGGCGTCGGCGCGAGCCGGGTGCGCGACCTCTTCGACCAGGCGAAGCAGAACGCGCCGGCCATCATCTTCGTCGACGAGATCGACGCGGTCGGCCGCCACCGCGGCGCCGGCCTCGGCGGCGGGCACGACGAGCGCGAGCAGACGCTGAACCAGTTGCTCGTCGAGATGGACGGCTTCGACCCCAAGACCAACGTGATCCTCATCGCGGCGACCAACCGTCCCGACATCCTCGACCCCGCGCTGCTGCGTCCGGGCCGCTTCGACCGCCAGATCGGCGTCGACGCGCCCGACCTCAAGGGCCGCCAGAAGATCCTCGAGGTGCACTCGAAGGGCAAGCCGCTCGCGAACGGCGTCGACCTCGAGGTGCTCGCACGCAAGACACCGGGCTTCACCGGTGCCGACCTCGCCAACGTGCTCAACGAGGCGGCGCTGCTCACCGCCCGGTCGAACGCGCAGCTCATCGACAACCGCGCGCTCGACGAGGCCGTCGACCGCGTCATCGCCGGCCCGCAGCGCCGCACGCGCGTGATGAAGGACAAGGAGAAGCTCATCACCGCCTACCACGAGGGCGGGCACGCCCTCGCCGCGGCGGCGATGAACCACACCGACCCCGTCACGAAGATCACGATCCTGCCGCGCGGCCGCGCCCTCGGCTACACGATGGTGCTGCCGCTGGAAGACAAGTACTCCGTCACGCGCAACGAGCTGCTCGACCAGCTCACCTACGCCATGGGCGGCCGCGTCGCGGAGGAGATCGTCTTCCACGACCCGTCGACCGGCGCATCCAACGACATCGAGAAGGCCACCGCCACGGCCCGCAAGATGGTCACCGAGTACGGCATGTCGGCGAACGTCGGCGCCGTGAAGCTCGGCCAGTCGCAGGGCGAGGTCTTCCTCGGCCGCGACATGGGCCACCAGCGCGACTACTCGGAGGAGATCGCGGAGAAGGTCGACGTGGAGGTGCGCACGCTCATCGAGCAGGCGCACGACGAGGCGTGGCAGGTGCTGAACGACAACCGCGACATCCTCGACAGGTTGGCCGCCGAGCTGCTCGAGCACGAGACGCTCGACCACCACCAGATCGCCGAGATCTTCAAGGACGTGCGGAAGCTGCCCGAGCGCCCGCTCTGGCTCTCGAGCGACAAGCGCCCCGTCTCCGATCGGCCGCCGATCCCGTTCCCCAGCCGCAAGGCGCCGATCGACCAGGGCGCCGTCGACGGCGGCGTCGACTCGGGCACGCCCGTCGAGGAGGCGAAGGCGTCCCGCACGCCGACCACGAAGCCGCGCCCCGCCACGGCGTGACCCGCGGCACGGGCGCAGAGGAGGGTGCCATGACGGGGGTGGACGCCGACCGCATCGAGCGCGCCGTGCGCGAGCTGCTCCTCGCCATCGGCGAGGACCCGGATCGCCCGGGCCTCGAGCGCACGCCGCAGCGCGTGGCCGAGGCCTACGCCGACTACTTCAGTGGTGTCGGTGCCGACCCGCTCGCGCACCTCGCCGACACGGTCGCCTCCGGCGACACCGCGGCGGGCGTCCCCGCGACCTCCGACGCGGTGGTGCTGCGCGACCTCGCCTTCCGGTCGGTCTGCGAGCACCACCTCCTGCCGTTCGTCGGGACCGCGCATGTGGCCTACCTCCCGGGCGAGCGACTCGTGGGCCTCGGCCGCATCCCCGCGGTGATCGACACGATCGCGAGCCGCCCCCAGCTCCAGGAGCGCATCGCCGAGGAGGTCGCCGACGCCCTCGTCGCCGGACTCGATCCGCGCGGCGTGCTCGTGGTGATCGACGCCGTGCACGGGTGCGTCACCGCCCGGGGCGCGCGGCAGGAACGCAGTTCGACGGTCACGATCGCCAGCCGCGGCGAACTCGCCGAGCCCGCCGCGCGGGCCGAGATCATCGCGCTGATCGGATCGGGGCGCGGTGCCTGACGCGACGCCGTCCGAGCCGATCGTCATGGGCGTGGTCAACGTCACCCCCGACTCCTTCAGCGACGGCGGACGATGGTTCGACGCGGATGCCGCGATCGAGCACGCCCTCGAACTCGTCGCCGACGGTGCCGACGTGCTCGACGTCGGCGGCGAGTCGACGCGGCCGGGGGCGGCCCGGGTCGACCCGGGCGAGGAACTGCGCCGGGTCGTCCCGGTCATCCGCGAGCTCGCCGGTCGCGGGCTGCGGGTGAGCGTCGACACGATGCGCGCGTCGACGGCCCTGGCGGCGGTCGAGGCCGGCGCCGAGATCATCAACGACGTCTCCGCCGGGCTCGCCGACGAGGCCATGGCCCGCATCGCCGCCGATTCCGGGGCGACCTACGTCGCGATGCACTGGCGGGGGCACTCCGACCGGATGGACGACCTCGCCGAGTACGACGACGTCGCGCGCGACGTGCGCGACGAACTCGCCCGACGGGTGGACGAACTCGTCGCGGCGGGTGTCTCCGCCGACCGGCTGATCCTCGATCCCGGCCTCGGCTTCTCCAAGCGGGGCGAGCAGAACTGGGCGCTCCTGGCCGACCTCGACGTGCTCGCGGGCCTCGGTCTGCCGATCCTCGTCGGCGCGTCGCGCAAGCGGTTCCTCGGCGCGCTGCTGCCCGAGGGGGCTCCGGTCGAGGACCGCGACCTCCCGACCGCGGTGGTGAGCGTGCTCTCGGCGCAGGCCGGGGCGTGGGGCGTCCGCGTCCACGACGTCGCGGGCACCCGTGTCGCGCTCGACGTCGTGCGCGCATGGCAGAGTGGACGACGTGGCCACCACTCGTGATCGGATCGCCGTCACCGGCATCCGCGTGCGCGCGCACCACGGCGTCTTCGACTTCGAACGCGAACAGGGGCAGGAGTTCGTGATCGACGTGTCCGTCGCCGTCGACCTCGCGTCCGCGGCATCCCGCGACGACCTCGCGCGAACCGTGCACTACGGCGAACTGGCCGTCGCGGTCGCGCGGGCGGTCGAACGCGACCCGGTCGACCTCATCGAGACGGTGGCCGAGCGAGTGGCCGACGTGGCGCTCGGGTTCGAGGGCGTCGAGGAGGCGACCGTGACCGTGCACAAGCCGCAGGCGCCCATCGAGGTGCCCTTCGACGACGTCGCCGTCACGATCGTGCGGAGCCGCCCGTGAGCCGGGCCGTGATCGCGTTCGGCGCCAACCTCGGCGACCGCGAGGCCACGATCGCCTCGGCCACGCGGGCGGTCGCCGACGCCGACGGCGTCGTGCTCGTGGCCGTCTCGCCGGTGTACGAGACCGCGGCCGTGCGCCTCGAGGGGGTCGACCCCGACGCCCCGCGGTACCTCAACGGGGTCATCGTCGTCGAGACCGACCTCGAGCCGCACGCGATCCTCGATCTGCTGCAGCGCGTCGAGGCCGAGCACGGCCGCACGCGCGAGACGCGGTGGGGCGACCGCACGCTCGACCTCGACCTCATCGACGTGCGCGGCGTGCGCATGGCCGACGAGCGGCTCGAACTGCCGCACCCGCGCGCGTGGGAGCGGGCCTTCGTGCTGCAGCCGTGGCTCGACGTCGAGCCCGACGCCGAGATCACCGGCCGCGGTCCGATCGCGGCGCTGCGCGCCGAGGCGACCGACGAGGTGGTGCGTCGGTGAAGCGCACGCACGCCTCGACCCTCGTCGCGTTCGCGGTCGTCGGCCTCGCCGTCGGCTACCTCGGCGAGCTCGCACTCGTGGCGGGTGGCGCGACGGCACTCGTGCCTCCGCTCTCGCTGGCCGTCACGCTCGTCGGCATCGGCGCGATCGTCGTGCTCGTGGCCTGGCCGATCCGGCAGGCCGTGCGCGGCGACCGGAGCCGCCGGGTCGATCCGTTCCGCGCCGCCCGCATCGCGGTGCTCGCCAAGGCGAGCAGCGTGACCGGCGCGCTCGTGCTCGGCGTCGGCATCGGCATCACGATCTTCCTGCTCACGCGGAGCGTCCTCCCGCCCGCCGGCACCATCTGGATGGGGCTCGCCACGGCGATCGGCGCCGCGCTGCTGCTCGCCGGCGGCCTCGTCGCCGAGCACTTCTGCACCCTTCCGCCCGACGACCCCGAAGAGGAGGGTTCGGCGCATGCCTGACCCCGATGACACCGCCTTCGACGCCCCGGTGCCGCTGCGAACTCCTGCGGCGCCCGAGGGCCAGTCGACGCCGAGCACACCCGAGGCGCCGAGCGCGCCCGAGGCGTCGGGTGCGCCCGCGGCATCCGATGCCCCCGCGCACGTCGACGACGACTGGCGCCGGGTGTCGCCGAAGCACGTCGTCGTCGAGGTCGTCGGCTCGGTGCTCGGCGCGGGCGTCATGGTCGCCGTGCTCCTCGTCGTCGGGTCGTGGTTCGAGCTGCCGTGGGCCACGTGGGGCGGCATCGCGATCGGCGTGATCGCGCTCGTCTCGATCGCCTTCGAGCCGCGCCGCGTGCGTTCGATCGGCTATCGCCGCCGGGCGGACGACCTCGTCTTCCGCCGCGGCATCATGTTCCAGCGTCAGGTCGCCGTCCCCTACGGGCGCATGCAGCTCGTCGACATCACGCGCGGGCCGGTGTCGCGTGCACTCGGGCTCGCCGACCTCAAGTTCGTGACCGCCGCCGCGTCGACCGCCGTGACCCTGCCCGGACTTCCGCTCGACGATGCCGAGCGGCTCCGCGACGAACTCGTCGCCCTCGCCGAGACCCGCCGGGCGGGCCTGTGACCGAGCCCCCCGTCCGCGCTCCGATCGGCCCGCTCGCCGACGGCGAGTGGCACCGGCTGCATCCGGCGAGTCCGCTGCTGCGCGGCGGCCTGGTGTTCCTCGCCGTGCTCGGCTTCGTGATCGCGAATCTCCGCGAACGCCTGGTCGAGGTGTTCGTGCTGCTGTTCGCGCCGGGCTCGGAACCGCCGGGGTCGACGGAGTTCGGCGGCGACTGGGGCGAGGACCCGATCACCGGCATCGTCACGCACGGCCTCGTCGGCTGGGCGCTGCTCGGCCTCGCGGTCCTCATCGTGCTCGTGGTCCTCGGCTTCTGGTTCGCGTGGCGGATGCACACCTTCCGGGTGACCGACGAGGCGCTCGAGGTGCGCAGCGGCATCCTCTTCCGTTCGCACCGGAGCGCACGGCTCGATCGGATCCAGGGCATCAACATCGCGCGGCCGGTCTTCGCACGCCTCTTCGGCGCCGCGAAGCTCGACGTCTCGGTGGCGGGCCAGTCGGGCAACGTCGACCTGTCCTACCTCGGCTCGGCGCAGGCCGACCGACTGCGGAGCGACCTGCTGCGGCTGGCGTCGGGCGCCCGACGCCACGAGGCCGTGGCGTCCGACGGCGTCGACGGCGTCGGTGCGGCGGATGCCGCCGGCGCGGCGCAGGTCGAACCCGGCGCGCCGTCGGTCGCGGGTCGCGCGAGCGCGCTCGTCGGCCGTCGCGTCGACGAGTTCCTCGCGCCCGAGCTCGATCCCGATCTCGCGCCGCCGGAATCCGTCGTGCGACTCCCGTTGCCTCGCGCGATCGCCTCCGCGATCCTCGGCGGATCGATGATCTGGCTCGTCGCGATCATCGTGATCATCGTGATCGCACTGTCGACCGGCACGCTCTGGATGCTGTTCACGTTCATCCCCGCGGCGATCGGCGTGGTGAGCTACCTGTGGTCGCGGATCACCGGGTCGCTCCGCTACTCGATCGCCGGCACGCGCGACGGCGTCCGCATCGGTTCCGGGCTGCTCTCGACCGCGAACCAGACCATCCCACCGGGGCGGGTGCACGCGATCGAGGCGTCGCAGTGGCTCCTCTGGCGCGCGTTCGGCTGGTGGACCGTGCGCGTCAACGTCGCCGGCCAGTCGGTCACGCAGGCGGGGGATGCCGCCCGTCGCACGCTCGTGCTCCCGGTCGGCACCGCCGACGACGTCCGGCGGGTGATCGGCCTGCTCACGCCCGACGCGTTCGACGAGCTCGTTCCGCTGCTCGACGCCGGCCTCGCCGGCACGGGTCCGGCGACGGGGTTCACCTCGGCCCCGAGACGCGCCGCCTGGATCCGGCCGCTCTCGTGGCGCCGGATCGGCATCGCGGTCGAGGGAGGCGCCGCCGTACTCCGCAGCGGCTGGCTGCTCCGCCGCCTGGTCGTCGTTCCGCTCGCGCGCATGCAGTCCGTCGCCGTGGCCGCCGGGCCGGTGCGACGCGGTCTCCGACTCGAGTCCGTGCGCATCCACACGGTGGCCGGACCGATCGCCCCCGAGGTTCCCGCACTCGATCGCGCGGACGCGACCGCCGCGTTCGCGACCATCGCCGCGGACGCCGTCGACCGGGCGCTCCGCGACCGGAGCGACCGCTGGGGGGTCGAGCATGCGTCCTGACCAGCGGGCCGGGCGCCTCGGCGTCGGCACGATCGGCGCGGGCCGCGTGGGCGCGGTGCTCGCCTCCGCGCTCGGCGGTGCGGGTCACGCGCTCACCGGCATCGCCGCGGTGTCCGACGCGAGTCGGGAACGGGTGGCGGCCATGCTCCCCGACGTACCGGTGCTCGCGCTGCCCGAGATCGTCGAGCGGAGCGAGCTGGTGCTGCTCGCGGTTCCCGGTGAGGAACTCCGCACGCTCGTCGAGGGGCTCGCGACCGCGGGCGCGTGGCGACCCGGGCAGCTCGTCGTGCACACCGCGCCGGCGCACGGGGTCGGGGTGCTCGAGCCCGCCATGCTGGCCGGCGCGATCCCGCTCGCCATCCACCCGGCCATGTCGTTCACCGGCACGAGCCTCGACCTCGGTCGGCTGGCCGGCACCTGGTTCGCCGTCACCGCGCCGGCGCCGGTCCTGCCGATCGCGCAGGCGCTCGTCGTCGAGATGGGCGGCGAACCGTTCGTCGTCGCCGAGGCGGACCGACCGGCCTACGCCGAGGCGATCGACACGGCCGTCTCGTTCTCGTCCGCGATCGTCGACCAGGCCACGGGCATCCTCGAGGGCATCGGGATGCCCCGGGCCGGCGCCGTGCTCGCACCGCTCGTGCGGAGTGCGGTCGAGAACGCCCTCGCCCGCCACGACCCGGGGCCGCTGATCGACGGGACGGCTACGATCGACGAGGCCGATGACGATCGGCCGTCGGGAGGTCGGGTGTGACGGGCGACGAGCAGGCGGCTCGCGGCGGCGGCGTCGCCGAGGCCGACGGACGCGGTGCCGGGGTCGGCCGGCCGGCCACGGCGCCTCGAGTGCACGGCACGATCGTCGGCATCCGCGACGCGGTGGCGGGGCTTCGCGCCACGGAACGCTCGGTCGCACTCGTCCCGACGATGGGCGCGCTCCACGACGGACACCTCGCGCTCGTGCGCCGGGCGCGAGAGATCGCCGACGCGGTCGTCGTGTCGATCTTCGTGAACCCGCTCCAGTTCGGCGCCGGCGAAGACCTCGATCGCTACCCGCGCACCTTCGACGCCGACCTCGCGGCGCTCGGTCGTGAGGGCGTCGACCTCGTCTTCGCGCCGACGGTCGACGAGATGTACCCCACCGGTGCCGTCGAGACCACCGTCGTCGCGGGCCACGTCGGCACGCTCTACGAGGGCGCCTCCCGTCCGGGTCACTTCGACGGCATGCTGACGGTCGTCGCGAAGCTCTTCCACATCGTGCAGCCCGACACGGCCGTGTTCGGCCAGAAGGACGCGCAGCAGGTCTTCCTCGTCCGCCGCATGGTGTCCGACCTGAACGCGCCGCTCGCGATCGAGGTGGTGCCGACGGTCCGCGAACCCGACGGGCTGGCGCTGTCGAGCCGCAACCGCTACTTGGACGCCGACGGTCGTCGCGCGGCCCTCGCCCTCTCGGAGTCGCTCGCGGCGGCCGAGTCCGCCGCGAGCGACGGCCTCGACGAGGTGCTCGCCGAGGCGGCCGCCGCCTTCGGCGACCACGACGGCATCGACCTCGACTACCTGGTCGTCGTCGACCCGGAGACCTTCCTGCCCGTCGACGAGGGTGCGAACGGTGCGGCCACCGTGCTCGTGGCGGCCCGAGTGGGCGGCACGCGACTGATCGACAACGCCGCCATCCGGCTCGGCTGAGCCGCGGCATCCGGCTGCCCTTCAGGTCGGCGACGCGCGGCGGGATACGCTGGTGGGTGGCATCCGCTCGGATGCGCACCCCACGGAACCCACCCCGACACCGGAGACGCCATGGCCGACGAGACCACGCACGAGCCGACCGCCGAGGAGATCTCGGAGCAGAAGGCCGTGCGACTGGCCAAGCGCGAGCGGCTCATCGCCGAGGCCGCCGACCTCGGCGACGGCGCGTACCCGGTCGCGGTGCCCGTGACCACGACGATCCCCGAGGTGCGCGCACGTTTCGTGGGCCTCGGCGTCGACGAGCGCAGCGGCGAGACGGTCGGCGTGTCCGGCCGGGTCGTGCACCTCCGCAACACGGGCAAGCTCTGCTTCGCGGCGCTGCAGTCGGGCGACGGCGGCCGGATCCAGGCCATGGTCTCGCTCGGCGAGGTCGGCGAGGAGGCGCTCGCCGCGTGGAAGGAGCTCGTCGACCTCGGCGACCACGTGTTCGTCGCGGGCGAGGTCATCACGAGCCGTCGCGGCGAGCTGTCGATCATGGCGACCGAGTGGCGGATGGCGGCGAAGGCCATCAACCCGCTGCCGAACCTGCACAACGAGCTCTCGGAGGAGACGCGGGTGCGCAGCCGCTACCTCGACCTCATCGCACGCGAGCAGGCCCGGCGCAACGTGATCGACCGGGCGACGGTGAACGCGAGCCTCCGCTCCACGTTCACGAGCCTCGGCTTCGTCGAGGTCGAGACGCCCATGCTGCAGGTCATGCACGGCGGTGCGTCCGCCCGGCCGTTCGTGACGCACTCGAACGCCTTCGACACCGAGCTCTACCTGCGCATCGCGCCCGAGCTGTACCTCAAGCGCGCCGTCGTCGGCGGCATCGAGCGCGTGTTCGAGATCAACCGCAACTTCCGCAACGAGGGGGCCGATTCGACGCACAGCCCCGAGTTCGCGATGCTCGAGGCGTACCAGGCGTACGGCGACTACAACTCGATCGCCGACCTCACGCAGAAGCTCATCCAGGACGCCGCGTTCGCGGTCGCGGGCTCGCACGTGGTCACGTGGGCCGACGGCACCGAGTACGACCTCGGCGGCGAGTGGGACCGGCTCTCGATGTACGGCTCGCTCTCCGCGGCGGTCGGCGAGGAGATCACCCCCGAGACCCCCGTGTCGCGGCTGAAGGAGCTCGCCGACGCGGTCGAGATCGAGGTCGACCACCCGCTGCCCGGCAAGTACGTCGAGGAGCTGTGGGAGCACCATGTGAAGTCCGGCCTCACCCGGCCCACGTTCGTCATGGACTTCCCGCTCGACACGTCGCCGCTCGTTCGCCAGCACCGCTCCATCCCCGGCGTCGTCGAGAAGTGGGACCTCTACGTCCGCGGCTTCGAGCTCGCCACGGGCTACTCCGAGCTCGTCGATCCCGTCGTGCAGCGCGAGCGGTTCGTCGAGCAGTCGCGCCTCGCCGCGGGCGGCGACCCCGAGGCGATGCGCCTCGACGAGGAGTTCCTCCGCGCGCTCGAGTTCGGCATGCCCCCGACCGGCGGCATGGGCATGGGCATCGACCGCCTGCTCATGGCGGTCACGGGCCTCGGCATCCGCGAGACGATCCTGTTCCCCCTGGTCAAGTGACCGGTGATCGAGTAGCGAAGCGTATCGAGATCAGGAGCCTCCGATGAACGACTACCTTCCGAAGGGCGAACTCGAACCCGAGCGCGACCCGAAGCAGCCCTCCTTCGCCCGGATCGCGATCTGGGTGATCGTCGGTGCCGTCGGCCTCTACCTGCTCGGTTCCGGCGTCTGGGGCATCCTCACCGCCGGCTGAGGATTCCGCGGGTATTCTGGAACGGCTATGGACGACTTCTGGCTGAACGCGATCTGGTCGCTCGCACCGACCGTGCTGATCGGACTCATCTTCTGGTTCGTGATGCGCTCGCTGCTGCGAGCCGACCGGACGGAGCGCGACGCGTACGCCAAGATCGAGGCGGAAGAGCGCGCGAAGCGCGCTGAGCAGCACCACCGAGCCGCGTAGCCCGGCATGACGTCGGCGCAGGTCACGGCGATCATCGCCATCTTGGTGCTCGTCGTCGACATCGTCGTGCGCGTCATCGCGATCATCGTCGTCCCCCGGAACCGCCGGCCCACGGCGGGCATGGCGTGGCTGCTCGCGATCTTCTTCATCCCGTACCTCGGGGTCCTCTTCTTCCTGCTGATCGGCAATCCGAAGCTCCCGAAGGCGCGTCGCGCGAAGCAGGCCGAGGTCGACCGGTTCATCCGGGAGAGCACCCACGGCGTCGAGCAGGCCAGCGACCACAGCGAGTGGCCCGACTGGTTCGAGGGCGTCGTACGGCTCAATCGCAACCTCGGCGCGATGCCGCTCATCGGCCACAACAGCGCACGGCTCATCGGCGACTACGAGGCATCGCTCGACGCGATGGCCGACGCGATCTCCGGCGCGACCCGCTACGTGCACGTCGAGTTCTACATCTTCGCCTACGACGCGACGACGGCCCGGTTCTTCGATGCGCTCGGCGACGCCGTCCGACGGGGCGTCGAGGTGCGCGTCCTTCTCGACCACATCGCCTCGCGGCGCTCGAAGGGGTACCGGCGCACCATCCGCCGACTCACGAGCATGGGCGTGGACTGGCGGCTGATGCTGCCCGTGCAGCCGCTCCGCGGCAAGTACCAGCGTCCCGATCTCAGGAACCACCGGAAGATCCTCGTGGTCGACGGCGAGGTCGCGTACATGGGCTCGCAGAACATCATCGACCGCAGCTACAACAAGCGCGGCAACATCCGCCGCGGCCTGAAGTGGCAGGAACTCGTCGCCGAACTCGAGGGCCCGATCGTCTCGGGCCTCGACGCCATCTTCGCGACCGACTGGTACCTCGAGACCGGTGAGGCGCCGTCGCGCGAGGAGCTCCTCCCGTTCGCGCAGCCGCCGGCCGAGCAGAACCTCGACTGCCAGGTCGTGCCGAGCGGGCCGGGGTACCAGAACGAGAACAACCTGAAGCTCTTCCTCGCGCTGCTCTACGCCGCGCGCGAGAAGATCATCATCACGAGCCCGTACTTCGTGCCCGACGAGGCCATGCTCCGCGCGATCAGCGGGGCCACGCAACGCGGCGTGCACGTCGAGCTCTTCGTGTCGGAGATCGGCGACCAGGCGCTCGTCTACCACGCGCAGCGCTCGTACTACGAGGCGCTGCTCCGCGCGGGCGTCCGGATCTACATGTACCGCGCGCCGTTCATCCTGCACGCCAAGCACTTCACGATCGACGACGACGTGGCGGTCATCGGGTCGAGCAACATGGACATCCGTTCGTTCGAGCTCAACATGGAGGTCTCGCTGCTGGTCCGCGGCGCATCCTTCGTCCGCGAGATGCGGGCCGTGGAGGACGGCTACCGGCGCGACAGCCGTGAGCTCACCCTCGAGGAGTGGATGCGTCAGCCGCTCCGCTCGACCGTGCTCGACAATCTCGCGCGGCTCACCTCCGCCCTGCAGTAGCACGGGAACGCGCAGCATTCTTCACACGAACGCAACGAATCGCTCTGGTTCGTCCATGCGTTCGCATGCAAGGCTGACTGGTACCGCTTTCCAGCGCACGATTCCACCGGGAACCGTGCGCGGTTCGTTCCGCGACGGCGAGACCCGCCGACCCGTGTGCGGCGAGCCGGTCCCGATCCGAGTCCGCAACCCTACGGAGCACCATGTCGATGCAACGCACTCTTGCGGGCGCGGGCGTCACGGCCGTCCTGGCCGCGACGCTCGTCGCCGGTTCCACCCCCGCGATCGCCCTCGAGGGCGATCCGGCCGTCCCGATCGTCACCCCCGTCTCGCCGCTCGTCGCACCGCCGACGAGCTACCCGTCCCAGCCCGAACTCGCGACCGTCGCCGACGACCCGACCGATGCGTCGATCAACCGCGGCGTCATCCCCTACGACGAGATCGCACCGCTCCTCAACAGCCTGACCGCCGTGAGCGACCGGATCTCGGTGCAGGTCGTCGGCCAGTCGGCGCTCGGCCGCGACATCCACCTGGTCACGCTGACGGCCCCCGAGAACCCGGGCGAGACCAAGCGTCAGGCGAACTTCCGCGACATGATCAAGCACAACCCCGCGGCGGCCGCGAAGAACGCGTCGCTGATGAAGAACTACAAGGTGCCGATCTGGTTCAACGCGAACATCCACGGCAACGAGTGGGAGGGCACCGACGCGGTGCTCGACTACATCGAGCACCTCGCCACCGCGCCCTACGCCGAGGTGGCGGACGTGCTCGAGCACAACCGCCTCTACTTCACGGTGACGAACAACCCCGACGGCCGCGCGCTCGGACAGCGCGCGACCGCCGACGGCTTCGACGCCAACCGCGACATGATCACGGGCGCGACGAGCGAGGCCCGCATCATCCGCGACCTCTCGGGGGTAATCCAGCCGACGTTCTACATCGACCTGCACGGGTACACGAGCGTGCTGCAGGTCGAGCCCTGCGGCCCGCCCCACGGTGAGAACTACGAGTACGACCTGTTCCTCCCGCACGCGTACGCCGCCGCGCTCGAGATCGAGGAGGCGGTGACCGCGGCCGACATCCCCGGCAACACCTACCTCGACCGCACCACGAACCGCGTCACGACCGAGAACACGGGCAACATCCGGATCCCGTACCGCGACATCCGGGCCGGATGGGACGACTGGCCCCCCATCTTCACGCCGCAGTACGTGGCCTACCAGGGCGCGATCACCAACACGGTCGAGCTGCCGCTCGGTCGCGTGAATCCGCCCACCGACCCGAGGAACGCGGCGAACTCGGCCGTGAACATCGAGGTCGCTGGCGTCGTGATCGACACCTCGGTCGACTACGTGATCGAGAACGCCGACGCGCTGCTGTCGAACCAGATCGAGATCTTCCGTCGGGGCCTCGCGGGTGAGCCGCTCGTCGAGATCCCCGCCGACGTCGACCCGGCCGAGGTGGTCGAGCCCAGCCAGTGGGCGGAGATCTGGGACGAGACCGACGTCTACACGGCCGAGTTCCCGCGGGCGTACGTGATCCCCGCCGGTGAGGCGCAGCGTTCGGCGACGGATGCCGCGAACCTCGTCGACCAGCTCATCGCGAACGGCGTCGAGGTGCAGCGGGCGTCCGCGGCGTTCAGCGCGGGCGGCACGACCTACGAGGCCGGTTCGTACGTCATCGACATGCACCAGCCGCTGCGCGGCATGGCGAACGTGCTGCTCGCAGACGGCTCGGACATCTCGGAGCGCGTGCCCGATATGTACGACATCTCGGCGTGGAGTCTCGCGCTGCTGTGGGGCGCGGACGTCGACGCGGTCGGCTCGACGGGCGACCCGGCGCTGAAGGCCAAGCTGAAGGACGTCGCCGAGGCGGCACCGACCGGTTCGGTGCCCGCCGACGGCGCCTACCTCGAGCTCGCCACGTCGGGCGTCGCCGAGTACCAGGCGGTCAACGCGCTCCTCGAGTCGGGCGTCCCGGTGTCGGCCTTCGCCGACGGCTCGGTCGTGATCGAGGCGGATGGCGCGGGGCGGGCCGCCGCCGCCGAGGTCGCCGAGCTCTACGGCGTCGCGTTCACGGCGTCCGACGGCTCCCGCCTGACCACCGAGGAGAGCACCGGGCTCGACGACCTCACGGTCGCTTACTCCGGTGGCGGCGAGGAGCTGCAGACGCTGCGCAAGCTCGGGTTCGACGACCCCGTCGCGATCTCGTCGGCGTCGCTGACGAACGGCACGGCCACGCTCGACGGCGTCGATGTGGTCTGGATCGGCGGAACGCTCAACTTCTCGTCGTCGCAGGCCGCGGGTCGCGCCGAGATGGAGGAGTACCTGGCCGCGGGAGGCGGCGTCGTCGGCGAGGGCACGGCGATCGCGAGCTTCGCGAACGCGTTCGGCCTCGTGACCTCGACCGCGGCCTCGGGCACGAGCGGGTCGAACGGCATCGTGTCGGTCGAGCCCGTCGAGGGCGGACTGCTCGGCACGTACCCGCAGGACACCGCGTTCGTCTACCCGGCGGTCTGGTTCTCGAACCTCGGCGCGAACGCCGTGGTCGAGCAGACGTATGCGGCGGACCCGTTCATCTCGGGCCACTGGCGCGACTCCGCCGGCCGTTCGTCGACGGACGCCGCCGGGCAGGCGTCGGCGGTGTCCGCCGAGACGGAGGCGGGCAACCGGGTCCTGATGTTCGGCACGTCGATGAACTTCCGGACCCACCCGGTCGGGCAGTTCGGCCAGATCGCACGCGGGCTCTTCTGGGCCGGCTCGGAGGGGGCGGGGGTGCCCGCTCCGTAGTCGGCGAATGGTACGGCACGGCGCCGGTCGGGACGGGGTCCCGGCCGGCGCCGTCGCGTGTCCGGCCAGCCGAGCTTGTCTGCGTTTCTGTGGGAAATTCTGCGAATTGCTTGCTTTGTGTGAGAAGTGCGAGGTAAGCTCACACAAACGCAGGTGCCAGACGATCCGGCATGGAGGCCGCATGTACGCGATGGAGCGACACGAGCACATCCTCGACGCACTCGCCCGATCCGGGCGCGTCTCGGTCGCCGGCCTCGCCGATGAACTCGACGTCACCGCAGAGACCATCCGCCGCGACCTCGACGCGCTCGAGCAGGCCGGGCACCTCCGCCGGGTCCACGGCGGCGCCGTCGGCGCGGGGCGTGCGAGCCTCGCTGAGACGACCGTCCTCGAGCGCACCGGCCAGCACGCCGACGCCAAGCGGGCGATCGCACACGAGGCCATGGCGCTCGTGCCGCCGAACTTCCGGGGCTCGATCCTGCTCGATGCAGGCACCACGACCGGCGCGCTCGCCGAGGCGCTCGTCGGCTGGCACCCCGCGAACGGCACGCCGCCGCTCACGGTCTACACGAACTCCGTGCCGATCGCGGCCCTCCTCCACGGCAGCCGTGACCTCGTGGTCCGCATCATCGGCGGGACCATCCGCGGTATCACGAGCGCCGCCGTGGGGCCCGCCGCGATGGCCCAGCTCGCCGAGATCCGCCCCGACATCGCCTTCATCGGGACGAACGGCGTGAGCGCCGAGTTCGGGCTCTCCACGCCCGACGAGCTCGAGGCGCAGGTCAAGCAGACCATGGTCGACCGGGCCCGGCTCGCCGTGGTGCTCGTCGATTCGTCCAAGCACGACGACGAGGCCCTCCAGCGATTCTCCGCCCTCGACGAGGTCGACGTGCTCATCACCGACGCGCAACCCGGGCCGGCGCTCGCGGTCGCACTCGACGAGGCCGAGGTGGAGGTGCGCGTCGCATGATCGTCACCCTGACCGTCAACCCGTCGCTCGATCGCACGGTCGAGCTCGACCGGGCGCTCGAGCGCGGCGAGGTCCAGCGCGTCGCACGCAGCGTCGAAGAGCCCGGCGGCAAGGGCGTCAACGTCACGCGCGCCCTCGTCGCCGCCGGCGCCGACTCGATCGCCGTCCTGCCGGGTCGAGCGGACGACCCGCTGGTGGTCGCGCTCGCCGCGGCCCGGCTGCCCGTCGCGACCGTCCCCATCGCCGGTCGACTCCGCTCCAACATCGCGATCACCGAACCCGACGGCGTCACCACGAAGCTGAACGAGCCGGGGCCGGCGCTCGACGACGACGAGCAGCGCGCCCTCATCGGTGCGGTGGTCGAGCGGTCGACGGATGCCTCGTGGCTCGTCCTCGCGGGCTCGCTCCCGCCGTCCCTGCCCGACGACTTCTACGTCCGCGTCGTGCGCGAGGCGCGAGCCGCGGGTGGTGCCGCGCGGATCGCGGTCGACACGTCCGGCGCACCGCTCGCCGCGCTCGTCGACTCCGGCGAGGAGATCGACCTGATCAAGCCGAACGGCGAGGAACTCGCCGAACTCACCGGCGAGATCGACCCCGAGGCGCTCGAGGCCGATCCCGAGCGGGTCGCCGCCCTCGCCGCACGACTCGCGCCCCGCGGCATCCGCTCGGCGCTCGTCACGCTCGGCGCCCGGGGCGCCGTCCACGTCGGGGCGGAGGGCGCCTGGTTCGCCCCCGCGCCGCGCATCGACGCACGCAGCACGGTCGGCGCGGGCGACAGCTCGCTCGCCGGCTTCCTGCTCGCCGTGACCGAGGGGGCCGCGTCCGACCGGGCGCTCGCCCAGGCGGTCGCACACGGGGCGGCCGCCGCGTCGCTCCCCGGTTCGGCGGTCCCCACCAGGGCCGACGCCGACGCCACCGCCATCACCGCAATCCGAATCCGGGGCGCCGTCGCCCCGATCGTCCACTAGGAGGAATCGATGTCCACCGTCATCGACCAGCGGCTCGTCAGCCTCGACGAGCCCATCGGCGCCGACAAGGCCGCCGTCATCCGCTCCCTCGCCGACGCCGTCGTCGCCGCGGGCCGTGCCACCGCCGCCGACGCGCTCTTCGCCGACGCGTGGGCCCGTGAAGAGAAGGACTCCACGGGCGTCCCGGGCGGCATCGCCATTCCGCACGCCAAGTCCGACGCCGTGACCGAGCCGACGCTCGCCGCTGCCCGGCTGCCCGAGGGGGTCGACTTCGGCTCGTTCGACGGGCCGGCCGACCTGGTGTTCCTCATCGCGGTCCCGACCGCCTCGACCCAGGACCATCTCGCGGTCCTCTCGACGCTCGCGCGGTCGCTGATCCGCGAGGACTTCGTCGCGTCGCTCCGGTCCGCGCCCGACGCCGCGACGTTCGTCGCGCTCGTCGAGGAGGCGCTCGCCCCCGAGCCCGAGACGGTCCCGGCCGCCGCGGCAGCAGGCGCGACGGCTGCGGGCGCGGGCGCGACCGCGACTGACGAGCCTGCGGCATCCGCGCACCGTCACGCGGGCGCCCCGGTGCTCATCGCGGTCACGGCCTGCCCGACCGGCATCGCGCACACCTACATGGCGGCCGACGCGCTCGCCGCGGCCGCGAAGAAGGCCGGCGTCGAACTGCATGTCGAGACGCAGGGATCCTCCGGCTCCACGCCGCTGGCGCCCGACGTCATCGCGCGAGCCGACGCGGTGGTCTTCGCCGTCGACGTCGACGTCCGCGACAAGAGCCGGTTCGCCGGCAAGCCCGTCGTGCAGGGGCCCGTCAAGCGCGGCATCGACCACCCCGGAGACATGATCGACGAGGCCGTGGCCGCGATCGACGACCCGTCCGCCCCGCGCGTGCAGGGCGAGGCCGGGGCCGAGACCGCCGCGACGGCGGCCGCGAACGAGCACTTCGGCCAGAAGGTCAAGCGCGTGCTCCTCACCGGCGTCAGCTACATGATCCCCTTCGTGGCCGGCGGCGGCCTGCTCATCGCCCTCGGGTTCCTCTTCGGCGGGTACGACATCACCGCGAACGCCACCGAGATCATCACGACGAACAACCTGTTCGACCTCCCCGAGGGCGGACTGCTCGTCTACCTCGGTGCGGTCTTCTTCTCGATCGGCGCCATCTCGATGGGCTTCCTGGTACCGGCGCTCGCGGGCTACATCGCCTTCGCGATCGCCGACCGCCCCGGCATCGCGCCCGGCTTCGTCGCCGGCTCGGTCGCCGGCCTCATGGGCGCGGGCTTCATCGGCGGTCTCGTCGGCGGCATCCTCGCCGGCTGGATCGCGTTGGTGTTCGCCCGCCTCGACGTGCCGCGCTGGCTCAGGGGCCTGATGCCCGTGGTGATCATCCCGCTCGTGGCCTCGATCGTGGCATCCGGTCTCATGATCGTCGTCCTCGGCGGCCCCATCGCGGCCCTCTCGACCGCGCTCAACGACTGGCTCGCCGGCCTCTCCGGCGCCGCGGCGGTCGTGCTCGGCCTGATCCTCGGCGCGATGATGGGCTTCGACCTCGGCGGGCCCGTCAACAAGGTCGCGTACTCGTTCGCCGTCGCCGGTCTCGGCGCCGCCACGGTCGAGAACCAGGCCCCGCTCATGGTCATGGCCGCGGTCATGGCCGCGGGCATGGTGCCGCCGCTGGCCATGGCGCTCGCCACGGTGCTCGACCGCAGGCTGTTCACGCCCGTCGAGCGCGAGAACGGCAAGGCGGCCTGGCTGCTCGGCGCCGCGTTCATCTCGGAGGGCGCCATCCCGTTCGCCGCGGCCGACCTGTTCCGCGTCATCCCAGCCATGATCCTCGGCGGTGCCGTCGCCGGTGCGATCTGCATGGGCATGGGCGTCACGTCGCAGGCACCGCACGGCGGCATCTTCGTGTTCTTCGCCATCGGCAACCTGCTCTGGTTCGTCCTGGCGATCATCGCCGGCTCGGTCGTCGGCGCGCTCGTGGTCATCGCGCTGAAGCGCTGGGCGCACCGCCGCACGATCCGCGAGGAGGTCGCGGAGGGCGAGCCCTCGATCGTCGCAGCCTGATCGGCGCGACACCGAAGGCCGGCACCACCTCTTGGTGCCGGCCTTCGGCCGTGCGCAGGGCGATGGCCGCGGGCTCGGGGTGAGCGATGGCGAGCGGATGCCGCGGCTCAGCGCCTCGGCTTGAGCCGGACGGTCGGGAGCTCGGGCGCGGGCAGCGGGTCGCCGTCGTAGCCGGCGACGGTGCCGAACGGGCCGTCGGCGTCGTTGCGGGCGATGACGTCGGACTGCCAGCGGCGGCGGAACTCGACGATCTCGTCGTGCGAGCGGCCGATGAAGTTCCACCACATGACCAGCTCCTCGCCGAAGGGCACGCCGCCGAGGAGCACCACCCTGACCGGGTCGGCGTCGGCGCGGAGGCGGACGCGCTCGTGCCCGCGCTCGAGGTGCGCGAGGTGCGCCCACGGCACCTCGACCGGCGCCTCGGCGCCCGGCACCTCGAGGAACGCCGGCCCGGCGTCGACCAGGATGCCGTGCTCGAAGGACGGATCGAGCTCCAGCTCGACCGTGCCTCCGGCCGGGAGGTCGACCTGCGCGCCGAGGAGCGGTGAGAAGACCGTGACCGATGCGGCGGCGGCATCCGTCGGCTCACCGTCGCCCGTGAGCTCGCCGACGAACACGCGCACGGTCGCATCGCCGAGCCGGAACGGCGTCGTGTCGGCATGTTCGAAGAACGGCGCGACCGACCTCGACTCGTCGGGCAACGCGACCCAGAGCTGCACGCCGTGCAGGCGCGTCGTGCCCGGGGTCGAGACCTCGGAATGCGAGATACCGCGGCCGGCCGTCATCAGGTTGACACCGCCGGGCCGCACCAGCTCGTGACTGCCCGTGGAATCCCGGTGCTCGATCTCGCCCTCGAAGAGCCAGCTCACGGTCTGGAGCCCGGTGTGCGGATGCGGCGGCACGATCATGCCGCCGGTCTCGGCGACCTCGTCGGGACCGTAGTGATCGGCGAAGCACCAGGCGCCGATCGTCGTGCGCCCGCGCTGGGGGAGGGTGCGGCGGACGGGCATCGCCCGCGGGCCGCCGAGCGGGACCTCGCGGTACTCGTGGACGTCGACGCCGGGGCCCGTCATCTCGTCGGGCGGGCAGAGCAGTTCGACGGGATCGCGCTCGAGGTTGCTCATTCCCGCATCCTACGCGCGGGCGACGAGCGCTTGGCCGGGCCGACCCGCAGCACGTCTTCCGCGGCGTCGGTAGGGCCGGAGGTCCCGGCTGCGGTGGCCGACGTCGTGGCACCATGTCGCCATGACCTCGCTCACCGGACCCCGTCGTCTCCTGCTGGCCGGCCTCGCGATCGCCTCGACGCTGCTGCTCACCGGCTGCAATCCGGGTTCGGGGGCCGTCGAGGACTTCCCCGGACTGCCCGTCGCCGAGGAGGAGGCGACCGAGGAGGCAGGGGGCGAGGAGACGGACCTCGGCGGCGGGACCGAGGAGGAGACCGATGAGGAGGATGTGGTCGAGGAGCCCGAGCCCACCGGCGACGAACCGTACGTGCAGTACCTCGACGACGGCGGCAAGCTGGCGATCACGATCTGGGGCTCGTCGACCTGCCCGGTCGTGCCGACCGAGATCACGGTGCTCGCCGAGGCCGGCGAGGGCAACGCCGTCGAGGCCGTGCTGCCCGAGCCCGAGACGGGGCCGTGCACGGCGGACTTCGTCCCGCACACGACGGTGTTCTGGACGCCGGTGTTCACGACGACGACCGAGCCGCTCGAGGTCACGATCGGCGACCAGGTCGTGACGGTGCCGGTCAAGTAGCCGTCGTCCGTCGCGCCGGCGACGTCAGGTGCCCCGGGCGCCGACGCGTCAGCCGTGCCCGAGCGTGAGGTCGACGAACAGCTCGCTCGCGACGCGCTCGAGGTCGTCGCGCACGTCGGCGGGGTCGCCGCCCGGAGGCACCCGCACGACGAGGTGCGCCTCGAAGAGCCGCCCGCCGGCCATCGGCGCATCGCGCTGGCCGGTCGTGATCGTCTCGATGCTGAGTCCGTGCCGGGCGAGCACCGCGGAGATGTCGCGCACGATGCCCGGGTGGTCGTTGCCGATGAGGTCGATGCGGAACGGCGTCCACGACGCGGACGCCTCGGTTGCCGCGCGCGCGTCGGCGCCGGGGTGCGCCGAGACCTCCATGAGCCCGTCGAGGCCCTCGAGCGCCGCGCGCAAGGCGGCCCCCTGCTCAGCGGGGACGTCGACCACGACGATGCCGGCGAACTGGCCCGCCAGCTCGGCCATCTGACTCTGCTCCCAGTTGCCGCCGTGCTCGCCGATGGCGTCGGCGAGCGCCTCGACGAGTCCGGCGCGGTCGTCTCCGATGACGGTCAGCACGAGTCTGGGCATGCGTGCATCAAACCACGCGCCGCGACGCGCGTCGAGGGCGTCAGCGGCCGCCCGCCCGCGTCGGCCCGGATGCGTCGGGGGCGGGCGCCGCGGCATCCGCTCGCCGCAGCACGAGCAGGTCGCCGATCTCGCAATCGAGTGCCCGGCAGATCGCCTGCAGCGTCGAGAAGCGGATGGCGCGTGCCCGGTCGTTCTTCAGCACGCTGAGGTTCACGACGCTCACGCCGACGAGGTCGGCGAGCCGGGTGAGCGTCAGCCCGCGTTCGGCGAGCAGCTCGTCGAGCCGGCAGTGGACGTCGTGGGCCTCGTCGACCTCGGCGGGCGCCATCAGACGAGCCCCTCGGTGTCGCGCTGCAGGCGCTCGCCGACGGCGAAGGCCGTCGCGATGATCGCGACGATGAACGCGCCGAGGACGTACGGCATCAGGTCGACGCTCATGATCACGTTGTCGAACTCGCGCTCGGAGATGCGCGCGAAGGCGCCGTTGGCGGCCATGTTCCGGAAGAACGGCACCGCGGCCGCTCCGAGCAGCCCGACGGTGCCGGCGGTGCCCACGAGCCGGGTGTTGCGCCGGCTGAACACCCGCCCCCGGAGGGTCGATCCGCTGAGCAGGACCAGGCAGGCGACGACCGCCGTCACGGTGAGGGCGAACGTCACCTCGGCGAGCACGAGGGCGACGAGCGATGCGCCGGGCAGCTCGTCGGTGAAGAGGAACGCGCGGTCGAGCTCGACGGTGACGGGGATGCCGCCCGGCCCGATCGGCGCCTCTGCGGGCGTGCCCGCGAACTCGCCGAGCACCCGGACGTCGCGGGAGCTGAGCGCGTCGATGATGCGGAGGACCGCCCCGACGACCGCCCAGGCGACGATGCCGACGCCGGCGACCATGAAGGCCCAGATGCCGATCGTGTCGGCGCGGGAGGGGATGCTGGGGGCGGTGCGGAGGTTCGGGTCCACGGGGAGGCCTTTCATATCGAGAATCGATAACAACGATATTCGATACGGTACGGATGCGATGCGGCGCTGTCAACACTCGCCGACCAGCCACGCGGCATCCGATCGGCTCCTCGCGACGAACCACGTCACGGAGCGTGCGCCCGTGGCGAACAGCGGCCCACCATGCAGCCGCGGTCGTTACCGTTGAACGTAACGACGCCCCTACCCGGCGTCGGCGAGGAGTTGAGATGTTCGAGAGATTCACGGACCGAGCCCGTCGTGTCGTCGTCCTGGCCCAGGAAGAGGCCAAGATGCTGAATCACAACTACATCGGCACCGAGCACATCCTGCTCGGCCTCATCCACGAGGGTGAGGGCGTGGCCGCGAAGGCGCTCGAGTCGCTGGGGATCTCCCTCGATGCCGTCCGCGAGCAGGTGCAGGACATCATCGGGCAGGGCCAGCAGCAGCCGACGGGGCACATCCCGTTCACCCCGCGCGCCAAGAAGGTGCTCGAGCTGAGCCTCCGCGAGGCGCTGCAGCTCGGCCACAACTACATCGGCACCGAGCACATCCTTCTCGGCCTCATCCGCGAGGGCGAGGGCGTCGCCGCCCAGGTGCTCGTGAAGCTCGGCGCCGACCTCAACCGCGTGCGCCAGCAGGTCATCCAGCTCCTCTCCGGCTACCAGGGCAAGGAGCAGGTGCAGGTCGGCGCGAACGAGCAGCAGCAGCCGCAGGGCGGCTCGCAGATCCTCGACCAGTTCGGCCGCAACCTCACGCAGGCCGCGCGCGAGTCGAAGCTCGACCCGGTCATCGGCCGCGAGAAGGAGATCGAGCGGGTCATGCAGATCCTCTCGCGCCGCTCCAAGAACAACCCGGTGCTGATCGGCGAGCCCGGCGTCGGCAAGACCGCCGTCGTCGAGGGCCTCGCGCAGGCGATCGTCAAGGGCGAGGTGCCCGAGACCCTCAAGGACAAGCAGCTCTACTCGCTCGACCTCGGCTCGCTCATCGCCGGCTCGCGCTACCGCGGCGACTTCGAGGAGCGCCTCAAGAAGGTCACCAAGGAGATCCGCACGCGCGGCGACATCATCGTCTTCATCGACGAGATCCATACCCTCGTGGGTGCGGGCGCCGCCGAGGGCGCGATCGACGCCGCGTCGATCCTGAAGCCGCTGCTCGCCCGCGGCGAGCTGCAGACCATCGGTGCGACCACGCTCGACGAGTACCGCAAGCACTTCGAGAAGGACGCCGCGCTCGAGCGCCGCTTCCAGCCGATCCAGGTCGCCGAGCCGTCGCTGCCCCACGCGATCAACATCCTGAAGGGCCTCCGCGACCGTTACGAGGCGCACCACAAGGTCTCCATCACGGATGGCGCGATCGTCGCCGCCGCGAACCTCGCCGACCGCTACATCAGCGACCGGTTCCTGCCCGACAAGGCCATCGACCTGATCGACGAGGCCGGCGCCCGCCTGCGACTGTCGATCCTCTCGTCGCCGCCCGAGCTGCGCGAGTTCGACGAGAAGATCGCCGTCGTGCGCTCCGCGAAGGAGACCGCGATCGAGGAGCAGGACTTCGAGAAGGCCGCATCGCTGCGCGACGAGGAGAAGAACCTGCTCGGCGAGCGGCTCCGCCTCGAGAAGCAGTGGAAGTCGGGCGAGGTCAAGACGACCGCGGTCGTCGACGAGGGCCTGATCGCCGAGGTGCTCGCGCAGGCCACCGGCATCCCGGTGTTCAAGCTCACCGAGGAGGAGAGCTCGCGACTGGTCTTCATGGAGAAGGCGCTGCACGAGCGCGTCATCGGCCAGGAGGAGGCGATCTCCGCCCTGTCGAAGACGATCCGCCGCACGCGTGCGGGCCTGAAGGACCCGAAGCGCCCCTCGGGGTCGTTCATCTTCGCCGGTCCCACGGGCGTCGGCAAGACCGAGCTCGCCAAGGCCCTCGCCGAGTTCCTCTTCGACGACGAGTCGGCGATGATCTCGCTCGACATGTCGGAGTACGGCGAGAAGCACACGGTCTCGCGACTCTTCGGCGCCCCTCCCGGCTTCGTCGGCTTCGAGGAGGGCGGCCAGCTCACCGAGAAGGTGCGCCGCAAGCCGTTCTCGGTCGTGCTGTTCGACGAGATCGAGAAGGCCCACCCCGACATCTTCAACTCGCTCCTCCAGATCCTGGAGGAGGGTCGCCTGACCGACGGCCAGGGTCGGGTCGTGGACTTCAAGAACACCGTCATCATCATGACGACGAACCTCGGCACGAAGGACATCTCGGGAGGCCCCGTCGGCTTCCAGGTCGAGGGCGACACCCGCACGGGCTACGACCTCATGCGCGCCAAGGTGAACGAGGAGCTGAAGAAGCACTTCAAGCCCGAGTTCCTGAACCGCGTGGACGAGATCATCGTCTTCCCGCAGCTGTCGAAGGAGGAGCTCCTCCAGATCGTCGACCTGTTCATCAAGCGCCTCGGCGAGCGGATGCTCGACCGCGACATGACAGTGGAGCTCACCACCGCGGCCAAGGAACGGCTCATCGAGGTCGGGTTCGACCCGGCCCTCGGCGCCCGCCCGCTCCGTCGCGCGGTGCAGCACGAGGTCGAGGACCGCCTGTCCGAGAAGATCCTGCACGGCGAGCTCAACTCGGGCGACCACGTGCACGTCGACTTCCGCGACGGCGAGTTCGTGTTCACCACGACCCAGCGGGCGCTGCCCGTCGGCGTCGGCGTGAACACGGGCGCGGCGATCGGCACCGGGCCGGCGACGCCCGACCTGGCCGCCGGCCAGTAACCCGGTTCTCCACGACGGGGCGGATGCTGCGGCATCCGCCCCGTCGTCGTTCCCGTGCTCGACGGGGATATCGTCGAAGGGGAGTTCCCCGGACGTGGACTGCGAGGCGAACCGCGATGAGTCATCCGCTGCTGGACTGGGCCGACGCGAGCCTGCCCGCGATGCTGCACGACATCGAGCACCTGGTGCGCGTCGAGTCGCCGTCGGCCGACCATGCGGCCGTCGCCCGGTCGGCGGATGCGGTCGGCGAGGTCGGCGAACGCCGGCTCGGGTTCGCCCCCGAGCGGATCGTCGTCGACGGCTGCACCCACCTGCGCTGGCACCTCGGGTCGCCAGAGCCCGATGTCCCGCGCGTGCTCCTGCTCGCGCACCACGACACGGTGTGGCCGATCGGCTCGCTCGAGACGCATCCGTTCTCGATCCAGGACGGCGTGATCCGGGGGCCGGGATGCTTCGACATGCTGACCGGCCTGGTCATGGCCGTGCACGTCATGGCGCAGGTCGGGCACCTGCCCGACGCCGCGGTCACCCTGCTCGTGACGGGAGACGAGGAACTCGGGTCGCCCAGCTCCCGCGAGCTGATCGAGCAGGAGGCCGAGGGATGCGTCGCCGCGCTCGTGCTCGAGGCGAGCGGCGACGGCGGCGCGATCAAGATCGGGCGCAAGGGCACGTCGAACTACACGGTCGCGATCACCGGCCGCGCGGCGCACGCCGGGCTCGAGCCGGAGAAGGGCCTGAACGCGACGGTCGAGCTGGCCCACCAGGTCGCCGCCGTGGTCGGGTTCGCGGATGCCTCCCTCGGCACGACGGTCACGCCGACCGTCGCGCAGAGCGGCACGACCGTGAACACCGTGCCCGCCCATTCGTCGTTCGAGGTCGACGTCCGTGCGCTCACGTCGGCCGAGCAGGAGCGCGTCGATGCGGCGTTCCGTACGCTCGCCTCGGCCACGGGTGCGCGCATAGCGGTGCACGGCGGCATCAACCGTCCGCCGCTCGAGGTCGCCGCGACCGAGGGGGTGTGGCGGCGCGCTCGCGCCGTGGCGAGCGAGCTCGGGCTCGACCTGCCCGACGCGATTGTCGTCGGCGGCGCATCCGACGGGAACTTCACCGCCGGCATCGGCGTGCCGACGCTCGACGGGCTCGGCGCGGTGGGCGGTGGCGCGCACGCCGACCACGAGCACGCGATGGTCGACGACATCCCGAACCGCACCGCACTGCTCGCCGGGTTGATCCGCGACCTGCTCGGCGTCGATCGAGCCCGGTGAACGCGGTCGGACCGGTCCGTCGGCCGGTGCCCGGCGGGCGCAATACGATGAGCGGGTGACCCAGCCTCCCATCACCGTGCGCCGGGCGCGCACGACCGACGTGCCGAAGATCGTGGACCTGGTCGAGCCGCTCGTGGCACGACGCATCCTGCTCGGCAAGGAGCGCGTCGACCTCTACGGGGCGGTGCAGGAGTTCCGCGTCGCGGAGACCGCCGACGGCACGGTCGTCGGTTGCGGCGCGCTGCACGTCATGTGGGAGGACCTCGGCGAGGTCCGAACGCTCGCCGTGGGCGACGAGTGGCTCGGCCATGGCGTCGGGCACGCGCTCCTCACCGCGCTGGAGGCCGACGCGCGCGAACTCGGGCTCAGCCGGCTGTTCTGCCTGACCTTCGAAGTCGCGTTCTTCGGGCGCCACGGCTTCGAGGACATGGGCGTCGAGACCGTGGATCCCGAGCTCTACGCCGAGCTCGTGCGCTCGCACGACGAGGGGGTCGCCGAGTTCCTCGACCTCGCGCGCGTCAAGCAGAACACGCTCGGCAACACCCGGATGCTGAAAGTCCTCTGAGCGTTCCTCATCCGAGTCGGGGCGCGCCGGGGCGCCGACCGCCCCGGTTCCCCGCATCGCCGTAGCCTGAGCGCATGTCCACCGATCGTCCCGCGCCAGGGCGCCTACCCGCTTCGGTGTACCGGCGTCGTCGGCTCGTGGTGCTGCTCGGGCTCGTCGCGGTGATCGTCGCGGTCGTGCTCGTCTTCGTCCGACCGGGCGCCAGCCAGGGTGACGACGTCGGCGTGCCGACGCCCGCGAGCCCGACGCCATCGGCGCCGGCCACCGTGGGGACGAACGCGACGGATGCCGCGTCGCCGCCCGCGAGCGAGCCGGCCGCGGAACCCGCGGCCGACGGGGACCCGTGCACGCCCGAGCAGATCACCGTCGAGGCCGTCACCGACGCGGCGGTGTACGCCGCGGGCGAGCAGCCGAAGCTGTCGGTCACGATCACCAACACCGGATCGAACTCGTGCGTCATGAACGTCGGCACGACGGCGCAGGTGTTCACGATCACGAGCGGGGCCGACACGTACTGGACCTCGACCCACTGCCAGGTCGACCCCGTCGACGCGGAGGCCTCCATCGAGCCGGGTGCGCCGGTCTCATCGAGTGAACCGATCACGTGGGACCGCACCCGCTCGAGCGCCGACACGTGCGGCGGCGAACGCGCGGGCGTTCCCGCGGGTGGCGCCTCGTATCACCTGAGCGTCAGCGTGGACGGCTTCGAGTCGTCGACCTCGAAGCAGTTCCTGCTCTACTGACCGAGTGAGCACGCGTCGTGCCGGCGCATGTGTCCGCGTATGACGGCGCGTCGTTGATCCCGCGAGGAACGCTCAGCAGGATCGGAGTCGGACCAACCATCCTGCGGTCCACGGGGTCCGCGGTGTTACCTCGCGCCGCGGGCCCTCGCCGTGGATCCGGCCCCGAACCCATCGGCACCGGTCGGCGTCGATAGGCTGGAGCGATGGCCGGTCCGAAGCGTTCGAAGCCCACGCAGCCCGTCGAGTTCCGCTCGCAGGCACTCGCCGAGGCCCTCGAGCGACAGGACATGGCGGCGGTCGCGTTGGCCCTCCGCAACGGCAACACGGTCGTCCCGCTCATCAAGCCCGGGCCGCGCGACAAGCCGCTCGACGGCGGCGAGGTGTGGACCTACCGCGATCCGAAGACGGGCGAGGTCGCGCTGCTGCTGTTCAGCGACGCGAAGCACAAGCCGGCGAACCTGCCGCCGGCGGTGGGGCTGCAGAGCCCGGCCTGGCTCAAGACCTTCCTCACGCGCTACGAGACGACGATCACCACGGTCTTCCTCGACATCGCCGGCCCTCATCCGATGCAGGCCTCGCCGACCGAGCTGTTGCGGGCGCTCGAGATCTAGAACGCCGCGTCGAGTTCGCGTTCGCGAGCGCCACCGGCGGCCATCATCGCGCGCTCGACGGCCGCGCGCACGCTGCCGAGTTCGTCGTCGAGCAGGGCGCGGTAGCCCAGTCGCGTCGCTTCGGCGGCGCGCTGGCGCGCCGAGGCGACCGGCCGCACCTCGCCGGCGAGGCTGATCTCGCCGACGGCGGCGAGGTCGTGCGGGACCGCCCGATCGCGCATCGCACTGGCGATCGCGACGGCGATCGCGAGGTCGGCCGCGGGTTCGACGAGTCGCACACCGCCGACCGTCGAGACGTAGACATCGTGTTCGCCGAGCTGGCGGAGGCCGGCGCGACGCTCGAGCACGGCGATGATCATGGCGACCCGGGATGGGTCGACGCCGTTCACCACACGGCGCGGCTGCGGGGCCTTCGTGCCCACCACGAGCGCCTGCACCTCGACCGGCAGCGCCCGGCGCCCCTCGAGGGCGACGGTCACGCACGTGCCGCTCACGGCGTTCCGCGAGCGGCTGAGGAAGAGCCCGGAGGGATCTGGCACCTCGGCGATGCCGTCGCCCGTCATCTCGAAGCAGCCGACCTCGTCGGTCGGCCCGAACCGGTTCTTCAGCGCGCGCACGAATCGGAGTGCGGTCTGTCGGTCGCCCTCGAACTGGCAGACGACGTCGACGAGGTGCTCGAGCAGCCGGGGGCCGGCGATCGTGCCGTCCTTCGTGACGTGACCGACGAGGAGCACCGGCAGCTGTCGTTCCTTCGCGACGCGGATGAGCGTCGACGCGACCTCGCGGACCTGGCTCGGCTGGCCCGGCAACCCGTCGGACAGCGCGCTCGACACGGTCTGCACCGAGTCGACGATGAGCAGCTCGGGGGAGACCTGGTCGACCTGGCCGAGGATCGTGGCGAGGTCGGTCTCGGACGCGAGGTAGAGCTCGTCGTGGAGCGCACCGGTGCGACCGGCGCGCAGACGGACCTGCGCGGTCGACTCCTCGGCGCTCACGTAGAGCACCCGTCGCCCCGCGGCGGCGACCCGGGCGGCGACCTCGAGCAGCAGCGTCGACTTGCCGACCCCCGGCTCACCCGAGAGCAGGATCGCGGCACCCGCGACGATGCCGCCGCCGAGGACCCGGTCGAACTCGCCGACCCCGCTCGGGCGATGCGCCGCATCGTCGCTCTCGACGATCGCCGAGATCGGCCGCGCGGCACGCCCGGCGTTCGGCGCGACCGGCTGGAGGCCGCGGACGATACCGGTCTCGACCCCGGCCTCGACCACGGTGCCCCACTGCTGGCACTCGGCGCAACGGCCGACCCACTTGACGGTGCTCCACCCGCATTCGGTGCACCGGAACGCGGTCGTGGATCTCGCCATGCCCCGAGACTAGGCGAGGCCCCCGACATCGGCGGGGAAGCGCGCCTCGAGCGACGCCAGGACGGAGGGCCGGAACGCGTCGGCCCACACCTGGTAGCCGTGGTCGTTCGGGTGGAACCAGTCGTTCGCGAAGTGCGTGAAGATGCGCCGCCATCCGCGCACGCGGGTCTCGCGGTGCAGCCGCACGACCTCGAGCCCGAATTCGGCGGCCACCCGGCGGAGGATGAGGTTCGCCACGGCGACCCTCCGCTCGTTGTGGGGGAAGTAGAAGAACGGAAGGTCTGCGACGATGGCGTGCGACGGCACGGCGGCGAAGATCGTCCGGAGGTTCCGCTCGAACGCCTCGGGATCCCACTTCGCAATGTCGTTCGCGCCGATCGAGACCGTCATGACGTCGGGTCGGTACTTCGCGAGCTTCGGCAGCTGGTCCTGTACCGCGAGCGTCGTCGTCGCACCCGAGACGCTGAGGTTCACCACGCGGACGGTCCGCCCGGTCGTGTCGCGCATGAGTCGCGCGAGCAGGCCCACGTAGCTGTGGTCGGGCCGGCTCGCGCCGATACCCTGGGCGGCGCTGTCGCCGAGGGCCACGTACAGGATCTCGCCGCGCACCTTCGCGTGGTCGCGCCACCACTTCGAGTGCACGGGCAGGGTCTCGTTGAGGATCAGGCTGTTCTCGGTGATCCGTGCGCGGAAGCGCCGCCAGGCCGCGCGGAGCGCGAGCACGAGGCCCGCGAGCAGTGCGATCGGCACCAGCGCGGCGATGACGGATGCCGCGGGCGGACGTTCCTCGACCATGGCGCGACGCTATGGCCGGTGTCTGAACGGGCGCTGAACGGCGACGTCGCCGATGCGCGCCGCCGCGGCATCCGCTCGTTTTGGCACCTCGCGCGCGGGCCGCTATCATCGTTCTCGGTACCGTGTCCGAGCGGCCGAAGGTGCAACTCTCGAAAAGTTGTGTGCGTGAAAGCGCACCGTGGGTTCAAATCCCACCGGTACCGCCAACCGAACGCCCCGCATCCGAGTGATGCGGGGCGTTCGTCGTGTCGGAGGCGCTCCGGCGCCTGCGGGCGGCGTCACCACCCGCCGCGCGTGGGCGTGTGCCCCTCGCGTGCCGCCCCCGGCATCGGCATCTCGGCGCGGAGGCCGAGCAGGCGGATGGCGCGGCCGGTGTCGCGCTTCGCGGCGAGATCGAGCACGTGCGCGAGCACCTCGTCGGGATCGGTCGTCGGCGGACGCACGCGGCGGCTGAACGTCTTGGTCGTGAACGGCACGTAGCGCACCTTGAGCGTGAGGCCGATGACGGGCCGCCCCTCGGCGTCGACGTCCGCGAGCACGTGCGCGACGAGTTCGCGCAGCGCCGTATCGACCTCGGCGGGTTCGGTGAGGTCCTGCTGGAACGTCGTCTCGCGGCTGTGGCCCCGAGCCACCCACGGGGTGTCGTCGACGACGCTCGTGCCTTCGCCGCGCCCGACCGTCCGGTACCACGGGCCCATGCGCGGGCCGAACTCGCCGACCAGCACGTCGGGGTCGGCGTCGGCGAGCTGCGCCACGGTCGCGATGCCGTGCGTGCCGAGCCGGCGCCCGACGCGCGACCCGACACCCCACAGGGCGGTCACGGGCCGGTCGCCCATGACGGCCGTCCAGTTCGCGGCGGTGAGCCGGAACACCCCCTGCGGCTTGCCGAAGCCGGTCGCGACCTTCGCGCGCAGCAGCGTGTCGCCGATGCCGACGCTGCAGTGCAGGCCCGTGCGCTCGAGCACCTCGCGCTGCAGGTCGCGCGCGGTCGCCTCGGGGAACGCGGCGGTCACGCCCACGAACGCCTCGTCCCAGCCGAGCACCTGCACCACGGCACCCGGATGCGCCCTCAGCGTCTCCATGACCCGAGCGGATGCCGCGGTGTAGGCGTCCGCGTCGACCGGGAGGATCACGGCGTCGGGCGCCTTCCGTGCGGCGATGCGCAGCGGCATCCCCGACCCGACGCCGAACTCGCGCGCCTCGTACGAGGCGGTGGAGACGACCGCGCGCTCGGCGGGGTCGCCCCGTCCGCCGACGATCAGCGGGCGTCCGGCGAGTTCCGGATGCCGCAGCACCTCGACCGCGGCGATGAACTGGTCGAGGTCGACGTGCAGCACCCAGGAGTGCTCGCGAACCCCCATGCAGGCCAGACTCCCGCCGCGTGCGCGTCGCACGCAAGTACCGGAAGCGAACACGCCTGCACAACCTCTTGCACTCAGGAAGCATTCAGGAGGACAGTAGGCACCAAACGGAAGGAGAATCGATGAGTTTCCTCGCATTCCTGCTCCTCGGCCTGATCGCCGGGGCCATCGCCAAGCTGATCCTGCCCGGGAAGCAGGGTGGCGGCTGGTTCATCACCCTCCTGCTCGGCGTCATCGGCGCCCTGCTCGGCGGGTGGCTCGGCAGCGTGCTCTTCGGCGTGCAGCTCGGTGAGTTCTGGAACCTCACCACGTGGTTGCTCGCCATCGGCGGCTCCATCATCGTCCTGCTCATCTACGGACTCATCGTCGGTCGCAAGAAGACCGCCTGATCTCCTCGACGCTGCACCCGGTGGCCCGGTCGACCTCGTGTCGGCCGGGCCGTCGGCCGTTCCGGTGCGCGTGGGTCAGGCCGCAGCCCGAGCGTGCGCGACCTCGACGAAGCGGCGCAGCATCCGCTGCGGTTCGGTGACCGACACCGAGTTCACGCGATCCCGGAGCGCCTCGAGTTCGTGCGCGGGGAAGTACCCGTGGTGCCGGTAGACCCCGGCCCTCGCGATGAAGTCCGCCGCCGAGACCTCGGGATGGAACTGCGTGGCGTACACGTGGGTCCCGGCACGGTAGACCTGCACCGGGCACCCCGCCGATCGGGCGAGGTGCACGACGCCGTCGGGGAGCCGGCTCGTCGCCTCCTTGTGGCCGACGAGCGCATCGAACCGCGCGGGCAGCCCGGCGAGAAGCGGATCGACGCGGCCCGCATCGGTGAGCGTGATCTCGACCGGGGCGGCCTCCTCGCCGTAGAGGGTGCCGACCTCACCGCCGAGGACGCGGGTCAGGATGCCGATGCCGTAGCAGGTGAACAGCAGCGGATGGTCGGCGGCGAGTGCGCGCTCGGCGAGGCGGGCGAGGTCGGCTTCGACGCGGAGCTGTGTCGCGTGCTTGCCCGACTCGGGCGTCGTCACGTTGTACGGGCTGCCGCCCACGATGATTCCGGCGTAGCGGCGAGGGTCGAGGTCGCCGATCGGCTCGACGTCGAGGCGCAGGTGGTCGAGGCGTCCGGCATCGAGTCCCGTCGCGCGTCGGACCGACTCGTACTCGGGTCCGACCGCCTCGATCTCGGGCCGCGCGGAGAGGAACAGGAACTCGTTCGTCATCGTCATCGGCGCTTGCCGCCCTTCCGTCGGCCCTGCGCGCCCGCACGGCGCGAGCCTCGTCGCGCGCCGCCGGCGCCGCGACCCGCGGCGCGCCCGGACTTCGCCGAGGCGGTGCGCTCGCCACGGCTGCCGTCCGACGCGGCGCGAGGCCGTTCGGTCCGGGCGTCGCCGCCCGAGTCATCCGCCGTGCCGCCGCCCCGGGAGCTGCGCGACGTCCGACCGCGCACGACGCCGACGAACTCCTGGATGTCGTCGTCGTCGCGTTCGACCCGCCACACGAGCGCGATGCGCGTCCGCGCTGCATCCGCCACCGGGATCGCGACGACGTCGCGGCGATGGTGCAGGCGCGCCACGCCGTGCGGGAGCATCGCCCAGCCCGTGCCCGCGGCGACGAGCTCGACGGTCATCGCGGGGTCGTCCTGCTCGGGCGCCCGCGTCTCGTGGACGAGGTCCGCGAGCGCGAGCTCCTCGGCGTCGGCGAACGCGTGGTCCTTCGGGAGCACCGCGACCGCGACCTCCTCCCACAGCGGGATCACGTGGAGTCCCTCGTCGTCGATCGGCAGGCGCACGAACGCGAGGTCGGCGTCGCCCGCCCGGAGCTCGCCGAGCTGCTCGGGCTGGTCGACCCTCGTCGCCTCGAGCGGCAGGTCGGGGCGACGGCCGGCCCATTCGCGAAGCCACTTCGCGGGGCTCACCCCGGCGACGTACCTCAGCCGCAGCGACACGTCCGACCTCGTTTCCGCCGCGCGCGCGGCCCTCTCAGGCTAGCGCCGGGAGGCACGACCGTGAGGCCCGATGCGCGCGCCGAGGCGCCGACGCGACTACCGTGGAGGGGTGAACGCCGACAAGCCCCGCCAGTCCCAGTCGATGAAGCCGGAGACGGCGGCCAAGAAGCTCGGCATCCTGCTCGACGCGACGCCCGACGAGTTCCGTGCTTCGCCTGTCACGCGCGACGAGCTCGCCGCGCTGCAGGCCGAGCCGCCCGAGTGGCTCGCGACGCTGCGCCGCGACGGCCCGCACCCGCGCAGCGTCGTCGCCGCCAAGCTCGGCGTCTCGAACTCGGGCCTCGCCCGTGCCGGCATCACCGATCCCCTGACGAGCGCCGAGATCAAGGCGCTGCTCGAGGCGCCGCCCGCGTGGCTGGTCGAGGAGCGCGCCCGACAGGCGGGAGTCCGCGCCGAGAAGCGACGCATCGCCGAGCGCGACGCCGAGCGTGCCGCTCGCAGCGACGACGGTCGCGGAGGCGGCGGAGGCGGTGCCGGCGTCTGAGCCGGCGGTGACACGCCCTCAGGCCGCGTAGCGCGCCGCCAGGAAGGCGCGCACGTCGCCGATCTCCCGATCGGACACCGAGTGGCCGAGCCCCTCGTAGACGCGCTGGTCGAGCGACGCGTGGGCCGGCAGCCATTCCTGCGTCCGCACCACGGAACTCGCCGGGATCACCTCGTCGGCCGTGCCACGCCCCCAGAAGACGGGCGGCGCGAGTTCCGCCATCCGCTCGTCGCCCTCGCGGGAACCCGGCAGCGCGAACCCTGCGAGGCTCACCGCGAACGCGAACCGGTCGGGTGCCCGGCGCAGCAGCTCGAGCGCCATCGCGCCGCCCTGCGAGAAGCCGAGCAGGCCGATGGCCGTCTCGCCGGGCGCCACGCGGTCGAGCCACTCGATCACGGCCGTCGTCGCCTCCTCGGCGCCGGTCATCGCGAACTCCTCGCCCTGCGCGATGAGCGGGAACCACGCGTGCCCGTACCCGGTCGAGATCGGCGCGCGGAGCGAGGCGATCGCCGGCTCGAGCGGGAGGTACGGGCTCAGCCCGAAGAGGTCGCCCTCGTGCGAGTTGTAGCCGTGCAGCAGCAGCAGGAGGGGGCGCCCGGCCCGGTCGGCGGGCGAGGCCGACCACATCACCGCCTCGTCGTCGATCCGCATCCGGGCATCGTACCCCGGGGCGACGGGCCGCCCGCGGTCGTGCCGGGCCGGGGGTTCTCGGCGCTCCGACGACGCGTGGGGCAGAATCGACCCATGGCCGTACGCACCCCGGACCCGGACTGGAACCCCGACGACGAACCCGTCGTGCAGCCGCCCGCCAACCCGGGCTGGCTCTCCGACCTCGAGCTCGCCGAGATCCGCGGCCGGCTGCCGCTGCTCTACGTCGAGGCCGTGCCGGTGCGCGTCGACGGCGTCGGCCAGGTCACCGAGGTCGGCGTGCTGCTGCGCGCGAACGCGGTGGGCGAGATGACCCGCACGCTCGTCTCCGGACGCGTCATGTACGGCGAGACGATCCGTGACGCGCTCTTCCGTCACCTCGAGAAGGACCTGGGCCCGATGGCTTTCCCGCTGCTGCCGGCGAGCCCGGTGCCCGCGACGGTCGCCGAGTACTTCCCGCTGCCCGGCATCTCGCCGTTCACCGACGAACGCCAGCACGCGGTCTCGCTCGCCTACGTCGTCCCCGTCACCGGCACGTGCGAGCCCCGTCAGGACGCGCTCGAGGTCACGTGGGTGTCACCCGCCGAGGCCGCCAGCGACGCGTTCGGCTCGGAGATGGAGGGCGGGCGCGGCGTGCTGCTGCGACGCGCGCTCGCCGCGGTCGGCGCCCTCGACTGAGCCGCGACCCGAGCGCGGATTTCGCGCGACGCGCGTCAGCGCACCATCCGCACCTCGTGGATGCTCTCGCCGAGGAACGGCTCGTCGTGCGAGACGCCGTCGGCCGCGAAGCCGTTGCGCTCGTAGAAGTGCACCGCGTGCTCGTTCGCCGACGGCACCCAGAGGTAGACCGAGTCGTCGCCGACGGCCGCGTCGAACAGCTTCTGCCCGATGCCCATGCCGTGGTGCGAGTCGAGCAGGTGGATGAAGAAGAGTTCCCGGTCGCGGGGGGCGTCCTCGTCGCGCGCCGGCCCGGCGCCGGCGAACCCGACGATCTCGCCGTCGACCAGCGCGGCGACGTGCGTGAAGGCCTCGCCCTGGCTCATCCAGTGCGTCCAGAGCTCGGCCATGCGGCGCGGCGAGAGGTTCTCGAGCGTCGCGGCGCTCACGAGCTGGTCGTAGTCCTCGTGCCAGCACTGCGCGTGGACCCGGCCGAGTGCCTCGGCGTCGGAATCGCGGATGGGACGGATGACGACATCGGCAGCGACCTCGGTGCTCATGCGGCACAGGCTAACCCGGGCCACCGTCGCGGGCGAAATCGGCGACGGCCCCGCCACCCTCCTCGGGTGCGGGGCCGTCGGCGGCGCGATCGGGGCTCAGCCCTGCGCGCGCCGGTTGGTCCGGCTGGTGCGGTTCGGCGAGACGAGGCTGCCGACGCGGAGCGGCTGCTTCTGCGACGGGCGAGCGGATGACTGGCGCTGCGCGCCCGTCGTCTGCGCACCGCGCGACTGGCCTCCGCCCTGCTTCGGCGCGTGCGCCTTCGCCTCGGCGGGGCGACCCGAACGGTCGCGGCGCGGCGCGGCGGGCGCGACGTCCGCCTGGCCGCCGCGGCCGCGGCCGCGGCTGCGCCGGCCCTGGCCGGCCGGCTGGGCGATGCCCGCGGGGCGCTCCTCGCGGGCCGCGCGCTTGCGCTGCGCGTTCGCGCCCTGCGAGCGGCCGCCGCCCTGCTGGGGCTTCGCCTCGCGCGGGGCGGGCTTCACGTACGGCGCGACCTCGCCCACGAGCGAGACCACCTTGGGGGTGGTCGGCGAGACCTTCTCCGCGGTGACCCGGATCTCGGCCTTGCGGAGGAGCTTTCCGAGGTCGTCCATCTGGCCGGGCAGCGCGATCGTCACGACGTCGCCCTCGCTGCCGGCACGCGCCGTACGACCCGACCGGTGCAGGTACGCCTTGTGCTCCATGGGCGGGTCGACGTGGATGACGAGCTCGATGTCGTCGACGTGCACGCCGCGGGCGGCGACATCCGTGGCCACCATGACCTTGACCGACCCGTCGCCGAACGCGGCGAGGTTGCGGTCGCGCTGCGGCTGCGAGAGGTTGCCGTGCAGGTCGACCGCGGGGATGCCCTGCTCGGTGAGCTTCTTCGCGAGCTTCTTGGCGTGGTGCTTGGTGCGCATGAAGAGGATGCGGCGGCCGGTGCCCGAGGCGAGGGTCTTCACGAGCTCGTGCTTGGCGTCGGTGTCGGCGACCTGGAACACGTGGTGGGTCATCGCGGCGACGGGGGAGTGCGCCTCGTCGACCGAGTGCAGCACCTCGTTCTGCAGGTAGCGCTTGACGAGGCGGTCCACGCCGTTGTCGAGCGTCGCCGAGAACAGCAGGCGCTGCCCGCCCGTGGGGGTCTTGTCGAGGATGCGCGTGACGACGGGGAGGAAGCCGAGGTCGGCCATGTGGTCGGCCTCGTCGAGCACGGTGATCTCGACGGCGTCGAGGTGGGCGAAGCCCTGCTTCATGAGGTCCTCGAGGCGACCGGGCGTGGCCACGACGATGTCGACGCCCGCGCGCAGCGCGTCGACCTGGCGCTTCTGGTTGATGCCGCCGAAGATCGTCGTGACCTTCAGGTCGTACGCCGCGGCGAGGGGCTCGAAGGTCTGCGTGATCTGCGTCGCGAGTTCGCGCGTCGGGGCGAGCACGAGGCCGAGCGGGCGGCCGGCGCGACGACGACCGCCGGCGAGCGACGTGCCGAGGCGGGCGACCATCGGCAGCGCGAACGCGATGGTCTTGCCCGAGCCGGTCTTGCCGCGGCCCAGCACATCGCGGCCGGCGAGCGTGTCGGGCAGCGTGTCGGCCTGGATCGGGAAGGGGGTGGTCTTGCCGTCGGCGGCGAGGGCCGCGACGAGGGGTGCGGGCACGCCGAGCGCGCCGAAGGTGATCTCGGTCAAGGGGGTCCGTTCCGGATGGCACGGCCGGGCGCGCCGGTGCACGTGCGGCAGCGGCGGATGGGCCCGGCGGTGGGTGATGGCGAAGACGCCGGTCGGCGAATCCGTTCGCCGTATGAAGTCATCGGGCCCGAAGCCCGGAAGCGTGTCTACGACGCAGGCGGCGCGTTCCTCGCGCACGCCGTCGACCACCATAGCGGATGTCGGCTGGGAGCCCGATCCGCGGCGCGTCAGCGCGGCATCCGCTCGCCCACCGGGATCGGCTCGCGCAGCGTGTTCCCGGGAGGAGCGAGCGGGCACGACCAGGACGGGTCGTACGCGCACGACGGGTTGTAGGCGAAGTTCAGGTCGATGACCAGGCTGTCGTCGTTCCCGCCCGAACCGAGGTCGGCGCCCTTGATGGTGTCGAGCAGGTAGCGGCCGCCGCCGTAGGTGCCGCCGGGCGCCCCGGCGAGGCCGTCCTTGACCGGAAGGAACAGCCCCCCGCCGTACGCCGTGAGCCGCCACACGTCGAGCGTGCCGAGGTAGGGGAGCCGCACGGTGCCGACGAGCGAGAACGGGATCGTCCCGTCGGACGAGCTGTCGACGACCATCCGCTGCGGTTCCTCGGGTCGGCGCACCTCGAGCTCGAACCGCCAGTCCGGGTCGTACGGCGCGATCTCGAGGCCCGTGAACCGCGCGCGGTCGTCGGGCAGCAGCGGCGACTGCGGATGCCCGGCGAACAGCTCGTCGCGTCCCGAGCGCCACAGCTCGTGACCCTGCGCGGGGTCGTGCACGCTGAGGTGCCGCACGCCGGCGTAGAGGGCGAACACGTGCCGGCGCCAGTCGGCGAGCTGGAGCGCCCCGAGCGAGGCCGTCACGATCGCTCGCTCCCACGGCCCGCGCCGTTCGGCGCGACGGACACGGCCGCACGTCCGGCCTCCGCCCGCGCCGCGTCCGCGGTGCCGGGCGGGTCGTACGCCCACGTCGGCGCGAGCTGTCGCAGCCGTGCCCCCCGGTACTGCCAGAACGCCCACGTCGGGTACCAGTACAGGGCGTCGAGCGCCCCGGCGCTGGCGCGCAGCTGGTCGCGGTACAGCGTCCGCCCGTCGGGCAGCGGCGAGATCGCCATGCGGTGGTCCCAGTGCCGGAACGCCGACAGCGGACCGGTGACCGCGCCGCCCGCGTCGCGGAGCATCCGCACGCCGGACGGCAGCCCGCCCGGGTACGACACGTCCACGTACTCCTCGCCGCTCGGCGCGATCCCGAACGCGAGCGCGCGCATCCGATGCGGTCCCTCGGGCCACGTCGCCGGGAAGCCCTCGGCCTCGAGCGACTCGAAATCGAGCCACGGCGCGACAACCTCGCGCAGCACGGCCGGGCTCCGGATCGCGCGCCACGCGGCATCCGCATCGCAGTCGAGGGTCAGCTTGAGCAGCACCCGCATGGCACGACCCTAGGGGCGACGGATGGCGCGATCCAAGCGGCCGCGCCGGATTCACGGGCGTCGCACGGCGACCGCCCGGTCGGGTCGCGGATCGCCGCGCTAGGCTCCCGAGCATGGCCGACGCCGCCGACTGGCTGCCCTCCCTCATCGTGTTCGGGCCCGCTGCGCTGGCGCTCGCGGCGGGCGTGATCGGGTTCCGACGCCTGGGCACGCGGCGCGAGGCGCGCGACGCCGTCGCGGTGCGCGAACTCGAGACCGCCGCGAAGGCGCGGTTGGTCGGCGCCGACGAGGCCGTGCGCGACGCCATCCAGGAGATCCGGTTCGCCGAGGCGCAGTTCGGCCCGGAGACGGCGCGCGAGCTCGGCGAGACGGTCGAGCGTGCCCGCGGATGGCTCCGCGAGGCCTTCCTCCTCCAGCAGCGCCTCGACGACGCCGAACCGGACACCGCGGCGCAGCGTCGGGCCTGGAGCTCGCGCATCTCGTCGCTGTGCGACTCCGTCGAGCGGGCGCTCGCCGACGCCGAGGAGGTGCTCGCCGCGCGACGCGCGGCCGAGCGCGGGGCGGCCGACGACACGCCGGCGCTCCGCGAACGCGCACGACGACTGGGCGCACGACGAGCGGATGCCGCATCCGCCCTCGAACGACTCGGTACCCGGTTCTCGGCGGCGGCGCTCGCCGGGGCGCAGGGGGCGCTCGCGCGTGTCGACCACGACCTCGCGACCGCGACGTCGGCACTCGACGACGCCGCGCACCGGCTGGCCGAGGCGCCGGGAGCACCCATCGCAGGCCTCAACGGCCGCGCCGCGCACGCCCTCCGGCGTGCGGAGGGCGAACTCGATCGCATCGAGCACGTCGAACTCGACCTGGCTCGCGCTGCGGAGGACGCCGGTCTCGAGGCGGCCGACCTCGACGCGGAACTCATCGCGGCGCGAGGCGAGCGCGACCGCGCATCCGACCCGGAGGCGGGTGCAGCGCTCGCGTCCGCCATCGGCGACCTGTCGCCGCTCCTCGTCGGCCGTGAGCACCGAGCGGACGACCCGTTCGCCGAGCGGGATCGGCTGCGGGCGGCCCGCGACCGGCTCGAGGCGGCCCGGGCGGGTGCACGACGCGAGCAGGAGCGACTCGACGGCGCGCGCGGCGCGCTGTCCGGCGCGATCGCCATCGCCGAGAGCCAGATCCGCGTCGCGGGCCAGGCGCTCGAGCGGGCCCGCGCCTTCGTGGGCGCCGACGCACGGACCCGGCTCGCCGAGGCCGAACGGCAGCTCGGCATCGCTCGGCGCGAATCCGATCCGGTCGCGGCGCTCGACGCGGCGCGGCGCGCGGCCGCACGCGCGAGCGACGCGGAGGCGTTGGCGCACTACGCCGCGCTGCACCGCTGACGCTCGCGGCGCAGCCCGTGGCCCGGTCCGCGACCCGAGGCGAGGCCGCGGCTACTTGCCGCCCGCGATGAGGATGTCGGCGCCCGACGTGTACGACGCGTCGTCGGAGAGGAGGTACGCGACCGCGCCGGCGATCTCGTGCGGCTCGCCCGGACGCCCCATCGGGATGTTCCCCGCGCGCTCGTCGGGGGCGTTCGGCCGCCCCGCCGCCGCGTGGATCTCGGTGCGGGTCGTGCCGGGCGACACCGTGTTCACGCGCACGCCGACCGGGGCGAACTCCTTCGCGAGTCCGATCGTCATGGCGTTCAGCGCGGCCTTGCTCGCCGCATAGGGGATGTACGTGTTCGGTGCACCGTGCGTCGCCGCCCCCGAGGAGATGTTCACGATCGACCCGCCTGCGCCGCCGCGATCGGTCGCCATGTGCGCGATCGCCGACCGGCACAGCACCATGGGCGCGAGCACGTTGATGCGGAACACGAGTTCCGACTCCTCGATCGAGCCGTCGAGGAACGGCCCGATGAGGCCGGTGATGCCCGCGTTGTTCACGAGCCCGGTGACCCGCCCGAACAGGCCGACCGCCTCGGGGACGATCTCGGCCGAGCGGTCGAGGTCGGCGAGGTCGAGCTGCAGGAGCTCGACGCGCGCGCCCGCCGCGCGGCATCCGTCTGCCACCGCCTCGGCCTCGTCGCGCCGCTCGCGATAGGTCAGCACGAGGTCGTGGCCCTCGGCCGCGAGCCGCTCGGCGATCGCGCGCCCGATGCCCCGGCCGCCGCCGGTGATGATGGTGACGGGCCTGGCGTCGACATTCGAGGTCATGCTCCCACCCTACGAGTGGGTCGCTCCGCGCCGATCGCGTAGCCTGACGCGGTGAGCACGACGACCAGCACGACCGCCGCCGAGGCGACGCCCGCCGCGCAGTCGAAGTACCAGGTGCGGTTCGACCAGGGCGCCGACGGCGTGCGGCGGATCGCGCGGGGCGCCGACGTGCTCGTGTGGGTCGACCAGGTACCGGATGCCGCGGGCGGCGGTTCCGGTGGCGGCACCGCCGCGGCGGCCCGCGTGCCCGCCGAGGTGCTCGCCGACGCACCCGGCGCGGTGCTCGTCGCGGGACTCGCCGACGCCGCGGCGGCCGGTGCGTGGATCCTCGCCGAACAGGAGGCCCTCGGCCGGCGCGCGTACCTCGCGATCGTCGCGGCCGGGCGCTCCGACGGCGGCTTCGCCGCCGACGACGTGCTCGCAGCCGGTGCCGTGATCGACGCGCTCGCCGAGCTCGGCATCGACGACACCTCGCCCGAGGCCGCCGTCGCCTGCGCCTCGTACACGGGCCTCCGGCGCGCGGTCGCGCACCTCGCGACCGCCTCGGTCGGCGGGCGCGAGGCGATCGCGGAGGGCGCCGACCCCGCGGCCCTGCGCCGCGCCGCGACGCGCGACGGCGACGCGACGGCGCGCGTCGTCAGGGCTCGCTGAGCGCGTTCCCCGCCACCGGCGCGGCGATCACGCGGCGCTGAGGGCGACCTTGCCCGACTTCCTGGCGCGGTGCGCCCGGACCTTCGCACGGTTGCCGCACCGCTGCATCGAACACCAGCGCCGGCTCGCGGCACGCGAGGTGTCGAGGTAGACGATGCCGCAGTCGCCGGCGCAGCTGCGCACGCGGCCGTGGTTGGCCTCGCCGAAGCAGTCGACCGCGTCGCGCGCGATCGTGGAGAGCGCCTGGCCCACGGTCTGCACCGAGCGCCCCGCCTGCCGTGAACCGCCGTCGAGCGTCGGCGGAATGTCGGGCGTGGCGGCGTACAGGTTGACCACGTCGATGTCGGCGGTGGCGAGTGCGTCGCCGCGGCCGGCCGCGAGGGCGAGGCGTGCGATCGCGTCGCGCAGCGAGGTCGCGTCGAACAGGTCGCGCGACCGTGCGGGCGCGACGGGCATCGGGAAGCGCTCGCGCATCCACGCGGTGAGGTCGTCAGGCGAGTTCAGTCGTGCGGGGGCGACGGCGACGGCGACGTGGATGCCACCGGTGTAGGCGAAGTCGAGCGCGAACGAACCGGAGTCGAACCACCACCGCCCGCTGTCGTCCGTGAACCATTGGCCGACGGGGATCGAGACGGTCGAGACGGGCACCGCACCAAACTACCGGCTCGCGCGCACCGTGGCCGCCACGATCCGGTCACGGCGCCGGGCCCGATCGGCGAGTGGCACGGCGGGCGCGGTCCACCCCGCGGCATCCGCCCCCCGCGTCAGTCGGCGGCCGCGCTCGCCGCGGCTCGCCGCATCGCCGCGGTGATCTCGCGGCGGCTCCACACGATGAGGTTCCGCCGGTCGAAGCCGCGACGGCAGAGCCCGCAGCTGAGCGGACGGCTCGGTTCGCGATACCGGTAGTGCTCATGCCCGACCGGGCATCGGCCGACCCACGGCGCGAGCTCGTCGGCGACCGCGCCGTCGTGCGTGCGCCGACCGACATAGCCGATGTCGGCCGCGGTCGTGGCCCACCGGGGCCCGTGGCCCGCGCGAGGCCCGGCCATGGCGTGCGCGACTTCGTGCAGCAGGATCTGGTGGATCTCGTCGTCGTCGTAGCGGGCCGCGAGGTAGCGCGAGACCGAGATCCGCCGCTCGGTGTAGTTGCACAGCCCGGCGCGCTTCTTGGCGTTGTCGAAGCCGAAGCTCCACACGGCGGGGTCCAGGTGCAGGGCGATGAGCGCCTCCGCCCAGATCCGAACCCTCGCGAGATCCGCCATGCGATCGAGGATATCCCCGGGAGTACCGGGTGCAACCGCTTCCGGGGTCCCCCGAACGGGGGACCGGCCTAGTCCGCGTCCGCGAGCCGGATCCGCACGAGGCGGTCGTCGCCGTCCCGCGGAGTCCCCCGTCCGTCGGTGTTGTTGGTGAGCGCCCAGAGCTCGCCGTCGGGCCCGGGCACCACGTCGCGCAGGCGTCCGAGTTCCCCGGCGAGCGCCGCCTCGACCTCGGTCGGCGAGGTCAGCGCCGGCGACGCGAACCACAGCCGCTCGCCGCGGAGCGCGGCGAGCACGATCGTGTCGCCCACGATCGCGATGCCGCTCGGGCTGGCCTGCGAGGTGGGCCACTGCACGGCCGGGTCGCGGAAGCGGTCGTCGTCGGCCCGACCCTCCACGATCGGCCACCCGTAGTTGGCGCCCGGTTCGATGCGGTTGAGTTCGTCCCAGGTGTTCTGGCCGAACTCGGCCGCCCACATGCCGCCCGCGGCATCCCATGCGAGGCCCTGCGGATTGCGGTGGCCGAGGCTCCACACGAGCGTGCCGTCGGGGTTGCCGGGGGCCGGTTCGCCGTCCCGCGTCATGCGCAGGATCTTCCCGCCGAGGGCGTCCGGGTCCTGCGAGAGGTCGCCGTCGCCCGCGTCGCCGGTCGTCGCGTAGAGGAACCCGTCGGGTCCGACCGCGAGCCGGCCGCCGTTGTGACGACTGCCGCGCGGGATGCCGTCGAGCACCACCTCGGGCTCGCCGAGTCCGAGCTCGCCGGGTTCACCCGTGAGCGGCATCCGCACGATGCGGTTGTCCTCGTCGGTCGAGAAGTACGCGAGGACGGATGCCTCGTCGGCGCCGTCGCCCGGAAGGTGGGCGAGCCCGAGCAGCCCACCCTCCCCGCCGGCGACGACGTCGGGCAGGACGGCGGCCTCACGCACGTCGCCGTCGGGGAGCACCTCGACGACCCGCCCGCGATCGCGTTCGCTCACGAGCACGCCGCCGTCGGGCAGCCGGAGGATCGACCACGGCGACTCGAGACCGGTGGCGAGCGTCTCGGCCTCGCCGACGGGTCGCACCGCCGGCGGCGCGGACGCCGCGGGCGACGTGGATGCGGGTGCCGACGACGTGATCACGACCGGACCCGAGTCCGCGTCGGGCGCACAGCCCGCGAGCACGGCCGTCGTCGCGACGAGCGCGGCCGCTGCGGAGACCGCTCCGGTCCTGCTTCGCGTCCGCGGTGTTCGTCCGGGCATCCGAGACCTCCTCCGGACCGGGAGTGCGTCGTTCCGGCCCGCCCGCCCAGTCTGCGCGAGCAGGCGGGAGAATGGGAGCATGCAGCGCGCGATCGACCTGAACGCCGACCTCGGCGAGTCGTACGGCGCGTGGAGCATGGGCGACGACGAGGCGATGTTCGAGGTCGTCTCGAGCGCGAACGTCGCCTGCGGGTTCCACGCCGGCGACCCGCTCACCATGCGTCGCAGCGCACGCCTCGCCGTCCGCCACGGCGTCGTGCTCGGTGCGCATCCCGGCTACCGCGACCGCGCCGGGTTCGGCCGGCGGGCGCTCGACGTATCAGTCGACGAGCTCGCGGCCGAGCTCCTCTACCAGCTCGGAGCGCTCGACGGCATCGCGCGCGGGGTCGGGGCGAGCGTGGCCTACGTGAAGGCGCACGGTGCGCTCTACCACCGCCTCGGGGCCGACGGGTCCGCCGCCGCCGCCGTGGCCGACGCGCTCGCCGAGGCTGCGCCGGGCGTCGCCGTGCTCGGGCCGCCCGGGAGCGCGCTCGAACGCGCCGCGTCGGCCGCCGGCATCCGTTACGCCCGCGAGGCCTTCATCGATCGCGCATACCTCGCCGACGGCCGCCTCGTGCCGCGGGGCCACCCCGACGCGCTCGTGCACGACCCCGAGCGGGCGGCCGATCGGGCCCTCGAACTCGTCGAGACCGGCGGCATCGGCGCGGCCGACGGAGCGCGCGTCGAGCTCGCCCCCGACTCGCTCTGCCTGCACGGCGACACCCCCGGGTCGGTCGGCATCGCGCGGGCCGTGCGGGCGGCGCTCGCGAGCGCCGGTCACGACGTGCGGCCGTTCGCATGAGCCGCGCCGAGCCTCGGCTGCTGCCCGCCGGCCGCTCGGCGATCCTCGTGGAGTGCGACGGGCTCGACGCGGTGATCGAACTGCACGACGCACTCGCGCTCGACCGGCCCGAGGGCGTGGTCGAGCTGGTCCCGGCGGCACGGACCCTGCTCGTGGCCGTCGACCCGGCCAGTCTTCCACTGGAGTCGGCGGCGAACTGGGTGCGCCGCGCGGCGCGCGGTGCCCGTCCGACCGCGCCGTCCGAGACGGCTGACGGTCCTCGCGTTCGCGCGGGAGCGCCGGCGTCGGACGACCTCGTGATCGACGTCGACTACCGCGGCGTCGACCTGGCCGACGTCGCGGCGCACCTCGGCGTGACCGCCGAGCACCTCGTCGCCAGGCATCTCGCCACCCGGTGGCGGGTCGCGTTCATCGGCTTCGCGCCGGGGTTCGGCTACCTCGTCGCCGACGACTGGCCCTTCGACGTGCCGCGGCTCGACGTCGCGCGGACGCGCGTGCCGCCCGGCGCCGTGGGGCTCGCCGGCGCGTTCTCCGGCGCCTACCCGCGCGAGAGCCCGGGCGGGTGGCGCCTCATCGGGCGGACCGACGCCGCACTCTGGGACCCGGAGGTCGATCCGCCGGCGCTCCTCGTCCCCGGCCGCGGCGTGCGCTTCCGGGAGGCGCGCGCGTGACCCGGCTGCGCATCGACGGCACGGGCGGGCGCGTGCTCGTCCAGGACCTCGGCCGTCCGGGCTTCGCGCACCTCGGCGTCGCGCCGTCGGGCGCACTGGATCGCGGCGCGCTCGCGCTCGCGAACCGGCTCGTCGGCAACCCCGACGGGTTCGCCGGCCTCGAGGTCGTGCTCGGCGGTCTCCGCTTCGCGTCGGATCGCGATCTCTGGTTCGCGGTGACCGGTGCGTGGGGGTCGGTCCGCGTGGCCGGACGCGAGGTCGGCCCCTACCGTGCCGCGCGCGTGCGCGCCGGCGAGCCCGTGGAGATCGGCACCGCGCAGCGCGGTCTCAGGTACCTCGTCGCGGTCCGCGGCGGGATCGACGAGCCCACGACCCTCGGATCCCGCAGCCGCGACACGCTCGCCGGGATCGGACCCGAACCCGTCGACGCCGGGCGCGTGCTCGCCGTGGGGCCCGAGCCCGCGACATCCGTGCCCCTGCTCGACGACGACGCCGCCTACCCGCCCCCGGTCGGCGCGGTCGTGCTCGGCCTGCTGCCTGGGCCGAGGGCCGACTGGGTGACGGATGCCGCGCTCGCCGCGCTGCACGAGTCGGGCTGGCGCGTCTCCGCCTCGTCCGATCGCGTGGGCGCGAGGCTCGAGGGGCCCGCGCTCGAGCGTCGCGTGGCGGGCGAACTCGTGAGCGAACCGACGGTCGCGGGCGCCATCCAGGTCACCGGCGCCGGGGTGCCGACCGTGCTCCTCGCCGACCGGCCCGTGACGGGCGGGTACCCGGTCGTCGCGATCGTCGACCCGGCCTCGCTCGACCGGCTCGCGCAGGTCCGGCCGGGCCAGGAGGTCCGGTTCCGGCACGCCTGACGGCGGCGACGGGCGGCGCTACGGCTTCGCCAGGAAGACCGACCGCGCGGGCGGCGGGGACGGCACCGCCGTTGCATCCGTCACGATCGGCGCACCCGCGACGAAGCGGACCAGCTCATCGCCCTCGACGAGCTTCGCCGGAGCGGGGTCGCTCGCGAGGCGCCTCGGCATCCCGTCGAACGGCAGCGGGTCGTGCGAGGCGTACATGACGACGTTGCCGAAGCGCCGCCCCTTCAGCATGCCCGTGTCGGCGGCGATCGCCACGTGCGCGTAGACGTGCCCGAGCGTCGCCGCCTGCGAACGGGCGAACGCGAGCCCGGCGCCGTCGGCCACGTTCACGGCGACGATGCCCCCGGGCGCGAGCCTCGGCGAGATCAGCTCGTGGAACTCGGCGCTCGTGACATGGGCGGGGGTTCGGGCGCCCGAGAAGATGTCGACGATCGCGAGGTCGACCGCACCGTCGAGCCCCGCGGGGAGCCTGGCCAGCACCTCGCGGGCGTCGCCGTGCCGCACCCGCACCTGCGCGCCGCGCGGGAAGGGCAGGTTCGTGCGCACGAGGTCGACGAGGTCGGACTCGAGCTCGATCACCTGCTGGCGTGATCCCGGCCGGGTCGCGATGACGTACCGGGGGAGTGTGAACGCGCCGCCGCCGAGGTGCAGCACCGTGATCGGCCGGCCCTCCTCGCGGACGAGGTCGACGGCGTGCCCGATGCGCCGCACGTACTCGAAGCCCAGCCACTCCGGCTGCTCGAGGTCGACGTGCGACTGGGGCGTGGCGTCGACGGTCAGCGTCCACGATCCGGGTCGCGTGCGCGACTCCTCGAGGCGGGCGAGGTGCCCGCTCAGGGCGAGGCGTCGTTCGAGTTCCGGCACGGATGCCACGCTACCCGCGCCGGATCAGCATGCGCCCCACAGCACCGCGTCCAGCCGCGCACCCTGCAGCACGTCGACGGGGAACGGACCGGCCTCGCGGAGCCGCTCCACGACGAGCGACGGGATCTCGCGACCGGCGACGATCACGGCGTTGCCCTCCTCGGCGCCCGCGAGCACGCCCGGCGGTGCGGCGACCAGGAGGTCGACGGCGGGGTCGGCGCGCGCGAGCGCGCGGGCCTGCGCGGCGAGTCGCGGTCCGCCCGCGGCGTCGGCGACGTTGACGACGACGAGCCCGGCCGGCGCGAGACGCGAGAGGCACGCGCCGAGGAACGCCGGGTCGTCGACGAACGCCGGCGCCTCGAGCCGCGCATAGAGGTCGACGATCACGAGGTCGAATCGGAGGTCGGCGTCGAGTCGTGCGAGCGCGTCGCGTGCATCGGCGACCATGACCGAGATGCGCTCGCCCGCGGGCAGTGGCAGACGCTCGGTGACGAGCGCCACGAGCCGCGCGTCCGCGTCGACCACGACCTGGCTCGAGTCTGGTCGCGTCGCCGCCACGTACCGCGCGAGGCTCATGGCGCCGCCGCCGAGGTGGAGGGCCGTGACGGGCGCGCCCGGATCGGCGAGGGCGTCGACCACGTTGCCGATGCGGCGCACGTACTCGAAGAACAGCCGCGTCGGCTCATCGGCGTCGACGTGCGACTGCGCGGCGCCGTCCACGAGCAGCGTCCAGCCCCTCGACGAGAACACGTCGCGCTCGAACTCGATGCGTGGCGCCATGGGGGCATCGTCGCACGCCGACGCGCCCGAGGAGGAGGTCCACGACGCCCGACGGGGCCGCACGCGCGGGTTATACCCGAGATGCCGGGACAAATCAAGAATCCGACTGGACATGGCGCGTCATCCGGTCTATGCTTGACCTTTGCGCTCCCAGACCCACTATGCCTTCATATTGCGGTCGGCTTCTGCGTGTCGGGTCTCCCGGCATCCGCACCACGTCTGAGGGGTCAACTCCACCACCACCGACAGTGAACCGGCCCCCGACGGGGCCATGGAGGTCATTTCCTTGGCTGCTGCGCGCAACGCATCCACGCCCACCCCCAAGAACGGACGCGGTGCAAGCCGCCTCTCGTTCGCGAAGGTCACCGACACCCTCACCGTACCCGATCTGCTCGCCCTCCAGACCGAGAGCTTCGACTGGCTCGTCGGCAACGAGGCCTGGCGCGCCCGCGTCGAGGAGGCCATCGAGTCCGGCCGTCAGGACCTTCCCGAGGCCACCGGCCTCGAGGAGATCTTCGAGGAGATCTCGCCCATCGAGGACCTCGGCGAGACCATGCAGCTCTCGTTCTCCAACCCCGAGCTCGAGCCGCCGAAGTACACCATCGACGAGTGCAAGGAGAAGGGCAAGACCTACTCCGCTCCGCTGTACGTCAACGCGGAGTTCATGAACCACCTCACCGGTGAGATCAAGACCCAGACGGTCTTCATGGGCGACTTCCCGCTCATGACCCCCAAGGGCACCTTCGTCATCAACGGCACCGAGCGCGTCGTCGTCTCGCAGCTCGTCCGTTCGCCCGGCGTCTACTTCGAGCGCACGCCCGACAAGACCTCCGACAAGGACATCTACTCGGCGCGCGTCATCCCGAGCCGCGGCGCGTGGCTCGAGTTCGAGGTCGACAAGCGCGACCAGGTCGGCGTCCGCATCGACCGCAAGCGCAAGCAGTCGGTCACCGTCTTCCTGAAGGCCCTGGGCCTGACCTCCGAGGAGATCCTCGAGGAGTTCGCCGGCTACGAGTCCATCGCGCTCACCCTCGAGAAGGACAACATCCTCACGAAGGAGGAGGCGCTCAAGGACATCTACCGCAAGCTCCGTCCGGGCGAGCAGGTCGCCGCCGAGGCTGCGCGTGCGCTCCTCGACAACTTCTACTTCAACCCGAAGCGCTACGACCTCGCCAAGGTCGGCCGGTACAAGATCAACAACAAGCTCGGCCTCGAGGCGCCGCTCACCGACTCGGTGCTGACGGTCCAGGACATCGTCGCCACGATCAAGTACCTCGTCGCCCTGCACGAGGACCGCGCGACCCTGCCCGGCCGCCGCGGCGGCAAGGCGGTCGACATTCGCCTCGACGTCGACGACATCGACAACTTCGGCAACCGCCGCATCCGCGCCGTGGGCGAGCTGATCCAGAACCAGGTCCGCACCGGCCTCTCGCGCATGGAGCGCGTGGTCCGCGAGCGCATGACCACGCAGGACATCGAGGCGATCACGCCGCAGACCCTGATCAACGTGCGACCCGTGGTCGCCGCGATCAAGGAGTTCTTCGGCACGTCGCAGCTGTCGCAGTTCATGGACCAGAACAACCCGCTCGCCGGCCTCACGCACAAGCGCCGCCTCTCGGCGCTCGGCCCCGGCGGCCTCTCGCGCGACCGCGCGGGCGTCGAGGTCCGCGACGTGCACCCCTCCCACTACGGCCGCATGTGCCCGATCGAGACGCCGGAGGGCCCGAACATCGGCCTCATCGGCTCGCTCGCGTCGTTCGCGCGCATCAACTCGTTCGGCTTCATCGAGACGCCGTACCGTCGTGTCGAGAACGGCAAGGTCACCGACCACATCGACTACCTCACCGCGATGGAGGAGGACGACTTCATCGTCGCCCAGGCCAACGCGCCGCTCGACGGCAAGGGCCACTTCGTCGAGGAGCGCGTGCTCGCGCGTCGCAAGGGCGGCGAGGTCGACCTGTTCCCGGCCGACGAGATCGGCTACATGGACGTCTCCCCGCGCCAGATGGTGTCGGTCGGCACGTCGCTCATCCCGTTCCTCGAGCACGACGACGCGAACCGCGCCCTCATGGGTGCGAACATGCAGCGCCAGGCGGTGCCGCTGCTGCGCAGCGACTCGCCGTTCGTCGGCACGGGCATGGAGGGCTACGCCGCGATCGACGCCGGTGACGTGATCACCGCCGACCGTGCGGGTGTCGTCGCCGAGGTCTCGGCCGACGCGGTCACGCTGCAGCTCGACGAGGGCGGCACGCAGACCTACTACCTGCGCAAGTTCGACCGCTCGAACCAGGGCACGTCGTACAACAACCGCGTCGTCGTCTCCGCGGGCGACCGCGTCGAGGTCGGCGAGGTCATCGCCGACGGTCCCGCGACCGACAACGGCGAGCTCGCGCTCGGCAAGAACCTCCTCGTGGCGTTCATGCCGTGGGAGGGCCACAACTTCGAGGACGCGATCATCCTCAGCCAGAACCTGGTGAAGGACGACGTCCTCTCCTCGATCCACATCGAGGAGTACGAGGTCGACGCGCGCGACACCAAGCTCGGCAAGGAGGAGATCACCCGCGACCTCCCGAATGTGAGCCCCGACCTGCTGGCCGACCTCGACGAGCGCGGCATCATCCGCATCGGCGCCGAGGTCCGCCCCGGCGACATCCTCGTCGGGAAGGTCACGCCGAAGGGCGAGACCGAGCTCTCGGCCGAGGAGCGACTGCTCCGCGCGATCTTCAACGAGAAGAGCCGCGAGGTCCGCGACACGTCGCTGAAGGTCCCCCACGGCGAGCAGGGCACCATCATCGGCGTCAAGGTGTTCGACGCACAGGACGGCGACGACGAGCTCGGCTCGGGCGTCAACCAGCGCGTGGTCGTCTACATCGCCCAGAAGCGCAAGATCACCGAGGGCGACAAGCTCGCCGGCCGCCACGGCAACAAGGGCGTCATCTCGAAGATCCTGCCGGTCGAGGACATGCCGTTCCTCGCCGACGGCACGCCGGTCGACGTCATCCTGAACCCCCTCGGCATCCCGGGTCGAATGAACTTCGGCCAGGTGCTCGAGACCCACCTCGGCTGGGTCGCCAAGCAGGGCTGGAAGGTCGACGGCAACCCCGAGTGGGCCAAGCGCCTGCCCGAGGTCGCCCGCGAGGCCGAGCCCGGCACCAAGGTGGCCACGCCCGTGTTCGACGGCGCCCTCGAGGAGGAGATCGCGGGTCTGCTCGACTCCACCCTCCCGAACCGCGACGGCGAGCGGCTCATCGACTCCAGCGGCAAGACGCAGCTGTTCGACGGCCGTTCGGGCGAGCCGTTCCCGTACCCCGTGTCGGTGGGCTACATGTACATCCTGAAGCTGCACCACCTGGTCGACGACAAGATCCACGCGCGTTCGACCGGCCCGTACTCGATGATCACCCAGCAGCCGCTCGGTGGGAAGGCGCAGTTCGGCGGCCAGCGCTTCGGCGAGATGGAGGTGTGGGCGCTCGAGGCCTACGGCGCCGCGTACGCGCTGCAGGAGCTCCTCACGATCAAGTCCGACGACATCCTCGGCCGCGTCAAGGTGTACGAGGCCATCGTCAAGGGCGAGAACATCCAGGAGCCCGGCATCCCCGAGTCCTTCAAGGTGCTCATGAAGGAGATGCAGTCGCTGTGCCTGAACGTCGAGGTCCTCTCGGCCGACGGCACCGCGGTGAGCCTCCGCGACACCGATGACGAGGCCTTCCGCGCAGCGGAGGAGCTCGGCATCAACATCTCCGCGCGCTTCGAGTCGTCGAACATCGACGAGATCTGATCCGCCAGGCATACGAGAACGACTTCAGGAATCTAGGAGAGAAATTGCTCGACGCAACGACGTTCGATGAGCTCCGTATCGGCCTGGCGACCGCCGAGGACATCCGCAAGTGGTCCTACGGCGAGGTCAAGAAGCCCGAGACCATCAACTACCGCACGCTGAAGCCCGAGAAGGACGGGCTCTTCGGCGAGCAGATCTTCGGACCCAGCCGCGACTGGGAGTGCGCCTGCGGCAAGTACAAGCGCGTCCGCTTCAAGGGCATCGTCTGCGAGCGATGCGGTGTCGAGGTCACCAAGTCCTCGGTCCGCCGCGAGCGGATGGGCCACATCGAGCTGGCCGCGCCCGTGACGCACATCTGGTACTTCAAGGGCGTGCCCTCGCGCCTCGGGTACCTGCTCGACATGGCGCCGAAGGACCTCGAGAAGGTCATCTACTTCGCCGCCTACATGGTGATCGACGTCGACGACGAGGGTCGTCACGCCGACATGCCCGGCCTCGAGAACGAGCTCCGGCTCGAGATCAAGGCCATCGGCGACGCTCGCGACGCTCGCATCGCCGAGCTCATGCAGCGCAAGGAGGAGGAGCTCGCGGCACTCGAGGCCGAGGGCGCCAAGTCCGACCAGAAGAAGCGCGCCGAGGCCGCAGCCGACAAGGAGATGGCCGGCGTCCGCAAGTCGGGCGACGAGCAGATCGCGCACCTCGAGCGCGTGTGGGAGGACTTCCGCACGCTGAAGGTCGGCGACCTGAAGCCCGAGGACTCGGTCTTCCAGGAGCTCCAGGACCGCTTCGGCATGTACTTCGAGGCCTACATGGGCGCCGAGGCGATCAAGAAGCGCCTCGAGTCGTTCGACCTGGCCGCCGAGGCGCAGGACCTGCACCTGCAGATCGCCGAGGGCAAGGGCCAGAAGAAGATCCGCGCCATCAAGCGGCTCAAGGTCGTCAACTCGTTCCTGCAGACCGGCAACTCGCCGGCTGCGATGGTCCTGGACGTCGTCCCGGTGATCCCGCCGGAGCTGCGCCCGATGGTCCAGCTCGACGGCGGCCGCTTCGCGACGTCCGACCTGAACGACCTGTACCGTCGCGTGATCAACCGCAACAACCGCCTCCGTCGCCTGCTCGACCTCGGCGCGCCCGAGATCATCGTGAACAACGAGAAGCGCATGCTGCAGGAGGCCGTCGACGCGCTGTTCGACAACGGCCGCCGCGGTCGCCCCGTCACGGGTACCGGCAACCGCGCCCTCAAGTCCCTGAGCGACATGCTCAAGGGCAAGCAGGGTCGCTTCCGCCAGAACCTGCTCGGCAAGCGTGTGGACTACTCGGGCCGTTCGGTCATCGTCGTCGGCCCGCAGCTGAAGCTCCACCAGTGCGGCCTGCCGAAGCAGATGGCGCTGGAGCTCTTCAAGCCGTTCGTCATCAAGCGCCTGATCGACCTCAGCCACGCGCAGAACATCAAGGCCGCCAAGCGCATGGTCGAGCGGTCGCGCCCGCAGGTGTGGGACGTGCTCGAGGAGATCATCCGCGAGCGCCCGGTGCTGCTGAACCGTGCGCCCACGCTGCACCGCCTCGGCATCCAGGCGTTCGAGCCGCAGCTCGTCGAGGGCAAGGCCATCCAGCTGCACCCGCTCGTCTGCGCCGCGTTCAACGCGGACTTCGACGGCGACCAGATGGCCGTGCACCTGCCGCTCTCGGTCGAGGCGCAGGCCGAGGCCCGCATCCTGATGCTGGCGTCGAACAACATCCTCAAGCCGTCGGACGGCCGTCCGGTGACCCTGCCCTCGCAGGACATGATCATCGGCCTGCACCACCTGACGACGGTCATCGAGGGCGGTGCCGGTGAGGGCCGTGCGTTCTCGTCGATCGCCGAGGCGATCCTCGCGTTCGACCAGAACCGTCCGGGCGAGCCCGTGCTCGACCTCGGCGCCACGGTGAAGATCCGCCTCGAGGGGCTGCACTTCGCCGAGGGCCAGGAGCCCGAGGGCTTCGTCGCGGGCCAGCCGTTCCTCATGGAGACGACCCTCGGCCGCGCGCTCTTCAACGAGGCGCTGCCGGCGGACTACCCGTACTTCAACGCGCAGGCCGGCAAGTCGCAGATCTCGCAGATCGTCAACGACCTCGCCGAGCGCTACCCGAAGACCGAGGTGGCCGCGACGCTCGACCGGATCAAGGACGCCGGCTTCCGCTGGGCGACCCGTTCGGGCGTGACCGTCGCGCTCTCCGACATCGTCGAGCTGCCGCAGAAGCGGGAGATCGTCTCGAAGTACGAGAAGCAGGCCGCGAAGGTCCAGTCGCAGTTCGAGAAGGGTCTGACGACCGACCTCGAGCGTCGTCAGGAGCTCATCCAGATCTGGACCAAGGCGACCGACGAGGTCGCGAAGGCCATGCAGGAGGAGTTCGCGGCGAACCAGGGCAACACCATCAACCGCATGGTGACCTCCGGCGCTCGTGGTAACTGGCTGCAGGTGCGCAACATCGCCGGCATGCGAGGCCTCGTGAACAACCCGAAGGGCGAGATCATCCCGCGCCCGATCATCTCCTCGTACCGTGAGGGGCTGTCGGTGGCGGAGTACTTCATCGCCACGCACGGTGCCCGCAAGGGCCTCGCCGACACGGCGCTCCGCACGGCCGACTCGGGCTACCTGACGCGTCGTCTGGTCGACGTCTCGCAGGACGTCATCATCCGCGAGGACGACTGCGGCACGTCGAAGGGCCTCGAGCTGCCGATCGCCGCGGTCGACTCCACGGGTGCGCTCGTGCGCGACCCGAACGTCGAGAACTCGGTGTTCGCCCGGTCGCTCGCGACCGACGCGGTCAACGCGAAGGGCGAGGTCGTCGCCGAGGCCGGCGACGACGTGGGCGACGTGCTCATCGACAAGCTGGTCGCGGCGGGCGTCGAGTCGATCAAGGTCCGCTCGGTGCTCACCTGCGAGTCGGCGGTCGGCGTCTGCGCGAAGTGCTACGGCCGTTCGCTCGCGACCGGCAAGCTCGTCGACATCGGCGAGGCCGTCGGCATCATCGCGGCCCAGTCGATCGGCGAGCCGGGCACCCAGCTCACGATGCGCACCTTCCACACCGGTGGCTCGGCCTCGGCCGACGACATCACGCAGGGTCTTCCCCGCGTGCAGGAGCTCTTCGAGGCCCGCACCCCCAAGGGTGCGTCGCCCATCGTCGAGGCCCCCGGTCGCATCACGATCGACGAGACCGAGAAGCAGCGAAAGGTCATCCTCACGCCCGACAACGGCGACGAGCCGATCGCGTACAACGTGCTCAAGCGTTCGACGCTGCTCGTCGAGGACGGCCAGCACGTCGAGCTCGGCCAGCAGCTGATCGTCGGCACGGTCGACCCGAAGGAGGTCCTCCGGGTCAAGGGCGTGCGCGAGGTGCAGAAGCACCTGGTGAACGGCGTGCAGGACGTGTACCGCTCGCAGGGCGTGCCGATCCACGACAAGCACATCGAGGTCATCGTCCGGCAGATGCTCCGCAAGGTCACCGTCGTCGACCACGGCGACACCGACCTGCTGCCGGGTGAGCTCGTCGACCGCTCGCGGTACAACGAGATCAACCGGGCCGCGCTCACCGAGGGCAAGAAGACCGCGTCGGCGCGTCAGGAGGTCATGGGTATCACCAAGGCCTCGCTCGCGACCGAGTCGTGGCTGTCGGCCGCGTCCTTCCAGGAGACGACCCGCGTCCTCACGCAGGCCGCCATGGAGGGCAAGTCCGACCCGCTCGTCGGCCTCAAGGAGAACGTGATCATCGGCAAGCTGATCCCGGCCGGTACGGGCCTCGCCAAGTACCGGAACGTGACCGTCGAGGCGACCGAGGAGGCGAAGGCGGAGCGCTACCCGAACCGCATCTTCACCGACGACGCGTCGTTCACCGAGGGCGACCTCAGCTTCGTCGACTTCGACTCGTTCTCGAGCGACGACTTCACCCCCGGCAACTACAGCTGATCCGCGCGGGCGGCGCCTCGCCGCCGCCCGCACCACGAACGGCCCCGGAGCGATCCGGGGCCGTTCGCCGTCCGACCCCGCCCGCCTGATGACGGCACTCAGGTGCGGCGGCTAGTATCTCGGGCGGTCGCCCATCCGTTTCCGACCCGGAGCCCACATGCCAGACGCCGCCCCCGCCTCCCGCCGATCGAGGACGCTGCTCATCGTCGCGTCCTCCGTGCTGGTGATCGCGGTCGTCGCGCTCGTCGCGGCGCTGGCACTGCCCGCACCGAGCGGCGAGTCCGCCGAGCCGACGTCGCAGGGGCGCCCCGCGCCGTCCGCCGAGGCCGCGCCCGCGCCCGTCGTGGTCCCCACGCCGGAGCCGGTGCGGGACGAGCGCATCCCGACCGACTGCGCGGCGATCTACACCTTCGACTGGTCGAGCACCTTCGCTCCGGACTACGTCCTGAACCCGGAGTGGTCGACCGCGGATGGCGCTCCCGCGCTCTCCGGCACGGACGACGCCGTGGCGCTGCCCGTGCTGCAGGACACCTCGCAGCTCACGTGCGCCTGGCTTCCGCCGGACGGCGGCGACGGCCGCGTCGGCCTCGTGACGAACGTTGCGAGCGTCGACGAGTCCCAGGCTGCGGCCGCCATCGCCGCGTTCCAGGCCGCAGGCCAGGAGTGCTACGAGGAGGAGGGCGGCACGCGCTGCGTCGTGGAGTTCGAGGGCGTCGCCGGTTCGGCCGGCGAGTCGCACTTCCTCCGCGAGGGGCTCTGGATCGCCACGCGCTGGGACGGCCCCGCCGTGAGCGGGTACACGCTCGACATCGCGACGCAGCTCTTCGGCTGACGCGCACGCCGAGGATCTGCGACGGCGACGCGCGTCGACCTTCCGCGCGTGCTTCCCGGCGGGGCGCGGACGCGTTGCTAGAGTGAGCCGCACCACGGGCAGCCGGTGCTGCCCGGAAGGAGCGGACGATGAGCAGCACGACCCCCGGATCCGACCCCGACCGCCGCGACCTCGACGGCGACGGCGTCTCCGATCGCCCCGTCGGCGACGAGGCGACGACCGATGACTCGACGACGGATGCCACGGCCGACGACGTGTCCGCCGCGCAGGCCGAGGTCGACCCGACGGCACCCGATGCCGAGCACGTCGATCGCGTCGAACCGCCGGCTGCCGCTCCCGATCCGACCGCCGCTTCCGACGATGCCGATCACGCGTTCACCGGGACCGACGCCGATCCGGAACCGGTGTCGCCCGAGCCCGCTCCCGCCGTGCCCTACGACGCAGCCCCGAACGGGGAGGACGACCGATCCGAACTCGACGCCGCGGTCGAGCGGGCCCGGACGGAGCATCCGCCCGTCGTGAGCTCCGACCCGGCCGATCGCACCGACACCACGGCGATGCAGCGCGACGACCTCGTCGCCGCGAGTCCCGAGCCGGTTCGCGCCGAGGAGGTGCGACGCGAGACCGGCGTCCCGGAGACCGTCGGCGCCGCCGCCGCGGGCGCCGGCGTCGGTGCGGCCACCGCGGCACCGGAGGCCCCTGCGCCGCCGCTGCCGCAGACGATCTACGTCCAGGCGCCGACGCCGCCGAAGGAGAAGGGCAACCGCGGCTTCGGCGTGCTCGTCGGCCTGATCGCGACCGTCGCCTTCGCGGTGCTCTACGCGGGGATCTCGTACCTCGTCATCACCTGGTACGGGGCCGGGCGCGGCGACGGCATCCGCGTGTACACCGAGTTCCTCGCTCAGCCGGTGTTCTGGGTCCCGGTGGTCTTCTTCTTCCTCGCGTTCGCGCTGCTCGCGGCGATCCTCAATCGCGCCGCGTGGTGGACCTGGGCCGTCTTCGGCCTCGCCGTCGGGATCATCGTCTACTTCTCGTACATCGGCGGGGCGCTGCTCACGGTCGGCGCCTGGCAGTTCACGCCCCAGCAGGCCGCCGACTTCGTCGCCGAGCGCTGGGTCGACCCGTTCGCGATCATCGCGTTCATCGTCGCCCGCGAACTGCCGATCTGGTTCGGCGGCTGGGTCGCGGCGCGCGGACGCACGGTCGGAGAGCGCAACGTGCGGGCGCGCGAGGAGTACGACCGCCAGCTCGCGGCGGGGCCGCAGCCGGTGACGTCCTCGCGCTAGCGGAGGCATCCGTCCGGGTACCCTCGTCTGGGGTGCGCTCATGGTGAGCGCTCCCCATCGACGTGGCGCACCCGGCCTGCTTGGGTGGCTCCCTGACCCTGCACACCCGAGGAGCGCTGTTGAGCATCACGATGCAGACCGCCGAGCCGATTCCCGGCATCGGGCCCGACGGCCGGCCCGATCCGGCCTACGCCGCGTCCCTCGGGCTGGTTCCCGCGCCGAACGGTCGCCGCGCCGCCGCGTTCTCGATCGACGCGGCCGTGTGGGTCCTCGTCGCCGTGCCCGCCGTCATCGGGTGGGCGCAGCTCCTCGTCGCGGTCTCCGCGACCGGCAACGGCGCGGTACCGACGACGTCAGCGGATGTCGCGGGGCTCGTCGGCCCGCTCGTGCTCGCCGGCGCCGGCCAGGTCCTTCTCGCCGTGCTCGGCATCGTGCAGCTCGCGCTCCACGGCCGGAGGGGCGTCACGATCGGGAAGGCCTCGCTCGGCCTCCGATCGGTGGGTGTCGCCACGTTCGAGCGGCCCGGCTTCTGGCGGGTCGTCCTCCGGGCACTGGTGCTCTGGCTCGCGCAGGGCGTGCTGCCGTTCGTCGGGCCGGCGATCTGCTTCGGCTCCGGGCTGTGGGATCCGGAGGGCCGCGGGCGCAGCTGGCTGGACCGGATCGGCCGCTGCTGGGTCGTCGACGCCCGCCACGGACTCGACCCGTTCGACGCGAAGGCGCTGCGGCACGCACGGCGGCGGGTCGAGTCCGAGCCGCTCGCGACGCGCGCGACCCTGCCCTCGCTCGCCTCCGAGCGCGGCATCGACGAGCGCACCTTCATCCCGGCGGCACGGTCGAGCTCGGGGGTCGTCGCCGCGCCGCCCGCGCTCGACGACGCGGCCGGCGCCGCGCCAGGCGGGTGGACGCCGCCGCCGCTCGGAGCGCCGCCGTCGACTCCTCACACGTCGTCGCCCATGTCCTGGCCGTCGGCGCCCGCCTCGCAGCCGGCGCCCGCCACCACGGTCACGCTCGTGTTCGCCGACGGCGGGCGGATCGCGGCATCCGGCACGACCCTGCTCGGCCGCGGGCCGGCACGCGGCGAGGCCGACCCGGTCGACGCCACCCTCGTCCCGCTCGTCGACCCGAGCATGGGCCTGTCGAAGACGCACGCCGCCGTCGAGGTCGATGCACGAGGCATCCGCGTCACCGACCGGTGGTCGAGCAACGGCACGTCGCTCGTCGACGCGGCCGGGGTCGAACGCGACCTCGAGCCGGGCGTGCCGCAGGCCGTGCCGCCGGGCTCGGCGGTTCGCCTCGGCGGGCTCGAATTCCGAGTCGAGGTGGTCGGCGCATGAGGCTCAAGCTCGGGCTCCGGCGGCAGTCGGGCGCCGGCGTCGACATCGTCGTCACGGCGGACGCGACCGCGACGGTCGGCGACGTGGCCCGGGCCGTGGCCGACACCGACCCGGCCGCGGCGCACCTGCCGGCGCATCCGGGGCCGCTCACGCTCGCCGTGGCGCCGCCGACGTCGTCCGACCCGGTCGTGCTCGACCCGGGCACCCTCGCGGCCGACGCCCCCATCGGGTCGGGGTTCAACGCCGCGGTGGTCTCGCCCGCGGCGCGCTCGGCCGCCGCGGATGCGCCCGTCGCGGTCATGCACGTGCACTCCGGGCCCGACGCCGGGCGCGAGTTCCCACTCCGCCGCGGGCACGGCGTCATCGGCCGCGCCGCCGACGCCGACGTCGTGCTCGCCGACCCGCTCGTCTCGAAGCGGCACGCGCGCGTCGAGGTCGACCAGGTGGTCGAACTCGTCGACCTCAACTCGGCGAACGGCCTCCTCGTCGACGGCGGCCAGGTCGCGCGCGTGCGCGCGCTGCCCGGCGTCCGCGTCACGATCGGCGACACGGTCGTGTCGTTCAGCGCGGTCGCGGGAACGGATGCCGCGGCCGACCCGGTGCTGGAGCGCGGCGGCGCCCTCATGTTCAACCGGTCGCCGCGCGTCGAGCCGCGGTACCCGGGCACCGCGCACCCGGAGCCGCGCGTGCCGAGCGAGGAGACCCCGCGCCTCTTCCCGTGGCCGATGATCGCGTCGCCCGTGCTCATGGGCCTCGGCATCTTCGCGATCACCCAGCGGCCGGCGTCGCTCCTGATCGTGGTGCTCACGCCGGTCATGCTGCTCGCCAACTACCTGGGCCAGCGCATGGGCAGCGGCAGGAAGCTGCAGCGCGAGGTCGAGACGTTCGAGGTGCGACTGGAGGACCTCGAGGAGACGCTCGAGCGCGAACGGCACGTCGAGCGGGAGCGCCGGCACGACGAGACGCCGCCGGTCGCGACCGTGTACGAGCAGGCCATGCGACTCGGTCCGATGCTCTGGACGAGGCGCCCCGAGCACTGGAACTTCCTCGCGCTGCGTCTCGGCGTCGGTCGCGCCCGCAGCCGGAACTCGATCCGCGAGTCCGAGGGCGCGAACGACGGCATCCCGACGTACGCGAAGCAGGTCGACACGCTGCGCGAGCGCTACCGCGAGATCGACGACGTGCCCGTCATGGAGCTGCTGCCGAGCTCGGGCGCGCTCGGCATCGCCGGCCCCGCCAACCTCGCGGCGGACGCGCTGCGCGGCATCGCCGTGCAGTTGTTCGGCCTGCACGCGCCGAACGACGTCGTCACCGCCGCGATCGTCGACCCCGCATGGAGCCGGGAGCTCGACTGGCTGAAGTGGCTGCCGCACACGTCGGGGGAGCGGAACCCCGTCGCGGGGGCGCCCCTTGCCGACAGCGCCTCGGCGGGCGCGGCCCTCCTCAACTCGCTCGAGGAGCTCATCCTGCAGCGGCTCTCCGCCGCCCCGGTTCGCCGCGGGCCCCTCGCGGACGAGGACGGCTCGATGGCACGCGGTTCCCGCATCGGAACGCCGGGCGGCGTCCGCGAGGAGTCCCGACCCGACTCGGCGCTCATCCTGATCGTCTCGGCCGAGGCGCCCGTCGACCGCCCGCGGCTCGTCCAGCTCATCGAGCGCGGCGCGGAGGTCGGCATCCACGCCGTCTTCGTCGCGCCGACGGTCGAGTCCCTCCCGGCCGCGTGCCGCACGTTCGTCGACGTGACCGCCGGGCTCGACCGCGCGCGCGTCGGCGTCGTCCGCTCCGGCCTCGAGTACGCCGACGTCGCGGTCGAGGGCGTCTCGCTCCGCTACGCCGAGGTGTTCGCGCGCCGGCTCGCGCCGGTCGTCGACGCCAGCACGGTCGTCGAGGATGCCAGCGACCTGCCGCGGAGCGTCTCGATGCTCTCCCTCATCGGGAGCGAGATGGCGCACGACGCGGAGAGCGTCGTCGAACGCTGGCGGCAGAACGCGTCGGTCATCGACCGCTCCGGAGTGAAGCTGCCGCGCCTGAAGCGCGCAGGCACCCTGAAGGCGTTCGTCGGCCAGGGCAGCCCGGATGCCATGACCCTCGACCTGCGGACGCAGGGCCCGCACGCACTCGTGGGCGGCACGACCGGAGCCGGCAAGTCCGAGTTCCTGCAGGCCTGGGTGCTCGGGATGGCGGCCGAGTACAGTCCCGACCGCGTCACGTTCCTCTTCGTCGACTACAAGGGCGGGTCGGCGTTCGCCGACTGCGTCGAGCTGCCCCACTGCGTCGGGCTCGTGACCGACCTCAGCCCGCACCTCGTGCGGCGCGCGCTGACGAGCCTCCGGGCCGAGCTGCACCACCGCGAGCACCTGTTCAACCGCAAGAAGGCGAAGGACCTCCTCGAACTCGAGAAGCGGCAGGACCCGGAGACCCCGCCCGCGCTCGTCATCGTGATCGACGAGTTCGCGGCACTCGCGGGCGACGTGCCCGAGTTCGTGGACGGCGTCGTCGACATCGCGCAACGCGGACGCTCCCTCGGCATCCACCTCATCATGGCCACGCAGCGGCCGGCCGGCGTCATCAAGGACAACCTGCGCGCGAACACGAACCTGCGCGTCGCGCTGCGGATGGCCGACGAGTCGGACTCGCGGGACGTCGTCGGCGACCCGGTCGCGGCCGGGTTCGACCCCGGCATCCCCGGGCGCGGGATCGCCAAGACCGGACCGGGACGTCTCGTGCCGTTCCAGTCGGCGTACGCCGGCGGATGGACGAGCGACGAGCCCGAGGCCGCCGACGTGAGGCTCGCGGAGCTCCGCTTCGGCTCGACGGTCGTCTGGGAGCGCGAAGGCGTCGCCGACGACGACGTGCACGCGGGCGACCCGGGCCCGAACGACCAGAAGCGCATGGTCGACGCGTTCATCCGTGCGGCGGCGGCCGCCGGCATCCCGGCACCTCGACGGCCGTGGCTCGACGACCTGGCGCCGACCGTTGCCGTCGAGGAACTCCCGGCGCGAGGCGACGGGGAGGTCGTGTTCGGCCTCGCCGACGTGCCCGAGCGCCAGCTGCAGTCGCCGATGGCGTTCGTGCCCGACCGCGACGGCGCGATGCTCGTCTACGGCACGAGCGGTTCGGGCAAGTCGACGGTGCTGCGGACGCTCGCGGTCTCGATCGGCATGCGCCCCGAGCTCGGCGCCGCGGAGGTGTACGGCCTCGACTTCGGCTCGGGCGCGCTCCGCTCGCTCGAGGCGCTGCCGCACGTCGGCTCGGTCATCGCCGGCGACGACCCCGAGCGCATCCAGCGCCTGCTGCGGACGCTCGACGACCTGCTCGACCGACGCGGGCGCGCCTTCAGCGCCGCGAACGCGGCGAGCCTCACCGAGTACCGCGAGCTCACCGGCATCCGCGAACCGCGCGTGCTGCTCGTCATCGACGGCTTCGCGCAGTTCAAGGCCGACTGGGACTCCACGACCGTGCGCATGCCGTTCTACAACGTCGTCATGCGGCTGCTCGCCGAGGGACGCCCGCTCGGCGTGCACGTCGTCGCGACCGCCGACCGCTCGGGCGCGGTGCCGACCGCGGTGAGCGCCAACGTCACCAAGCGCATCGTGCTGCGCCTGTCGGACGAGAGCGGCTACCAGGTGCTCGGCGTCCCGAAGGACGTGCTCGACGAGCGCTCGGCGCCCGGGCGCGCGATCGTCGACGGCCTGGAGACCCAGCTCGCCGTGCTCGGCGGCACCGCGAACGTGGCCGAGCAGACCAGGGCGCTCGAGGCGCTCGCCGAGCGGCTGCGCGCGGACGGCGCCGCCGAGGTCGCGCCCATCCGCTCGCTGCCCGCGTCGTTCGGTGCCGCCGACCTCCCGAGCGAGGTCGCGGGCGAGCCCGCCCTCGGTCTCTCGGATGACACGCTCGCACCGATCGGCTTCGAACCCGTCGGCACGTTCGCGATCACCGGCCCGCCGCAGAGCGGCAAGACGACCGCGATGCGCGCCGTCATCGACGCCGTGCGCCGACACGACCCCGAGGTGCGGCTCTTCCACATGGCCGGGCGGCGGGCCGCGCTGACCGGGCACGCGGACTGGATGCGGAGCGCGACGAGCGTCGAGGACGTCAAGGCCCTCGCCCGCGAACTGCTCGACGTCGTCGGCGACCCCACCGTGCCCGGTCGCTACCTGATCGCGGTCGAGAACGTCACGCAGTTCGCCGACTCCGACGCCGAGCGGCCCCTCAAGGAGCTCTTCCAGGCGATCAACCGGAGCGACCACTTCCTCGTCGGCGACGCCGACGTGGCGAACCTGTCGAGCGGCTTCGGGTTCGTGGGCGACTTCAAGGCCGGTCGGCGCGGCGTCGCGCTGAAGCCCGACGCGTACGACGGCGACTCGGTGTTCAAGACGCCGTTCCCGAAGGTCAAGCGCTCGGACTTCCCGGAGGGTCGGGGCATCTTCGTGCAGAACGGGCGCATCACGACCGTGCAGATGCCGCTCGTCGGGTGACCGTGCTCCCGGCACGCGGGTGGGGAGTGCTCCCCATGGGCCGAGCCCCGAGGCATCCGTAGTCTGTTGACACACCGGCTCGCAGTCGCGGGCAGATCCCGAACGAAGGAAGGTTCCACCATGGCTGCAGACTTCGGCGCCTCGTACGGCGAGATGGAGGCGATGGCGAGCAAGCTGTCGGACGCGCGCGACGACATCCAGTCGCAGCTCGACCAGCTGAAGAGCTCGGTCGACAACCTGCTCGGCAACGACTTCAAGACCCAGCACGCCTCCGGCAAGTTCGGACAGGGCTACGAGGAACTGACCACGGGCCTGAAGAACGCGGTCGACGGCATCGGCGAGATGGGCGAGGCCCTCCGCGGCATGATGCAGGCGATCCAGGACCTCGACCAGCAGCTCGCCGGTCGCTGACCCTCCGCCGCGCGGCGTCCGGTGCTCGTGCCGGCCGCCGCGCGGCGTCCCATCCGACGCCCGTGATCGTCAGTGAGGAGTTCCCGTGGGAGACGGAGTCGAGATTCCGCTGTCCTCGATGCAGGAGCTGGACCAGGCCCTGAAGGACATCGTCGTCGAGTTCGACGAGGCCGACGGTCGGACCGGTCGGCTCGTCGAGGCGATCCGTCGGCCGATGGGCCGCTCCGGCCTGCGGGATGCCGCCGACGAGTTCGAGGGCGCATGGGACGACAAGCGCGAGACCCTCAAGGGGCACCTCGTCGAACTCCAGCAGCGGGTCGAGGCCGTGAAGGACGGCTGGGCGTCGCTCGACCGCGACCTCGCCGCCCAGTTCGAGACGAAGTGACGGACTGACGATGGGTGACAGCGCCTACTTCCACCGATTCATGCCGGACTCGCCGAAGGGTCGCGAGATCGAGCGACTCGAGGGCGAGGCCTCGGTCATCATCGAGCGCGGGACCGCGATCGAGGACCTGGGGTTGCGGATGCAGAAGGCGGCGAACACGCTGCGGCTGCTCGCCGACGGCCAGGTCGGCCGGGGCGAGTCGCTCGACGCCGTCCGCGATCAGGCCGAGGAGGTGCACGCCGACCTCCGGACGGCGGGCCTGCGGTACTCGCCGAGCGGCACCGCGCTGCGCACGTACGGCGAGGCCGTCGACGAGGTGCAGGTCTCGCTGAACGCGGCGGTCCGTCGCTGCGAGGAGCTGTGGGAGACCGTGCGGTCACGCGCCACCGCGGTCGACGACGCCGCCGACACCCCCGAGGACCCGGACGGGTCGACCTCCGCCCGGGACGACGCGCGTGCCGCCGCCGGCAGCGCGCTCGAGACCGCCGAGGACGAGTGGCGGGAGGCCGCCGCGCGCTTCGACGGCTTCTACGACACGTGGGACGCCGCGTACGACGCCGCCCTCACCGGTCTCGAAACCGCCAACGAGGACGGCGTCTCGGACGGCTTCTGGGACGACGCCCTGCCCGCCCTCGACTTCATCGTCGAGGTGCTCGAGGTCGTCGGACTCGTGCTCTTCGTGGCCGCGCTGATCGTCGGAGGCCCGCTGGTCGCGATCCTGGCGACGGCCGCAGCGCTCATCACGCTCGCCGCGACCATCGTGCTCTACGCGAAGGGGCGGAAGAGCGGCATGGACCTCGGCCTCGCGATCGTCGGGGTCATCCCCTTCGGCAAGCTGGGCCGGATCTTCGCGGCGGCCGGTGAGGGCAGCGCGCTCGCCCGGGTCGGCCGGCCGATCGGGCTCTTCCTCGGGTTCGACGACGTCGGCGCCCTGCGCACGCACCTCGGCACCATCAGCCGCAACGCGGCGGATGCGTGGAACGCGGGCGACAACCTCGTGCCCTGGGTGCAGACCTCCGTCGTCAGCCAGGTGCTCCGCGAGACCGGAGAGGGCTGGCGATACGCCCTGGATGCCGCGCAGCTGCCGTCCGGCTCCGACATGTTCCTCGGCCGCCTGTGGGGCGTCGGAGACTCGCTCGCCGAGTCCTTCGACTCGGGCGCCGCCGGTATCGTCGACATCGTCGCCGGTTCCAAGCAGCCCTGGGCGCAGGGCGTGCAGATCACCGACTTCATCACGGGCGAGGTCGCGGAAGCGGCCGAGGATCGCCTCGTAGACTCGTGGCGATGAGCCTCCGCGACGAACTGACCGGCGCAACCCGCACGCCGGTCCCGCCGTTCGTGCTCCTCCTGCCCCCCGGGTGGGTGTCGGTCGAACCGACTCGCGAGACGTTCGACGAACTGCTCGGTTCGGTGTCCGAGCGCATGCGCGCGGAGCACCGCCCCGACCTCGACGCGCGGTTCCGGGCACTCGTCCGGCGCGCGTCCGACGAGTTCCTGCGTCGCGACCCGGTGCGGCTCGTCTACCAGCGGTCGGTGCCCGCCGGGCGGATGCTGCCGCTCGCGATCACGGCGGCGCGAGTCGTCGCTCCCGCGGGCGCCACGCTCGACGCGCAGGTCGCCGAACTCGTGCGCACGCGCGGCGCCGCGCCACTCGACGACGCCCGCGTCGTCATGCGCTGGTCGTCGGATTCGTCGCACCGGATCGACGGCGGCACGCTCCGTACGCGATCGTTCGACTACCTCGTCGCGATCCCCGGCACGGGCCGGCGCGAGGCGCTCGTGTTCACGGCGGTCGTGCCGCTCTCGGCGGGCGGCGAACGCCTCGACGACGAGACTGCCGAGGAGTTCGGCCTGCTCGCCGACGCGATCCTGTCCACCTTCCGCTGGAGCGGCGCCTGATGCGATTCGAGATCTCGTACGACGAGCGGGTGTGGGCGATCATGCCCGAACCGGATGCCGCGGCCGACGACCTCTGGATCGCCGAGCAGCGGATGCGCTTCGCCGACGGCCCGTTCGGCGCGCACGTCGACGCGCTCGAAGGAGCGGCCCGCGAGGCGCTGGGTCGACGGCGCACCGGAGGCATCACCTCGCTCTTCTTCCGGCCGGACGCGGTTCCCGCGACCGGTGTGCTGCACGTCGGGCTCGTCGATCGGCGGGTCGACGAGCGCGAGGGCGCGCTCGCCTGGCTCCCGCCGGGCACCACGCCCCGGATCGACCCGGCCGTCGCGACGTTCTCGACCGCCGTCGTGCCGCGCGGCCGGCGGGTGGCCTACGTGAGCGATCGCGACGACGCCGACGGCGCGCCGCTCGCGGGTCTCGTGTACGGCCTTCCGCTCGACGGGCTCACCGGCTACGTGTTCGCCGAGGAGGCGCACAGCGACGTGATCGGGCTGATGCAGACGCACGCCGACGCGATCGTGGGGTCCCTGAGGCTCGTCGCGTGAGCGAGCCCACCGCCGCGCAGTGGGCGGAGCGCGCCGACTCGACGGCACTGGCGGTCCGCCGGGACGAACTCGATCGCCGCGCACTCGCCGGACTGCCCGAGACACGGGACGCCGTTGCCGCGCTCGGCGTGCGCTCGGCCCGCGAACTCGAGCGGTGGCGCGAGGACCGACTGGCCCGACTCGGCGACGAGGAGCCCCGAGTCGCCGCCACACTTCGACCGCACCACGCGGTGACGGCCGGGTACCTCGCCGCGTCCATCGCCGTTGCGGTCGCCTACGCGCTCTTCTTCGGTCGGGGGAACCTCGGGCTCTCGTTCGAGGTCGTGGCGTCGTCCGTCGCGCTCGCCGTCGGCGCAGCCGTGATGGCGCTCGTCGTCCCGTGGTCGCGTCGGCGACCGGTCACCGCCGTCGACGCGACGATGTCCTGGATCGTCGCCGTCCTCGGCGCTGCGGCGGCGATCGCGACGGCCGTGCAGGCCGGACGCGCGGGTGGCGGCCTCCCGGCTCCGGTCTCGATCGCCGCACTGAGCGGGTTCGCGCTCGTGGCGATGGCGGTCGTCGTCACCGTGCGCCGCGTGCGCGTCCCGCGATCCGCGCGGGAGCGCGAGACCGCACGTGCCGCCGAGGTGCGCGAGGAGTTCGGCGACGAGGTCGCCCGCGTCCGACGCTCGTGCGGGGAACAGCTCACCGCAGCGCTCGCACACGCCGACTCCGTCGCCGTCGACCGCGCGCGAGGCGAGATCGCCGCAGCCTACGCGGTGCTCGCCCGGCGCGGGCTGCTCGACCCGTCCGCAGCGCCGCACGAACCGGGGATGCTCCTCATCGACGACCCCATCGCGCGGGCTGCGCGCGCGACCCGGATGCCCGATCGCGGCCCGCTCGTCCCCGCGCTCGCGCGCACGCGCTGAACCGGTCGTCCCCCGCGGGGAGGTGCGCCCGGAGGGATGGGGCCGCCGTCGCCGGCGAAGCGTAGGCTCGGAGGATGCCGTCGAACCCGACCTCCGCGTGGGCCGTCGCCGGCTTCGCGGCCGCACTCGACGTCGCACTCATCGTCGCGGCGTTCGGCTTCGTCAGCCTGCTCGCCGACCTGGAGCCCATCGCCGATCCCGCCGCGGGCCGGCTCGTCGGTCCGATCACGATCGGCGCGGCGGTCGGCGCCCTCCTCCTGCTCCTGGGCGCGGCGCTGACACGCGGGATGCGGGCGTGGTCGCTCGCGGGGCTCGCGTTCATCGCGACGTGGGCGACCGGCGTCGTCGCCGCGACGATCGCGTACGCGGCATCCACGGGGACGATCCTCGCCGCGTTCCTGTTCGCCCTGTCCTTCATGTCGGTCGGCTTCGGGCTCATCGTCCCGCTCGCGAGCGCTCTCGTGGCGCTCCTCGCCGCCGTGACGGTCCGTGCCGAGGAGGGCGGGGTGGAACGGCCGAAGTGGCCCTGGGAGCGCGACGACGACGAGTGACGCGGCGCCCACGGCGGGACATCCGTACACCGCTTCGGCGGCGCCCGACGCCGTCGGCAGTAGGGTGAACCGCGTGGAGGGATCGGTCGAGGCCCGCGTGAGCCACGAGGTCGACCGCTGGCTGGCGTGGCTGCCGCGCTGGCGGCCGGGCACGCACCGTGGTCGCGTGCGCCTCTGCACGCGATGCTTCGGCTCGCCGATCCTCACCGCGGCCGGGCTCGACGTCGACGTCCCGCATCCGGTGCAGCATGCGTTCTCGATGCGCATGAAGGGCATCATCGACGTCGCCGTCGACGATTACACCGCCCGCAACCTGCCGATGCTGCACCGCGAGATCCGTCTCGCCGAGGAGCGGAAGGCGCGACGGCTTTACCGTGCGGGGGAGGGGCTCGATCCGGAGTTCCTCGGACTCGACCTCGACCCCGACCCGACGCCCGGCGAGCCGTTCCTGTTCACGCTGCAGGGGCTCGAGGCGGATGCCGCTGCTGAGGCCGCCGAACCTGCACCGCGACCCTTCACCCCCGAGGAGAAGGAGGCGCTCCGCGAGGAGGTTCGCCTCGCGGACGAGTTCGCCAAGCAGCTGGGCCGACGCATCTGCGCCGAGCTCGCGCGGCACCGCCAGCGGATCGCGAACGCGGTCGAGCGGCTCGTCGAACCGCAGGTGGCCGAGCTCCTCGCCGATCTGGATCGCGAACTCGACGCACCGGGCTGGTCGAACTGACCCGGCCGGCGCGCGCGGGTGTTCGCCGTGGGCGTGCGGCACTCATTTGACCGCATCGTGACGCCGCATTACCATTGATCGGGTGTGCGCGTTGCCGCGCGCTCGTGCCGTGCCCGCGGATCCTCCGGATCCCGCGGCCGGAACGGGTTCTCACAGGGCGCACACCAGGGCACCGGCCGCACGGCCGGTACGCCCCCACGGCATACCCACCACTGAAGGCAGCGCCGCTCGGCGGTGCCGGTGGGTCGTGATGTGAAATCCATCAACGCTGTCACCGTGCAGCACAACAAGGAGAAGCAGTGCCAACCATTCAGCAGTTGGTCCGCAAGGGTCGCTCGCCGAAGGTCACCAAGACCAAGGCTCCCGCCCTGAAGGCCAACCCCCAGCAGCGCGGCGTGTGCACGCGTGTGTACACCACCACCCCGAAGAAGCCGAACTCGGCGCTCCGCAAGGTCGCCCGTGTGAAGCTCTCGAACGGCACCGAGGTCACCGCCTACATCCCCGGTGAGGGCCACAACCTGCAGGAGCACTCGATGGTGCTCGTCCGCGGCGGTCGTGTGAAGGACCTCCCCGGCGTGCGCTACAAGATCATCCGCGGAGCACTCGACACGCAGGCCGTGAAGAACCGCAAGCAGGCTCGCAGCCGCTACGGCGCGAAGATGGAGAAGAAGTAATGCCTCGCAAGGGACCCGCTCCGAAGCGCCCCGTCGTCGCAGACCCCGTCTACGGCTCGCCGGTCGTCAGCCAGCTCGTCAACAAGATCCTCGTCGACGGCAAGAAGGACCTCGCGCAGCGCATCGTCTACGAGGCGCTCGAGAACGTCGCGAACAAGTCCGGCCAGGACGCGGTCGCGGTCCTGAAGAAGGCCCTCGACAACGTGCGCCCGACCCTCGAAGTCCGGTCGCGCCGCGTCGGCGGCTCGACCTACCAGGTCCCCGTCGAGGTCAAGCCGCACCGTGCGAACACCCTGGCGCTCCGCTGGCTCACCAGCTACGCCAAGGCCCGCCGCGAGAAGACCATGACCGAGCGTCTCACCAACGAGATCCTCGACGCCTCGAACGGCCTGGGTGCCGCGGTCAAGCGCCGCGAGGACACCCACAAGATGGCCGAGTCGAACCGCGCCTTCGCCCACTACCGCTGGTAGTAGCGGATGCCCCGCCCACTGCGGCGGGCATTCGTTCGGGCCCACTACCGCTGGTAGTCGGCTGAGCGGATGCCGCGGGCCCCGCGCTCGCGGCGGCCACGCGGCATCCGCTCACCCCCCACCCTTCCCTTCCTGAACATCCGGAGGAACCCCGTGGCACTTGACGTGCTCACCGACCTGAACAAGGTCCGCAACATCGGCATCATGGCGCACATCGATGCCGGCAAGACCACCACGACCGAGCGCATCCTGTTCTACACGGGCGTCAACCACAAGATCGGCGAGACGCACGACGGCGCGTCCACCACCGACTGGATGGAGCAGGAGAAGGAGCGCGGCATCACCATCACGTCCGCCGCGGTCACCTGTTTCTGGAACAAGAACCAGATCAACATCATCGACACGCCCGGTCACGTCGACTTCACCGTCGAGGTCGAGCGCTCGCTCCGCGTGCTCGACGGCGCGGTCGCGGTCTTCGACGGCAAGGAGGGCGTGGAGCCCCAGTCCGAGACCGTGTGGCGCCAGGCCGACAAGTACAACGTCCCCCGCATCTGCTTCGTCAACAAGATGGACAAGCTCGGCGCGGACTTCTACTTCACGGTCGACACCATCATCAAGCGCCTCGGCGCGAAGCCGCTCGTGCTCCAGCTCCCGATCGGCGCCGAGAACGACTTCGTCGGCGTGATCGACCTGGTCGAGATGCGCGCACTCGTGTGGCCCGGCGACGCCAAGGGCGACGTGACCATGGGCGCCAAGTACGAGGTCCAGGAGATCCCGGCCGACCTGAAGGACCGGGCCGAGGAGTACCGCCAGCAGCTGCTCGAGACCGTCGCCGAGACCAGCGACGAGCTGCTCGAGAAGTTCTTCGGCGGCGAGGAGCTCACGGTCGACGAGATCAAGGGCGCGATCCGCAAGCTCACCGTCAACTCCGAGATCTACCCCGTGCTGTGCGGCTCGGCGTTCAAGAACCGCGGCGTGCAGCCCATGCTCGACGCCGTCATCGACTACCTGCCGTCGCCGCTCGACGTGCCCGCCGTCCAGGGCCACGACGTGCGCGACGAGGAGAAGATCATCGAGCGCCACGCCGACGCGACCGAGCCGTTCTCGGCGCTCGCGTTCAAGGTCGCGGTGCACCCGTTCTTCGGTCGCCTCACCTACGTGCGCGTGTACTCGGGCCGTCTCGACTCCGGCGCCCAGGTCATCAACTCGACCAAGGGCAAGAAGGAGCGCATCGGGAAGATCTTCCAGATGCACGCCAACAAGGAGAACCCGGTCGACTCGGTCACCGCGGGCAACATCTACGCCGTCATCGGCCTGAAGGACACCACCACCGGCGACACCCTGTGCGACCCGGACAACCAGGTCGTCCTCGAGTCGATGACCTTCCCGGAGCCCGTCATCGAGGTCGCCATCGAGCCGAAGACCAAGGCCGACCAGGAGAAGCTCGGCACGGCGATCCAGAAGCTGGCCGAGGAGGACCCGACCTTCCGCACCGAGCTCAACCAGGAGACCGGCCAGACGGTCATCAAGGGCATGGGCGAGCTGCACCTCGACATCCTCGTCGACCGCATGAAGCGCGAGTTCAAGGTCGAGGCGAACGTCGGCAAGCCGCAGGTCGCGTACCGCGAGACCCTGCGCCGCACGGTCGAGAAGCACGACTACACCCACAAGAAGCAGACGGGTGGATCGGGCCAGTTCGCGAAGATCCAGTTCAAGCTCGAGCCGCTCGAGGTCGAGGGCGACAAGACCTACGAGTTCGAGAACGCCGTCACGGGTGGTCGCGTCCCGCGCGAGTACATCCCGTCGGTCGACGCGGGCTTCCAGGACGCGATGCAGGTCGGCATCCTGGCCGGCTACCCGATGGTGGGCGTCAAGGCGACCCTCCTCGACGGTGCCGCCCACGACGTCGACTCCTCGGAGATGGCGTTCAAGATCGCCGGTTCGATGGGCTTCAAGGAGGCCGCTCGGAAGGCGAACCCCGTCCTGCTCGAGCCGCTGATGGCCGTCGAGGTCCGTACTCCGGAGGAGTACATGGGCGACGTCATCGGCGACCTGAACTCGCGCCGCGGCCAGATCCAGTCCATGGAGGACGCCGCCGGCGTGAAGGTCGTGCGTGCGCACGTCCCGCTCTCGGAGATGTTCGGCTACATCGGCGACCTGCGGTCCAAGACCTCGGGCCGTGCGGTGTACTCGATGGAGTTCGAGAGCTACGCGGAGGTCCCGAAGGCCGTGGCCGAGGAGATCGTCCAGAAGAACAAGGGCGAGTAACGCGCCCGAACGCACGGACCGACAGGTTCGCGTAACATAACAACACAACCCCAGTAGCACACCGGTCGCAATCCGGCGCCCGGTGCTGCTACACGGATCCTGAGGAGGACCCACAGTGGCTAAGGCCAAGTTCGAGCGGACCAAGCCGCACGTCAACATCGGAACGATCGGTCACGTCGACCACGGCAAGACCACGCTCACCGCAGCGATCTCCAAGGTGCTCGCCGACAAGTACCCGTCGGCCACCAACGTGCAGCGCGACTTCGCGTCGATCGACTCCGCTCCCGAGGAGCGCCAGCGCGGCATCACGATCAACATCTCGCACGTCGAGTACGAGACGCCGAAGCGCCACTACGCGCACGTCGACGCCCCGGGTCACGCCGACTACATCAAGAACATGATCACCGGTGCCGCTCAGATGGACGGCGCGATCCTCGTGGTCGCGGCGACCGACGGCCCGATGGCCCAGACGCGTGAGCACGTGCTGCTCGCCAAGCAGGTCGGCGTGCCCTACCTGCTCGTCGCGCTGAACAAGGCCGACATGGTCGACGACGAGGAGATCCTGGAGCTCGTCGAGCTCGAGGTCCGCGAGCTGCTCTCGTCGCAGGGCTTCCCCGGCGACGACGCTCCGGTCGTCCGCGTCTCGGGCCTCAAGGCGCTCGAGGGCGACGAGAAGTGGGTCAACTCGGTCCTCGAGCTCATGGAGGCCGTCGACGACTCGATCCCCGACCCCGTGCGTGACAAGGACAAGCCGTTCCTCATGCCGATCGAGGACGTCTTCACCATCACCGGTCGTGGCACGGTCGTCACGGGTCGCGCCGAGCGCGGCACCCTGAAGATCAACTCCGAGGTCGAGATCGTCGGCATCCGCCCGACGCAGAAGACCACGGTCACGGGCATCGAGATGTTCCACAAGCAGCTCGACGAGGCCTGGGCCGGCGAGAACTGCGGTCTCCTGCTCCGCGGCACCAAGCGCGAGGACGTCGAGCGCGGCCAGGTCGTCGTGGCCCCGGGCTCGGTCACCCCGCACACGAACTTCGAGGGCACCGCCTACATCCTCTCGAAGGACGAGGGCGGCCGTCACAACCCGTTCTACGCGAACTACCGTCCGCAGTTCTACTTCCGCACCACCGACGTCACCGGCGTCATCACGCTGCCCGAGGGCACCGAGATGGTCATGCCCGGCGACACCACCGACATGACGGTCGAGCTCATCCAGCCGATCGCCATGGAGGAGGGCCTCGGCTTCGCCATCCGCGAGGGTGGCCGCACGGTCGGCGCCGGTACCGTCACGAAGATCCTCAAGTAATCTCCGCGACAGCGACCTGCAAGGGGTCGGGCCTTCGGGCCCGGCCCCTTCGTCGTTCCGGCACCACCAGCGCGGGGCCGAGCTCGCGAGTTCGCAGGACCACACGCGTCGGAGGCTCGGTGGGGCGCGCCAGGAGCGCCTGATCCTGCGAACTGCGTACCGCCGAGCGGCGCCGTCCGGCGAGTGCATGCGGGGGCGAGCGGGTCGCGGCATCCGTTACCACAGCGATGCACAGGCGTCCAGATCCGAGTCGGGCGTCGTTCGCCGAGGAGACCTCGGGTTAGCCTTGTCCGGATGGTTCCCCCGTCGATCCGAACGCGTGCCGCCGTGCGGCCCGAGATCCAGGCGCTCCGCGCGATCGCGGTGTGCGCCGTCGTGCTGCACCACGGCTGGCCCGCGGTCGCACCCGCGGGCTACATGGGCGTCGACGTCTTCTTCGTCGTGTCCGGGTTCCTCATCACGGCGCTCCTGCTGCGCGAGTCCGCCCGAACCGGGCGCATCTCGCTGAGGAACTTCTACCTGCGCCGCGCGCGACGCATCCTTCCGGCGGCCATGGCGGTGCTCATCGCCGTCACGGTGCTGACCTACCTCGTCGTGCCCAGGATCGAGTGGCGCTCGTACTTCCGCGAGGTCGTCGCGAGCGCCCTCTACTTCGAGAACTGGCTGCTGGCGGCCGACTCGCAGGATCCGGCGCGAGACGACCTGGCGTCCACGCCCGTGCAGCACTTCTGGTCGCTCTCGGTCGAGGAGCAGTTCTACCTCGTGTGGCCGCTGCTGATCATCGCGGCCATCGCGATCGCCGCGCGCGCATCACGGGATCCTCGCCGCGCCCTGCTGGTCGTCCTGGGCCTCGCCACGGTCGCCTCGTTCGCCTGGAACCTGGTGCTCACCGCGCAGGACCACAACCTCGCCTACTTCTCGACGTTCACGCGGGTGTGGGAGTTCGGCGTCGGCGGCATCCTCGCCGTCCTGGTCCCGGAGGTGGCGCCCGGCCGGGAGCGCCGACGGGCCGCAGTGGGATGGCTCGGGCTCGCCCTCATCGCCGTGCCGATCGTCGTCTTCCGCACGCCCGAGGTGTTCCCCGGACTGGTCGTCCTCGTGCCGGTCGCCGGGGCGCTCGCGGTGATCTGGGCGGGGATGCCGGCCGTGCGATGGTCCCCGGCGCGTGCGACCGGCCTCGCGCCGGTGCAATGGACCGGCGACATCTCCTACTCGCTCTACCTCTGGCACTGGCCGATCTTCATGTTCGTGCCGTTCATCACGGGCGTGCCCAGTCCGCCGTGGTTGATGGCACTGCTGGTGGTCGCGGCGTTCGCCGTCGCGGCGGCGTCGAAGCGGTGGATCGAGGACCCCGCACGGTTCGGCCTCGCCCGGGCCGGTCGGCCACGGTCGGCCCTGCTGCTCGGATCGGTGGCCACGTTCGCGGCCCTGGTCGTCGCGGCGGGGATCGTCGGGCCGAACGCCGCCGGCGCCGAGGCCTGCGAGCGCCCCGCGCACACGGGGGAGTGATCGGTCACGGGCGGTGCGCCCGTGCGTCTCAGATCGCGATGCCGTCGATGGTCGTCCGGAGGTCGATCGCGCCATCGACGCTCCGCGCCACCGTGCACGCCTTCGCGATCGCGCGAGCCATGATCGCCGCGAGCTGCTCGCGCTCTTCGGGCTCGAGCGCGGAGAGGTCGACGATGATCTCCTCGTCGATCTCGCGATAGCGGTTGTCGTCCTTCGACGTCCCGTGGGCCCAGACCGTGATCGCGACGTCGTCACCGAGCCGGCGCGCGGCGACCGAGTCGGCGCTCATGCCCGCACAGCCCGCGAGCGCGAGCTTGAGGAGCTCGCCGGGGGTGAAGTGCCCGGGCGCCTCGGCGGGCCCGATGAGCACGGTCGACCCGCGCTCGTTCAGTCCCTCGTAGGTCCGCGGACCGGTCCGCGTCACCGAGACGCTTCCCCGTCCGATCCGCTCGCCGACCGCGTGCGCGTGCTCCGTCATCGAGTCCTCCTCAACCGTGCCGTGCACCGATTCCACCACGGCCACGGATGCCGCGGCATCCGCTTGACTGGGAGGATCCGGTGAGCCTCCTCGCCGCGACACGCCCGGGTTGCACGGATGCGCCTCCGTATGGCAAACTCGTTGAGTTCAACATTTCGAACGGCGCGCCTTGCTGCGCTCCGATCGGATCACTGCCAGGCAGTGCATAGCCACCGACGAGCTCCACGGAGCCCCACGGGTCAGGCTAGGCCGCGGGCAGCAGGACACACAACCGACCACCACCCTTCGAGCATGGGCGATGCCCCATGCCCGTTTTCGCGAGTGCGACACGCCCGAGCGCGGGGGCCGGTTGGGGCTCGAAGGTCGAGCGTGTCGAGACCACCGCGACGCGGGGTGGTTTCGACAGGCTCGATCACCGGCCTTTGACAGAAGAACAGTGGTGCTTCACACGAAGTGGCTACGCGGCGTCCGATGCCCTCGGAAGGGGTAAGACGCCTTGACAGAGAGAGAGTCAGCAATGGCGGGACAGAAGATCCGCATTCGACTGAAGTCGTACGACCACGAGGTCATCGACACCTCGGCGCGCAAGATCGTCGACACGGTGACCCGCGCGGGCGCCACGGTCGTCGGCCCCGTGCCGCTTCCGACCGAGAAGAACGTGGTGTGCGTCATCCGTTCGCCCCACAAGTACAAGGACAGCCGCGAGCACTTCGAGATGCGCACCCACAAGCGCCTGATCGACATCGTGGACCCGACGCCCAAGGCCGTCGACTCGCTCATGCGACTCGACCTCCCGGCCGACGTCAACATCGAGATCAAGCTCTGAGGTACGACATGTCCACCACTGCAAAGAACGTGAAGGGTCTGCTCGGCACCAAGCTCGGCATGACCCAGGTGTGGGACGAGAACAACAAGCTCATCCCCGTCACCGTCATCGAGATCGCCCCCAACGTGGTCACCCAGCTCCGCACGCAGGAGCGCGACGGCTACGCGGCCGTCCAGATCGCCGCGGGCGCCATCGACCCCCGCAAGGTCACCAAGCCCCTCACCGGTCACTTCGAGGCCGCCGGCGTCACGCCGCGCCGCCACGTGACCGAGGTGCGCACCGCCGACGCCGCGGACTACGCGCTCGGCCAGGAGCTCACCGTCGACGGCACCTTCGAGGCCGGCCAGCTGGTCGACGTCGTCGGCACGTCGAAGGGCAAGGGCTTCGCCGGTGTCATGAAGCGCCACAACTTCGCGGGCGTCTCCGCGTCGCACGGTGCCCACCGCAACCACCGCAAGCCCGGTTCGATCGGCGCGTCGTCGACCCCGAGCCGTGTCTTCAAGGGCATGCGCATGGCCGGCCGCATGGGTGGCGAGCGCGTCACCGTCCTGAACCTCCGCGTGCACGCCGTCGACGCCGAGAAGGGCCTGCTGCTCGTCAAGGGCGCGGTTCCCGGTGCTCGCGGTCGTCTCGTGTTCGTCCGCAACGCTGTGAAGGGGGCGTAGTCCATGGCTACCGCCAACACCATCGACGTCCTCGACGTCACCGGCAAGAAGTCCGGCTCGATCGAGCTGCCCGCCGAGCTCTTCGACGTGCAGACCAACGTGCCGCTGATCCACCAGGTCGTCGTCGCCCAGCTCGCCGCCGCGCGTCAGGGCACGCACAAGACCAAGACCCGTGGCGAGGTCTCCGGCGCCGGCCGCAAGCCCTTCAAGCAGAAGGGCACGGGCCGCGCCCGCCAGGGCTCGATCCGCGCGCCGCACATGACCGGCGGTGGCGTCGTCCACGGCCCGCAGCCGCGCGACTACTCGCAGCGCACCCCCAAGAAGATGATCGCCGCCGCCCTGCTCGGCGCGCTCTCCGACCGCGCTCGCGGCGGCCGCATCCACGCGGTCGAGTCGCTCGCCAACGGCGACGCGCCGAAGACGAAGGACGCCGTCGCGCTCCTCGCCTCGGTCGCCCCGTCGAAGCACCAGCTCGTCGTGCTCACCCGCGACGAGGAGCTGTCGGAGCGTGCGGTCCGCAACATCCCGACCGTGCACGTCCTGCCGGTCGACCAGCTGAACGCCTACGACGTGCTCGTCTCCGACGACATCGTCTTCAGCAAGGCCGCGCTCGAGGCGTTCGTCGCCGCGAAGCAGGCCAAGAAGGAAGAGGTCTCCGCATGAGCGCCGCGCACAACAAGGACCCCCGCGACATCATCATCTCGCCGGTGGTCTCGGAGAAGAGCTACAACCTGATCGACGAGGGCAAGTACACGTTCATCGTGGACCCCCGCGCGAACAAGACCGAGATCAAGCTCGCCATCGAGAAGATCTTCAACGTCCAGGTCGCATCGATCAACACCCTCAACCGTCAGGGCAAGACGCGTCGCACCCGCTTCGGCATGGGCAAGCGCAAGGACACCAAGCGCGCGATCGTCACCCTCAAGTCCGGCTCGATCGACATCTTCACGAACGTCGGCTAAGGAGCAGAGGAACCTCACTATGGCTATTCGCAAGTACAAGCCCACGACCCCGGGTCGTCGCGGTTCGTCGGTCGCCGACTTCGCCGAGATCACGCGCTCGACGCCCGAGAAGTCGCTGCTCAAGCCGCTCTCGAAGACCGGTGGCCGCAACAACCAGGGCCGCATCACGACCCGTCACATCGGTGGTGGCCACAAGCGCCAGTACCGCGTCATCGACTTCCGTCGCAACGACAAGGACGGCGTGCCCGCCAAGGTCGCGCACATCGAGTACGACCCCAACCGCACCGCGCGCATCGCGCTGCTCCACTTCGCGGACGGCACCAAGCGCTACATCCTGGCCCCGGCCAAGCTGTCGCAGGGTGACCTCGTGGAGTCGGGCCCGGCCGCCGACATCAAGCCCGGCAACAACCTGCCGCTGCGCAACATCCCGACCGGTACCGTCATCCACGCCATCGAGCTCCGCCCCGGCGGCGGCGCGAAGATGGCCCGCTCGGCCGGCGCCTCGGTGCGTCTGGTCGCGAAGGACGGCCCCTACGCGCAGCTCCGCCTGCCGTCGGGTGAGATCCGCAACGTCGACGCGCGCTGCCGCGCGACCGTCGGCGAGGTCGGCAACGCCGAGCAGTCGAACATCAACTGGGGCAAGGCTGGCCGCAAGCGCTGGAAGGGCGTCCGCCCGACCGTCCGCGGTGTCGCGATGAACCCGATCGACCACCCGCACGGTGGTGGTGAGGGCAAGACCTCCGGTGGTCGTCACCCGGTGAGCCCCTGGGGTCAGCCCGAGGGTCGCACCCGTCGCCCCAACAAGGAGAGCGACAAGCTCATCGTCCGTCGTCGCACCGTCGGCAAGAAGCGCAAGTAGGAGTAAGAGAAGATGCCTCGCAGCCTCAAGAAGGGCCCCTTCGTCGACGAGCACCTGCTTCGCAAGGTCGCCACGCAGAACGAAGCGGGTTCGAAGAACGTCATCAAGACGTGGTCGCGTCGCTCGATGATCGTCCCGGCCATGCTCGGCCACACGATCGCCGTGCACGACGGCCGCAAGCACATCCCGGTGTTCGTCACCGAGACCATGGTGGGTCACAAGCTCGGCGAGTTCGCACCCACCCGCACCTTCCGTGGACACGTGAAGGACGACAAGAAGGGCCGCCGCCGCTGACGCGGTGGCGTGAAGGAGGAGAGAAATGGTGGAGTCGATCGCCCGCGTGCGTCACATCCGCGTGACCCCCATGAAGGCCCGCCGCGTCGTCAACCTGATCCGCGGCAAGCAGGCACAGGAGGCCCTGGCCATCCTGAAGTTCGCCCCGCAGGGTGCGAGCGAGCCGGTGTACAAGCTCGTCGCCTCGGCCATCGCGAACGCTCGCGTCAAGGCCGATGCCACGAACACCTACCTGGACGAGCAGGACCTCTACGTGAAGACGGCATTCGTCGACGAGGGCACCACCCTCAAGCGATTCCAGCCGCGCGCGCAGGGTCGTGCCTTCCGCATCAACAAGCGCACGAGCCACATCACCATCGTGCTCGGCACGCCCGAGGAGGGTACGAAGTAATGGGTCAGAAGGTCAACCCGTACGGCTTCCGTCTCGGCATCACCACCGACCACGTGTCGCGGTGGTTCTCAGACTCGACGAAGCCCGGACAGCGCTACGCCGACTACCTCGCCGAGGACGTCAAGATCCGTCGCCTGCTCCAGACGTCGCTCGACCGTGCCGGCGTGAGCCGCATCGAGATCGAGCGCACCCGCGACCGCGTCCGCGTGGACATCCACACGGCTCGCCCGGGTATCGTGATCGGCCGCCGCGGCGCCGAGGCCGAGCGCATCCGCGCCGACCTCGAGAAGCTCACCGGCAAGCAGATCCAGCTCAACATCCTCGAGGTCAAGAACCCCGAGGCCGACGCCCAGCTCGTCGCGCAGGGCATCGCCGAGCAGCTCTCCGCCCGCGTGGCCTTCCGCCGCGCGATGCGCAAGGGCCTGCAGGGCGCGCAGCGCGCCGGCGCCAAGGGCGTCCGCATCCAGGTCTCGGGCCGCCTCGGCGGCGCCGAGATGAGCCGCTCGGAGTTCTACCGCGAGGGTCGGGTGCCGCTGCACACGCTCCGCGCGAACATCGACTACGGCTTCTACGAGGCCAAGACCACGTTCGGCCGCATCGGCGTGAAGGTCTGGATCTACAAGGGCGACATCACCAACAAGGAGCTCGCCCGCGAGCAGGCCGCCCAGAAGCCGTCGCGTGACCGTAACGACCGTCGCCGTGCGCCCCGCGCCCAGGAGACGGCCGCAGCAGGAGTTGAGGCATAACCATGTTGATTCCCCGTCGAGTCAAGTACCGCAAGCAGCACCACCCCGGCCGTTCGGGCCAGGCCACCGGCGGCACGAAGGTCTCCTTCGGCGAGTACGGCATCCAGGCCCTGAGCCCCGCCTACGTGACGAACCGTCAGATCGAGTCCGCTCGTATCGCCATGACGCGTCACATCAAGCGCGGCGGCAAGGTGTGGATCAACATCTACCCCGACCGTCCGCTCACGAAGAAGCCCGCCGAGACCCGCATGGGTTCCGGTAAGGGTTCGCCCGAGTGGTGGGTCGCCAACGTCAAGCCGGGTCGGGTCCTCTTCGAGGTCTCGGGCGTCTCCGAGCAGCTCGCTCGCGAGGCCATGACCCGCGCAATCCACAAGCTGCCCCTCAAGGCACGCATCATCAAGCGCGAGGAGGGCGACGCATAATGGCCGTCGGTTCCAAGGAGCTCGCTGTGACCGAGCTCGACACCTTCGAGGACGAGCGTCTCGTCGACGAGCTGAAGAAGGCCAAGGAGGAGCTGTTCAACCTCCGCTTCCAGTCGGCCACCGGCCAGCTCGAGAGCCACGGCCGCCTGAAGGCCGTCAAGCGCGACATCGCCCGCATCTACACGGTCATCCGTGAGCGCGAGCTCGGCATCCGTGCCACGCCCGCCCCGGTCGAGGCTCCGGCCAAGGCCGAGAAGAAGACGAAGAAGGCCAAGGCCGCCCCTGAGGCGACCGAGGCCGAGACGAAGGAGGCCTGATCATGGCTGAGACCAAGAAGGCTGCGGCCGAGGTCGCCGAGACGGCCGAGCTCGTCCGCGGGTACCGCAAGGTCCGTCGCGGCTACGTCGTCAGCGACAAGATGGACAAGACCATCGTCGTCGAGGTCGAGGACCGCGTGAAGCACCCGCTGTACGGCAAGGTCATGCGCCGTACGTCGAAGGTCAAGGCGCACGACGAGCAGAACACCGCCGGCATCGGCGACCTCGTCGTGATCTCCGAGACCCGCCCGCTCAGCGCCACCAAGCGCTGGCGCCTGGTCGAGATCGTCGAGAAGGCCAAGTAAGCCCGCGGGCTTGCTTCCCAGAAGGAGTACGAAGTGATTCAGCAGGAATCCCGGCTCAAGGTCGCCGACAACACGGGCGCCAAGGAGCTGCTCACCATCCGCGTGCTCGGCGGCTCCAGCCGCCGCTACGCGGGCCTCGGCGACGTCATCGTCGCCACCGTCAAGGACGCGATCCCGGGCGGCAACGTGAAGAAGGGCGATGTGGTCAAGGCCGTCATCGTCCGCACCGTGAAGGAGACCCGTCGTCCCGACGGCTCCTACATCAAGTTCGACGAGAACGCCGCGGTGATCCTCAAGAACGACGGTGACCCCCGTGGCACCCGCATCTTCGGGCCGGTCGGCCGGGAGCTTCGCGACAAGAAGTTCATGAAGATCATCTCGCTGGCGCCGGAGGTGCTGTAACCATGGCCAAGATCAAGAAGGGCGACCTCGTCGAGGTCATCTCGGGCCGCAGCCAGGCCCGCGGCGGCGACCGCGGCAAGCAGGGTCGCGTCATCGAGGTCCTGGTCGACCAGAACCGCGTCGTGGTGGAGGGCGTCAACTACGTCACCAAGCACGTGCGCGTCGGCCAGACCCAGCGCGGCACCAAGACCGGCGGCATCGAGACCCACGAGGCCCCGATCCACGTGTCGAACGTCGCGGTCGTCGACCCCGAGACCAAGAAGCCGACCCGTGTCGGCTTCCGCACCGAGACGGTGACCAAGGACGGCGTCGAGAAGACGGTCCGCGTCCGCTACGCCAAGAAGTCAGGTAAGGACCTCTAATGACTGACACCGCGACTGCCGCGCCGGCTGGCAAGATCCAGCCGCGCCTCAAGCAGAAGTACCAGGGCGACATCACCAAGGCCCTGACCGAGGCGAACGGGTACACCAACCCGCACCAGGTCCCCGGCCTGGTGAAGATCGTCGTCAACATGGGTGTCGGCGAGGCCGCGCGCGATGGCAAGGTCATCGACGGCGCCATCGCCGACCTCACGAAGATCACCGGTCAGAAGCCGCAGGTCACGAAGGCCCGCAAGTCCATCGCGCAGTTCAAGCTGCGCGAGGGCCAGCCGATCGGCGCGCACGTCACGCTGCGCGGCGACCGGATGTGGGAGTTCCTCGACCGCCTGCTCTCGCTCGCGCTGCCCCGTATCCGCGACTTCCGCGGACTCTCGGACCAGCAGTTCGACGGCACCGGCAACTACACCTTCGGTCTCACCGAGCAGTCCGTGTTCCACGAGATCGACCAGGACAAGATCGACCGCGTCCGCGGCATGGACATCACCGTGGTGACCACCGCCAAGACCGACGACGAGGGTCGCGCGCTGCTCAAGGCGCTCGGCTTCCCGTTCAAGTCGAACGAGTCCGCCCAGTAGTTCGTAGTAGACTCTACGAGTTTGTGCCAGCGCCGGCGGGTCTCGGAACCTTCCGAGGCCCCGCCGGCACCGGCATCCGGCGGTTCGCAACCGCGTGCCGCCACCACCACAGGTCAGTCCCCGTGTAACGGGTCCTGAAACCTGGTGAACGTAAGGAACCATTGTCATGACGATGACCGACCCGGTCGCTGACATGCTGACGCGCCTGCGCAACGCCAACTCCGCGCACCACGACACCGTGTCGATGCCGCACTCGAAGCTCAAGGGGCACATCGCCGAGATCCTCAAGTCCGAGGGCTACATCTCCGGCTTCGAGATCGCCGACGCGCGCGTGGGCAAGACGCTCACTCTGCAGCTGAAGTTCGGCCCCAACCGCGAGCGTTCGATCGCGGGCATCAAGCGGGTGTCCAAGCCCGGCCTTCGCGTGTACGCGAAGTCGACCGAGATCCCCAAGGTGCTCGGCGGCCTCGGCGTCGCGATCCTGTCCACTTCCAGCGGTCTGCTGACCGACCGCCAGGCCGAGAAGAAGGGCGTGGGTGGGGAAGTCCTCGCCTACGTGTGGTAGTTCAATGTCACGAATCGGACGACTTCCCATCGACATCCCCGCCGGTGTCGACGTCAAGGTCGACGGCCGCGCCGTCACCGTGAAGGGCCCGAAGGGCGAGCTCGCACTCACCGTGGCGCAGCCCATCGAGGTCAAGGTCGAGGAGGGCCAGGTCCTCGTCACCCGCCCCGACGACGAGCGCGAGTCGCGCGCACTGCACGGCCTCACCCGAACCCTCATCGCCAACGACATCCTCGGCGTGACCCAGGGCTACTCCAAGGGCCTCGAGATCGTCGGCACCGGGTACCGCGTCGCCCAGAAGGGCAGCGCCGTCGAGTTCGCGCTCGGCTTCTCGCACCCGGTCACCGTCGAGCCGCCCGCCGGCATCACGCTGACGGTCGAGGGCAACAACAAGATCACCGTCTCGGGCATCTCGAAGCAGGCCGTCGGTGAGACCGCCGCCAACATCCGCAAGATCAAGAAGCCCGAGCCCTACAAGGGCAAGGGCATCCGCTACGCCGGCGAGGTCGTGCGTCGCAAGGCCGGAAAGGCTGGTAAGTAATCATGGCCGTCAAGAGCAAGTCGGCTGCGCGTTCGCGCCGCCACACCCGGCTTCGCAAGAAGATCGTCGGCACCGAGCTGCGTCCCCGTCTCGTGGTGACGCGTTCGGCCCGCCACGTCTTCGTGCAGGTCGTCGACGACAGCAAGGGCCACACCGTGGCATCCGCCTCGACCATGGAGGCCGACCTCCGCGCGTTCGAGGGTGACAAGACCGCCAAGGCGAAGAAGGTCGGCGAGCTCGTCGCCGAGCGTGCGAAGCAGGCCGGCATCGACTCGGTCGTGTTCGACCGCGGCGGCAACAAGTACGCCGGTCGCGTCGCCGCGATCGCCGACGGAGCGCGAGAGGCAGGACTGAGCCTGTGAGCGAGAACACTGTGAAGGAGACCGAGGTGGCCGCAGAGGCACCCGTCGAGACGGCAGCTTCCTCGGAGCCGCCGCGCAACGAGCGCGAGGGCCGCCGTGGCGGCCGCGACCGCGGCCAGGGCCGCGACCGTCGTGAGCGCGACGCCGAGAAGAGCCAGTTCCTCGAGCGCGTCGTCACCATCAACCGCGTGTCCAAGGTCGTCAAGGGCGGCCGTCGCTTCAGCTTCACGGCGCTCGTCGTCGTGGGTGACGGCAACGGTCTCGTCGGCGTCGGCTACGGCAAGGCGCGCGAGGTTCCGACCGCGATCTCGAAGGGCGTCGAGGAGGCGAAGAAGAACTTCTTCCGCGTCCCGCGCGTCGGCTCGTCGATCCCGCACCCCGTCCAGGGCGAGGCGGCCGCCGGTGTCGTGCTCCTGCGCCCGGCAGGCCCCGGTACCGGTGTCATCGCCGGTGGTCCGGTGCGCGCCGTGCTCGAGTGCGCGGGCATCCACGACGTCCTGAGCAAGTCGCTCGGTTCGTCGAACACCATCAACATCGTGCACGCCACGGTCGAGGCGCTGAAGCAGCTCGAGGAGCCCCGCGCCGTCGCCGCCCGTCGTGGTCTCGACTACGACGAGGTCGCGCCGGCCCGTCTGCTGCGTGCCGAGGCCCAGGCGGCCGAGGCCGCCGCAGCAGCGAAGGCAGGTGCCTGATGGCCAAGCAGCTCAAGGTGACCCAGGTCAAGTCCAAGGTGAGCGAGAAGCAGAACCAGCGCGACACGCTGCGCAGCCTCGGTCTGAAGAAGATCGGCCAGAGCGTCGTTCGCGAGGACACCCCCCAGGTGCGCGGCTACGTGAAGACGGTCGCCCACCTCGTGACGGTTGAGGAGATCGACTAATGGCTGACGAGACGAAGGACGTCGCCGCCGAGGAGACCCCGAAGAAGGCTCCCGCGAAGAAGGCCGCCGCGAAGCCGGCCGCCGAGAAGAAGGCTCCGGCCAAGGCCGCCGCCGCCAAGTCCGACGACGCGAAGGCCGAGAAGGCCCCCGCGAAGAAGGCTCCGGCGAAGAAGGCCCCGGCCAAGAAGGAGTCCGAGGACGTCGTGCGCGAGCCGGTCCTCAAGGTGCACCACCTGCGCCCGGCCCCCGGTGCCAAGAAGGACAAGACCCGCGTCGGACGCGGTGAGGGTTCGAAGGGCAAGACCGCCGGTCGCGGCACCAAGGGTTCGAAGGCCCGCAACAACATCCGCCCCGGCTTCGAGGGTGGCCAGCTTCCGTACCACATGCGTGCGCCGAAGCTCCGCGGCTTCAAGAACCCGTTCCGAGTCGAGTACCAGGTGGTCAACCTGGACAAGCTCGCCGAGCTCTACCCGAAGGGCGGCGACGTCACTGTCGCCGACCTGGTGGCCAAGGGTGCCGTCCGCAAGAACGAGCGCGTCAAGGTGCTCGGCAACGGCGACATCCAGGTGAAGCTCAACGTCGAGGTCGACAAGGTCTCCGGCTCCGCGGAGCAGAAGATCGTCGCCGCCGGCGGCTCGGTCAAGTAAGGCCACTGCACCACACACGGAATTCGAGCCTGTCGGGACCTCGCGTATGATTCACGGGGGTCTCGACAGGCTCGAGCCGCATTCATGCTGACTGCGGCGTCAGTAACAGGAGGACGAGTGTTCAACGCCATCGGGCGGATCTTCCGCACCCCCGACCTTCGCCGGAAGATCGGGTTCACGCTGGGCATCATCGCCCTGTTCCGCCTCGGCTCGTTCATCCCGGCGCCGTTCGTGGACTTCGGCAACGTCCAGCAGTGTCTGGCGGCGAACCAGGGTGCGTCGGGCCTCTACGAGCTCGTCAACCTGTTCTCGGGCGGCGCGCTCCTCCAGCTCTCGATCTTCGCGCTGGGCATCATGCCGTACATCACGGCGTCGATCATCGTGCAGCTCCTGCGCGTGGTCATCCCTCACTTCGAGACCCTCTACAAGGAGGGCCAGTCGGGCCAGGCCCGCCTCACGCAGTACACGCGCTACCTGACGATCGCGCTCGGCGTGCTCCAGTCGACGACGCTCATCACGGTCGCCCGCTCGGGCGCCCTGTTCCCCGCGAACTCCGACCCCGCCTGCTCGCAGCTCATCACCAACGACGCCTGGTACGCGATCCTGCTCATGGTCGTCACGATGACCGCGGGCACCGGCCTCATCATGTGGCTCGGCGAGCTCGTGACCGAGCGCGGTGTCGGCAACGGCATGTCGCTGCTTATCTTCACCTCCATCGCCGCGACCTTCCCGACCTCGCTCTGGTCGATCGGCGTCGCACGCGGGTGGGACGTCTTCGCCCTGGTGCTCGGCATCGGCCTGCTGGTCGTGGTGGCCGTCGTATTCGTCGAGCAGTCGCAGCGCCGCGTGCCGGTCCAGTACGCCAAGCGCATGGTCGGACGCCGAACCTACGGCGGCAACAACACGTACATCCCGATCAAGGTCAACATGGCCGGTGTCGTGCCCGTCATCTTCGCCTCGTCGCTGCTCTACCTGCCGGCGCTCATCGCGCAGTTCAACCAGCCCGCCGCCGGCGAGGAGCCGCAGCCGTGGGTCGTGTGGATCACGAACTACCTCACGCAGGGCGACCACCCGCTCTACATGCTCCTGTACTTCCTCCTCATCGTCGGGTTCACGTACTTCTACGTCGCGATCACGTTCAACCCCGACGAGGTCGCGGAGAACATGAAGAAGTACGGCGGCTTCATCCCCGGCATCCGCGCGGGCCGACCGACCGCCGAGTACCTCGACTACGTACTGACGCGCATCACGCTGCCGGGCTCGATCTACCTCGGCCTCATCGCGCTGCTGCCGCTCGTCGCGTTCTCGTGGTTCGGGGCGAACCAGAACTTCCCGTTCGGCGGCGCGTCGATCCTCATCATCGTGGGCGTCGGCCTCGAGACGGTGAAGCAGATCGATGCCCAGCTCCAGCAGCGCCACTACGAAGGACTCCTCCGATGACGCACACCGCCTCCGCCCGCTTCCTGATCGTCGGCCCGCAGGGCTCGGGCAAGGGCACGCAGGGCGTGCTCGTCGCCGAGGCATTCGGCGTTCCGCAGGTCGCGACCGGCGACATCTTCCGGGAGAACGTCAAGGGCGGCACCGAGCTCGGCAAGCGCGTCCAGGCCATCATCGAGGCGGGCGACCTGGTCCCCGACGAGCTGACCAGCGAGTTGGTCCGCGATCGTCTCGCGCAGGCGGATGCCGCGGCCGGCTTCCTCCTCGACGGGTACCCGCGCAACCGAGGCCAGGTCGACGACCTCGAGGCATTCCTGTCGGGTCGGGGCGAGTCGCTCGACGCGGTCATCGAGCTGGTGGTCCCGCGCGAGGAGTCGATCACGCGACTTCGCCAGCGCGCGATCGATCAGGGTCGCACGGATGACACCGAGGAGATCATCGCGAACCGACTCGCGATCTACGAGCGCGAGACCGCGCCGATCCTCGACGTGTACCGCGAACACGACCTCGTCGTCCGCATCGACGGCGTCGGCACGCTCGACGAGGTCACGGAGCGCATCTTCGCGGCGCTCGCCGAGCGCGGCCTCCGGCCGAACGGCAGCGGCGCAAACGACCGCAGCGCGGGCGCGGCGTAACCGGCGCGACGGGTGTTCGGCCGACTGAGGCTCAAGACTCCGGCCGAGCTGCGCGCCATGGTGCCCGCAGGCCGGGCGACCGGCGACCTGCTCGCGGCCGCCCGTGAGCGGCTCGTCGTCGGCGCGACCCCGCTCGACCTCGATGCCGCCGCCGACGAGGTCATCCGTGCGCACGGCGGCCGATCGAACTTCCGCCTCGTCCCCGGCTACCGGCATGCGCTCTGCGTGTCGGTCGACGACGACGTGGTGCACGGCATCCCCGGCGACCGGCCGTTCCGAGCCGGCGACATCGTGTCGGTCGACGGCGGGGCCGAGATCGGCGGATGGAACGGCGACGCCGCGTTCACGGTCGTGCTTCCCGATCCCGAACGCCCGGACGTGGTGCTCGCGCGCGAGCAGCTCGCCGCCGCCGCCGACCGGTCGCTTTGGGCCGGGATCGCCGCGCTCGCGTCGGCCCGCCACCTGAACGAGGTCGGGGAGGCGATCGAGGCCTCCGTCGAGGCGTCCGGCGACTACGGCATCCTCGAGGGCTACGGCGGTCACGGCATCGGCCGATCGATGCACGAGGACCCGTCTGTGTACAACCACGCGGTCCGCGGGCGCGGCCCGCGCGTCAGGCCCGGCCTCGTGGTCGCGATCGAGCCGATGATCACCGCCGGCGATCCGGCCACGTTCGTGCGCGACGACGGCTGGACGGTGGCGACGGCCGATGGCGGCGACGGCGCCCACGTCGAGCACAGCGTGGCCGTGCACGCCGACGGGATCTGGGTGCTCACGGCGCCCGACGGTGGTGCGGAGGGACTCGCACCCTTCGGCGTGCGGCCGGTGCCGATCGGGTGATCGGCCGCGTCGCGGCATCCGTCAGGTCGACATGAGGCCGGACAGCTCGGCCAGGAGGCCGGGGTAGTCCGTCGCGCCGCGGACGAGGCGCCGCACGTTCTCGGGTTCGGAGAAGGCCTCCACGAACTGGTCGAAGACCGACTGGAACTCCGCCCGGCCGTCCTCGGCGAACGCGATGAGCGCGACGACGTGCACGTTCGCGTCACCCCACTCGATGGCCCGCTCGTCGATCGCGATCGCGATGGCGCTGCGCGTGGCGGTCATGGTCATGGCGTGCGGTACGGCGAGGAGGTCGGTGAATGCCGTGGAGGACATGCGCTCCCGTTCGAGCGCGCCCTCGACGTACGCGTCGTCGATGACGCCGGCGTCGATGAGCCGCGCTCCGAGGAGGCGGATCACGGCTTCCCGGTCGCGGCCGCCGACGCCGCGCACGAACAGCTCGGGGCCGATGGAGCGCGACAGCGTGGAGGCGAGCCGTGCGCGGCGGCGGCCGCGACGCAGCCGGGCGACCTCCGCGCGGACACGGTCGACGTCGTCGGAGGTCGGGAACGGTGCGACGATCACCACCGCCGGAAGCGGCGAGTCGGGTGGGAGCACCGCGACCACGAGGTCGGCCTCCTCGACGTCGCCCTCGACGAGTTCGGCCTCGTCTCCGAGGGCGCCCTGGAGCCGTTCGACGAGCAGCGCACGGGCGTCGTGGTACTCGGGGACGTCGATCGCGACGCGCACGACGTCGCCTCGTGAGCGCGTGCGCTCGAGCTGCGCACCGAGGTGCATCGCGAGGTACGCGATCTCGTCGTCGTTCACCGTGATGCCCTCGATCCGGGCGAGTTCACTCGCCAGGTACACGGCGAGGTCGTAGATCAGCGGATACGCCGACTTGATGGAGGAGGTCAGCGGGTTGCGCGAGTAGCTCTGCTCGGCGGCGCGTGCGGCAAGGTTCTCGACGTGCAACGCGAGCCGCTCGATGAACCGCTCGTCGCCGAGCTCGACGAGCCACTCCTGCGAGATGCGCGCGACGATGTCGCGGACCACGGCCTCGCGCGCCGGGCCCTGCTGGAGCGTCGCCACGCGCGAGCCGATGAGTCGCGCGAGGTGCTCGAGCTCGGCGGGTGGCAACCGCACGTCGTACTCGTCGCGGACGAGACGGTCGAGGAGTGCGGACAGGGCGTCGAGTGCGGAGTCCGTGGCGCCCGGCCGGTCGGACGCTTCCACTCTGGCCGCACCAGGGGTGGCCGGAACCGGCCCGGAGGCCGCGGGGTCGTCCCGGTCGGCGAGCACCCGATCGCGACCGACGCGGTCGAGCGCGATCGCGACGTGCAGCAGCACGTCGTCGAGCGCATACTCGTTCGGCGCGTACCCCGCGTCGCGGATGCCCGCGACCAGTGCGACGCGGAATCGGTCCATCGACGGGAAGCCGGCGCGCAGCGATGAGAGGTCGCGGATGCCGCGTCGCCCCTCCTCCCGCACGAGCGAGCCGAGGAGTCGGCGCATCGCCGTCTCGGGGCCGACGAGACCGACCCGGCTCCCCTCGCGGTCGAGGCGGAGCCCGGTGCCCTGGAGTCGTGCCCGGACGCGACCGAGGTCGGCCTCGATCGTCGATTCGCTCACGTGCGCCGCCGCCGCCACCTCGTGCAGGTCGAGCCCCGCGCGCGCGTCGACGAGGTCGCGGATCAGGCGGGCCCGCCGGCCCTCGGGCGTGGCGTCTGCGGCCACGGAGCGGGCGTGCAGGACTCTCGCCCACGCCGCCCGATCGAGCCGGTACCCGTCGGGCCCGGACTCGACGACGACCTCGCCGCTGCGGTTGGCCTGGGCTGCATACGACCGGATCGTCCGGTCGGACACCCCGAGGCGGTCGGCGAGCCGGGCAGCCGTGACGGCGGCGTCGTCGTCGGCGAGGGCCTCGACGAGGCGCTCCCAGTTCTCCGACACGTGGCCCGCTCCGTTCATCGCCGCCACGACGCGCACGATCGCCGGGCGGGTGCAGCCCCAGTCAACCACCTGCCGGGGCGCCGGGGGAGCGGATGCGAGGCATCTTCCGGGGGTGCGGAAGCGGTTCTGTTGGCGGCCCCGGCCGGAACGGGAGCAGACTCGTGCTGTTCGCGGCATCCGCCGTGACCGATCGAAGAGGACCGGGCCAGGCTCGGCGAGGAGGCCGATGATGCGGATCGTCGTGGTGTGCGGAGCCGGTGCGTCGAGCACCTTCGCCGCGCTGCGCATCCGCCGGGCCGCCGAGTCCCGGGGCATGGCGGTCGACGTCCATGCGGCGGGCGAGCAGACGCTCGCCGAGGCGCTCGCGGGCGCCGACGCGCTGCTCGTCGGCGTGCACCTCGTGCCGCGGCTCGGATCGCTCGAGCAGCTCGCGCGCGCGGCATCCGTGCCCGTCGCCGTGCTGCCCGACGAGACCCGCACGCTCGACGGCGATGCGGCGCTCGACCTCGCGATCGCGATCATCGGAGCCCGAGCATGAACACGCCCACGCCGCGCAACCCCGTTCCCTGCGCAGAGTCACGGGTCTATGGTGAACACGGGAACGGACACCAGCGACGGAGGCCGGAGACATGGTGGAGCGCACTGTTCGAGTCGGATCGAGCCACGGACTGCACGCCAGGCCGGCCAAGCTCTTCACGCAGGCCGCCGCAGGGTCGGGGTCGAGTGTCACCATCGCGAAGGCGGGCGGCGCTCCCGTCAACGCGGCGAGCATCCTCGCCGTCATCGCGCAGGGCATCGACCACGGCGATGAGGTCACCGTGGTCGTCGACGGGGGCGACGAGCAGCGCGTGCTCGACGACCTCGTCGAGCTGCTCAGCACCGACCACGACGAATAGCCCGGGGCGTCCGTCGCCCATCGAACCGAACGGGGAGGGCGAGTGATGGAGTTCAGAGGCACCGGCATCGGCCAGGGCGTGGCCGTCGGACCGGTCGTACGGATGGCGGAGCGGCTGCCGGAACCGGTGGACCGACCGAGCCACCTCGACCCGGCCCGCGAGGAGGAACGCGCCCGCGCGTCGGTCTCGGTCGTCGCGGACGACCTGCAGCGCAAGGGCGCGCAGGCCGGCGGCGCCGCCCAGGACGTGCTCGAGGCGCAGGCCATGATGGCCGAGGACCCGACATTGATGGACGACGTCGTGAAGCGGCTGGCCGACGGCAAGACCGCCGAGCGCGCCGTCTTCGAGGCGTTCGCCGCGTTCCGCGACCTGCTGTCGTCGATGGGCGGCTACATGGGCGAGCGCGCCGCCGACCTCGACGACGTGTCGCAGCGCGTGGTCGCGCACCTGCTCAAGGTCCCGGCGCCGGGCGTGCCGAACCCCGGCCATCCGTTCGTGCTCGTCGCGCGCGACCTCGCACCCGCCGACACGGCGCTCCTCGACCTGACCCAGGTCCTCGGCCTCATCACGATCGACGGCGGCCCGACCTCCCACACGGCGATCCTCGCCCGCGAGAAGTCGATCGTCGCGGTCGTCGGGGCAGCGGATGCCGCGGGGCTGGCCGACGGCGACACCGTCATCGTCGACGCCGAGAACGACCTCGTCGTGCAGTCGCCCGGGCCCGACGCCGTCGCCGCGGCGAAGGAACGGATCGCGGAGCGCGCCGCGCGCGCCGCCGCCCCGATCACGCCGGGCGCGCTCGCCGACGGCACCTCGGTGCCGCTGCTCGCGAACCTCGGCTCGGCCGACGGCGCGGCGGGAGCGATCGAGCTCGGCGCCGAGGGCGTCGGCCTCTTCCGCACCGAGTTCCTCTTCCTCGACGCCGACCGCGCCCCGAGCGTGAGCGAGCAGCAGGAGCAGTACACGCGCCTGCTCACGGCGTTCGCCGGGAAGAAGGTCGTGGTGCGCGTGCTCGACGCCGGCGCCGACAAGCCCCTGGCCTTCCTCAACGACGCCGAGGAGGAGAACCCGGCGCTCGGGCTCCGCGGCATCCGGGCCCTGCGGCACGCCGAGGTCATCCTGCGCGAGCAGCTCACCGCGCTCGCCGCGGCCGATGCCGCGACGAGCGCCGACCTCTGGGTCATGGCGCCCATGATCGCGACCGTCGACGAGACGCGGTACTTCGTCGGACTCTGCCGTGAGCTCGGCCTGAAGACATCGGGCGTCATGGTCGAGACCCCGTCGGCGGCGCTCATAGCCGACCGAGTCCTCGAGGTCGCCGACTTCGCCTCGATCGGCACGAACGATCTCACCCAGTACACGATGGCCGCCGACCGGCTCCTCGGCACGGTCGCCAACCTGCAGGACCCGTGGGCGCCGGCGGTCCTGCGCCTGGTCGCCGAGGTCGGCGCGGCCGGCGGCCGTCTCGGCAAGCCGGTCGGCATCTGCGGCGAGGCCGCCGCCGACCCGCTCCTCGCCGTGGTGCTCGTCGGCCTCGGCGCCACCACGCTGTCGATGTCCCCATCGGCACTCGCAGACGTCCGCGCCTCCCTCGCGCGGTACACCCGGGAGGATGCCGTGCGCATCGCCCGGGCAGCCCTGGCCGCGGAGGGAGCGGTCGAGGCGAAGCAGGCGGCACGAGACGCCGCCGCCGCATCCGCACCCACCCCGAGCGGCACGACCGTGCCATGACCCAGCACAGGAGGCACCATCATGACAACGACGTCAGCTGAGCAGAAGCGACCAGGCGGCGCGCGCGTCGCCGTCCAGCGTTTCGGAACATTCCTCAGCGGCATGATCATGCCGAACATCGCGGCATTCATCGCCTGGGGATTCATCACCGCCCTGTTCATCGAGGTCGGACCGTTCCCGATTCCCGAGATCGGCGGGTTCCCGAGTCCCGACGGTACGGAGAACATCGGACTCGTCGGCCCGATGATCACGTACCTGCTGCCGCTGCTCATCGCGAACATGGGCGGCCGCATGGTCTACGACACCCGTGGCGGCGTCGTCGGCACCATCGCGACCGTCGGTGTGATCGTGGGCGCCGGCATCCCGATGTTCATCGGCGCCATGATCATGGGACCGCTCGCGGCCTGGATCATGAAGCAGGTGGACCGCCTCTGGGAGGGCAAGATCAAGGCCGGCTTCGAGATGCTGGTCAACAACTTCTCCGCCGGAATCGTCGGCATGCTGCTCGCCCTCGTCGGCTTCTACGCGTTCGCGCCGGCCGTCGAGTTCGTGAGCAACGGCCTCGAGGCCGCGGTGAACTGGCTGGTCCTCGCTGGCCTCCTGCCCCTCGTGTCGATCCTCGTCGAGCCCGGCAAGGTCCTGTTCCTGAACAACGCCATCAACCACGGCGTGTTCACGCCGCTCGGCGTGCAGCAGTCGGAGGAGACCGGCAAGTCGATCCTGTTCCTCATCGAGGCGAACCCCGGTCCCGGCCTGGGAATCCTCCTCGCGTTCGCCATCTTCGGCGTCGGCTTGGCCAGGGCGAGTGCGCCGGGCGCCATCATCATCCAGTTCCTGGGTGGCATCCACGAGATCTACTTCCCGTACGTGCTGATGAAGCCGCTGCTCATCATCGCGGCCATCGCGGGCGGCATGACCGGCGTGGCGACGAACGTGCTGTTCTCGAGCGGCCTCCGCGCGCCGGCGGCGCCGGGCAGCATCTTCGCGGTGCTCATCCAGACCGCATCCGACAGCTACGTCGGCGTCATCCTCTCGGTGGTCCTCGCTGCGACGGTCTCGTTCGTGATCTCCGCGATCATCCTCAGGGCGAGCCGCAAGCGCGACCTCGAGAAGGAGAACGCGGGCGACCTGTCGGCGGCGATCGCGCAGACCCAGGCCAACAAGGGCAAGGAGTCGAGCGTACTCTCGGGCCTGCAGGCCGAGGGCGTCGCCGCGGGCGGCGGGCTCATCACGGAGGGCGAGCAGGCCGCGTTCGAGCACAAGCCGATCCACTCGATCATCTTCGCCTGCGACGCGGGCATGGGTTCGAGCGCGATGGGTGCGACGGTCCTGCGGAACAAGATCAAGAAGGCGGGCATCGACAGCGTGACGGTCACCAACAAGGCGATCGCCAACCTGACCGACGACGTCGACCTGGTCATCACGCACCAGGACCTGACCGAACGGGCGAAGCTGCAGTCGCCGAGCGCGCTCCACGTGTCCGTCGAGAACTTCATGAACTCGCCGAAGTACGACGAGATCGTGAACCTGCTCGAGTCGGAGGGTGTCCGCTGACGATCCCTCCCGACGGATGACGCGACGCCCGAGGCGCGGCCCCACCCCGTGTGGGTGCCGCGGCTCGGGCGGTCGCGTCATCCGGGCCGCACCGACCACGACCACGAAGCCATGAGGAAGAAGGAGCACCCATGACCGACCAGATCCTCTCGCCCGGCGACGTCCGCCTGGCCCCCGCTGCGGCGTCGCGCGAGGACGCCATCCGCGCCGCAGGTGCGATCCTCGTCGAGGCGGGCGCCGTGCGCCCGGAGTACATCGACTCGATGCTCGAGCGCGAGGGCAGCGTCTCGACCTACATGGGCAATTGGCTCGCCATCCCGCACGGCACCAACGAGGCGAAGGACCAGATCCTGCGCTCCGCGCTCTCCTTCATCCGCTACGACGAACCCGTCGACTGGGGCGGCGAGCAGGCACGATTCGTCGTCGGCATCGCGGGGATCGGCGACGAGCACCTCGAGATCCTGTCGAAGATCGCGATCATCTTCTCGGACGAGGACGAGGTCGGAAAGCTCCTCGCCGCCGGCTCGTCGGATGAGCTCGTCGCTTTGCTCTCCGAGGTGAACGAGTCGTGAAGGCCGTCCACTTCGGCGCTGGCAACATCGGGCGCGGCTTCATCGGCCTGCTGCTCCACGATGCGGGCTACGAGGTCGTGTTCGCCGACGTGAACGCCGAGCTGATCGACGCGCTCGCGGCATCCGATCGCTACACCGTTCACGAGGTGGGCGTCGGTGCACGCGACCTGGTCGTCGATCGCTACCGCGCGATCAACTCCCAGACGGATGCCGCGGCCCTTGCCGCCGAACTCGTCGACGCCGACGTGCTCACCACGGCCGTCGGTCCGAACATCCTGCGCTTCATCGCGCCGCACGTGCTGCAGGCGCTGCGCGATCGCGCACCCGACGCACCGCCGCTCGCGGTCATGGCGTGCGAGAACGCGATCGATGCGACGAGCCTGCTCCGCGAGGAGACCCGGCGTCTGGCCGGCCCCGACGAATGGCTCGAGCTCGAACGCCGCGCGGTGTTCGCGAACACCGCCGTCGATCGGATCGTTCCCGGACAGCCCGAGGGCGCCGGGCTCGACGTGACCGTCGAGACCTTCTCGGAGTGGGCGATCGAGGAACCGCCGTTCGGCGACGCGCCGCCGGTCATCCCCGGCGCCCACTTCGTCGATCGGCTCGGGCCCTACATCGAGCGCAAGCTCTTCACCGTGAACACGGGTCACGCCGCGACGGCGTACTTCGGGTTCCTCGCGGGGCACACGCGGATCGCCGAGGCGCTCGCCGACCCGTCGGTCGCCGAGCGCGTCGAGCGGGTGCTGCACGAGACCTCCGCCCTCATCGTCGCCAAGCACGGGTTCGGCGTCGGCGAGATGGCCGAGTACCGGGAGGTCATCCTGGGGCGCTTCCGCAACGAGGCACTGCCCGACACCGTCGAGCGCGTCGGTCGCCAGCCGCTGCGCAAGCTCTCGCGCCGGGAGCGTTTCATCGCGCCCGCCGCCGAGCTCGCCGAGCGCGATCTCCCGGTCGACGGGCTCCTCGCCGCAGTGGGGGCGGCGCTCGGGTTCGACGTGCCCGCCGACCCCGAGAGCGTCGAACTGCAGGAACGGCTGCTGGCGGATGCCGCGCCGACCTTCGTGCGCGAGGTGTGCGGCATCGAGCCTGGGCATCCGCTGCACGATCGCCTCGTCGAGGTGGTCGCAGGCCGCACCGCAAGCTGACACGCGGCTCGAGTGGCGAATCGGGACCGATTCGCCTATAGTTGACCCTTGGTGTTTTGCACGCCCGCTTCGGCATGCCCGATGGGCCCGTCGGGGGTGTGCATCATCATCGCACGACCGACAACCCCAACTCCAAGCGATAGTGAGGCTATGGCCAAGAAAGACGGCGTCATCGAGATCGAAGGCTCGGTCATCGAGGCACTCCCGAACGCGATGTTCCGGGTGGAGCTGACCAACGGGCACAAGGTGCTCGCCCACATCTCCGGAAAGATGCGCCAGCACTACATCCGAATCCTCCCCGAGGACCGCGTGATCGTGGAGCTGAGCCCGTACGACCTGACCCGCGGCCGCATCGTCTACCGCTACAAGTAAGGCCTGTCGGAAAGTAACGACCCGCGGCACCCCGCGGGTACGAGGACAGCGAAAAAAGGAACAACGACTGTGAAGGTCAACCCCAGCGTCAAGCGCATCTGCGACAAGTGCAAGGTCATCCGCCGCCACGGCCGCGTGATGGTGATCTGCGAGAACCCGCGCCACAAGCAGCGCCAGGGTTGAACCGAAGGCTGAGGCCGCGAAGCGGGCTCAGCCGGAGGCTCAAGGTCGAGTAGGCGCGCAGCGCCGTACCGAGACCTCTCGAGGATCTCGATACGCGGCTCCGCCGACACTCGATCAGCGGAAACGCACGACGCAGAACTGAATACGGCACTTCCAAGAACCTTCCGAGATCTCGGTACGCGACTCCGTCGCTACTCGAACACCGGGAGGGGACACCCTCGGACGGAGGCCGAGGCACCGGAAGTGCTCCACACCTCCGACACATCCAACAGGAGAAGCCACCATGGCACGTCTGGCAGGAGTCGACATCCCGCGCGAGAAGCGCGTGGAGATCGCACTGACCTACATCTACGGCGTCGGCCGTACCCGCGCGCTGGAGACGCTCACCGCGACCGGCATCGACGGGAACATCCGAGTCAAGGACCTCAGCGACGAGCAGCTCGTCGCGCTCCGCGACCACATCGAGGGGACCTACAAGGTCGAGGGCGACCTCCGCCGCGAGGTCGCCGCCGACATCCGCCGCAAGGTCGAGATCGGTTCCTACGAGGGCATCCGGCACCGCCGCGGCCTCCCGGTCCGCGGTCAGCGCACCAAGACCAACGCTCGTACCCGCAAGGGCCCGAAGCGCACCGTCGCCGGCAAGAAGAAGCCCGGCCGCAAGTAACCGCTCGCGCCAAGATCTAGGAGATTTCGACAATGGCAGCACCCAAGGCGGCGACTCGCAAGCCGCGCAAGAAGGAAAAGAAGAACATCGCCGTGGGCCAGGCCCACATCAAGTCGACGTTCAACAACACCATCGTGTCGATCACCGACACGACCGGTGCCGTGATCAGCTGGGCCTCCTCCGGTGGCGTCGGCTTCAAGGGCTCGCGCAAGTCGACCCCGTTCGCCGCGCAGCTCGCCGCCGAGTCGGCCGCGCGCCAGGCGCAGGAGCACGGCATGAAGAAGGTCGACGTCTTCGTCAAGGGCCCGGGCTCGGGTCGCGAGACCGCGATCCGCTCGCTCCAGGCCGCGGGCCTCGAGGTCGGCAGCATCAACGACGTGACGCCCCAGGCGCACAACGGCTGCCGTCCGCCGAAGCGCCGCCGCGTCTAGCACTCCGTTCCCGGTGATCGAGTAGGCCGCAGGCCGTATCGAGATCGCACGGTCTCGGTACGCGCCCGGCTGCGCCGGGTGCGACTCGACCACCGGGTCATCCGTTCTCTCAACAACTCAAGATCCTCGAACTCGCAGGTGTCATATAGCGGACACCCTGCCGAAAGGAATCACACCGTGCTGATCGCACAGCGTCCGACGCTCACCGAAGAGAACATCTCGGAGTTCCGTTCGCGTTTCGTGATCGAGCCCCTCGAGCCGGGCTTCGGTTACACCCTGGGGAACTCGCTCCGTCGCACCCTCCTCTCCTCGATCCCCGGCGCCGCCGTGACGAGCATCCGCATCGACGGCGTGCTCCACGAGTTCTCGACCGTTCCGGGCGTGAAGGAGGATGTCACCGAGATCATCCTCAACATCAAGAACCTGGTCGTCTCCAGCGAGCACGACGAGCCCATCACCGCGTACCTGCGCAAGCAGGGCTCGGGTGAGGTCACCGCCGCCGACATCTCCGCTCCGGCGGGCGTCGAGGTGCACAACCCCGACCTGGTCATCGCGACGCTCAATGACTCGGCGAAGTTCGAGCTCGAGCTCACGATCGAGCGCGGCCGCGGCTACGTCTCGGCCAGCCAGAACCGCAACGAGTACTCCGAGGCCGGCCAGATCCCGGTCGACTCGATCTACTCGCCGGTCCTCAAGGTCACGTACCGTGTCGAGGCCACCCGTGCCGGTGAGCGCACCGACTTCGACCGCCTCGTGGTCGACGTCGAGACCAAGCCGGCGATCTCGCCGCGCGACGCGATCGCGTCGGCCGGTCGCACGCTCGTCGAGCTGTTCGGTCTCGCGCGCGAGCTCAACAGCGCCGCCGAGGGCATCGAGATCGGCCCCGCGCCGGTCGACGCCGTGCTCTCGAGCGAGCTGTCGATCCCGATCGAGGACCTCGACCTGTCGGTCCGGTCCTACAACTGCCTCAAGCGCGAGGGCATCAACACGGTGTCCGAGCTCGTGGCGCTGTCGGAGTCGCAGCTGATGAACATCCGCAACTTCGGCCAGAAGTCGGTCGACGAGGTCAAGGACAAGCTCACCGAGATGGGCCTCTCGCTCAAGGACTCGGTCCCCGGTTTCGACGGCGCCCACTTCTACACGGGCTTCGACGACGAGAACTAGCAGGCCACGGGCCGCACCAACCCCACACCACTGGAGATAACGAACCATGCCGAAGCCCACGAAGGGCCCCCGCCTCGGAGGCGGACCCGCGCACGAGCGCCTGCTGCTCGCGAACCTCGCCGCTGCGCTGTTCACGCACAAGCGGATCACCACGACCGAGACCAAGGCCAAGCGCCTGCGTCCGTTCGCCGAGCGCCTGGTGACCTTCGCCAAGCGCGGCGATCTGCACGCGCGTCGTCGCGTGCTCGCCGTGATCGGCGACAAGTCGGTCGTGCACGAGCTGTTCGCGGTCATCGCCCCCCAGGTCTCCGACCGTGACGGCGGCTACACCCGCATCACGAAGATCGGCAACCGCAAGGGCGACAACGCTCCCATGGCCGTGATCGAGCTCGTGCTCGAGCCCGTCCAGCCGAAGCAGCGCGCCGCGAAGCCCGCCGCCGCCCCGGCCGCCGACGAGGCGCCCGCCGAGGAGGCCCCGGCCGAGACCCCCGAGGCCGAGGTGACCGAGGCCGAGGCCGCGGTCGACGAGGCCGCCGGCGCCGAGGCGTCGGAGGAGTCGTCCGAGGCCCCCGCCGAGGAGACCGAGGCCGCCGAGGCGAAGTAGCCCCGCGCATCCCGCAACCGGAACCCCCGCAGCGCTCGCTGCGGGGGTTCCGTGCGTCCACGGGTCGCGGGGACGGCACCGTAGGCTTTCGTGCGTGGGAGCACACGCATGACGCTGCGGGTCAGACTCGATCTCGCGTACCAGGGCACCGGGTTCGCGGGCTGGAGCCGGCAGCCGACGCTTCGGACCGTCCAGGGCGTGCTCGAGGCGGCGCTCGGAACGCTGTTCCGCCGGGAGGGCGCAACGCCGCGACTCGTGGTGGCGGGGCGGACCGACGCGGGCGTGCACGCCACCGGGCAGGTCGCGCACATCGACCTCGAGCCGGAGGCGTTCGCCGCGGTGACGCGACCGAAGCGCGCGGACGCGGCGGGCGGGCCCGCCGCCGACCCGTACGCCGTCCTGGTGCGCCGGCTCACCGGCATCCTCGGCTCGACCGACGATGATGTGGTCGTGCGCTCCGCGCGCCGCGCGCCCGAGGGGTTCGACGCACGGTTCTCGGCGATCTGGCGCCGCTACTCGTACCGGATCGCCGACCTCGGTGCCGAGCGCGATCCCCTCCAACGGCACCGAACGGTCTGGTATCCCCGTGTCCTCGACGCCGAGGCGATGGACGTCGCGGCGCAGACGCTCCTCGGGCTGGGTGACTTCGCGGCGTTCTGCAAGCCGCGCGAGGAGGCCACGACCATCCGCACCCTGCAGTCGTACCGCTGGCGACGCGACGCCGACGGCGTGCTCGTCGCCTCGCTCCAGGCCGACGCGTTCTGTCACTCGATGGTCCGCGCGCTCGTCGGTGCCTGCGTGGCGGTGGGCGAGGGCCGGCTGGATGTCGCGGGACCGGCCGCGCTCATGCGGGCGGGCGAACGGACGAGCGCGTTCAAGGTCCTGCCGGCCAGGGGGCTCACGCTGACCGAGGTCGGCTATCCCGCCGACGAGGAGCTCGCGGCGCGCGCCGCGCAGACGCGGGCGCGTCGCGAATTGCACGTCGATGGGGTCGTCGGCTAAGATTTCCCTTTGGTGCCGTCGACTGCGTCGGTACCCGATGTTGAGCCCTCCACCGGAGCGTTCGACCCGCATCGCGGGAGAACCCCCACCGGAGCGGGATTCACGAACCCCTCACTCGATCAGAAAGCAGCACTACTGTGACGCGCACCTACACCCCGAAGGCGAACGAGATCCAGCGCGACTGGGTCGTCATCGACGCCACCGACATCGTGCTCGGCCGCCTCGCGAGCCACGCCGCCTCGATCCTCCGCGGCAAGCACAAGGCCATCTTCGCCAACCACGTCGACACCGGTGACTTCGTCATCATCGTCAACGCGGGCAAGGTGGCCCTCACCGGCCAGAAGCTCGAGCAGAAGAAGGCCTACCGCCACTCCGGCTACCCGGGCGGCCTCAAGGCCGTCGGCTACGCCGAGCTTCTCGAGAAGAACCCGGTCCGCGCCGTCGAGAAGGCGATCCGCGGCATGCTGCCGAAGAACTCGCTCGGCCGCGCCCAGATCAAGAAGCTGAAGGTCTACGCCGGCCCGGAGCACCCGCACGCGGCCCAGCAGCCGAAGCCGTACACCCTCACCCAGGTCGCCCAGTAAGCCCGGCGCCGAGCGAAAAAGGACTCAGACACCACCATGGCGAAGATCGCAGACCAGATCGACCAGGCTCCTGAGAGCTACACCACCGAGTCGGCTCCGGCCGCCGCTCCTGCGGCGCGTCCCGTGCTGAACGTCTCGGGCGCGGCCGTCGGCCGCCGCAAGCAGGCCATCGCGCGCGTGCGCGTCGTGCCGGGTGCGGGCACCATCACGGTCAACGGCCGTGAGTTCGCGGACTACTTCCCGAACAAGCTCCACCAGCAGCTCATCACCGACCCGTTCACCGTGCTCGAGCTCTCGGGCTCGTACGACGTGGTCGCGCGCATCACCGGCGGCGGCCCCTCGGGCCAGGCCGGCGCGCTCCGCCTCGCGATCGCACGTGCACTGAACGAGATCGACCGCGAGAACAACCGCCCGACCCTCAAGAAGGCCGGCTTCCTGACCCGCGACGCGCGCGTCATCGAGCGCAAGAAGGCCGGTCTCAAGAAGGCCCGCAAGGCGCCGCAGTTCTCGAAGCGCTGAGCGCGAGGACGAGTCTCCGTATGCCTCGGCTCTTCGGAACCGACGGGGTCCGGGGCCTGGCCAACCGTGAACTCACGGCTGACCTGGCCCTGGGCCTCGCCCAGGCGGCTGCCGCCGTCCTCACGCAGGGTCGTCACGCCGACGAACTGCGTGCCGCCGGCCGTCGGCCGGTGGCGATCGTCGCGCGCGACCCGCGCGTGTCCGGCGAATTCCTGACCGCCGCCGTCTCGGCCGGTCTCGCCAGCTCCGGCGTCGACGTGCTCGACGCGGGCGTGATCCCGACGCCCGCGACGGCGTTCCTCATCGACAGCATCGCGGCCGACTTCGGCGTGATGATCTCGGCGTCGCACAACCCCGCTCCCGACAACGGGATCAAGTTCTTCTCGTTCGGCGGTACCAAGCTGCCCGACGAGGTCGAGGACCGCATCGAGTCGTACCTCGGCAAGCAGAAGCTCGCCCCGACCGGCGACGGCGTCGGTCGCATCCGCCGCTTCGCCGACGCGGAGGACCGCTACGTCGTCCACCTGCTCGGCACGCTCCCCAATCGCCTCGAGGGACTCAAGGTCGTCCTCGACTGCGCCCACGGAGCCGCGGCCGGCGTCTCTCCGGAGACCTTCCGCGACGCGGGCGCCGAGGTGATCGTGATCGGCGCCGACCCCGACGGCATGAACATCAACGACGGCGTCGGCTCGACGCACCTCGAGCTCCTGCAGCAGGCGGTGCTCGAGCACGGCGCCGACGTCGGCATCGCGCACGACGGCGACGCAGACCGCTGCCTCGCGGTCGACGCCGACGGCAACGTCATCGACGGCGACCGCATCATGGCGATCCTCGCGGTCTCGATGCACGAGCGCGGCATGCTCACCGATGACACGCTCGTCGTCACGGTGATGTCCAATCTGGGGCTCAAGCGTGCGATGGCCGAGCGCGGCATCCGCGTCGTCGAGACGAAGGTCGGCGACCGCTACGTGCTCGAGGCGCTCGCCGAGGGCGGATTCGCGCTCGGCGGCGAGCAGTCCGGCCACGTGATCATGACCGAGTTCGCCACCACCGGCGACGGCGTGCTCACCGGACTCCACCTCGCGGCCGAGATGGCTCGCACGGGCCGGACTCTGGCCGAGCTCGCGTCGGTCATGACCGTGTACCCGCAGGTGCTCGTGAACGTCCGCGACGTCGACCACCACGGCCTCTCCGACGACTCCGTCATCGCCGACGCGGTGCGCGAGGTCGAGGCCGAGCTCGGCGACACCGGCCGGGTGCTGCTGCGTCCGTCGGGGACGGAACCGATGGTCCGCGTCATGGTCGAGGCCGCCGACCAGGCCGCCGCCGACGCGCACGCCGCCCGTCTCGCCGATGTGGTGCGGGAGCGCCTCGCGCGCTGACCCGCTGCCGCGGCATCCGTCTCGGCACCGACCGCGCGCCCGCCGCGCGGTCGCCTCCTCGGCGTCAGAGCTTGCGCAGGAGCACGCTCGAGACCGTGTGGTCGGCGTCCTTGCGCAGCACGAGCGACGCGCGGGATCGCGTCGGCCGGATGTTCTGCAAGAGGTTCGGCTCGTTGATCGACTGCCAGATGGAACGCGCCCGCGCCCGCGCCTCGTCTTCGGTGAGGCTCGCGTACCGGTGGAAGTAGGAGCGCGGGTTCGAGAACGCCCCGCGCTGCAGCTTCAGGAAGCGCTCCTCGTACCATCGGGCGATGTCGCGCGTGCGCGCGTCGACGTAGATCGTGAAGTCGAACAGGTCGCTGACCGCGAGCCGGTGTCCCGGTCCGGGCGGCTGGAGGACGTTGAGGCCCTCGATGATGAGGACGTCCGGGCGCCGGACCGTGATCTGGGCGTCGGGGACGATGTCGTAGGCGAGGTGCGAGTAGAACGGCGAACGAACCTCGGGCGCGCCCGCCTTGACGTCGCTCACGAAGCGCAGCAGCGCGCGACGGTCGTAGGACTCGGGGAACCCCTTCCGCGCCATGAGCCCGCGACGCTCGAGTTCGGCGTTGGGGAACAGGAAGCCGTCGGTCGTGACGAGCTCGACGCGTGGAGTGTGCTCCCAGCGGGCGAGGAGCTCGCGGAGCAGTCGCGCGATCGTCGACTTGCCGACGGCGACGGAGCCGGCGACGCCGATCACGAACGGCGTCGACTCGAAGCGCTCGCGGAGAAAGGTGCTCGTGACCTCGTGCAACGCCTTGGTGCCGCCGACGTAGAGGTTCAGCAGCCGGCTGAGCGGCAGGTAGACCTCGGAGACCTCGCGAGGGTCGAGCGGTTCGCCGAGGCCGCGGAGCTGCACGATCTCCGTCTCGCGGAGGGGGGACGGCATCGACGGTGCGAGGGCCGCCCACGAGTCGCGGTCGAGCTCCACGAACGGAGAGATCTGCGGCGTGTGCGTCGACGGGCTCTGCGGATCGGGCACCGGCACAGTCTACTGGGCGGCTGCCGCTCCGAGGCGCTGCCCGTCGCCGTGCACGGCCGGCGAGGACGCCGGGCGATGCGGTCGGCACTCAGCCGGGCGCGGATACAATCGAGCCCATGTGTGGAATCGTCGGATACGTCGGAGAGCGCAACAGCCTCGACGTCCTCATGGGCGGCCTTCGCCGCCTCGAATACCGTGGCTACGACTCGGCGGGCGTCGCCGTCGTCGACGGCGCGGGTGACATCGAGACGGCCAAGCGGGCCGGCAAGCTCCAGGTGCTCGCCGACGAGCTCGACCGGCACCCGCTCCGTTCGGGCGGCACCGGCATCGGCCACACTCGCTGGGCGACCCACGGCGGCCCCACCGACCGGAACGCGCATCCGCACCTCGGCGACGAGGGCAAGCTGGCGCTCATCCACAACGGCATCATCGAGAACTTCGCCGAACTGAAGGACGACCTGCTCGCCGAGGGCTTCTCGTTCGAGTCCGAGACCGACACCGAGGTCGCCGCCGTCCTCCTCGGCAAGCTGTACGGCGAGACCGGCGACCTGCGCGAGGCGTTCCGCCGGACCGTGTCGCAGCTCGAGGGCGCCTTCACGCTCCTCGCCGTCCACAAGGACCAGCCCGGCCTCGTCGTGGGCGCTCGCCGGAACTCGCCGCTCGTGATCGGCCTCGGCGACGGCGAGAACTTCCTGGGTTCCGATGTCGCGGCCTTCGTCGAGTTCACGAAGCGCGCCGTCGCGATCGGGCAGGACCAGATCGTGGCGATCACCGCCGACGGCGTGACCGTGACCGATTTCGACGGTGCGGCCGTCGAGGTCGAGCCGTTCGACGTCGCGTGGGACGCCTCGGCCGCCGAGAAGGGCGGCTGGTCCTCGTTCATGCGCAAGGAGGTCTCCGAGCAGCCCGACGCCGTGGCGAACACGATCCGCGGCCGGATCGCGGACGGGGTCGTCTCGATCCCCGAGCTCGACGGCTTCGGCGACGACGCGCTGCGGGACATCCGTCGCATCACGGTCATCGCCTGCGGCACCGCCGCGTACGCGGGGATGGTGGCGAAGTACGCCATCGAGCAGTGGGCGCGCATCCCGGTCGAGGTCGAGCTCAGCCACGAGTTCCGCTACCGGGACCCCGTGATCGACGAGCACACCCTGGTCGTGTCGATCAGCCAGTCCGGCGAGACCATGGACACCCTGATGGCGGTCAAGTACGCGCGCGAGCAGGGCGCGAAGGCGATCTCGGTCTGCAACACCCAGGGCGCGACGATCCCGCGGGAGTCCGATGCCGTCGTGTACACGCACGCCGGTCCCGAGGTCGCGGTGGCGTCGACGAAGGCGTTCGTCGCGCAGATCACGGCGCTGTACCTGTTCGGCCTGCACCTCGCGCGCGTGCGCGGCACCCTGTCCGAGGAGCAGCTCGCGGAGCAGGTCGAGGAACTCCAGGCGACCCCCGAGAAGATCGGCACGGTGCTCGAGCAGGCCGACCGTGTCGGCGAACTCGCGCACTGGATGAGCGACACGCGCTCGGTGCTCTTCCTCGGCCGGCACGTCGGCTACCCGATCGCGCTCGAGGGTGCGCTGAAGCTCAAGGAGCTCGCGTACATCCACGCCGAGGGCTTCGCGGCGGGCGAGTTGAAGCACGGCCCGATCGCGCTCATCGAGCCCGGCCAGCCGGTGTTCGTGGTCGTGCCGAGCCCGCGCGGCTCGGCGAACCTCCACCCGAAGGTCGTCTCGAACATCCAGGAGATCCGAGCGCGCGGCGCGCGCGTGATCGCGATCGCCGAGGCGGGGGATGCCGCGGTGCTGCCGTTCGCCGACGAGGTCATCCGCATCCCGCTCGCGGCCCCGCTGTTCGAGCCGCTGCTCGCGGTCGTGCCGCTGCAGATCTTCGCGATGGAGCTCTCGCAGGCCAAGGGGCTCGACGTCGACCAGCCTCGGAACCTCGCGAAGTCCGTCACCGTCGAGTGAGCGTGGGGCGGAGGTCGGCACGTCCGGCCTCCGCCGCGCCGTCGTGCGGCAGACTCGAGCCGTGAGGTCGGAGGGAGACGAGTGATCGCGGGCATCGGCATCGACGTGGTCGACATCGCGCGCTTCGCGCGATCGCTCGAGCGGACGCCCTCGTTGCGCGATCGCCTGTTCGCCGAGAGCGAACGCGATCGGCCGGCGCGATCGCTCGCCGCTCGGTTCGCCGCGAAGGAGGCCCTCATCAAGGCCCTCGGCGGCCACGCGGTCATCCGCTGGCACGACATGCGCATCGTGCAGGACGCCGACGGCAACCCCGACTTCGCCCTCTCCGGGGCGCTGTCCGCCCACGTCGCGGGCCTCGGCATCGACCGGGTGCACCTGTCGATGAGCCATGACGCGGGCATCGCGAGCGCGTTCGTCGTGCTCGAGCGAGGTGTCGGGCGCGCCGCCACCTCGCGCGAGGCGCTCGCCGGCTCCGATCCGGCCGAGGACGCCGAGTGAACCCCCGGCATGTCCGCTCGCCCTTCCGCGAGGCGGTCATCGACCTCGACGCCGTGCGCGAGAACGTCGCGACCCTCGTCCGAGCGGTCGCCCCCGCCGCGGTCATGGCCGTCGTGAAGGCCGACGGGTACGGCCACGGTGCGGTCGCGGTCGCCCGCGCCGCACTCGCCGGGGGCGCCGAGCGGCTCGGGGTCGCCGACCTCGATGAGGCGCTGGCACTGCGCGACTCCGGCATCGAGGCGCCGGTGCTCGCCTGGCTCCACGATCCCGCCGCGAGGTTCGACGCGGCGATCGCCCACGACATCGATCTCGGCGCCTCCTCGCTCGCCCAGCTCGAGGCCATGGCGGATGCCGCGGCATCCGCCGGTCGCAGCGCGCACGTGCACCTCAAGCTCGACACCGGACTCAGCCGGAACGGCGTGCTGCCGGCCGACTGGGCGGACGTGGTGGCGCGGGCCGCAGTGCTCGAGGCCGACGGCCGGGTGCGCGTGGACGGCCTCTTCAGCCACCTCGCGAACACCTCGCCCGAGGAGGACGCCGCACAGCTCGCGGCGTTCCTCGACGGCGTCGCCACCGCCGAACGGGCCGGACTGACGCCCGGGGTCCGCCACCTCGCCTCGACCGCGGCGGCGCTGCGCATGCCCGAGGCGAGACTCGACATGGTGCGCGTCGGCATCGGCGTCTACGGCGTGCCGCCGTTCGGCGACGGCACGACCGCCGCCGAGCTCGGCCTGACGCCCGTGATGACCCTCCGCGGGCGCGTCGCCGCCGTGCGACGGGTCGAGCCCGGCACCGGTGCGTCCTACGGTCACACCTGGCGAGCGTCGAATCCGACCACGCTCGCCCTCGTCCCGCTGGGCTACGCCGACGGGGTGCCGCGCCAGGCGTCCGGGCGGGGCGAGGTCGCGATCGACGGCACGCGCCACCGCATCGCGGGCCGGATCGCGATGGACCAGTTCCTCGTCGACGTCGGCGACGCCGACGTCGCCGTCGGCGACGAGGTCGTGCTGTTCGGCGACCCGGCGGCCGGTGCGCCGTCGGCCGACGACTGGGGCGACGCGGCCGACACGATCGGCTACGAGATCGTGACCCGCATCGGGCCGCGCGTTCCGCGCACCCACGTCGGGGGCGCATGATGCGTCGAACGATCCCCGACACCGAGGCCATGGAGGCCCTCGGCCACGAGCTCGGCCGCGCGTTCCGCGCCGGCGACCTCGTCGTGCTCACCGGTCCGCTCGGCGCCGGCAAGACGACGCTCACGCGCGGCATCGGCGACGGGCTCGGCGTCCGCGGCCCCGTGCAGAGCCCGACGTTCGTGCTGGCACGGACCCACCCGAGCCTCGTCGGCGGCGCACCGCTCGTGCACGTCGACGCGTACCGACTCGGCAGCGCCGCCGAGCTCGAGGACCTCGACCTCGACTTCGCGCACTCCGTGGTCGTGGTGGAGTGGGGCGCCGGACTCCTCGACGACGTCAGCGAGTCGTGGCTCGAGGTGGTCATCGCCCGACGTCGCGGAGACGAGGCCGGCGCCGACGCGGGCGGGAACGAGGCCGACGCCGAGCTCGACGAGGACGAGCCGCGCACCGTCGAACTGCTCGGCCACGGTCCCCGCTGGGCGGGCACGCCCTTCGCCGTCCAGCCGCGGCTCGAGGGCTGAACGCGCGCCGCAGCGTTCCCGGCCGTCGCCCGGCGGCGCGCATCTAGGCTTGATCCATGCTCCTCGCGATCGACACGTCCACCGGGACGAGCGTCGCCGTGGTCGACCTCGACGGCGGAATCCTCGCCGAGACCGGCACGAACGACACCATGCGCCACGCCGAGCTCATCGGCGACGGCATCCGCGACGTGCTCGCGCGCGCCGACGTCCGCCCGGCCGACCTGTCCGGGGTCGCCGCGGGGATGGGCCCCGGCCCGTTCACGGGCCTGCGGGTCGGCATCGCGGCGGCGCGGGCCTTCGCACTCGGCATCGGGCGCACGGTCGTGCCGGTCGTCAGCCACGACGCGATCGCCCACGCCTGGTACGCGGCCGGCGGCACCGGCCCGCTGCAGGTCGTCACCGACGCCCGACGGCGCGAGTCGGCCGTGACCGACTACGACGGCCTCGACGCAGACGGGCTGCCCGTCCGGCTCGCCGCGCCCCGGCTCGAGCCGCGCGACGCGGTGCCCGCCGCCCGCGGCATCCGCCTCGACGCCGACGCCGTCTCGGCCGGCTCGCTCGGCATGGTCGCCGAACTCGCATCCTCGGCGGGCCGGCTGCCGCTCGCCGGCGACGAGGCGCTCTACCTCCGCGCACCCGACGTGACGCCGTCGGCGGGCAAGCGGGTGCTGCGATGAGCCTGATGCTCCGCCGGGCCGCGCTCGGCGATCTCGACGCGATCATGCGCCTCGAGCGTGCCACGTTCGCGACCGACGCGTGGCCGGAGTCCGCCATGCGCGGCGAACTCGACTCGGCGCACGCGTACTACCTGGTCGCCGTCGACGACGCGCGTCCCGACGAGCCCGTCGCCTACGCGGGACTCCTCGCCCCGCGCGGGTCGGGGCAGGGCGACATCCAGACCATCGCGGTCGATGCCGCCCATCGCGGTGCCGGCCTGGGGCGTGCGCTCATGCACGCGCTCATCGACGAGGCGCGGCGGCGCGGCGCGGCCGAGGTGTTCCTCGAAGTGCGTGCCGACAACCCCGTCGCCCGAGGCCTCTACGAGTCGCTCGGCTTCGCCCCGATCGGCGTGCGGCGCGGGTACTACCAGCCCGACGGCGTCGACGCCGTCGCCATGCGGCTCGACGTCCCGCCGGCCGTCGCGCGTCCGGCCGCGGGGGTCGGCGCAGCCTCGATCCACGACCACGCGACCGCCCCCGACGCGACCGGCGCCGCCACCACCCCTCCGGGAGGACCGCAGTGAACCGCGACGCGCCGCTCGTGCTCGGAATCGAGACCTCGTGCGACGAGACCGGCATCGGCATCGTCCGCGGCACGGAGCTCCTCGCGAACGCCATCGCCTCCTCGATGGACGAGCACGCCCGCTACGGCGGGGTCGTCCCGGAGGTCGCGGCGAGGGCGCACCTCGAGGCGCTCGGCCCGACGATCCGTGCGGCGCTCGACGAGGCATCCGTCGACCTCGCCGACCTCGACGCGGTCGCCGTCACCAACGGGCCCGGCCTCGCGGGGGCGCTCATGGTCGGCGTCGGCGCCGCGAAGGCGCTCGCACTCTCGCTCGAGAAGCCCGTCTACGCCGTCAACCACCTGGTCGGGCACGTGGGCGCCGACCTCATCGGCGACCGGCCGCTCCAGACCCCGAGCGTCGCACTGCTCGTCTCGGGCGGGCACACGTCGCTCCTGCTCGTGCGCGACCTCGACTCCGACGTCGAGCTGCTCGGCGAGACGATCGACGACGCGGCGGGGGAGGCCTTCGACAAGGTCGCGCGGCTGCTCGGACTGCCCTACCCGGGCGGGCCGGAGATCGACCGCGCGGCCGCCGGCGGCGACCCCGACGCCATCCGCTTCCCGCGCGGTCTCACGCGGCCGAAGGACCTCGAACGCCACCGCTACGACTTCTCGTTCTCAGGCCTCAAGACCGCGGTCGCGCGCTGGGTCGAGCAGCGGGAGGCGGCCGGCGAGCCCGTGCCGCTCGCCGACGTCGCGGCGAGCTTCCGCGAGGCCGTCGTCGACGTGCTCGTGACGAAGGCGATCGCCGCGTGCACCGACCTCGGCGTGCCCCGACTGCTCCTCGGCGGCGGCGTCGTGGCCAACCGTCGGCTGCGAGAGGTGGCCGAGACCAGGGCGGATGCCGCGGGCATCGCGCTGCGCATCCCGCCGCTGTCGCTCTGCACCGACAACGGCGCCATGATCGCCGCGCTCGGCGCCCGCCTCATCATGGCCGGGCACGAGCCGTCCACGCTGGAGTTCGGCGCCGACTCGACCCTTCCGGTCACCGACATTCAGAGCTGATTCCGGCCGGGTTCGCCATGGGCACTTCTGCCCACGCGCGGGAGTGGCGGTGCGCGCTATGGTGAGCGAAGAACCCCGCGATCGCGGGTGAGACGACCCGCGCCGCGAGCGTTGACAGCACCCCGCGGCGCTGCCAGCATGGCCGGGTCCGCGCTTGCACGAGAGGAAACCGCATCATGACCGACTCCAACACGCCCGATCCGAACGCGTCGAACGTCCCCCCGCCGCCGGCTCCGCCGGCCCAGCCCGCGCCCTCCTACGGTGCGACGCCGTCGTACTCCGCGCCGCCGGCGCAGAAGACCAACGTCCTCGCCATCGTCTCGCTGGTGTCGTCGTTCTTCATCTCGCTCGTCGGCATCATCACCGGCCACATCGCGCTGAGCCAGATCAAGAAGACGGGTGAGCAGGGTCGCGGCCTCGCGATCGCCGGCCTCATCATCGGCTACGTCGGACTCGTCCTCGGCATCATCTTCGCGATCGTCTGGTTCGCGATCATCGGCGCCGCGATCAGCAGCGGATCCGTCACCACCTACTGATCGATCCACCCGCAGCACGGAAGGGGCTCGGCATGAGCGATCCCACCAACCCGGAGAAGCCCTCGGAGCCGGCACCCCCGTCACCGACGGAACCGACGGTCCCGGTGGAGCCTGCCGAGCCCACCGTGCCTGCGGAGCCGATCGAACCTGCGGTGCCTGCGGAGCCGGTCGAGCCGGCGGTGCCCGCCGAGCCGTCGCCGGTCCCGCCGGCCGAGCCCGAGCCCCCCGTCACCCCCGGGACCCCGGGCACGCCCGAGGTCCCGGGTGCACCCGTCCCTCCGGCGCCGCCTGCCCCTCCGGGGCCGCCCGTCCCTCCGGAGCCGCCGGTCGCACCGCCTTCGGCGCCCGCCCCGCCGGCCACGCCGTACGGCCCCCCGTCCGCGACGGCTCAGACCGTCGGAGGGCCGTTCGGGACCCCGACGAGCGGTGTCGGCGGCGGTGCCGCGGTTCCGCCGAGCGGGGCGTACGGGGGGTACGCCGGGGCGGGTTCCGCGCCGGCGCCCGCGCGGCCGACTCCCGTGCTCAGCCTGATCTCGCTCATCGCCGGCGTCATCGGCGTCATCGGCTCGCCGGTGGTCTTCATCCCGTTCGTCGGTGGGGTGCTGCAGCTGTTCGTCCCGGCCGCCGCGATCGTGCTCGGCTTCCTCGGGCGCAGCAAGGAGCCCTCGGCGAAGGGCATGTGGCTGACCGGGCTCATCCTCGGCTTCGTCGGCATCGGCATCGCCCTCCTCTCGTTCCTCCTCTGGGGCATGCTGTTCTCGATCGGGTCCGGATACGGCTACGGATACTGAGGCGACAGGCGTGAGCGACGAGCGGATGCCGGGACCGGACGATCCCGCCGGCGCGTCGCCGGAGCCGCGCGCGCCGGCGTCGCGTCCCGTGGAGCCGCCGGCTCCGCCGATGTCCGTTCCACCCCGCGAGTTCGACGTCCCGTACGACACCGGCGCGCTGCACGGGCTCCCCACCGGCCAGCTGCTGGCCGTCGGCCGGCCCCAGCCCGAGCAGCTCGAGGCTGACTACGAAGAGGAGGACGAGCAGCGCCGCGTGTACAGCCGGGTCGGTGCGGTCATCGGCACGATCGGCGCCGTCGCGTCGCTGTTCGTCGGATGGATGTTCCCGCTGTCGGTCGCGGCGATCGTGTTCGGCGTGCTCGGGCTGCGGCGCGAGGAGCACGGACGCATCCTCGCCTTCATCGGCATCGGGACCGGCGTCGCCGGCCTGGTGTTCTCCGGGGTGTGGCTCGGGTACTACGCCATCGTGTTCGGCGCGCTCCCGACCGCCTGAGCGCCGCCCGTCCCGGCGGCTCGGCCGGCCGGCTCGACTCGCCGCTGCGCTCGCTCAGAGCCGCTCGACGAGGATCGCGACATGGCGGCCCTCCTCGCGGGTCAGCACGACGGTCGCCGACAGGTCGCCCGTGAGCTTCAGGCGGGTGCGGAGCGCGGCCGGATCGACGTCCACTCCCCGCTTCTTGATCTCGAGCGTGCCGACACCTCGTTCCCGGAGGGCGCGTCGCAGGCTGCGCTCGTCTGCAGGGAGGCGTTCGATCACGCGGAAGCCGGTCGCGAACGGCGTGTGCACCCCGCGGTCCCCGGTCAGGTACGCGATCCCCTCACTCAGCATCCACGCCCCCATCGATCGCGCGAGGTCTCCGATCAGGCGCGCGCGGATGACTGCCCCGTCGGGCTCGTAGAGGTAGTCGCCCAGCGGGCCGACCGGGGCGTCCTCGCTGTCGGCCGGTGCGACGAGTTCCTGCGCGCTGTCGCCGCGGATCACGAGCGCCGCACGACCGATGCCGGCTCGCGCCAGGGCCCCCGTCCAGACCGCGAGTTCCACGACGTCGCCGTCGACCGACACCCACTGCGCCTCGGCGTCGTCCGGGACGACGTCTCGATCCGTGCCGGGGCCGAGCTTCACCCCGACCGGCATCCGCTCCGCGAGGCCGAACACGAAGTCCAGCGCGGGGGAGTAGTCGGCGGTATCCGCGAGCCTCGTCGTCGTGCCGGCAGAGGTCGTCCGTCGCGCCGGATCGAGCCACGCGGCGTCGATGCCGCCGAGCGCGACGTCTTCTGCGCGGGCATGCAGCACGCGCACCTTCGGGAACGGCGTGAGGTTGAAGGCGGCGACGGCCGCCGTCACCTCGTCGGCCTCGGCTGCGGTCACGTCGAGGTCGACCGCGGCCATGGCGAGGGCGTCGCCGCCGATGCCGCAGCCGAGGTCGGCGACGTGCCGGAACCCTGCGCGCGCGAAACGACCGGCGTGCAGGGCGGCGACGCGGAGCCGCGTCGCCTGCTCGAGTCCGGGCTCGGTGAAGAGCATCCGGTCCGCGAACTCTCCGAATTTCACGCGCGCCTTCGACCTCAGGCGGGACTGGCTGAGGACGGCCGCGACGAGGCCGGGATCGTGGCCCTGCTTGCGGAGATCGGCGACCGTCTTCACGACGTCGGCTCTCGACGAGTACGGCGGCAGCGAGTCGAGCAGCGCGAGGCCCTCGGCAGAGAGCAGCCGCACCAGCTCGTCGCGTTCCACGCCGACACGCTAGCACCGCGCCATCCGCTGGCACTCACGTTGCACGAGTGCCAGAACCGCCATAGACTCGGTTTAGCACTCTCACTCAGAGGCTGCTAACCCCAGTCTTCGTCAAGAAAGAGGTCAACCGTGTCGGTTTCCATCAAGCCGCTCGAGGATCGCATCGTCATCAAGCAGGTCGAGGCCGAGCAGACCACCGCCTCCGGCCTGGTCATCCCCGACACCGCCAAGGAGAAGCCCCAGGAGGGCGAGGTCGTGGCGGTCGGTCCGGGTCGGATCGACGACAACGGCAACCGCGTCCCGCTCGACGTGGCCGTCGGCGACAAGGTGATCTACTCCAAGTACGGCGGTACCGAGGTGAAGTTCGGCGGCGAGGACTTCCTCGTCCTGTCGGCCCGCGACGTGCTCGCGGTCGTCGTCCGCTAGTCGACACCGACTTCTCCGCGGCCCGGATGCCATCGGCATCCGGGCCGCGTCGTCGTCCCGGGTCGGCCGGCAGCCCTCGTCGCCGACGGCGGTATCTCGACGGAGGACGGCAGGCGGCGCGCGCTTCCGTCTCGGAGGTCGCGCGTAGGCTGTCACGGTGTCATCCGCTCCGTCCACCGACGCTCCGGTGCGCGTCCCTCCCGACGGTGTGAGCCGCGCGGGCCTCGTCTACGCGGTCTCCGCCTACGGCCTCTGGGGATTCCTCCCGGTCTACTTCATCGCGCTCGCGCCGAGCGGTCCGATCGAGATCGTGGCGATGCGCATCCTCCTCTCGCTCGTCTTCTGCGCGGTCCTGATCGCCGCCACGCGAACCTGGCGCGCATTCCGAGCGATCCTGCGTGACCGGCGCGTGGTGCTCACGATGGGCCTGGCCGGTGTGCTCATCTTCGCGAACTGGCTCACCTACGTTTTCGCCACGCTCACCGGACAGGTGGTCGAGGCGGCACTCGGCTACTTCATCAACCCGATCGTGACCGTCTTCCTCGGAGTGATCGTGCTGCGCGAGCGGCTGAACGCGGTGCAGTGGACGGCGGTCGGGATCTCGATCGTCGCCGTGGTGGTGCTCGCCGTCGGCTACGGCCGGATGCCATGGATCGCACTCGTCCTCGCGTTCAGCTTCGGTTTCTACGGACTCATCAAGAAGCGCGTCGGTCACCGCGTCGACGCGGTCTCGGGCCTCACGCTCGAGACAGCGTGGCTCGCGCCGGTCGCGGCGATCCTCCTCGTCGTCGTCGCGTCGACGTCCGGGCTCACCATCGGCACGGCGGGCGCATGGCACACTGTGCTGCTGCTGTCCGCCGGCGCGGTCACCGCGATCCCGCTGCTCCTGTTCGCGGCCGCGTCCCGGCGGCTCCCGCTCATCTACATGGGGTTCATCCAGTACTTCGCCCCGTTCATCCAGTTCCTGGTCGGCGTCGTGGTGCTCGGCGAGCCCATGCCGCCCGAGCGATGGGCCGGTTTCGGCCTCGTCTGGCTCGCGCTCGTCGTGCTCACGTTCGACCTCGTGCGGGGAGCCCGCGCCGCTCGTCGTGCCGCCAACCTCGAGCCGGTCTGAGCGACCCCGGGCCCCCCGTAATGGGGCTGGATCGGCCGCGGCGGAACCCCGGTCACGTGCGTGAATTCGTGGCGGAATCGCCGGAATCCTGCGGAGAATCGCGTCACGGTGACGTCGAGATAACGATTCCGTGTGCGTTACCGGGTTGTGATCGAGGCAATCTTGTTTCCCATCTGGGCGGGCAATACGGTCGATACATCGGCGTCGACAGACGCTGTTTGTGTACCGATCCTTCAGTCCCAAGGAGCATCATGAGCGTATTCGCGAGGGCCACCGGCTCGCGCTCGGCTCGCGCGGCTTGGACGGGCATCGCCATTGCTGGCGTCTCTGCCCTCCTCCTCACCGCGTGCAGCACGGGCGGCACCACCCCGGAAGAGTCCGAGGAGCCGGCCGACACCGGCGACGCCCTGCCCATCGAGGCGGGTGAGCGTGACCTCACCCTGAAGGTCGGCACGATCCTGCCGCAGTCCGGCACGCTCGCCTTCCTCGGACCGCCCGAGGAGGCAGGTGTCGCGCTCGCCGCCGAGGAGATCAACGAGGCCGACGCCGGCATCCAGGTCGAGGTCGTTTACCGCGACTCCGGCGACACCACGACCGACATCGCGACCGTCTCGGTGACCGACCTCCTCTCGCAGGACGTGTCGGCGATCATCGGTGCGGCCTCGTCGGGTGTGTCGTTCACCGTCATCGACCAGATCACGTCGGCCGGTGTCGTCCACTTCTCGCCGGCGAACACCTCGCCCGACTTCACCGACTACGAAGACAACGGGCTGTACTTCCGCACCGCGCCGTCCGACCTGCTCCAGGGCGAGGTCCTCGGCAACCTGATCGCGGAGGACGGCGCCTCGACGCTCGGCCTGCTGGTCCTCAACGACCCGTACGGCACCGGTCTCGCGGCCGCGACGTCGGAGGCCTTCGAGGCCGCCGGCGGCGAAGTCGTGGCCGAGGAGCTCTTCAACACGGGTGACTCGAACTTCGACGCGCAGCTCTCGGCGATCAACGCCGCGAACCCCGACGCCGTCGCGGTCATCACGTTCGACGAGGCCAAGGTCGTCGTGCCGGCGCTCGTCGGCGCGGGGTACCCGGGCGACCAGCTCTACTTCGTCGACGGCAACCTGGCCGACTACAGCGCGGACTTCGCTCCCGGCCTCGTCGCCGGTGCGAAGGGCACGCTCCCCGGCCCGGAGCTCGAGGCGGACTTCCAGGACCGCCTGCTCGGCATCGACCCCGCCCTCGACAGCTTCAGCTACGGTCCGGAGTCGTACGACGCCCTCATGCTGATCGCGCTCGCGGCCTACGCCGCGAACAGCACGGCCGGCGAGGACATCGGCGCCTACCTGCAGCAGGTGTCCGGCGGTTCGGGTGACGGCGAGACCGTGACCACGTTCGCCGACGCGGCCGCACTGCTCGCCGAGGGCACGCAGATCGACTTCGACGGTGCGTCGGGTCCGATCACGCTCGACGAGAACGGTGACCCGACCGAGGCCACCATCGGCATCTACGAGTACGCCGACGACAACACCTACACGCGCATCGGCTGATCGGCTGACACGCAGCGAAGGGCCCCGGCTTCGGCCGGGGCCCTTTCGCATGCCCGCGGTCGCCTCGTCGTACGTGAAACGCAGTGAAACGCCGTTCACCGGCCGCTGGCCCGTCGGCGGGTGCGGCACGCCGCCCGACCCTCCGTCGAGCCCGCACTGAGCCCGGCGCCCCGCGCCGCTCGTGACCGACGTTCCGTGGTCGGTCGCCCTTTCCGTACCCGTGCGCGTCTGGCTGGACGCTGCGTCCCTCGCTCGGCGCTGCGTCCCTCGCTCGGCGCTGCGCCCCTCGCTCGGCGCTGCGCGCCCTCTGCGTAGAGCGTGGGGCCGCCGGACAAGGTTCGACGTCGCCGGTCGACGCGATCTCGCGGGCGGGGAGACGGCCACGCGCACGACGAAAGGGGCGGATGCCGTGGCATCCGCCCCCTTCGGGCGTGTGGAGCGGTGAAGCTACTCCTGGCCGAGCGTGCCCAGGTAGAGGCCGATCACCTTCGGGTCGTTCAGCAGCTCGCGGCCCGGACCCTCGTAGGCGTCGCGGCCCTGGTCTAGGACGTATCCCCGGTCGCAGATCTGGAGGCAGCGTCGGGCGTTCTGCTCGACCATGATGGTCGTCACTCCCGCTCGGTTGATCTCCTTGACCCGCAGGAACGCCTCGTCCTGGCGCACCGGCGACAGGCCCGCGCTCGGCTCGTCGAGGAGCAGCACGTGCGGTCCCATCATCAGCGCGCGCGACATCGCCACCATCTGGCGCTCACCGCCGGAGAGCGAGCCGGCTCGCTGGGTGAGCCGCTTCCCGAGCTCCGGGAAGATGTCGACGACGAACTCCAGGCGGTGCTTGAGATCCTTGGGCTTCTGGAAGATGCCCATCTCGAGGTTCTCCTGGATCGTGAGCGACGGGAACACGTTGTTCGTCTGCGGGACGAACCCGACGCCCTTCGACACCAGCTTGTTCGCCTTGAGGTTGGTGATCTCCTCGCCCTGGAGGAAGATGCCGCCCTCGCGGACTTTGACCAGACCGAAGATCGACTTCAGCAGCGTCGACTTGCCGGCGCCGTTCGGGCCGATGATGCCGATGAGCTCGCCGTCGCGGGCGGTCAGCGAGCACCCGTTCAGGATGTTCACTCCCGGGAGGTACCCGGCGGTGACGTCGCGGACCTCGACGACCATGTCGCGCGTGTCCACCGTCGCCGCACCGGCCGTCGACTCGGCGCCGGCCGCGGATTCACTGTTCGTCATCGATGAGCTCCTTCATGGCGGTGACGTGCTCGTCGTCGCTGTCACCGAGGTCGGTGTCGTGGTGCGCGCCGAGGTAGGCGTCGATCACGGCCGGATCCTGCATGACCTCGTGCGGGTCGCCCTCGGCCACGATCTTGCCCTCGGCCATGACGATCACCCAGTCGGCGATGTGGCGGACCATGTGCATGTCGTGCTCGACGAACAGCACCGTCATGCCCTGTGCCTTGAGGTCGAGGATGTGGTCGAGCAGCGACTGCGTCAGCGCGGGGTTCACGCCGGCCATCGGCTCGTCGAGCATCACCAGGGTTGGGTCGCTCATGAGCGCGCGTGCCATCTCGAGGAGCTTCCGCTGCCCGCCCGAGAGGCTGGCCGCGTAGTCCTCCTGCTTCGCGTCGAGCTTGAAGCGGGTGAGGATCTCCTTGGCCTTCGCCTCGATCTCCTCCTCCTGCTTGCGCCAGAGGAAGGGAAGGATCGAACGGAAGAGGTTCTCACCGGTCTGCTGCTTCGCGCCGAGCTTCATGTTGTCGAGCACGGTGAGCAGGCCCAGCGCCTTCGTGAGCTGGAAGGTCCGGATGAGACCCATCCGGGCGACCCGGTAGGCCGGGACGTGCGCCAGCGAGCGGCCGTCGAACTCCCACTTGCCCTCGTCCGGCTTGTCGAAGCCGGTGAGCAGGTTGAAGAACGTCGTCTTGCCGGCGCCGTTCGGGCCGATGAGCGCCGTGATCGCGCCGCGCGGGATCTCGACGTGCTCGACGTCGACGGCGGTGAGGCCGCCGAACGTGCGCTTCACGCCGTCGGCGATGATGATCGGGTCGACCTTCTTGACGCCGGGCGCCGGGTCGCCGACATGGAGGCCGGTCGTCTTGACCGGCGTCGTGGGAGTGCCGTTATCGGACAAAGGACAGCTCCTTCTTGTTGCCGAAGATGCCCTGTGGTCTGAACACCACGAGGAGCATGATCGCGATGCCGACCAGGATGAATCGCAACTGGCCCGCCTGGACCTGCGTCATGAACGGGAACCAGCCCGCCTCGACCGCCCGGGCCATGAAGCCCGAGAAGAACGAGAGCAGCACCCAGAAGATCATCGAGCCCACGATCGGGCCGAGGATCGTCGCGGCACCGCCGAGCAGGAGGATCGCGTAGATGAAGAAGGTGAGCGACGTCTGGTAGTTCGCCGGCACGACCGCGCGCGGCATGATGAAGATCATGCCGGCCAGGGTGCCGAAGACGCCACCCAGAATCAGGCTCTGCATCTTGTACGAATAGACGTTCTTGCCGAGGGCGCGAACGGCGTCCTCATCCTCGCGGATTCCCTTGATCACGCGGCCCCAGGGGCTGCGCATCAGGAGCCAGGTGAAGACCGCGGCCAGGATGACGATGGTCCATCCGAGGATGCGGATCCACCAGTCGTAGGCGTTGTAGGTGAACGGCCCGAAACCGTACGTGCCGTCCGGGATGGGGTTCAGTGCGGCGAGGCCGCCCTTGTAGCCCTGCAGTCCGCTCGCCGAACCGGTGATGTCGTCGAACGTGTTCGTCGTGAAGATGAGCCGCAGGATCTCCGCGGCCGCGATCGTCACGATGGCCAAGTAGTCGGCCCGCAGTCGCAGGGTCGGGATACCCAGGATCAGGGCGAACACGATCGAGGCGCCGATCCCGACGAGCACCGAGGCCCACACGGGGAACCCGAAGGAGAGCGTCGAGATCGCGTATCCGTAGGCACCGAGGGCCATGAAGCCCGCCTGGCCGAAGTTCAGCAGGCCGGTGTAGCCGAAGTGGATCGCCAGGCCGAGCGCAGCGAGGGCGTACGCGGCGGTCGTGGGGCTGATGAGCTCCTGCGCCGCGTTCGAGAAGATCTGAATCCAGTCGATCATGGTCGGCCCCTTATCCGATTCTCTCTCGGCGACCCAGGATGCCCTGCGGTCGGAACAGCAGCACGAGGATCAGCACGAGCAGCGCGCCGACGTACTTCATGTCGCTCGGCAGCCAGAGCGTGGAGACCTCGATGAAGAGCCCCACGATGAGCGAGCCGACGAGGGCCCCGAACGCGGTCCCGAGTCCGCCGAGCGTGACCGCGGCGAAGACGAGCAGCAGGATCTGGAAGCCCATGTCCCAGCTGACACCCGGGCGGAAGTACGCCCAGAGGATGCCGGAGAGGCCGGCCAGGCCGCCGCCGAGCACCCAGACGATGCGGATGACGCGGTCGACGTCGATCCCGCTCGCCGCAGCGAGGGGGGCGTTGTCGGAGACCGCGCGGGTCGCCTTGCCGATCCTCGTCCGGAGGAGGAAGTACGCCACCGCGAGGAGCACGATGACCGAGGTCGCCATGCTCGCCACGTCGATCCACGAGAGCAGGATCGGTCCGAGCTGGATCTCGCGCGGAAGCGTCGCGCCGGGCAGCTGGCGGGTGCCGCCGCCGTAGAAGAACTGATACGTGTAGCGAAGCGCCAGGGAGAGGCCGATGCTCACGATCATCAACGGAATGAGTGCGACGCCACGCCTCCGCAGCGGCTTCCAGAGTGCCGCGTCGAGCGTCCAGCCGAGACCGGCGGAGAGCGCGATCGCGATGAGGATCGCCAGCCACACGGGGAACCCGAGCGTCGTGCTGAAGGTCAGCATCATCAACGCGCCGAACGTGATCATCTCCGCGTGGGCGAAGTTCGAGAGCCCGGTCGTTCCGAAGATCAACGACAGGCCGATCGCGGCGAGCGCGAGCAGCAGGCCGAAGTTGAGACCGTTCACGACGCGGATGAGCACCTGGGCGCCGTAGTCCGTGGTGACCCGCTGGCCCTCGCCGAGGAAGAAGTTCACGGCCTTCCGGTTCGTGAGTCCGAACTCGGCCTCGACGGTCGACTGGCCGTCCTCGACGACCACGCCCTCGGGGAGCGTGTCCTCGTCGAGCGTGAGCTCGTACGTGCCCTCCTTCTCGGGGACGCCGATCGTCCACTGGCCGTTCTCATCGGTCTCGGTCTCGGCCTCGAACCCGCCGCCCGAGACCGCGATGGACACCCCCTCGAGCGGCTCGTCGTTGTACTTCACGTTTCCGCTGAAGAAGTACTCGAACTCCTCGGCCTGGCTGTCCGTACCCCCTTCGTCCGCCATCGCAGGGGACGCTGCGATGCCGGACAGAGTGAGTGCGGACAGTAGGAGTCCGAGGAGGATGAGCCACCTCCCACGAGAATGTGGGCGGACTGCTTGCGTGGATTCCACTGCACCTCCAAAGGTCCCGGTATGGGGGTCGACCGGGTTCGCCTTTCCTGCGACGACGTCGTCACAGTACGTGCCGATTATGTCCCAGGTGTTTCGCAGCCGGGCACAAACGGCCCTCGATTGTTATCCGGGGAATGGCCGCGGCGCAAACTCGCTTAAACTCTTCTGTACCGCGACGATGCGCCCGTGCCCGCGACCCGCGGTGCGCGGGCGGTCGAGCACGACTCGAGACGAAGGGGCGACATGGATCAGGCCGATCCGTTCGGATTCACTGGTTTGACGTACGACGACGTCCTGCTGCTGCCGGGACACACCGACGTGATCCCGAGCGAGGCCGACACGACCTCGCGCCTGACGCGGCGCATCACGGTCGCGACCCCGCTCCTCTCCGCCGCGATGGACACCGTCACCGAAGCCCGGATGGCGATCGCGATGGCCCGTCAGGGCGGCATCGGCATCCTGCACCGCAACCTCTCGATCGCCGAGCAGGCCGAGATGGTTGACCGCGTCAAGCGCAGCGAGTCCGGGATGGTCTCCAACCCGGTGACGACGACGCCGGAGGCCACGGTGGCCGAGGTCGACCAGCTCTGCGCGACGTACCGCGTCTCGGGCCTGCCCGTCGTCGACGCCGACGGTGTGCTCGTCGGCATCATCACGAACCGCGACATGCGCTTCGTCTCCGACTTCGAGAAGGCCACGACCACGGTGTCCGAGGTCATGACGAAGGCGCCGCTCATCACCGGGCACGTGGGCATGGACCCCGACGAGGCCGTCGCGATCTTCGCCCAGCACAAGGTCGAGAAGCTCCCGCTCGTGGACGACCGTGGGCGGCTCACCGGCCTCATCACCGTGAAGGACTTCGACAAGTCCGAGCAGTACCCGAACGCGACGAAGGACGCCGAGGGGCGCCTGCGCGTGGGCGCGGCGATGGGATTCTTCGGCGACGCGTGGGAGCGCGCGGAGGCCCTGCGCGACGCTGGCGTCGACGTGCTCGTGGTCGACACCGCCAACGGCGAGTCCGCGGGCGTCCTCGACATCATCCGACGGCTGAAGGCCGACCCGACCTTCGCCCACATCGACGTGATCGGCGGCAACGTCGCCACGTACGAGGGTGCGAAGGCCTTGGTCGACGCGGGAGCCGATGCCGTCAAGGTCGGCGTCGGTCCCGGTTCGATCTGCACCACGCGGGTGGTCGCGGGCGTCGGCGTGCCGCAGGTCACCGCCGTCTACGAGGCGTCGAAGGCGACCGTTCCCGCCGGCGTGCCGCTCATCGCCGACGGCGGACTGCAGTACTCGGGCGACATCGCGAAGGCGCTCGTCGCGGGCGCGGACACCGTCATGCTCGGTTCCCTGCTCGCCGGCACCGCGGAGAGCCCGGGCGACCTGGTCTTCCAGAACGGCAAGCAGTACAAGGCCTACCGGGGCATGGGGTCGCTCGGCGCGTTGCAGACGCGCGGCAAGAAGACCTCCTACTCGAAGGACCGCTACTTCCAGGCCGACGTGCCGAGCGACGAGAAGCTCATCCCAGAGGGCATCGAGGGCCAGGTGCCGTTCCGGGGCCCGGTCTCGGCGGTCGCCTACCAGCTGGTCGGTGGACTGCGCCAGTCGATGTTCTACGTCGGCGCCCGCACGGTCGCCGAGCTGAAGACCAAGGGGCGGTTCGTGCGGATCACGCCGGCGGGGCTCAAGGAGTCGCACCCGCACGACGTGCAGTTCGTCGTCGAGGCGCCGAACTACACGCGCTGACGGTCAGCGCGCGTCGGCGATGCGGCTGATCGCCTCCGAGAGCACCTCGGGCGAGCAGGCGAGGTTCAGGCGTGCGTGCCCGCGTCCGGCCTGCGCGCCGAACATGGGCCCGTTCGCGAGGGCGACCCGGGCGCGCTCGAGCGCGACGGCGGCCGGGTCGTCGCCCCAACCGAGCGCGGAGAGATCGAGCCACGCGAGGTAGGTGGCCTGGGGCATCCGGTACCGCACGTCGGGGAGCTCGTCGGCGAGCAGGTCGGCGAGCAGCCGCCGGTTGTCGTCGATCGACGCGAGCACCCCGTCGAGCCAACGGCCGCCGTGCCGGAAGGCCGCGACGGAGGCGATCGAGCCGAACTGGCCCATCCGCCACTCGACCTCGTACGGGAACGACGCCCGCACCGCGTCGCCGCGCTCGCTCGCGGTGACGATGAGCGCGGCCTTGAGCCCGGCGAGGTTGAACGCCTTCGTCGCCGCGGTCACGGCGATGCCGTGTGCGCGCGGCATCCGACACCGTCAGGAACGGGACGTACCGCGATTCGGGCTGGGAGAGCGGTCCGTGCACCTCGTCGGAGACGATCGTCGCGTCGAACCGCGCGGCGAGCTCGGCGAGCGCCGCAAGGTCGTCCCGGGAATGCACGACGCCGACCGGGTTGTGCGGGTTGCAGAGCACCATCGCGCGGGCGCCGGCCGCGAAGGCGGCCTCGATGCCGGCGAGGTCGAGCGACCAGCCCTCGTCGATGCCGCCCGCGAGCGGCACTTCGACGACCGACGCACCGGCCTCGGTGACGAGGTCGAAGAAGGGCGGGTAGATCGGCGGGTTCACGATCACGCCCTCGCCCGGCCCGACGACGCGGCGCAGCACCTCGACGATGCCCATGCTCACGTCGGCGGTGCAGGTGATTCGGGCAGGGTCGGGCTCCCACCCGAGCCGGGCGGCGGCGAACTCCGCGAAGGCCTCGCCCACCGGGAGGCTCCCGGAGTTGTACCCCGTGTCGGAGCGCCGGATCGCGGCGTGCAGGGCCTCGGCGATCGGTTCGGCGAGCGGGTAGTCCATCTCGGCGACGGGCAGCGGCAGCACGTCGGGTTCGTAGCTGCGCCACTTCGCGCTGGTGCGGGTGCGGAGGAGGTCGAGCGGGTCGGCGGCGACGCGGTGCATGCCTCCAGCCTGCCCCACGAACCCGCGCGGCGGGGCGATGCCACGGGGCCGTGCCGCGGCATCCGTCTTGGGTTAGTCTGGTCGGCTGCCCATCGGGCGGCGCGGCGCAGGCCGCCGTCTTCCGGAACGGAACCGCTCCCATGGGCTTCATCGACGTCAACGGCGTCTCCTTCTCGCTGCCGGACGGACGGCCGCTCCTCGCCGACCTCGCCTTCCGGGTGACCGAGGGGCGCACGACCGCGCTCATCGGCCAGAACGGCGCGGGCAAGACCACCCTGCTCCGGATCATTCGCGGCGACCTGCGCCCCGACGAGGGGAGCGTGCAGGTCGTCGGCGGCCTCGGCGTCATGGACCAGTTCGTCGGTCGCGGCGAGGTCGTCGAGGGCGTCGAACGCACCGTGCACGGCCTGCTCGTCTCGGTCGCCCCCGCGCGGGTGCGCGCCGCCGCGATCGAGCTCGAGCGCGCCGAGAACGCCCTCATCGAGACGGATGACACGGCCGCCCAGATGCGGTACGCGTCGGCACTCGCGGAGTACGCCGAGGCCGGCGGCTACGACCAGGAGGTCGTGTGGGACCACTGCACGATCGCCGCGCTCGGCATCCCGTTCGAGCGTGCGAAGTGGCGCGAACTGTCGACGCTCTCGGGTGGCGAGCAGAAGCGGCTCGCCCTCGAGGCGCTGCTCCGCGGACCGGAGGAGGTGCTCCTCCTCGACGAGCCCGACAACTCGCTCGACGTGCCGGGCAAGCGCTGGCTCGAGCAGCAGCTGCGGGCCACCCCGAAGACCGTGCTCCTCGTCTCGCACGACCGCGAGCTGCTCGCCCGCGCCGCCGACCGGATCGTCACGCTCGAGGCGGGTGCGGCCGGCAGCACGGCGTGGGTGCACGGCGGCTCGTTCCGCGGCTACCACGCCGCACGCGAGGAGCGCTTCGCCCGCCTCGACGAGCTGCGGCGCCGGTGGGACGAGCAGCACGCCCAGCTGAGGCAGCTCGTGCAGACGCTCAAGGTGAAGGCGACGTACAACGACGGCATGGCCTCGCGCTACCAGGCCGCCGTCACGCGGCTGCGGAAGTTCGAGGAGGCGGGGCCGCCCGAGGAGCGGCCGCCGGCCCAGGCGGTGTCGATGCGACTGCGCGGCTCGCGCACGGGCAAGCGGGCCGTGGTGTGCGAGGGACTCGAGCTCAGCGGACTCATGCGACCGTTCGACCTCGAGGTCTGGTACGGCGACCGGGTCGCGGTGCTCGGCTCGAACGGGTCGGGCAAGTCGCACTTCCTGCGCCTGCTCGCGGCGGGCGGCAGCGACCCCGACCGCGCGAAGGGGCACGTGACGGATGTCGGTTCGACTCTCGCCGCAGTCCCGCACACGGGTTCGGCGACGCTCGGCGCACGCGTCGTGCCCGGCTGGTTCGCCCAGGGCCACGAGCTCCCGGGGCTCCGCGGTCGCACGCTGCTCGACATCCTGCATCGCGGCGACGCGAACCGGGAGGGCATGGCGCGCGAGGCCGCGAGCTCGGCGCTGGATCGTTACGGGCTCGCCGGATCGGCGCTCCAGCAGTTCGACTCGCTCTCGGGCGGCCAGCAGGCGCGACTGCAGATCCTGCTCCTGGAGCTCTCCGGCGCGACCCTGCTGCTGCTGGACGAGCCGACCGACAACCTCGACCTGGTGTCGGCCGAGGCGCTCGAGGACGCGCTCTCGCGCTTCGACGGCACGGTGCTCGCGGTCACGCACGACCGCTGGTTCGCGCGGTCGTTCGACCGGTTCGTCGTCTTCCGCTCCGACGGCGAGGTCGTCGAGGCCGACGCGCCGGTGTGGGACGAGCAGCGGGTGGCGAGGGTGCGCTGAGCGCACGCCCGTGCCATCCGTGTCGCGCGCCGGGGCCCTTGGGTAGGGTTGAACGGTGACCCAGGAGATCGAGATCGGCCGCTCCAAGCGGGGCCGTCGCGTCTACGCGTTCGACGACATCGCCATCGTGCCGAGCCGGCGCACCCGTGACCCGGAAGACGTCTCGGTCGGTTGGTCGATCGACGCGTACCAGTTCGACATCCCGTTCCTCGCGGCGCCGATGGACTCCGTGGTCTCGCCGCAGACGGCGATCATGATGGGCCAGCTCGGCGGCCTCGGCGTGCTCGACCTCGAGGGACTCTGGACCAGGTACGAGAACCCCGAGCCCGCGCTCGCCGAGATCCGCAACCTGACCGACGAGCAGGCGACGGCGCGCATGCAGGAGCTGTACGCCGAGCCGATCAAGCCCGACCTCGTCACCGAGCGTCTCGCCGAGATCCGCGCGGCCGGGGTGACCGTGGCGGGCGCGCTCTCGCCGCAGCGCACGCAGGAGCTCTACGAGACGGTCGTCGCGGCGGGGGTCGACCTGTTCGTGATCCGCGGCACGACCGTGTCGGCCGAGCACGTCTCCAAGAACCAGGAGCCGCTGAACCTCAAGAAGTTCATATACGAGCTCGACGTGCCCGTCATCGTGGGCGGTGCGGCGACGTACACCGCCGCCCTGCACCTCATGCGCACGGGCGCCGCGGGCGTGCTGGTCGGCTTCGGCGGCGGAGCGGCCTCGACCACGCGCACCACGCTGGGCATCCACGCGCCCATGGCGACGGCGGTGGCGGATGTCGCGGGCGCGCGCCGGGACTACCTCGACGAGTCCGGCGGCCGGTACGTCCACGTCATCGCCGACGGCGGCGTCGGCGCGGCCGGCGACATCGTGAAGGCCGTCGCGTGCGGCGCCGACGCGGTCATGCTGGGCGCCGCGCTCGCGCGCGCGACCGACGCACCCGGCGGGGGATGGCACTGGGGCCCCGAGGCGCACCACTCGAAGCTGCCGCGCGGCCAGCGCGTGCAGGTCGGCCAGGTCGCACCGCTCGAGGAGATCCTCTACGGCCCGGCGCCCGCCGCCGACGGTACCGCGAACCTCGTCGGCGCCCTCCGCAAGTCGATGGCGACGACCGGGTACTCCGACCTCAAGGAGTTCCAGCGCGTCGAGGTCGTCGTCGCGCCGTACCGGTCCGCGTAACACGGGCCGTCGCCGGCGCGTCGGAGGCTCGACAGGCCGCCCCACCGCGGTCGCGAACGAGCCCGGTCGGCCGTGCCTGTCAACCCGCTCCCAACCCCGGCCGATTCCATGGCCCGGCGCGCGGCGCTCGGGTAGCGTTGGGACCGACGGGCGTGGCCGCCGCGGTCCGCCCGGGGATGGGGAGCGACGATGGCGAGACTGAAGTCGGTGACGCGTTCGAACAAGCTCGGGCCGGAGGAACGCGAGGCGGCGATCGCCCGCCTCAAGGAGAAGGAACTCGACGTCCTCGTGGTCGGCGGCGGGATCGTCGGCACGGGGGCAGCGCTCGACTCCGTGACCAGGGGCCTGTCGACCGGCCTCCTCGAGGCGCGGGACTGGGCGTCGGGCACCTCGAGCCGGTCCTCGAAGCTCGTGCACGGCGGCATCCGCTACCTCGAACAACTCGACTTCCGCCTCGTGCGCGAGGCGCTCATCGAACGCGGCCTGCTGCTGCAGCGCATCGCGCCGCACCTCGTCAAGCCGGTCCGGTTCCTCTACCCGCTGCAGAAGCGCGTCTTCGAGCGGGTCTACATCGGGGCCGGCATGCTGCTGTACGACATCTTCAGCTACTCCGGCGGCCGTCCGCCGGGAGTCCCCCACCACCGGCACCTCTCCAAGCGCCAGGTGATGCGCGCCATCCCGTCCCTCTCGAGCGACGCACTCGTCGGCGGTCTCACCTACTACGACGCGCAGGTCGACGACGCACGGTACGTGGCATCCCTCGCCCGCACCGCGTCGTTCTACGGCGCGCACGTCGCGAGCCGCGTCAAGGTCGAGGGGTTCGTCAAGGTCGGTGAGCGCGTGGTCGGCGTGCAGGCGCACGACCTGCAGACCGACGAGCACTTCGAGATCCGCGCGAAGCAGGTCGTGAACGCGACGGGCGTGTGGACCGACGACACGCAGCGGATGGTCGGGGAGCGCGGCACCTTCAAGGTGCGCGCGTCCAAGGGGATCCACCTCGTCGTGCCGAGAGACCGAATCCAGTCGGCGATGGGCATGATCTTCCGCACCGAGAAGAGCGTGCTCTTCGTGATCCCGTGGGGCCGGCACTGGCTCATCGGCACGACCGACACCGACTGGAACCTCGACAAGGCGCACCCGGCGGCCACCGCGGCCGACATCGACTACCTGCTCGAGCACGTCAACTCGGTCATGGCGATCCCGCTGAGCCGCGAGGACGTCGAGGGCGTGTTCGCCGGGCTCCGGCCGCTGCTCGCGGGGGAGAGCGACCAGACCTCCAAGCTCTCGCGCGAGCACGTCGTGGCGCACACCGTGCCGGGGCTCGTCGTCGTCGCGGGCGGCAAGTGGACCACCTACCGGGTGATGGCGAAGGACGCGATCGACGCGGCCGCCGACGCGCTCGACGGGCGGGTGCCCGCGTCGACCACGCAGGACATCCCCCTGCTCGGCGCCGAGGGCTACCAGGCCGCGTGGAACAAGCGCGGCAAGATCGCGCGTGCGTTCGGCGTGCACAAGGTGCGCATCGAGCACCTGCTGAACCGGTACGGCACCATGACCGACGAACTGCTCGACCTGATCCGCGAGACGCCCGAGCTCGGGGAGCCGCTGCCCGGCGCCGACGACTACCTCGGCGCCGAGGTCGTCTACGCGGCCTCGCACGAGGGAGCGCTGCACCTCGACGACGTCCTCGCGCGGCGCACGCGCATCTCGATCGAGGCATGGGATCGCGGGGTCTCGGCCGCGCCGGTCGCCGCGAGGCTCATGGCCGGCGTCCTCGGATGGGATGCCGACCGCGAAGCGCTCGAGGTCGAGCGCTACCTCCAGCGCGTCGCCGCCGAGCGCGCGTCGCAGGAGCAGCCCGACGACGAGTCCGCCGACCGGGTGCGGCTCGAGGCGCCCGACATCGTGAAGGTCGACTGAGCGGCGGCGGCCGCTCGCAGGGGCAGCGCATCCCGCCGGGCTAGAATCTCGGGCGACATGCTCCGGATGATGCTGCGCCCCCGCTGGGTGCTCGCCCTGATCGCTGCGCTCGGCATCGCAGCCGGCTTCGCGCTCCTCGCGCAGTGGCAGGTCGACCGAGCGGTCGAGCAGGCGACCGTCGTCGAGCGTCCCACAGAAGAGGTCCGCCCGTTCGGCGAGGTCGTGCAGCCCGACGGGCCGACCGAGCAGGCCGCGACCGGCCAGCGCGTCGCCGTGACGGGCGAGATCGTGCCCGGCGACACGGTGCTCGTCCAGGGGCGCCTGAACGATGGCGTCGCCGGCTGGTGGGTCGTCGCCCACCTCGAGGTGACGGATGCCGCGCCCGGCGGGCTGCCCGTCGCGCTCGGCTGGGCGGCCGACGAGGAGACCGCGCGCGAGGTGCTCGCCGAGGTCGACCGCACCGCGGCATCCGCCGGCGAGGTCGAGGTCGTCGGACGGTTCCTGCCGAGCGAGGCGCCCGTGGCGCCCGAGGAGGGCGACGATCCGCAGGCGATGACGACCGTCGCCGTCGCGCACCTCATCAACATCTGGGCCGACTACGACGACCGGCCCGTGTACTTCGGCTACGTGACCGCGGCCGACCCGGTCGCGGGCCTCGATGCGATCGACTCGCCGCCGCCGCTGCAGGAGTCCGAGCTCAACTGGCTCAACGTGTTCTACGCCGTCGAGTGGGTCGTGTTCGCGGGCTTCGCCGTGTTCCTCTGGTACCGGCTCGTGAAGGACGCCGTGCAGCGCGAGCGCGAGGAGGCCGAGCTGGCCGCCGAGGAGGCCGTGACGGCGACACGGGGCGCGGCGCCGGCCGATCCCGCGCGGGACTGAGCCGACCGTTCCGCCGTCGGCGAACTCCGGACGCGGCATCCGGTGAGGGGGTGAGGATGCCGGTGTGGGCGATGACGATCTGGAACCGATCGGGTCCGACCCGGAGCATGCCGAAAGCCCCCTCGACGCCTATTCGCGGGTGGTGACGCGGGTCGCGGGCGACCTGCTGTCGAGCATGGCGAGCCTCGCCGTGCGCTCCCGACGCGGACAGGGCACGGGGAGCGCGAGCGTCGTGTCCGCCGACGGGATCCTGCTCACCTCGGCGCACGTCGTCGCGGGCGCCGATCGCGCCGAGGCGGCGTTCGGCGACGGCACCGAGGCCGACGTCGAGGTGATCGGGCGCGACCCGCTCTCGGACCTCGCCGTCCTCCGGGCGCACGGAGCCGTGCCGCCGCCGGTGCCGCTCGGCGACGCGCGCACGCTCCGCGTCGGCCAGCTCGTCGTCGCCGTCGGCACGCCGCTCGGCCTCGCCGGCAGCGTGACCGCGGGCATCGTCTCGAACCTCGGCCGCTCGCTGCCGACGGCCGCGGGTCGCGTCGTCGACGAGGTCATCCAGACGGATGCCGCATTGAATCCCGGCAACAGCGGCGGCGCGCTCGCCGACGGGGCCGGGCGGATGGTGGGCGTCAACACCGCGGTCGCGGGCGTCGGCCTCGGGCTCGCGGTGCCGATCAACCCCGCGACCCGGGAGATCATCGACGCGCTCGTCGCGCACGGGCGGTTCCGCCGCGCATGGCTCGGCATCGCGGGCGCGCAGGTGCGCCTCGCACCCGAGCTCGCCGAACGGGTCGGCTCCTCCACCGGGCTCCAGGTCACGGGCGTGGTCGACGGCAGCCCCGCCGAGATCGCCGGCATCCGGCCGGGCGACATCGCCGTGAGCCTCGACGGCACGGGCATCGTGACCGCGACCTCGATCCAGCGGCTCATGGTCGAGGGCGCGATCGATCGCGAGGTCGAGATGACCCTGTGGCGCGGCGGTGCCCTCGTCGACGTGTTCGTGGTGCCGCGCGAGCTCGTCGGATCGTAGCCCGGCGGCCGGTCGCGTGCGGCGCCCGGCGCGGCATCCGTCACGGCCATCGCCCAGCCGGCCGCATCGTAGACTGGACGCCATGCCCCTCGAGCCAAAACCGGCTGAATTCCCGCGCATCCGCGGGGCCCTCACGTTCTACATGGTGGCCTCGGTCATCACGGGCGTCATGCTGCTCCTGCTCTGCGCGGAGATGCTGCTGAAGTACGTCTGGCACCTCGAGCTGTACGCGTTCGGCCCGAACGGCCTGCTCTCGTTCGAGCCCGTCGTCGAGACGCCCGAGGGCCTCGAGTCGAGCGGCACGGGCGTGAACCTCTCGACGGGCATCCTCATCGCGCACGGCTGGTTCTACGTCGTGTACCTGTTCAGCAACTTCCGGCTGTGGAGCCTCATGCGCTGGCCGTTCTGGCGCCTGCTCGTGCTCGCGTCCGGCGGCATCGTGCCGTTCCTGTCCTTCATCCTCGAGGCCCGCATCGGGCGCGAGGTCCGCGGGTACCTCGCGGCACGTGAAGCGGATGCCGCCGACGCCGCGTCGGCGTCGGCCACCGCTGCCCCGGGGGCGACCGACTCCGACACCGATTCCGAGCCCGTGGAGGCGGCCCAGTGAGCGAGACCCAGCAGCGACCCGTCCTCGTCGTGGACTTCGGCGCGCAGTACGCGCAGCTGATCGCGCGGCGGGTGCGCGAGGCATCCGTCTACTCCGAGATCGTGCCGCACACGATCACGGCCGACGAGGTGCGCGCGAAGGACCCGGTCGGCATCGTGCTCTCGGGCGGACCGTCGTCCGTCTACGAGCCGGGCGCGCCCTCCCTCGATCCCGGCATCCTCGAGCTCGGCGTGCCCACGCTCGGCATCTGCTACGGCTTCCAGGTGATGGCGCAGCAGCTCGGCGGCGAGGTCGCGCACACCGGCCACCGCGAGTACGGATCGACGGCGGCCACCGTGCGAGTCGACGACCACAACTCGCTGCTCGGCGGCCAGCCCGAGCACCAGACCGTCTGGATGAGCCACGGCGACTCGGTCGCCGTCGCCCCCGAGGGCTTCGACGTGCTCGCGTCGACCGGCACCACGCCGGTCGCGGCGTTCGCGAACGACGAGCAGGGCTTCTACGGCGTCCAGTGGCACCCCGAGGTCAAGCACTCGCCGTACGGACAGGACGTCATCGAGAACTTCCTCCACCGGGCCGCCGGCATCCCGGCCGACTGGAACCCCGACAACGTCATCGCCGAGCAGGTCGAGCGCATCCGCGCGCAGGTCGGGTCGGCCCGTGTGATCTCCGCGCTCTCGGGCGGCGTCGACTCCGCCGTCTCGACCGCGCTCGTGCACGAGGCCGTCGGCGACCAGCTCACCGCCGTGTTCGTCGACCACGGGCTCCTCCGCAAGGGCGAGCGCGAGCAGGTGCAGCAGGACTACGTCGCCGCAACCGGCGTGCGCCTCGTCACGGTCGATGCCGCCGACGTGTTCCTCGCCGCACTCGCCGGAGTCACCGACCCGGAGGAGAAGCGGAAGATCATCGGCCGCGAGTTCATCCGGGCGTTCGAGCAGGCTGAGCGCGACCTCATCGCCGAGGCCGAGGCGTCGGGTGAACCGGTCAGGTTCCTGGTGCAGGGAACGCTGTACCCCGACGTGGTCGAGTCTGGCGGCGGCACCGGCACCGCGAACATCAAGAGCCACCACAACGTGGGCGGACTTCCGGAGGACCTGCAGTTCGAGCTCGTCGAGCCGCTGCGGACCCTGTTCAAAGACGAGGTCCGAGCGATCGGTCGTGAACTCGGACTGCCCGAGGTCATCGTCGCCCGCCAGCCGTTCCCCGGCCCCGGCCTCGGCATCCGCATCGTCGGCGAGGTCACGCGCGACCGCCTCGAGGTGCTCCGCGAGGCCGACGCGATCGCACGTGCAGAGCTGACCGCGGCCGGACTCGACGCCGAGATCTGGCAGTGCCCGGTGGTGCTCCTCGCCGACGTCCGCTCGGTCGGCGTGCAGGGCGACGGCCGCACCTACGGCCACCCGATCGTGCTGCGCCCGGTGTCGTCGGAGGACGCCATGACCGCCGACTGGACGCGCGTGCCGTTCGAGGTGCTCGCCAAGATCTCGAATCGCATCACCAACGAGGTGCGCGAGGTCAACCGCGTCGTGCTCGACGTCACGTCGAAGCCGCCGGGGACCATCGAGTGGGAGTGACGCGCTAGCCTGAGCCGCATGGCGGTCATCGAGAACTCGAAGCTCAGCGTCATCGGGGCGGGCAGCGTGGGCGCGAGCCTGGTGTACGCATCGTTGATCCGCGAGTCGGCCAACCAGGTCGCGCTGTACGACATCGCGGCGGAGAAGGTCGAGGCCGAGGTGCTCGACCTCGCGCACGGTACGCAGTTCACGCGGTCGAGCGTCATCGGCGGGGCCGATCTCGACGTCGTCGCGGATTCCCACGTCGTGGTGATCACGGCCGGCGCGAAGCAGCAGCCCGGTCAGAGCCGGATGGAACTCGCGGGCACCAACGTCGGGATCCTCGAGCGACTCATGCCCGACCTGCTCGAGCGCGCGCCCGACGCGATCTACGTGCTCGTCACGAACCCCGTCGACGTGCTCACGGTCGCCGCACGGCAGATCAGCGGCTTGCCGGCCGAGCGGGTGATCGGGTCGGGGACGGTGCTCGACACGTCGCGCCTGCGCTGGCTGCTCGCGAAGCGAGCCGGCGTGATGACCTCGAGCGTGCACGCCGACATCGTGGGCGAGCACGGCGACACCGAGTTCCCGCTCTGGTCGAACGCGCGGATCGGACCCGTGCCGATCCTCGACTGGACGGGCGGCGAGCGGTTCTCGATCGACGAGCTCGACGGGATCGCCTCGGAGGTGCGCAACGCCGCCTACACCGTGATCCGAGGCAAGGGTGCGACCAACTACGCCATCGGGCTCTCCGGCGCGCGCATCGTCGAGGCGCTGCTCGACGACGAGCGTGCCGTGCTGCCCGTCTCGACGGTGCACTCCGGGGCCTTCGGGGTCGACGGCGTCGCGCTGTCGATGCCGTCGATCGTCGGCGGCACCGGCGCGTTCCCGATCGCCGAGACGCCGATGTCGAAGACCGAGGCGGGGCTGCTCGCGGCATCCGGCGACGCGATCAGGGCGACCATGCAGACCCTCGGGCTCTGAGCTCGCTTCAGGCCGCGGCCCCATCTCGCTGCTCGAGCCTGCGGATATACGATCGGGCGCGCCGCGTTCTCCGACAGATTCACGGTGCGCCCGATCGTATATCCGCAGAAGTGTGCGAGACGTGTCGATCGGGCGCCTTCCCGTTCGACGTCATCAGTGAGAGGGTCGAACAGCGACCCGGACACGCGAGGAGCGAACGACCATGACGAAGTACATGATGATCATGCGCGGCAGCGACGAGGCCGCCGAGGCCTTCCAGGACATGCCGTTCGACGAGGTCATCGCGGCGATGGGCCGCTACAACGAGGAGATGATGAAGGCCGGCATCATGCTCGCCGGCGAGGGACTCTCCGACGCGAGCGAGGGCTTCGTCGTCGACTTCTCGGCCGAACCGCCGCTCGTCACCGACGGCCCGTACGGCGAGACGAAGGAGCTGTTCAACGGCTTCTGGATCATCGACGTCGCCTCCAAGGAGGAGGCCGCGGAGTGGGCGCGCCGCTGCCCGCTCGGCCCCGGCACGAAGCTCGAGGTGCGCCGCGTGAACGACATCGAGGACTTCCCGCAGGACAACGAGTGGATCCGGAAGGAGCAGGGCTGGCGCGCCGAGCAGGCCGAGCGGCTCGCCGAGGAGGCGCGGCGCGGGGCGACGGCGTGAGCCGCGCCATCCGCACGTGACCGACGACGAGACGACGGATGCCGCGGCGGCGCGCCCGACGGACCCCGAGTCCGCCCGGCGCGCCGTCGCCGCCGTGTGGCGCATCGAGTCCGCGCGGATCGTCGCGACGCTCACGCGCACGGTCGGCGACTTCGCGCTCGCCGAGGACCTCGCGCAGGACGCGCTCGCCGAGGCGCTCGCGCAGTGGCCGGCGTCGGGCATCCCGTCGAACCCCGGCGCCTGGCTGACCGCGGTCGGCAAGCGCCGCGCGATCGACGGCTGGCGTCGCCGCGAACGCTACGACGAGCGGATCGCGGCGATCGCGCACGACCTCGAGCGCGAGCAGGCCGAGGCGACGGATGCCACGGGCGACCTGCCGTACGACCCCGACGCGATCGACGACGACGTGCTCCGGCTCGTGTTCGTGTCGTGCCACCCGGTGCTCTCGCGCGAAGCGCGGGTCGCGCTCACGCTCCGCGTCGTCGGCGGGCTCACGACGGAGGAGATCGCCCGCGCGTTCCTCACGCCCGTGTCGACCGTGCAGCAGCGCATCGTGCGCGCGAAGAAGACGCTCGGCGCCGCCGAGGTGCCGTTCGAGGTGCCCGGGCGCGAGGAGTTCCCGGCGCGGCTCGGCACGGTGCTCGGCGTGCTCTACCTCATCTTCAACGAGGGGCACTCCGCGTCGGCCGGCACCGACCTCATGCGGCCCGAGCTCAGCCGAGAGGCGCTGCGACTCGCGCGCGTGCTCGCCGGGCTCGTACCGCGCGAGCCCGAGGCGCACGGGCTCGTCGCGCTCATGGAGCTCACCGTGGCGCGGTTCCCGGCGCGACTCGACGCGCACGGCGACCCGGTGCTGCTCGCCGACCAGGACCGGCGGCGATGGGACCGGTCGGCGATCACCCGTGGGCGTGCCGCGCTGGCTCGCGCGGACGCGATCGGGCACGGCCGGGGACCGTACGCCCTGCAGGCGGCCATCGCCGAGCAGCACGACGTCGCGGCATCCGTCGACGACACCGACTGGGCCGCGATCGTCGCGCTCTACGATGCGCTCGGGCAGGTGGCACCCTCGCCCGTGGTCGAGCTCAACCGTGCCGTGGCGGTGGCGATGGCCGACGGGCCGGAGGCGGGACTGGCGCTCGTGGACGGGCTTGCCGCCGACGGCCGGTTGGCGCGATACCACCCGCTGCACGCCGTGCGCGGCGAGCTGCTCGAGCGACTCGGGCGGTCGGATGACGCGCAGGCGGCGTTCGCCGAATCGGCGCGCCTGACCGCGAACGAGCGCGAGCGCGCGGTGCTGCTCGCCCGAGCCTCCCGCCCCGGCGCGCGCTGACGCGCTCGGCGGCCCGCGCCCCGCGCCTGCGCGCCGGCGCCCGCGCACGCTCCGCCCCGACCCGGCCAACCGAGTGCGGTTTCTGCGGTGGAGTGCGGGATGACTCCGCACTCCACCGCAGAAATGGCACTCGGATGCGAGGCAGGCCGCGTACGGAGGCCGGTCAGCGCGTCGCGAGACGCGGAACGGGCCGCCCCCGAGGGGAGCGGCCCGTTCGTGGCGCGAGGCGAGAGCGCTAGTCGCGCGCGATCGCGAGGATACGCAGGATCTCGAGATACAGCCAGATGACGGTGACCATGATGCCGAAGGCGCCGGTCCAGCCGTACTTCTTCGGGGCGCGGTTGCGCACGCCCTGCTGGATGAAGTCGAAGTCGAGCACGAGCGAGTACGCGGCCATGATGACGACGAGGACGCCGATGATCACGCCGAGCGGGATGCCCATGATGTCGGTGCCGCGCAGCCCCCACGGGTCATCGGTCACGTTGAAGAGCATCAGGCCCATGTTCACGAGCGAGAACACCAGGTAACCGACCATCGCGACGAGGAAGATCTTCGTCGCGCGCTTGGACGCCCGGATCTTGCCCGAGGCGAAGAGCGCGAGCGTCACGCCGACCACGACGAGCGTCGCGATGACGGCCTGCGCGACGATGCCGCCGCCGTAGGCCATCTCGTACCACGCCGAGATGCCGCCGACGAAGATGCCCTGCACGCCCGCGTACGCGAGGATCAGCGCGGGCGACGGCTCCTTCTTGAAGATGTTGACGAGGGCGAGCACGAAGCCGACGAGGCCGGCGCCGATCCAGAGGAACGGCACGGACTCGACCGTGAGCCAGCCGATCGCCGCGCCGACGAGCAGCACGCCGAAGGCGGCGGCCGACTTCGCGATCGAGTCCTCGATCGTCATGACGTCGCGGTCGGGGAGCGTCGCGGGCTGGTTGTACATGTCCTGCAGCTGCTGGGCGGACATGTCCTGTGCGACAGCCACCGCCCCCTGGCCGGAGGTGAACGCCTCATTGCGTGAGAAGGCGGGGTTGTTGAGAGCCATTGCTGTGGTTCCTCTGCTTTCGGCTTTCCGTCGTGTGGAGGGGAATCGCGCGACCTGGCGGCCGCGTCCGTCAAATCTACCCGTTCCAGCGGTGACAACGCCGTGAAATCCCCCGGCATTCCGGGGCGGATGCCGCGTCGGCGCTCGCTACGCTTGCCGCATGCTGCGCGATCTCGCCGAGCGTCCGTTCGTCATCGGGCATCGCGGCGCGTCCGGATACCGCCCGGAGCATACCGAGGCCGCCTACCGGATGGCGTTCGCGCTCGGCGCCGACGCCGTCGAGCCCGACCTCGTCGCCACGCGCGACGGCGTGCTCGTGCTGCGGCACGAGAACGAGATCTCGGGCACGACGGATGTCGCGTCGCGCGCCGAGTTCGCCGCTCGCCGCACCACGCGCGAGGTCGACGGCCGAGCGCTCACGGGCTGGTTCACCGAGGACTTCACGTGGGCCGAGCTCGCGACGCTCCGCGCGACCGAGCGGCTGGGCGCCATCCGCCCGCACAGCGCAAGCTTCGACGGCCGGTACCCGATCCTGCGGTTCCGCGACCTCCTGGGTCTGCTGGATGCCGCGACCGACGAGTCGCGGCGGATCATCCGCCTCGTCGCCGAGTTCAAGCACGCGACGCACTTCGCCGGCCTCGGCCTGCCGCTCGAGGAGCTGTTCGCCGCCGAACTCTCGGCCGCGGGCTGGGGCCGCGGCGACGACCGCCTCGTCTCGGAGTCGTTCGAGCCCGGACTCCTCGACCGGCTCGTCGCGGCGGGCGTGCGGGGCACCCGCGTGCTGCTCATCGAGGATCGCGGCGCCCCGTTCGATCTCGTCGCGTCCGAGGGCTCGGCCGCGAGGCGGTACGACGCCTTCGTCAGCGAGCGGGGGCTGCTCGCGCTCGGCGGGGTCGTGCACGGGGTGAGCGTCGGCAAGGGCCGGCTCGTGGGCGACGGCCCGCGGTCGGTGGCCGTCCCGGCGGATGCCGCGCCGGCGCGCCGCGCGCGAGCGGACGCCGCGCTCCGCGGGTCCGACCTGGTCGACGCCGCGCACGCGGCGGGACTCGCCGTGTACACGTGGACGCTCCGCCCCGAGAACCGCTTCCTCGCGCCCGGGTTCCGACGCGGTACCTCGCGCGGGGCGTGGGGCGACTGGCTCGGCGAGTTCACGCGGATCATGGACACGGGCGTGGACGGCGTGTTCGTCGACCACCCCGACCTCGGCCTCGAGGCGCGACAGGCGTACTTCGGCGACGAGGACCGGCTCTGAGCGCTGGGCTCGGTCTGTCGTCCCGCAGCGACGGAGCGTCGGATGCCGCGCCTAGACTTGTCGGGACATGACGCTGATCCTCGACCCCGACGACCCCACCGGCTGGCGCGAGGCGCCCGGCGCGGCCGACCGCGACCGAGCCGACGAGGCCCGCGCCGCCGGCCACGCGGCATCCGATCGCCTGACCGCCGGGCTGAACCCGCAGCAGCGCGAGGCGGTCGAGTACCGTGGGCCCGCGCTGCTCATCGTCGCGGGCGCGGGGTCGGGCAAGACGCGCGTGCTGACGCATCGCATCGCGAGCCTCATCGACGGGCGCGAGGCGTGGCCGAGCCAGATCCTCGCGATCACGTTCACGAACAAGGCCGCGGCCGAGATGCGCGAGCGCGTCGAGGCGCTGCTCGGCGAGGCCGCGGGCGGCATGTGGATCTCGACGTTCCACTCGGCGTGCGTGCGGATCCTCCGGCGCGAGGCCGAGGCGATCGGGCTGTCGAGCACGTTCACGATCTACGACTCGGCCGACCAGCGCACCATCCTGAAGCGCATCATCAAGGAACTGGACGCCGACACGCTCGGCTTCACGCCCGCGAGCGCACAGGCGAAGATCTCCAAGCTGAAGAACGAGCTGAGCGACGTCGAGACGTACGCGCGGAACGTCAACACGAACGATCCGAACGACGTCATGTTCCTCGAGATCTTCCGCCAGTACACGCGGCGGCTGCGTGACGCGAGTGCGCTCGACTTCGACGACCTCATCAGCGAGACCGTCTACCTGTTCCGCGCGTTCCCGAAGGTGGCGGCGCTGTACCAGCGGCGCTTCCGGCACATCCTGGTCGACGAGTACCAGGACACGAACCACGCGCAGTACGCGCTGATCCGCGAGCTCACCCGGCCGGTGGAGCCCGACGTCGTCGCCGAGCTCGACGCGCACGGCGTGCTCGTGCGGGGCATGACGGATGCCACGGGGTCCATACCCGGCGCGTCCCTCACCGTCGTCGGCGACTCCGACCAGTCGATCTACGCGTTCCGCGGGGCCGACATCCGCAACATCGTGGAATTCGAGCGCGACTTCCCGGGCGCGAAGGTCGTGCTGCTCGAACAGAACTACCGCTCGACCCAGAACATCCTGTCGGCGGCCAACGCCGTCATCTCGAACAACTTCGACCGGAAGGACAAGAAGCTCTGGACGGCCGACGGCGACGGCGACAAGATCACCGGGTACACGGGCTATTCCGCGCACGATGAGGCGCAGTTCGTCGCGGACGAGATCGAGGCGCTGCACCGCGCCGGCGTCGCGTACCGCGACATCGCCGTGTTCTACCGCACCAACGCGCAGACGCGTGCACTTGAGGAGATCTTCGTGCGCTCGGCCCTGCCGTACCGCGTGGTCGGCGGCACGAAGTTCTACGAGCGCGCCGAGATCAAGGATGCGATGGCGTACCTCATCGCCGTCGCGAACCCGCTCGACGAGCTCGCGCTCCGCCGCATCCTGAACACCCCGAAGCGCGGCATCGGCCCGGCGACCGAGACGAGCCTCGCGAGCTTCGCCGAGCAGAACGACCTGACGTTCCGGCAGGCCATGCGCGCGGCCGACGGCCTCGGGCTGGGGCCGAAGGTGACCAAGGCGATCGTCGACCTCGCGAAGCTGCTCGACGCGGCGGCCGCGATGCTCGTGCCGAGCCAGAAGGGCATCGACGAGGGCACGAACGAGGGCGCCTCGAAGGTGTCCGAGGTGCTCGCCTTCCTCGTCGAGGGATCGAAGCTCGTCGAGACGCTCCGCACGAGCCGCGACCCGCAGGACGAGACACGAGCCGAGAACGTCGAGGAGCTCCTCGCGCAGACCAAGGACTTCGACCGCGAGAACCCGGGCGCGGGGCTCGTCGACTTCCTCACGCAGGTCTCGCTCGTCGCCGCGGCCGACGAGCTCGACGACGCGTCGGGCACGGTCTCCCTCATGACGCTGCACACCGCGAAGGGCCTCGAGTACCACGCGGTGTTCCTCACCGGCCTCGAGGAGGGACTCCTGCCGCACCAGATGTCGGCGTCGGAGCCCGGCGGGCCCGCCGAGGAACGGCGCCTTTTCTACGTCGGCATCACGCGCGCCCGCAAGCGGCTCTACCTCTCGCTGGCGATGAGCCGCGCGCAGTTCGGCGAGGTGTCGGTGGCGATGCCGAGCCGCTACCTGCAGGAGATCCCGGATGAGCTCGTCGACTGGAAGCAGTCGCCCGGCATGGCGAACAGCCGCGGCGGCAATCAGCCGCGCGCCCTGAACGCGCGGCGCGGCGGCTACGGTTCGGGCGGCGGCGGGGCCTGGGGCACGCGCGATCGCGACCTCGAACGGTTCAGCGTCACGAAGTCGGCGGCGCCGAAGACCGAGTGGGCGAACCGGGTCACGGGCACGGTGCGCGACAACGGCGACCTCACGCTCGAGGCGGGCGACCGCATCCGGCACACCGACTTCGGCGAGGGCACCGTGCGGCAGGTCACGGGCGAGGGCACGAAGCGCATCGCGCATGTGGCGTTCGACGCGGCGGGGCAGAAGAAGCTGCTCATCAAGATCGCGCCGATCGAGAAGCTGTGACCTGGCCGATCCGCGCGCAGCGCGTCGTCTACGAGAACCCGTGGATCCGGGTCGTGGAAGACGACGTGGTGCGCCCGGACGGCACCGAGGGCATCTACGGCGTCGTCGAGATGCAGCACCCTGCGGTGTTCGTGGTCGCGCTGACCGACGCCGACGAGGTGCTGCTCGTCACGGTCGACCGGCACACGGTGGGCCGCTCGGTCGAGGTGCCCGCCGGCGGCTCCGACGGCGAGGAGCCCCTCGTGGCCGCCCGTCGCGAGCTGCTCGAGGAGACCGGGTTCGAGGCCGACGGCTGGCGGCCGATCGGCGCGATGACGGCGCTCAACGGCATCGCCCGCGCACCGGAATCGGTCTGGCTGGCGACCGGCGCGCGCCCGGCCGCGGGGCACGCGCACGGCCAGGCGGAGGAGGGCATCCACGAGGTCCGCGCGGTTTCCTGGTCGGAGGTGATGCGGATGGTGCAGGGCGGGGAGATCACCGACGGCGAGACCGTTGCCGCCCTCATGTACGCGACCCTCGCGCTCGGTCGCATCGGCTGACGGGTTCGCAGACGCCTCATAGGAAGCGCATCGGCAGACGATAGGCCGCGAGCGCACCATCGGGGCATGGCCTTCCTCGTCCACGACGCTCGACACCTCGAGCGACCCGTGCGCCCCGTCGCCGACGGAGCGCGCTCGCGCGCCGGTCGCCGGCTCTGGCGCGTCGACGTGCTGCAGGCGTCGGCCGCGGCCTCCGTCGCCGTGGCCGTCGCACTGTTCCTCGCCGAGGGCGGTGCGACCCGCTTCGGCGACCCGGGTTCGGCGATCACGTCGCTCGGCATCGTCGCGGGCCTCGCGGCGACCGACCTGGTGCTCGTCATGCTCCTGCTCGCCGCCCGCGTGCCGTTCATCGAGCGGGCGGTCGGGCACGACGCGGCCATGTCGCTGCACGGCAGGCTCGGCAAGCCGGTGCTGTACCTGCTTGTCGCGCACGGCGTGCTGCTGCTCGCCGGGTACGCGATCGCCGACGGCGTCGACCTCGCGGCCGAGGCGGTGGCGATCTGGAACCTGCCCGACCTGCCGCTCGCGCTCCTCGGATTCGCGCTGTTCCTCGCGGTCGTGGTGAGCTCCCTCGTCGCCGTGCGTCGGAAGCTCCGCTACGAGGTATGGCACGTCGTCCACCTCCTCGTCTACGGGGCCGTGCTCGCAGCGCTGCCGCACCAGTTCAGCGTCGGCGGCCTGTTCGTCGTCGGGACCTGGCAGTGGGCCTACTGGCTGGTCATCGCGTTCGGCACGCTGGTCGCGATCGTCGCGTACCGGGTGGTCGCGCCGCTCGTCACGACCCTGCGGCACGGGCTCGAGGTCGAGCGCATCGATCCGGTCGGCGACCCGGCCGACGGCGTCGTCTCGGTGACGATGCGCGGTCGCCGCCTCGCCGCGCTCCGCGCCACGGGCGGGCAGTTCTTCATCTGGCGCTTCCTGACGGCGGGCCAGTGGTGGCAGGCGCATCCGTACTCGCTGTCGGCCGCGCCTCGCGGCGACCGGCTCCGAATCACGGTCCGCGCCCTCGGCGACGGGTCGGCGAGCCTGACCGGCATCCGCCCCGGCACGAAGGTGGCGCTCGAAGGGCCGTACGGCATCTTCAGCGAGGCGTCCCGCAGCCGGCGGCGGCTGACCCTCGTCGCCGCCGGCATCGGCGTCACCCCGACCCGGTCGCTGCTCGAGTCGGCGACGTTCCGGCCCGGCGAGGCGACCGTGGTGCTCCGCACCCAGGGCCCGGCCGAGGGGTGGCTGCTCGACGAGGTTCGCGACCTCTGCCATCGACGCGGTGCCACGCTCATCACGATCCCGGGATCCCGCGGTCGCGGCTGGTTGACGGCATCGGCCGAGCGGCAGGGGCTCGACCTCGTCGCGCTCGTGCCGGCGGTCGCCGACAGCGACCTCTACGTCTGCGGCCCGCGGGGCTGGGCCGACGGCGTCATCTCCGAGGCCCGCTCTGCGGGGCTCTCCGACGAGCAGATCCATCACGAGAGGTTCGACTGGTGAGACGACGTGCGATGCTCCTGGCCTCCGCGGCCTCGGCCGCGGCCATCCTCGGCGGACTCCAGATCGGGAACGTCGCGACGACCTCGCTGACGGCGACCACGGATGCCTCGGGGCCGGACACGGCGACCGGGTCGACCGGGTCGTCCGGTTCCTCGTCCGCGTCGGCCGGGTCCGCGGCATCCGATACCGCAGCCGGTGCCACGGACGGGACCTGGACCGGTACCGCGGTCGGGACCCGGTTCGGCGACGTGCAGGTCCGGGTGACCATCTCGAACGGGACCATCTCCGACGTCACCGCACTCCAGCTCACCGACAGCGACGGTCGGTCGATCCAGATCAGCAACCGCGCGGCGCCCCTGCTCCGAGACGAGGTGCTGCGGGCGCAGACGGCGAACGTCTCGATGATCGGCGGCGCCACGTACACGAGCCAGGCGTACCTGCGGTCGCTCCAGTCGGCGCTCGACCAGGCGGGGTTCTGACGTGGGCGCGCTCGTCCTGCCGCCGAACGCGTTCGCCGCGATGGGCACGGTCGTGAGCGTGAGGGCGGATGCGGTACCGGATGCCGGAACCGCGACCGGCCACGATGCGCTCTCGATCGTGGCCGGGGTGTTCGCCCGCTGGGAGTCGCGATGCAGCCTGTTCGACCCGGCGTCGGAACTCAGCCGGATCGGACGCGGCGAACTCGCCCTGCTCGACGCCGGCGCGGAGGTGCGCGATGCGTACGCCCTCGCCCTGCACTGGCGGGACGCGACCGACGGGCGGTTCACCCCGCACCGCGGTGACGGGCTCATCGACCTCAACGGCGTCGTCAAGGCACTCGCCGTCGAGGAGGCGGGGGAGGCGCTCGACCTGACCCGACGCTCCGGATGGGCGATCGATGCCGGCGGCGACATCCTGACCGCGGCCGACAGCCCGTTGAACGTCGCGATCGTCGAGCCCTCCGACCGATGGGCGCTCCTCGCCGGCATCGACCTCGACGGCGTGCGCCGCCGCGCGGTCGCGACCTCCGGGAGCGCCGAGCGCGGAGACCACATCTGGACCGTGCCCGGCGCCGGACCGTCGCCGTTCGTGCAGGTGAGCGTCGCCGCCGCCGACCTCGTGACGGCCGACGTGCTCGCCACCGCGATCGTCGCCGGCGGGCGCGCGGCGCTCGACGATCTCGCGGAACGGTTCGACATCGACGTGCTCGGGGTGCTGCGCGACGGCACGCTGCTCGCGACCCCGGGGTGGCCGCGGAGGGCGCCGGTCGCCTGAGCCCGGCGCCGACGGGGCGCGCTCAGGCGGATGCCGCGGGCCCGAGCGCCCGTGGTCGAGGCAGCCGGTCGATGAGCGCCATCGCGTCGAACGGCGCCCGCACCTTGATGTCGTTGTCGAAGTAGAGGTAGGCGTCGCGTCCGGCGTCGAGGTGCGCCCGCGCCCACGTCGCCCAGCGGTCGAGCGCGGCGTCGTCGTACCCGGAGGCGTACAGCTCCTCCTCCCCGTGCAGGCGCGCGTACGCGAACTCCGCCGTCGTCAGGTCGAGGCGCGGGTACGTCCCGGCGGTGTCCGCGGTGACGGATGCGGCGCCGTGCCGTGCGAGCAGGGAGCCCCACGCCTCGGCCTGCGCCTCGAACGACGGATGGCGCACCTCGACCGCGTGACGGAGCGGCGCGTCGGCGCCGGCCGAGAACGAGGAGCGGCCCTCCATGCGCTCGTCATGTCCGGCGGCGAGGGCCGCGGCATCCGCCCTCGATCTCGGAAGCCGCCCGAGGAACGTGTCGAGCAGTCCGGGGTCGAATGCGAGGGTCGGCGGCAGCTGCCAGAGCAGGGGGCCGAGCTTCGCACCGAGGTCGAGGACGCCGGAGGCGAAGAAGTTGGCGAGGGGGGCGTCGACGTCGCGAAGGCGCTTGACGTGGGTCACGAACCGGGGGCCCTTGACCGCGAACACGAAGCCGTCGGGCGTCCCGTCGCGCCAGCGCGCCCAGCTCGCGGGCCGCTGCAGGGAGTAGAACGAGCCGTTGAGCTCGATCGAGGTCATGCGCGCCGCGGCATACGCGAGTTCGTCGGCCTGCCGCAGGCCGGTCGGGTAGAAGGCGCCGCGCCAGCCCGGGTAGCGCCATCCGGAGATCCCGATGCGCGCCTCGGCGTCTCGCTTCGCCGTCACGTGACTGCGCTAGACCGCCCCGCCGAGCAGGGAACCGATGGCCCAGGTGACCGCGAGCGCGAGCGCGCCGCCGACCACGACACGGGTCACCGCCCGCAGGCGGGGGGCGCCGCCGATCCACGCCGACAGCCATCCGGTGATCGCGAGGGCGACGATGACCGCGACGAACGTGGTCGCGACGCGCCACTCGGGCGGAGGTAGGAGGATCGCGAGCATCGGCAGCACCGCCCCGACGAGGAAGGACGCCGCGGACGCCCACGCCGCGTGCCACGGGTTCACGACGTCGACCTCGGAGATGTGGAGCTCGGCCTCGAGGTGCGCGGCGAGTGCGTCGTGCTCGGTCAGTTCGCGTGCGACGAGTTCGGCCGTCTCGGGGGTCAGGCCCTTGCCCCGGTAGATCTCGGCGAGCTCCGCGAGCTCCTGTTCGGGCATGGTCTCGAGCTCGGCCCTCTCCTTCGCGATGAGCGCGTGCTCGGTGTCGCGCTGGCTCGAGACCGACACGTACTCGCCGAGGCCCATCGAGATCGCGCCCGCGATCACCGAGGCGACGCCCGCGATCAGGATGGCGGCGACATCCGTCGTCGCTGCGGCCACGCCGACCACGAGCGCGGCGACGGAGACGATGCCGTCGTTCGCGCCGAGCACGGCGGCGCGCAGCCAGTTGAGCTTCTCGTGCACCTTCCCGTCGTGGGGGTCGGTGCGGTGCACCGGTTCGGCCGTGGCATCCGTCATGTCGGCAGTCTCGCAAAGCGGCGGACCGCCCGCCAGCATGGTGAGGCTCACCTGAGCGGTCGACCGTGCGTTCGGCGGCCCGTCGGCGACGGAGTACCATGGTCGCGGCTCGACTATCTCGACATCGAGGTATCTTGACGTCGAGACTCTCCACAGCCGGGCCTCTCACCCACCCATCCCTGCGCGCAACCCGCGCGGAACGATAGGAAGCAGAGCGTGGATCTTTACGAGTACCAGGCCAGAGACCTCTTCGAGAAGTACGGAGTGCCGGTGCTCCCGGGCATCGTCGCCGACACCCCCGAAGACGTGCGAGCCGCAGCCGAGAAGCTCGGCGGCGTCGTCGTCGTCAAGGCGCAGGTGAAGACCGGCGGCCGCGGCAAGGCGGGCGGCGTCAAGGTCGCCAAGAACGCCGACGAGGCGGAGGAGGCCGCGAAGGCGATCCTCGGCCTCGACATCAAGGGCCACGTCGTCAAGCGCGTCATGGTCGCCGCGGGTGCGAAGATCGCGCAGGAGTTCTACTTCTCCGTGCTCCTCGACCGCGCCAACCGCTCCTACCTCTCGCTCACGAGCGTCGAGGGCGGCATGGAGATCGAGCAGCTCGCCGTCGAGAAGCCCGAAGCGCTCGCCCGCATCGAGGTCGACCCGGGTACGGGCATCAGCCCCGAGAAGGCGCGTGAGATCGCCGAGGCTGCGAACTTCCCGGCCGAGCTGGTCGACAAGGTCGCCGACGTCTTCGTCAAGCTGTACGACGTCTACACGGGTGAGGACGCGACGCTTGTCGAGGTGAACCCGCTCATCCTCGACGAGGACGGGAACGTCATCGCCCTGGACGGCAAGGTCACGCTCGACGAGAACGCCGAGTTCCGTCACGCCGGGCACGCCCTCCTCGAAGACAAGGCCGCGGCCGACCCGCTCGAGGCCAAGGCCAAGCAGCTCGACCTCAACTACGTCAAGCTCGACGGCGAGGTCGGCATCATCGGCAACGGCGCAGGCCTCGTCATGTCGACGCTCGACGTCGTCGCCTACGCAGGCGAGAACCACGGCGGCGTGAAGCCCGCGAACTTCCTCGACATCGGCGGCGGTGCGTCGGCCGAGGTCATGGCCAACGGCCTCTCGATCATCCTCGGCGACCCGCAGGTGAAGTCGGTCTTCGTGAACGTCTTCGGCGGCATCACCGCGTGCGACCAGGTCGCCAAGGGCATCGTGGGCGCGCTCGCCGAGCTCGGCCACGAGGCGAACAAGCCGCTCGTCGTGCGCCTCGACGGCAACAACGTGGCCGAGGGCCGCCGCATCCTCGAGGAGGCGGCGCACCCGCTCGTCACCCTCGCCGACAACATGGACCAGGGCGCCGACAAGGCCGCCGAGCTGGCGAACGCCGCGTAAGCGCAGAAGGACAGGATCACTGCAATGACGATCTTCCTGAACAAGGACAACAAGGTCATCGTCCAGGGCATCACCGGCGGCGAGGGCTCGAAGCACACGGCACGCATGCTCGCGGCCGGCACGCAGGTCGTGGGCGGCGTGAACGCCCGCAAGGCCGGCACCACGGTGCTCCACACGGACAAGGACGGCAACGACGTCGAGCTGCCCGTCTTCGCGTCGGTCAGCGAGGCCATCGAGGCCACGGGTGCGGACGTCTCGATCGCCTTCGTGCCGCCGGCCTTCACCAAGGACGCCGTCATCGAGGCCATCGACGCCGAGATCCCGCTGCTCGTCATCATCACCGAGGGCGTGCCCGTGCAGGACTCCGCCGAGTTCTGGGCCTACGCCAAGGAGCAGGGCGGCAAGACCCGCATCATCGGCCCGAACTGCCCCGGCATCATCAGCCCCGGTGAGTCGCTCGTCGGCATCACCCCGGCGAACATCACCGGCAAGGGCCCGATCGGTCTCGTCTCGAAGTCGGGCACGCTCACGTACCAGATGATGTACGAGCTGCGCGACCTCGGCTTCTCGACCGCGATCGGCATCGGCGGCGACCCGATCATCGGCACCACGCACATCGACGCGCTCGCCGCGTTCGAGGCCGACCCCGAGACGAAGGCGATCGTGATGATCGGCGAGATCGGCGGTGACGCCGAGGAGCGCGCGGCCGACTTCATCAAGGCGAACGTGACGAAGCCCGTCGTCGGCTACGTCGCGGGCTTCACCGCGCCCGAGGGCAAGACCATGGGCCACGCGGGTGCCATCGTGTCGGGCTCGGCCGGCACCGCGCAGGCGAAGAAGGAGGCCCTCGAGGCCGCCGGCGTGAAGGTCGGCAAGACGCCGTCCGAGACCGCCCGCCTGCTGCGCGAGGTGTACGAGGCGCTCGGCGCGTAAGACAGCGGATGCCGCGGCCGGCGCGTTGCTCGCACGGCCCGCGGTTCGCAGGGGAGGACCCCGTCGGCGATGCCGGCGGGGTCCTCCGCGTTCTCACGGTGTGACTCGACCTCCTCGGGTCACGGGTCGATGACGATGGTGCAGACCACGGTCCTGGGCTCGAGGTCCTCGATCGTGATGCTCGGGTCGTCCATCTCGTCGAGCAGCGAGACCGAGTCGGATCCGTCGACATCGCACTCGATGCTCGAGAACGTGCCGCCGTCGATCTGCGAATCGACGCTGACCGTGAGGTCGGTCAACGGCGTGTTCGAGAAGGTGACGGGTGTCGCGGTGTCGCAGTCGGTGTCGGCAACGACGGTGCCGGTCTGCTCCGAATCGGCCGAGACGTATCCGGTGGGAACGGTCTCGGTGACCGCGTAGTCACCCTGGTCCAGACCCTCGATGCAGATCTCGCCGTCGGCATCGGTCATCTCGACGATGTTCTCCGTCAGACCGTTGCCGCTCACGGTGAAGGTCACGCCCTCCTGCGGGTGGTCGCCGGGGCCGGATGCCGCGTGCTTGGCGGTCTTCTCGATCACCAATGCACCGCAGTTGTTGATGCCCGTCGGCACCGGGGCGATGTAGTCCTTCATCGCGGCGGTGAAAGAATCGGAGGACCGGCTCTTCAGGTACGCGCTGCCGAAGGCGACGCATCCGTCACCCACGATCTCCGAGAAGTTGACCGTCGCCTCGCCGAAGGTGCGCGGCGAGATGTCGCCGAGCCCGTCGGCGTCGGCGCTCGGGATCGCGCTCGTGTTGATCGATCCGGTCGCGTCGTTGTCTGCGGAGAGGTTGTCCCGGATACCCCAGCACGGCGTGCTGTTGGCGGCCTCGCACTGCGACTTCGGCCCGCTCGCGACCCACGTCGACAGGTACAACTCGGGGATGGTGCCGCCGTTCGCGAGGTCGTACTGGATCAGCAGGTCGCCCGCGGTCCGTTGCGGCGTGACGCCATTGCCCGAGTCCACCTGGGACTGGTTGAACTCGAAGTCCATGTTCGTCGTGCCGGTCGGGTCCTGGACGCGGTGCCAGAACATGTGCAGGAAGTCGTCGCCCGTAGTCTCCTCGAGGTAGAGCCCGAAGTTCTTCAGGTCGGACTTGTTCGGTGGAATCGATCCGCTCACCGGCGAGGGCACGAGCGTGTCCTCCTTGGAACCCTGGCCGAACGAGTCGTCGCCGGTTCCGGATGGTGCATCGGTCTGGCGGACTTCGGCGACGTTCACCCAATCCAGGTTGCCGGCGATGTCGACCTTCAGGTTGGCGTCGGTGTCGATCTCGAAGTCGCTGCCCGGCAGGCTGGGCGGTGGAGCGTCTGCTGACGCAGGTCCCGCCATGAGCGCGGAACCGATCAGCGCGGCCATCCCGACCACGCCGGCGCCGCGAAGACCTCGCCGTCGGAACGCGAGGCGCTCTTCTGACGTGCGGATTCGGGTTGTGTGGGGCATCATCGCCTCCGGTGTCGCAGGTTCGCCCGGTCCGGTCGGACCGGACGGCCTCTGCGGGCGGTGGGCGGACTCGGGCGGTCCGCAACGGCGCGTCCGACGAGGTGGGTAGGTGCTTCACCGGGCGTGCATCGCGCCGTAGGGGTCTCTCACGCCATTCGGCACGTTACTCGCACCCGCACCGGGCTGGAACCGGAAATGAGAAATGCTCAGCACCCCAGAACGGGGGACGGGCGAGGGTCCCGCCGACGCTGCCGGCGGGACCCTCGGGTTCAGTTGCGAGATGCCTCCTCAGCTCACGGGTCGATGACGATGGTGCACACCACGGTCCTCGGCTCGAGGTCGTTGATCGTGATGCTCGGGTCGTCCTCCGCATCGCCGATGGCGACCGAGTCGGAGCCGGCCACGTCGCACTCGATGCTCGAGTACGTGCCGCCGTCCACCTGCGAGTCGACGCTCACCGTGATGTTCGTCAACGGGATGTTGGTGAACTCCTTCACGGCTCCGGCGTTCGTGTCGGAGCAGTCGTCGGCCGACGCCTCGGCGACGTTCGCCGTCTGCGTGCCCGGGACCTCCATCACGTAGCCGGCCGGGAGCTGCTCCGCGACCGTGTAGTTGCCGACCAGGCCGCTCACGACGAGGCCCGTGTAGCAGGCCACGCCGTTCGCGTCGGTAGTGACCGTCACGCCTGCGAGATCGAGCTCGCCACCGGTGATGACGAAGTCCACGTCCTCATGCGGATGGTTCTCACCGAGCCCGTCGGCCGCGTGCTTGCGGTCCTTGACGATCTTGATCGAGCCGACCTGGCGGTCGTCGTGGAACGTGCACGTCACGGTCTCACCCGGGCTCAGCCCGATCGAGGCGGGATCCGACCCGTCGTCGCACGTCGCGCTGATCAGGTTCCAGTAGTCCGGAACCGTCTCAGTGACGTCGTACGTGCCGGGGTCGAGGTCCGAGAACGTCCGCGAGTCCTTGCCGGCGGCGCCGGCGGCGGTCGTCGTCAACGTGAAGGGCGACGGCGAGAGTGTCGTCGAGGTGAACTCGAACGCACCGCTGCCGCTGTCGGTGATCTTCTCGATGACGATCGATCCGGACGCACGGTTGGTGTACGTGCAGTCCAGGATGTCGTCCGCGTCATCGATCGCGAAGGTCACGGTCGCACCCAGGATGGACGGCGTGACACCGCTGCTCGCGCTGCAGTCGAGGTCGACCAGTTCCCACCCGGTCGGGAGCGTGCCCTCGGTCACCGTCAGGCCGGTTCCGAACAGCACGTCGTCGTACGACTTGCTCTCACCGTTCTTCAGGGAGAAGGACGGATCGGTCTCGCCGCCCAGCGTGGACAGTGCGGTCGTGTAGCCGAACGACGAGTCGGTGCCGTCGGGGCTCGGCTGCGTCACCTTGCGGATGATGACCTGGCCACCGGTCTGGTTGCCGTAGGTGCAGTCGAGCACGTCGCTCGCGTCGTCGATGTCGAACGTGACCGTGCCGGTCGCGAGATCGATGTTCGGGGTCACGCCCGAGCTCGCGTCGCAGTTGATCGACTCGAGATCCCAGCCCGTGGGCAGGGTGTCCTCGGTGATGGTGTACCCGGTTCCGAGCAGGACGTCGTCGTAGGTCGCGTTCTCCCCGTCCTTCAGCGACGGCGAGGGATCGTTCGCTCCCGAGAGCCGATCGAGATCGGTCGAGAAGCCGAACGACGAGCCGCTCGGGTCAGGACTCGGATCGGTCGACTTCCGGATGATGACCGTCCCACCGGTCTCGTTGTAGTACGTGCAGTCGAGCACGTCCGAGGCGCTGTCGAGGTCGAACGTGACGGTCGCCCCGCTGATGTTCGGGGTGACGCCGGTGCTCGCGCTGCAGTCGACGCTGTCGAACTTCCAGCCGCTCGGCAGCGAGTCCTCGGCGACGGTCAGGCCGGTGCCGAAGAACACGTTGTTGAAGGTCTGGACGCCGTCATCCATGAGGCTGAAGGTGTTCGACGTGCTCGGTGACGTGTCGAAGGACTTCGTGTAGCCGAACGACGCGGTTGCGCCGTCGGGATCCGTCTGCTTGCGGATGATCACCGATGCGCAGTTGGTGATGTTCACCGGCACGGGAGCGATGTAGTCCTTCAGCGCCGCGGTGAACGAGTCGGAGGACCGGCTCTTCAGGTAGGCGCTGCCGAACGACGTGCATCCCTCGGTGCCGAGCAGCTGAGTGAAGTCGATCGACGCCTCGCCGAAGGTGCGGGCCGAGAGTGCGCCGAGTCCGGCGCTGTTCGGCTCGGTGATCGCGGTGGAGTTGATGGCACCGGTCGCGAGGCCCGCGGTCGTCAGGTTCGTCCGCAGACCCCAGCAGGGGAACGCGTTGCTCGCCGTGCAATCGCTCGTCGCGACCGTGGCGGAATCGTACGGCGGGTTGAAGTCGGTGTCGGTCAGCCAGAATGCCACCCAGAGCACCGGGCTGGTGCCGCCTCGCGAGAGGTCGTACTGGATGAGCAGGTCGCCCTCGGTGCGCTGTGGCGTGACCCCGTTTCCCGAATCGGCCATCGACTGGTTGAACTCGAAGTCCATGTTCGTCGTGCCGTTGGGCTCCTGGACGCGCGTCCAGTAGAGATGGATGAAGTCCTTCGACCCCGTCTGCTCGCGGTAGACGCCGAACGTCTTGAGGTCGCTCTTGTTGTTCGGGATGCTCCCGAACTCCGGCACGGGCACCGCGGTGTCCTCCTTGGTGCCCTGGGTGAATGAGTCATCCGTGGCGCCCGTCGCCAGGTCGTCCTTGCGGGTCTCGTTCACGTTCGCCCAGTCGAGCGAAGGAGGAGAGGCTGCATCGACGACGAGGTTCGCGTCGGCTTCGATCTCGAACTCGCTGCCCGCCAGGCTCAACGGACCCGCGGCGATCGCCGGTCCGGCGAGGAACGCCGTGCCGACAAGGCCGGCGAGGCCGGCCGCCGCGGCGATCCGGAGACATCGCCGTCGGAACGTCTCCCGTTCCTCGGGCGTTCGGGCACGAACTCGGGTTGTGGATGGCATCGTCGCCTCCGGTGTCGCAGTTCATCCGGTCCGGGCGGGCCGGACGTTCCCCTGCGGGCGAGCGGGCGAATCTCGGGTGGTTCGTCTTCGGCGCGTCTGGCACGTGGGTAGGTCGTGCCGGGCGTGCGTCGCGCCGTAGTGGTCTTTACGCCATTCCGCACGGTACTCCCCGACGGCTGGCGCGGGAAGAGGAAGTGAGGGACCCTCAATACCCCAGATCGGGGCACGCGTCGGGCGTGCATGGCACAGTGGAAAGCATGAGCGAGTCATCGCGTGCGTCCGATGCGCCGCCGAGCGCCGCGCACATCATCCGCACGAGCTTCGTCACCGAGGAGTCGGTGTACGGCGTCATCCTCGTCTCGGGCATGATCGTCGTCTCGGGCGGGCACGGCGACAGCTCGTGGCGGGTCTTCTGGACGGTCGTGATCACGGTGCTCGTCTTCTGGGCGGCGCACGTCTACGCGGGCACCGTCGCGCACCACGGCTTCGACGACGGGCGGATGATCGGGCTCGGGGACGCGTTCCGCATCGCGCTCCGCCGCTCGTTCGGCATGCTCGTCGCCGCGCTCATTCCGTCGGCGATCCTGCTGCTCGGCGCGACCCGCGCCATCCCCGACCCGGTCGCGATCTGGACGGCGCTCTGGGTCGGCGTCGGCGTGCTCGCCGTGCTCGGCTTCATCGCGTTCCGCAGACGCGGCGCGAGCCTCGTCATGCAGTTCACCGGTGCGCTCGGCACGGCCGCGTTCGGCATCGCCCTGATCCTGCTGAAGGCGATCGTGCACTGACGACGGATGCCGCGCAGCGGCGTGTCACGGGACCATCGTCTTCCCCGGGGCTCGACCGCTCGATATCGTCGGCATCGTGGCCGACCGGGGGAGTGGTGCGCAGATGACCGATTCGACGAATCCCGACGACGACCTGCGCGCTCGGATCGCCGAGCTCGAGGCCGAGAACGCGCGACTGCGCGCCGATGCCGCGGAGACCCGCGATCTGTCGGCGGATGTCGCGGCCGCGGCATCCGTCTCGCCGGAACGCCCGAAGCGCCGACGCGGGCGGACCGTCGCCGCGGTCGTGCTCGTGGTCGTCGGGCTCCTCCTCGCGCCGATCGCGGTGATCACCGCGTGGGCCCGCGCCGAACTCGTCGACACCGACCGCTTCGTCGCGACGTTCGGGCCACTGGCCGAGGACCCCGAGGTCCAGGACTTCCTCGCCGACCAGGTCACGACCGCGATCGAGGAGCAGGTCGACATCCCGTCGCTCACCTCCGACCTGTTCGACGGCATCAAGGCGCTCGACCTCCCGCCCCGCGCGGAGGACGCCCTGTCGCTCCTCGAGGCGCCCGCGGCGCAGGGACTCAGCTCGCTGCTCTCGTCGACGGTCGATCGCGTGATCGAGTCGGAGGCGTTCGCGAACGTCTGGGATGCGGCGCTCCGTACGAGCCACACGCAGATGGTCGCCGCGCTGCAGGGGGATCCCGAGGCCATGCTCGAGATCGGTGGCGACGGCACGCTCTCGGTGCAGCTCGGCCCGATCATCGAGGCGGTCAAGGAACGCCTGAGCGAACAGGGGGTCGGCTTCGCCTCCGCGATCCCCGTCGTCGACCGCAGCGTGCAGGTCGCGCAGGCCGACTCGCTCGTGCTCGTGCAGACGATCTACGCGCTCGCCGTCGCCGTCGGCACCTGGCTGCCGCTCATCGCCCTCCTCCTCCTCATCGCCGGCGTGGTCGTCGCGAAGCGACGGAGCGTCGCGCTCGCCTGGACCGCCGGCGGGTTCGCGCTCGTGATGCTCCTGACCCTGGCCGGCTTCGGCACGGGCCGGCTGTTCTTCGTCGGCACGGTGAGTCCGTCGATCATGCCGAAGGGCGCGGCCGAGTCGATCTTCACGGGGCTCACGGAGCTCATGGTCTCCACGCTCACCGCGCTCGCCGTGCTCGCGATCGCCCTGGCGATCATCGCCTGGCTGTCCGGGCCGTGGTCCTCGGCACGTCGGGTCCGGGGCTTCGCCGACGAGACGTTCGGCGCGGTGCGCCGCAGCGCGGGCGACCACGGCATCACGACGGGGCGCTTCGGGGTCGGCCTCCACCGCTGGCGCGTCGCGGCGTACGCGGCGATCGCGGTCATCGCGTCGCTGGTGCTGTGGTTCTCGCGGCCGCTCGAGGTCTCGACCGTGCTGTGGACCGTCGTGGTCGCGCTGCTCGCGGTGCTCCTCGTCGAGCTCCTGCGGCGTCCCGAGCCCGCGGTCGCCGCAGCGGCTCCACCGGCATCCGCGTCGGAGCCGGACGACGGGACGCCACCACTGGCGAGCCCCTGACGGCATCGACCTCCGCCGGCTGACGCGCCGGCGCGGCATCCGCTCGCCTCGGGACCGCACGTCGTGCACGACGCCCGGCCGAGCCCGGGTTAGGCTCGCGTGCGATGAGACGCACGACGATCGCCCTGCTGGCCGCTCTGGAGGCCACGGTCGCGGTCCTCGTCGGCCTCGGCCTCGCGTTGGTGCCGCTCATGCTGCTCTGGGCGGTGCACTTCGGCCTCGCCGCCCCGATCGAGGTCTTCCTCCGGGCCTCGGCGGACATCTGGCTCCTCGGCCACGGGGTCGACGTCGTCGTGCAGCTCGACCCCGCGACCGCGGCGACGGTCGGCGTCGCGGGCGCGGACGAGCCGTTCACCGTCGGCATCGCGCTGCTCGGCTTCGCAGCGCTGACGTTCCTCTTCGGCCTGCGCATCGGCCGCCGCGCGACTGCGACCGGCACGCCGATCGTCGGCGCCGTCTCCGCCGTGCTCGTGACGGCCCTGCTCGGGGCGGCGCTCGCCGTGCTCGTCGCCCATCCGATCGCGCAGCCCGTGCTCTGGCAGGCGGCGGTGCTGCCGAGCCTGGTAATGGGCGGCGGAGTGCTCGCGGGCGTCGCGGTCGCGTTCGGCCGGTCGGGCTGGGCGACGGATGCCGCGACGAGCGCCGTGCGCGATCGGCTCGACACGCTTCCGTTCGTGGCCTGGGCGGGGATCCGCTCGGCGATCCGGATCGGGGTCGGGTCGGCGGTCGGTGTGCTCGGCGTGGCGGCGGCGATGCTCGCGGTGCGCATCGTCATCGACCATCCGACGATCATCGGGCTCTCGCAGACGCTCGGCGCGGGCGTCGACGGCGGCATCGCGATCACGCTCGTCGAACTGGCGCTGCTGCCGAACCTCGTCGTCTGGGCGGGCTCGTGGATGCTCGGACCCGGTTTCGCGATCGGCGCCGGCACGATCGTCTCGCCGAGCGTGACCCTGATCGGGCCGGTCCCCGGCCTGCCGATCCTGGGCGCGCTGCCGCCGGACGGGGCGCCGCTCGGCGTGCTCTGGCTGGCCCTCCCGGTGCTCCTCGGCTTCGGCGGCGCGGTGCTCGTCGGCCGCGGCAAGCGCGAACGCGACCGCGAGCCGTGGTGGGCGACGCTCTCGGTCGGCGGGGGTGCCGGCGTGGTCGCGGGGCTCCTCATGGGCGCGCTCGCGTGGGGTGCTGGTGGAGCGGTCGGGCCCGGGAACCTCATCGACGTCGGCCCCGACCCGCTCCTCGTCGCCGGCGTCACCGCGGCGAGCGTCGGTGTCGGGGCGATCGCGGGCGCGTTCGCAGCGCGCGCCCGGTCGCGCGGCGCCGGCGACCCCGACGACACGGCGCGTCGGCCCTGGTGGCGTGACGACCGCGCCGGTGCGTCGGCCGAGGAGCCCGGCGAGGTGCCGGCCGGGCGCTCGCCCGACGCGGCGAACGCCGAGCGCACACCGGCGGACGAGGCCGAGACGGTCGAACTCGACGGCCTGACGCGCGGGAGCCACGGCCGCTGAGCGGCGATTTCGACGCGCCTTCGCCGCGTGTTATCCTCACGGACAACAAGCCCCCGGATCCCCTGCCGCGCTGCCGCGCGCCCCCGGCGGCTGCCCGCCGACATACCCGAACCGCACTCGATGAGGAGTCACATGACCGAGACCGCTGCCCGACCGCGGCCTTCATCCGCCCCCGCACCCGGGCCCGCCACCGGCCACGACGGCAAGGGCCTCGCCACCGGAACCCTCGGCCTCTGGGGCTCGACGGTCATCGGCCTCGCCTCCACGGCGCCCGTCTACTCGCTCGCCGCGACGCTCGGCTGGGTCGTGCTCGCCGTCGGTGCACAGGCCCCCATCGCGTTCATCATCGCGTTCGCGCCGATGCTCCTCATCGCCTTCGCCTACCGCGAGCTGAACCGCGAGATCCCCGACTGCGGCACCACGTTCACGTGGGGCACCAAGGCGTTCGGTCCGTGGATCGGCTGGATGGGCGGCTGGGGCGTCGCCGTCGCGGGCGTCGTCGTACTCGCCAACCTCGCCCAGATCGGCGGCATCTACTTCTGGATGCTCATCGACGCCTCGCTCGCCGAGAACCCCGTGGTCGTGACCGCCACCGGCGTCGTCTTCATCGCCGCGATGACTTGGATCAGCTGGCGCGGCCTCGAGATCGGCGAGCGCCTGCAGAACGTGCTGCTCGCCATCCAGTACGTCGCACTCATCGCGTTCGTCGTGCTCGTCGTCGTGCAGTTCGCGACCGGCACCGCACCCGCCACCGCGACCCTCCCGACGCTCGAGTGGTTCAACCCGTTCGGGTTCACGGACTTCTCCGCGTTCGTCGAGTCGATCCTGCTCGCGCTCTTCATCTACTGGGGCTGGGACACGTGCCTCGCGCTCAACGAGGAGACGAAGGACCCCAAGCGCACGCCCGGTCGCGCCGCCGTGCTCACGACCGTCATCCTGCTCGTCACGTACGTCGGCGTCACCGTCGCCGCGATGGCCTACGCGGGCCTCGGCAGCGAGGGCTTCGGACTCGGCAACGAGGCCAACGCCGACGACGTCTTCTTCGCCCTGAAGGACGCGGTGTTCGGTCCCTGGTCGTGGCTGCTCGTCATCGCCGTCATGATCTCCGCGGTCTCCTCGACGCAGACCACGATCCTGCCCACCGCGCGCGGCACGCTCGCGATGGCCGTCTACAAGGCCCTCCCGGAGAAGTTCGCGAGCGTGCACCCGCGCTTCAAGACCCCGTCGTTCTCGACGCTGCTCATGGGCGCGGTCGCCATCCTGTTCTTCGTCGGGATGTCGCTCATCAGCGACAACCTCATGCAGGACACGATCCTCTCGCTCGGCCTCGCCATCGCGTTCTACTACGCGATCACCGGATTCGCGTGCGTCTGGTACTTCCGGAAGACGCTCCGCGACAGCGCCCGCAACCTGTGGTTCCGCGGCATCCTGCCGTTCATCGGCGCCGTGCTGCTGTCGGCGGCGTTCGTCTTCTCCGTGGTCGACATGCTCGACCCCGACTACGGCTACACGGTGCTGTTCGGCGTCGGCGGCGTCTTCGTGGTGGGCGTCGGATCGCTCGCGCTCGGCGTGGTGCTCATGCTCGTGTGGGCGGCCCTTCCGGCGTCGAATCCGTTCTTCCGCGGCGAGGCGCTGAACGAGGAGACCGAGGTGCTCGTGCCCGACGAGGACGAGCTCGTCATCGCCACCTCGGAGGTCACCGGCCGATAGTCCGCCCTCCGACGACGACGAGCGGATGTCCCGGCGCGAGCCGAGGCATCCGCTCGTGTCGTCTCGGGCCGGCCGCGCACGTCGTGTGCGCGGCTGCGCGGGCGGCCCCGTGTCATCCGCTCGTCTGCGCGGCGGGTACCCTCGTAGGGTGCTGAAGCTCGTCGTGCTGATCTCGGGCACGGGTTCGAACCTCCGTGCGCTGCTCGAGGCGTCGGAGGACGCCGAGTTCCCCGCGAGGGTCGTCGCCATCGGCGCCGACCGCGACTGCGAGGGGCTGGCGCTCGGCGAGGAGTTCGGGATCCCGGCCTTCACGGTGCCGTTCACGGTCTACGACTCGCGCGAGGAGTGGGGCGACGCGCTCATCGCGCAGGTCCGCGCGTGGGGCGCCGACCTCGTCATCCTCTCCGGGCTCATGCGACTCGTGCCACCCGCCGTCGTCGACGCGTTCAGCCCGTTCCTCATCAACACGCATCCCGCGTACCTGCCCGAGTTCCCCGGCGCGCACGGCGTGCGCGACGCGCTCGCGGCGGGCGTCACCGAGACCGGCGCGAGCCTCATCGTCGTCGACAATTCGGTCGACGGCGGACCGGTCATCGCGCAGGAGCGAATCCCGGTGCTGCCGGGCGACACCGAGTCGACGCTCCACGACCGCATCAAGCCCGTCGAGCGTCGCCTGCTCATCCAGGCCGTCATCGACATCGCCAACTCGCACCTCGACCTGAAGGAGCTCGCCCGATCATGAGCGGAGCACGCATCGACCCGAGCCTCTACCGCGAACGCGACCTCGTGCCTGTGAGGCGCGCGCTCATCGCCGTGAGCGACAAGTCCGGGCTCGTCGAGCTCGCATCGGCGCTCGTCGAGGCCGGCGTCGAGATCGTGTCGACCGGCGGCACCTCGAAGGCCATCGCCGGCGCGGGGCTCCCGGTCACGCAGGTCGCCGACGTGACGGGCTACCCCGAGCACCTCGACGGGCGCGTGCGGACGCTGCACCCCGCGGTGCACTCGGGCCTCCTCGCCGATCTGCGGCTCGAGCACCACGAGCGCGAGCTCGCACAGCTCGCCATCGCGCCCTACGAGCTCGTCGTCGTGAACCTCTACCCGTTCGTCGAGACCGTCGCCTCCGGCGCCGAGGCCGACGAGATCGTCGAGCAGATCGACATCGGCGGGCCCGCGATGGTGCGCGCATCGGCCAAGAACCACGCCAACGTCGCCGTCGTCGTCTCGCCCGACCGCTACGACGAGGTCGTCTCGGCCGTGCGCGACGGCGGCACCACGCTCGCCCAGCGTCGCGACCTCGCGCGCGAGGCGTTCCGCCACACCGCGACCTACGATATCGCCGTGGCCTCGTGGATCGGCAGCGTCGTCGCGCCCGACCAGGCCGCCGACGAGTCGCCGTTCCCCGCATGGGTCGGGGCGGCGTGGACCAAGGACGCCGACCTCCGCTACGGCGAGAACTCGCACCAGAGGGCCGCACGCTACTCCGCCGTCGGCGGCCGCCCGGGCATCGCCCAGGCGAGGCAGCTGCACGGCAAGGAGATGTCGTACAACAACTACGTCGACGCGGATGCCGCGGTGCGGGCGGCCTACGACTTCGACGCGCCGGCCGTGGCGATCATCAAGCACGCCAACCCGTGCGGCATCGCCGTCGCGGCATCCGGTGCGGCCGACCCGATCGCCGACGCCCACCGCCGCGCGCACGAGTGCGACCCCGTGTCGGCCTTCGGCGGCGTGATCGCCGCGAACCGCACCGTCACGCGCGAGATGGCGGAGACCGTCTCGGGCATCTTCACCGAGGTGCTCGTCGCGCCTGGCTTCGAGCCCGACGCCGTCGAGGTGCTCACGCAGAAGAAGAACCTCCGCCTGCTCGAGCTGCCCGACGGTTTCACCCCGCCGGTCACCGAGATCCGGCAGGTCTCCGGCGGGCTGCTGCTGCAGCAGGCCGACCGGTCGTTCGCGCCGGCCGCCGCGTGGACGCTCGCCGCCGGCGAGCCCGCCGACGAGGCGACGCTCGCCGACCTCGAGTTCGCATGGCGCGCGTGCCGCGCCGTGAAGTCGAACGCGATCCTGCTCGCCTCCGGCGGCGCCTCGGTCGGCGTCGGCATGGGACAGGTCAACCGCGTCGATTCCTGCAGGCTCGCCGTCGAGCGCGCCGGCGATCGCGCGGCCGGATCGGTCGCGGCATCCGACGCCTTCTTCCCGTTCGCCGACGGGCTGCAGATCCTCCTGGACGCGGGCGTACGCGCGGTCGTGCAGCCGGGCGGATCGGTGCGCGACGAGGAGGTCGTCGCCGCCGCGAAGGCCGCGGGCGTGACCATGTACTTCACGGGCGAGCGGCACTTCTTCCACTGATCGGCGTCGGGCCGCGCGCCCGCGACCCGCGTGTCGGTCCCTCCCTGCGGATATACGATCCGCCGCGCCGTCGAGGGGGCGCTCGGGACGGCGCGCCCGATCGTATATCCGCCGTCCTGAGCGGCGCCGCACGGTGCCTCCCCGGCGGTACCCTTGAGGTGAGGGCGCCCACGAAGCGCCCGCGAAGCCGCGCCCACAAGGCGATGAAGTCAAGGAGCCGATCGATGTCGATCACCCACGCCCCCGCGCCGTCCCCCTCCGGGGTCCACGCCGCACTGCCCGTCGATGCCCCCGACCACGAACGCGTGCTCATCACGCGCGGTCCGCGTTCCGGGCTCACCATCATCGTCGCGGTGCACTCCACCGCACTCGGCCAGGCGCTCGGCGGTGCCCGCGTCTGGCACTACGAGCACTGGACCGACGCGCTCGCCGATGCACTGCGCCTCTCGCAGGCCATGACCCTGAAGAACGCCGCAGCGGGCCTCGCCCGCGGCGGCGGGAAGTCGGTCGTCTGCATCCCCGCCGGCGAAACCCTCGACGAGGCGCGTCGCCACGACGCGATGCTCGACCTCGGCGACGCCGTCGAGTCGCTCGGCGGCGCCTACATGACCGCAGAAGACGTCGGCACGAGCGCCGAGCTCATGTCGGTCGTCCACGCGCGCACGGAGCACGTCTGCGGCCTGCCCGCCCACGAGGGCGGCGTGGGCGAACCGGCGGATGCCACCGCGGCCGGCGTGCACGCGGGCATCCTCGCGACGCTCGACCACGTCTTCGGCTCGCGCGAGGTCTCGGGCCGCCACTTCGTCATCGCCGGGCTCGGCCAGGTCGGCGGACGACTCGCCCGGGCCCTCGCCGCGGGCGGCGCACGCCTCACCGTCGCCGACGTGCACGAGGGCAAGCGGGCCCTCGCCGAGGAACTCGGCGCCGAGTGGGTGTCGCCTGCCGACGCGCACCGCGTCGAGGCCGACATGTTCGTCCCGTGCGGGCTCGGCGGCGTGCTCACGCCCGAGGTCGTGCAGGAGCTCCGCGTGCGGGCCGTCGTGGGTGCGGCGAACAACCAGCTCGCCGAGCGCGACGTCGCCCGCATGCTCCGGGGTCGCGGCATCGCGTGGGCGCCCGACTTCGTCGTGAACGCCGGTGGCGTCGTCTACCTCGACCTCGCCTCGGCGCCCGGCATCGGCCAGGAGGAGCTCGACCGGCGCATCGCCGGCATCGGCGACGTCGTCGCCGCCGTGCACCGGGACGCCGACGCCGCCGGCATCACCACCCTCGAGGCCGCGGAGCGGCTCGCGGCAGCCCGCCTCGACGCGGCTCGCTGACCAGACCGGGGGTGCGGGGCGACGGTCGATCGTCGCCCCGCACCGCCGTCCACGGCCGGCTCCCGATGCCGGGCGCGGGGGTGCCCCGTGCGTGCGCGACGCCTCCCGCCCGGCCGATAGGCTCATCCGCATGACGCCTCCCGCGACCCAGCCCCCGGCCGTGCCCGCGCTCGATCCCGCGCAGGCGAGCGTCGCCCGACGCTCGGTCGCGGCCATGGCGTCCGCTGGGGCGGTCGTGCTCATCGCCTTCGGCGCCGGTGTCATCGCCAACCTGCTCGCACGCGAGCAGAACCCCGCCGTGCTCGCGCAGTCCGTGCCCTACTTCGCGCTCGCCGCGGTCGTGCTGTGGGGCCTGCTCTGCATCGGCAACGCCCTCGGGGCGCTCCGCGCCTGGTTCCTCGCGCTGCCCGTCGGGCTCACGTCGGCCGTGCTCGCGACGCTCCTCGCCGCGAGCGCCAACGTGGTCACCAGTGGGGTGCAGGTCTCCGCCCAGGTGTTCTCCCTCGTGCTGTCGAGCCTGCTCGGCCTGAACCTCCTGTTCATCGTCGCGGCCGTGCTCGCCGAGGTGTTCGTCGCCCCGCGCGTGGCCGCGTGGGTGCTCGCGCACCGCCCGCGCCGAGCGGCGCGCCGAATCGCGCTCGTGCGCATCCCCGCCTCGAACCTCGACGAGGGCGAACTCACCCACCTCGAGCGCCGTCCCGTCGACCAGGCGCTCGCCGACGAGCAGTGGGACGACTACTGCGCGGCGCTCGTCGCCGAGGGGTGGGAGACCGTCGAGGTCGACGCCGCGCCCGACCTGCCCGACTCGGTCTTCATCGAGGACACGGTGGTGTTCTTCGGCGGCCTCGCCGTGCTCGCGAGCCCCGGCGCCGAGTCCCGTCGCGGCGAACTGGAGGCGGTCGAGCGCGCCGTCCGCGCCATGCCGGGCGTCTCCATCGCCCGGATCGCAGCGCCCGGAACCCTCGACGGCGGCGATGTCCTCAAGGTCGGCTCGATCGTGTACGTCGGAGCGTCCTCGCGCACGAACGCCGAGGGCATCCGCCAACTCCGCGGCATCCTCGCACCGCTCGGCTACACCGTCGTCGCCGTACCGATGGGGAAGGCGCTGCACCTGAAGAGCGCCGTGACGGCGCTGCCCGACGGCACGATCATCGGCGACCCGGCGCTCGTCGAGCACACGTCCCTGTTCCCGCGCTTCCTCGCGGTGCCCGAGCCCGAGGGGGTCGCGGTCGTCGTCCTGACGGACGAGACACTGCTCATGTCGGCGTCGGCGCCCGAGACCGCCGCGCTCCTGTCCGGCCTCGGCTACCGGGTGGTCACCGTCGACATCAGCGAGTTCGAGAAGCTCGAGGGCTGCGTCACGTGCCTCTCGGTGCGCGTGCGCTGAGCCGACCGCGGACCGTCTGCTCGGGGTCTACGACGGCGCCGGTGACGACACGGCCGTCGTGGAGTTCGACCACCCGGTCGGCCCGGCGGACGAGTGCGGGGTCGTGCGTCGTCACGACCGCGGCGACGCCCTCGGCGTGGACGAGGTCGCTGATCAGGTCCATGACGGTCGCCGCGGTTCCGCTGTCGAGCTGACCGGTCGGCTCGTCGGCGAGCAGCAGGCTCGGCCTGGCGGCGAGTGCGCGAGCGATGCCGACGCGCTGCTGCTGTCCGCCCGAGAGTTCGTAGGGGCGCTGCGCGGCGTGCGCAGACAGTCCGACGAGCTCGAGCGCGTGCGCGACGCGCGCCTCCCGCTCGGCGGCGCCGAGCCGCTGCAACCGGAGCGGCACCTCGACGTTCTCCGCGGCGGAGAGCACGGGGATGAGCCCGAACGACTGGAACACGTAGCCCACGTGGTCGCGGCGCATCGCTGCGAGGGCGTCCTCGCCGAGCAACCCCAGGTCGTCGTCGCCGAGCACGACCCTGCCCGAGGTCGGCCGATCGAGTCCGCCGAGCAGGTTCAGGAGGGTCGTCTTGCCGGCGCCGGATCGCCCCGTGACGACGACGAGTTCGCCGGCGCCGACCTCGAGCGAGACGTCGTCCACGGCGACGACCGTGCCGCCGCGGGTCTCGTAGACGCGACGGAGGGCCTCGGCGCGCAGCATGCTCATCATGACTCCTCCTCGTCCGGCCCTGTGGCCGCGGCATCCGTCGCCCGATCGCGGCGCGCAGCGCCGGCGTGACCGGGCCACACCCCGACATGGTCGGGTTCGAGCGCGAGGCGCACACGGTCGCGCAACTCGAGGTCGGTCACGAAGTCGTGGGGGAGTTGCAGGCGGCCCACGCGGTCGAGTACCGCGAACTCCTCGGCGATCGCGTGCTCGGTGCCGTGCTCGTCGACGTGCGTCGAGCGGAGCACCTCGGTCGACGTGCGGCCGTCGCGGATCTGCACGGTCCGTCGGACATGCTCGGAGACCGAGGGGTCGTGCGTGACGATGAGCATGGTCACGCCGAGTTCCTCGTTCACCTCGCGCATCGCCTCGAGCACCGAGGCCGACGTCGCCTCGTCGAGCTCGCCCGTGGGTTCGTCGGCCAGCAGCACCTCGGGGCGGTTCGCAAGCGCGACGGCGATGGCCACGCGCTGCTGCTCGCCGCCCGAGAGCTCGGCGGGCCGCCGGTGGGCGACATCGGGCACGCCGACGAGGTCGAGCAGTTCGCCGATGCGTGCCGTGCGCGCCGGCCCCCGGAACCTGCGGGCGACGCTCATCGCGAGGGCCACGTTCTCGGCCGCCGTCAGGTAGGGCAGCAGGTTGCGCGAGGTCTGCTGCCAGACGAAACCGACCGTGTCGCGGCGGTAGTCGACGCGCTCGCGGTCGCGCATCGCGAGCAGATCGTGCCCGGCGACGCGTGCGACACCGGCGGTGGCGGTGTCGAGCGCGGAGAGGATCGTGAGCAGCGTCGACTTGCCGGAGCCCGACGCGCCGATCAGCGCGACGAGTTCGCCCGGGTCGATGCGCAGGTTGAGCCCCTGCAGCGCCTGCACCTCGACGCCGTCGGCGCTGAAGATGCGCACCAGGTCGGTGCACAGGATATGCGGTTCCACGGCGGCCTGCGTCATGCTCAGCCCTCCTCCTCCTTGCGCATCGCGCGCGCGGCGCCGACGCGCCCGCCCACGTGTGCGGCGACGGCCGCCGCGGCGGCCGAGACGATGACGGATGCGGCGAGCACGGCGCCCACGAGGACCCAGTCGAAGGTCACGGCGGGTGCGGCCGCGCCGCCGGTGAAGCCGCGGAGGTCGACGCCCTGCAGCACGATGACGGGTACGAGTGCGCCGAGCGCGACGCCGGCGACGATCGCGACCGCGGTCACCGGTCCGATCTCCCACGCCACGATCGCGCGTTCGCCGCGGCGGCCGAGCCCGAGGGTCGCGAGCAGCGGGAGCAGCCGCTCGCGCGCGGGCTGCCCGACGAGCAGGGTGAGCGCGAGCGCGAGCGCGGTGAGCAGCGTCGCTGCGGCGATCGCGGCGATGAGGCCCGCGCGGAGTCCGTCCGAGTCGGGCTGTGCGCGCAGCCGGTCGGCGAGTGCAGCGGCCGTGGTGCCCTCGGCGCCGTCGCCCGCGATCGCGACGAGCGCGTCGACGACGTCCGTGGGGTCGGCGTCCGGCGTCATCCGGACGAGCACCTCTCGCGGCACGAACGTCGCCGCGAACGGGTCGGCGTTCGCGCGATCGACGATGATCCAGGCGTCGCGCGACGTGAAGGGGCTCTCCGCCGACGGGGCGCCGACGACGTCGAGCGCACGACCCTCGAGGTCGACCTCCTCCGCCGCGCCGATGGCGGTCGCCACGGTCGGGGAGACGAGCACCGGCACCGGTTCGACGGCGTCGGAGAGCTCGTCGGGCAGGTCGAGGGCGTCGGGACGTCCGGCCTGGACGCGCTCGACCTCCTCGCGGTCGAGGACGATGATGGTCGTCGAGCGGGTGCGGCCGTCGACGTCGAGTTGCGCGGGCGTCGTCGAGTAGATCGGTGCGATCGCCGCGACGCCGTCGACCGCCGCCATCTCGTCGAGCTGCGCGCGCGTCAGCGGGACGCCCGCGACCGCCGCATCCGCCCCGACGCGTCGCTCGCTCGCCGTCTCGATTCCGCGCTCGAGCGTCGAGAGCACGACGGTCGAGGTCACGGCGACGGACACGCCCACGACGACCGCGAGCACGGGCACGAGCCCCGCGCTCGGGTCGCGGAGCGCCCGGGCGGACCCGAGGAACGGGACGAGGCCGCGACCCCGCGCCAGCCGTCGCACGAGCGCGCCGAGCGGCAGCGGGTAGATGCGGAGCACGAGCACGCACGCCGCGAGTGCGAGCAGCAGCGGCGCCGCGGCGAGCAGCGGGTCGACGCCGAGGTCGTCGGCGCCCGACGCGCCGCGCTGGATGAGCAGGACGCACGAGACGGCCGCGACGAGCACGACGAGGGCCTCGACGACGACGCGTGCCCGTCCGGGCCGAGCCGTTCCGAGGTCGGCGCGGGCCCGCCGCAGCGGACTGAGCTCCGGTGCCCGGGCGACGAGCAGTGCCGGCGGGGTGAGCGCGAAGACCGCGGCGATCCACCAGCCGGCGGCGCCCGGGGCACCGGGCGTGACGGCCACGGCGATCACCGCGCCCAGCGCGGCCGAGGGGATGCCGATCGCCAGCCCCTCGGCGAGCAGCACGCCCCGCAGCCGGAGCGGAGATGCACCGCGCGCTGCGGCGAGTTCGAGCCCCGTGCGGCGGCGTTCGAACACGACGCGCGCGCCGAGCACGAGCACCGCGATCGCGACGCCGATCGGTCCCGACGCGATCATCGCGAGCACGGCGTCGACGGCGGCGGCCGCCGCGACCGAGTCGACCAGGATGTCGCGCAGGCCCGTCGTGAATCCGACCGTGCCCACCGTGGAGACGGTGAGGTAGGGCACGAACGTGCCGGGCGGTGCGTCGGGCATGTCGACCTCGATCCAGCGTCCGGACCCGAGCACCTGCGACGTGCTCGAGAACTCCCCGAGCTGCGCGGCCAGCTCGGGGGCGTCCGAGGCGCGGACGTCCTCGGCATCCGTCGGGATCCACGAGCGCATCTCGAGTGCGAGCGCGAACGGCGCGAAGTCGGGCCACGAGGCGGGGTCGATCCACGCCACGGCCGTGTACTCGGGCGGCGAGAGCCCGTTGTCGACCACCGAGGCGCGCAACGCCGTGGGGAGGTGCGTCCAGAAGCCGGCGTCTGGGTCCGCGGCCGCGACGGTGCCGGCGAGGCGCACCGTCACCTCGACGCCCGTGTAGTCGATCGAGCGCACCTCGCCGACCGCCCACGCCATCGATTCGGCCACGGGAACTGCGAGGGCCACCTCGATCGCCTCGGCGCGCGGGGTCTGGATGGGGCCGGGAAGCGGGGCGGGCCACGCGCCGTCGACGAGGACGAGGTGCTCCCGCATGCGCGGGTCGAAGCCGGGCTGGATCCGGTAGCGTGGCGACCCCGGTCCGGCGCCGTCGACGCGGGCCACGACCGGTCCGGAGACCGCGACGGTCATCGGCTCGCCGGTGGTCGACCGCAGCGGCTGGGGGAGCGACGCGCGGACCGCGTTCAGGCGCTCCTCGTGCCCGCCCCAGACCGGCTCCACGTCGTCGGGCAGGTCGGTTCCGGCGTTCGACGGCCCGACGTCGGGCCCCAGGGGTGTGGTCGACACCAGGTCGATCTCGGAGGCCGGGTGGTCGGCGAGCCGCGCCTCGAGCGCCGCGGTATGGACGTCGGCGACCGCACGCGGCGCGGCGACGGCGAGGAACGCGGCACCGCAGACGAGGAGGGCGAGCGCGATCGACGGCAGCGGCGCAGCGGCCAGCTGCCGGAGCACCAGGCCGGCGGTCGAGGTGCGCGAGTGCCGTCGCGTCATCGCTCCTCCGTCCCGGGCACCGCGGTGCGCGCCCGCACGCCGACGGCGGCCGCCGCGGCGGCCGCGATCGCGAGGCACCCGGCCACGAGCAGCACGAGGGCCGCCGCGAGCGGCGGCCACGACGTGACGAGCGAGGCGACGAGGCCTGCGGGGGCGCCCGGTGCGAGCGCGCGACCGAGGTCGGGCGCGGTGAGTGCGGCCACCGCGAGGCCGATGCCGACGCCGATGACCGTCGCCGTGACGACCAGTCCGACGAGCTCGGCGCGCCGCGCCGCGGACTGGAGTCGTGCGGTGGCACCGAGCGCGCGGAGCACCGCGAGCTCGCCGGCGCGGGCGTTCGCCAGCGCGGCCACGAGTCCTGCGAGGGCGACGACCGCGAGCCCCGCCGCGCCGACCGCGCCGATCCAGAGGGCGGTGACGCCCGGGGCGACGATGGCGACGGCGGATGCATCGGCGCGCGCGTCGACGTCGGCCGCCAGCCCTGCGGCGTCGACGATCGCATCGGCCGTGGCGTCGGCGTCCGGTCCCGCGAGCCAGACGTCGCCGAACTCCGGCACGCCCGCGCCCGAGGCGAACGCGAACGAGGAGAGCGCGCCGAGATCGGCCAGGAGGCCCGGTCCGACGGCGGGCACGACCGCGACGACGTCGACGACCTCCGCGCGCACGGTGGCGCCGCCGGCGTCGAGCCGGAACTCGATCGGGTCCCCCGGCTCGGCCGCGACGAGCGCGGCGAGGCCGGAGTCGATCACGACGGGGAGGACATCGTCGGAGGCGCCGGCGGCGACGAGACGGTCGGCCGGGGACCGGCTCGAGACGGCGAGGGTCCCGTCGAGTCCCGAGGCGGATGCCGCGTCGGCACCTCGGACGTCGACCTCGAGCGCCCCGCCCCCGCCGGCCATCCGAGCCTCGACTCCGAGCAGCGTCATTCCGGCGAGGTCGGGCGCGATCGCCTCCACGCGAGCCTCGGCGCCGGACCGGACCTCGCCCGCCGGGATGCGTCGAGCGGCGCCGTCGGCGTCGAGGAGCCAGAACGCGAGCGCCGCGCGGGGCGGGTTCGCTGCGTCGTCCGTCGCCGTCGAGACGCCGGATGCGTCGGCGACGCGCACCGCCACCTCGAGCGCCAGGACCGCACCCGCGTCGATCGAGGGGCCCCGGGCCGTCGAGGCGAGCGCGTCGCGCGCGGAGACGTCGAGCGGCGTCCCGGAGCCCGGGGCTGCGTCGGCGAGGCGGGAGACGGGCAGGGCGACGACGCCGACGGGGTCGGAGCCCACTCGCGCCTCCCCGCGGTGCACGGGGACGGCGATCGTGTCGGGAGGCAGCGCACCGAGTCCGTCGGTACCGGCGATGCCGCCGTCGACGATGTCGCGACCGGCGAGCTCGATGCGCGCCTCCCCACCGATCGCTGCGGCCGAGGCGGCCGCATCGTACGTGCGCCACGACCCGTCGACGGCGGCCCCGAGCGCGAGGCCGCCGGCGGCGAAGGCGAGCACGAGGATCGCGGAGGCGTACGCGGGCGCGCGTCGAGCGAGCTGCCGCGCCGGCAGGGCGGGAACGAGCCCGGGGCGCGCGCCGGCCCACCGCTCGACGAGCCGGAGCACCGCGCCGACGAGGACGAGCGAGCCGACCGCGAGGGCGAGCAGCGCCAGCACGGGCGCGAGCGACGCGAGGGGGTCGATGCTCGAGCCGCCCGAGGCGGACCGCACGATCGGCGATCCGTACAACCGGAACTGCCAGAGCGCCACCGCGGCGAGCGTGACGAGCAGGACCACGCCGCCCGCGGCGATCGCACGCCCCGCGCGGCCGGTCACGTCGCCCGAGCCGCGGACGACCGGGCGTCGAGCATCGCGCCAGGCGGTGCCGGCGAGCACGGTCACGACCGCGACCGCCACTCCCGCTCCCACGGCCCACGGGAGCGCCGCAGCGGAGGTGCCGCCAGGGGCCAGCCCGGCGAGGGCGACGGATGCCGCGAGCGCTCCGGCGAGCACGGTGGGCGCCGCGATGACGAGCGCCTCCGCGGCCGCGGAGCGCGCGATCGACGACGGCGAGGCGCCACGCGCGAGCAGGAGTGTCGTCTCGCGGCGGCGTTCCGTCACGAGGAGCGCGGCCGTGCGGAGCAGTGCGACGAGGCCGGCGGCGCCGAGCAGGAGCACCGGCAGCGGTGCCAGGGCGCGTGCCGCGCCGAGACCCGCGAGCACCCGGTCGAGGGTCTCGCGGAGGCCGCCGGAGACGACGATGCCGTCCGTGCCCACGGCGTCGTCGTGCTGCAGGGCCGGCAGGGCGAGCGGGATGGAGGCGTGCAGTGCCGCGAGTCGGTCGGGGTCCGCGCCCGCCGGATCGACCGTCGCGGTCCAGCGCACGGCGACGGCCGCGCCGACGTCCGCCAGTGCGGACTCGTCGACGAGCAGCGGTCCGATCGCGCCGTCGACGACGCCGGTCGCGACGAGCGGGTCGCCCGCCCACGACGGATCCCGGACCTCCGACGGCAGCCAGGTCCCCACGACGAGCACCCGGACGCCGTCGAGGTCGAGCACGGAGCCCGGCGCGAGCCCCGTGGCATCCGTCGCCCCGGCGTGCATCGCACCCGGCACCGCGCCGACCTCGTCGGCGGCCGCGCGCGCGTCGGCATCGTCGGGCCAGTCGCCCTCGACCAGGTCAGCGCGTCCGGCGAGGTCGTCGTCCGCGAGCAGCACCACGCCGGCAGCCGGATCCGGCCGGACGTCGGCGGACGCCCCCAGTACCGCGACCGCATCGCTCGCGACCGATCGGTGCACCCGGGCACCGTGGGCCGCGACGAATCGCTCGAGCACCGCCGCCGTCGCCTCCGCCTGCGCGCCCGCCGCCGCAGCGTCCGATGCGAGCGGCATGCGCCACGTCACGGCGCCGTCCGCGCCGTCGGCGGCGGCGACCGCCGCGCGCGCTCCCGCGACGGGTGCGGCGGCGAGGACGCCGACGACCGTGGCGAGGAACGCGGTGAGCAGCAGCGACACGGCGGCGGACCCGGCGAGCACCCCGAGGCGCGCGCGCGAACGGGCCAACAGCAGGCGTGCCGGGGACACGCGACCTCCTCATCGTCGGGTCGCACGCGCGGGGGACGAGAGGGCGGCCGGATCCGGCGCGTGTCGGGATCGGGACAGCGTACTCCGGAACTCGGGTCTTGCGTCACCCCCGGGCTCGGGCATACTCTGAACGGCTGTCCGCTCGGGGAACCATCCGGCGGGCGATGGGCTCGTGACCACGACGCAGGAGGACGACATGAAGTACACCGGCATTCCCGCCCGCACCGTCGCGGCGTTCGGTGCGTTCGTCCCGGCGCTCGCCTCCACCGCCACGGTCTCTCGGGGCTAGCGCCCGACACCGTCCAGCCGGCGGCACGCCGGCCGTTTCCCGCGGGGCCCGCCGCCTCGCCGCTCTCGTCCGCGCACGATCACGTGCGCGGCATCCGCGTCTCCCTTCGACGAGTCCGCATCCGCGCGACCCGTCGCGCTTCCCGGAAGGAACCCGGCGTGACCGCCACCCGACCCACCCTCCATCCACCCCACGCCGAGCGCACCGGCACGGTGCGCGCACTCATGCGGCTGCGCGAGTACGTCGGCCCCGCCATGACCGCGATCGTGCTGAGCACGGCCGCCTACCTCGTGGCCCAGCTCATCGCCCTCTCCATCCCGCAGGTGCTCGAGGCGATCGTCGACGGTCCGCTCGCGGACGGCGACAGCGAGGCGATCGTGCCGCTCTCGCTGCTCGTGCTCGCGCTGGGTGCCGCCGAGGCGGCGATGTTCGCGCTCCGCCGCTGGCTCGTGATCGGCCCGACCACGAGGGTCGAGGCGCGCATGCGCGACGCCCTGTACGCCAAGCTGCAGGACCTGCCCGTGAGCTTCCACGACCGCTGGCCGAGCGGCCAGCTGCTCTCCCGAGCCGTGAGCGACCTCGGCCTCATCCGCCGGTGGCTCGCGTTCGGCCTCGTGCTGCTCGTCGGGAACCTCATCGTCATCGTCGTCGGCGCGGTCGTGCTGATCTCGATGAGCTGGATGCTGGGACTCGTCTTCCTCGTCTGCTCGATCCCGCTCTGGATCGTCGGCTACCGGTTCGAGGGGCGCTACTCCGAGGTGTCGCGCCGCAGCCAGGACCAGTCGGGCGACCTCGCCACCGCGGTCGAGGAGTCGGTGCACGGCATCCGCGTGCTCAAGGCGTTCGGCCGGGGCAAGCACGCGCTGAGCTCGTTCCGCGCGCAGGCCGAGCAGCTCCGGTCGACCGAGATCGAGAAGGCGCGGCTCGACGCGAACATCTGGGTGTGGATCCTGATCGTGCCGACCGTTGCGATCGCGATCTGCCTCGTGCTGGGCGTCCAGCTCGCCGCGCAGGGCCAACTGTCGGTCGGGCAGCTCGTGGCCTTCTTCGCGACCGCCGCCGTGCTCGCCTGGCCCATCGAGTCGATCGGGTTCCTGCTCGCGTTCTCGCTCGATGCGCGGACCGCCACGGACCGCTACTTCGACATCATGGACAGCGAGAACGCGGTCCGCGATCCGGAGCGGCCGGTCGAGCTCGGCTCGCCCCGCGGCGAACTCGCCTTCACCGACGTCCATTTCCGCTACCAGGACTCGCCCGATCGCTTCGGCGACCTGCTCGACGGCGTCGACCTGGTGCTGCGGCCGGGCGAGACCATGGCGCTCGTCGGCCTCACGGGGTGCGGCAAGACGACGATGACGGCCCTCACCACACGTCTCTACGACGTCACGAGCGGCTCGGTGACGCTCGACGGCGTCGACGTGCGCGCGTTCCGCCGCGAGGAGCTGCGCCGCCACATCGCGATGGCGTTCGAGGACGCCACGCTGTTCTCCGCCTCCGTGCGCGAGAACGTGCTGCTCGGCCGGCCCGAGCTCACGGGCGACGCGGCGTCCGACCCGGCGGTCGCGGCCGAGGCGCAGCGCGTGCTCGACGAGGCCCTGCGCATCGCGCAGGCCGGGTTCGCGTACGACCTGCCCGACGGCGTCGACACCACGGTCGGCGAGGAGGGCATGAGCCTCTCGGGCGGGCAGCGTCAGCGGCTCGCGCTCGCGCGCGCGGTCGCGGCGAAGCCGGCCGTGCTGGTGCTCGACGACCCGCTGTCGGCGCTCGACGTGGCGACCGAGGCGCGCGTCGAGGCCGAACTGCGCACCGTGCTCGCCTCGACGACCGCGCTGATCGTCGCGCACCGTCCGTCGACCGTGATGCTCGCCGACCGGGTCGCCCTGCTCGAGCACGGGCGGATCACGGCGGTCGGAACCCACTCCGAGCTCCTGCGCGAGTCGGAGCACTACCGGTTCGTGATCTCGAGCCTGGAGGACGAGGAGCGCCGCGCCCAGGCGGAGGCATCCGACCTCATCGACGGCGAGGACCTCGCCGAACCCACCGCACCGAAGGAGGCGATCCGATGAGCACCGTGACCGGCGTGCAGGGCGAGGAGCGCGACGAGTACTCGAAGGCGGAGTCGCGCTCGCTCCGCCGTCGCAGCCTGCGCCTGCTCGGGTCCCTGCTCCAGCCGCTGCGCGCGCAGCTCTGGGTGACGATGGCCGTCATCGTGGTCTCCACCGCCGCCCAGGTCGCCGGCCCCGCGATCATCGCGTACGGCATCGACCAGGGCCTTCCGGCGCTCATGCGGCAGGACTGGCTGCCCGTCGGCCTCGCGGGGCTGGCGTACCTCGTGACGGGCGCCGTCGGGGCGTTCCTCATCGCCTGGTACATCCGCATGGCCGCGCGCATCAGCCAGGCCGTACTCATCGACCTGCGCACGCGCGTGTTCCTGCACACCCAGAAACTGTCGCTGGAGTTCCACGAGTCGTACACGTCGGGCCGGATCATCTCGCGGCAGACGAGCGACCTCGACGCCATCCGAGAACTCATGGACGAGGGCATCAACCAGCTCGTGCGGGGCCTGCTCTACATGCTCTTCACGGCGATCGCGCTCGTGTGGCTGGACTGGCTCTCGGGGCTGGTCCTCCTCGCGACCCTGCTTCCGCTCGCCCTCCTCACGCGGTGGTTCCAGGTGCGCTCGCAGCGGCTGTTCCGGCGCTCGCGCGTCGCGAGCGCGAAGCTCATCGTGCAGTTCGTCGAAACCATGACGGGCATCCGCGCGGTGCAGGCGTTCCGCTCGGAGCGGCGCAACGAGCGGGTCTTCGGCGACCTCACCGAGGACTACCGCGACGTGAACGCCCGCGCGCTCGGGCTGTTCGCCGTGTACAACCCGGCACTCAACTTCATGGGCTACGTCGCGGTCGCGGGCGTGCTGCTCATCGGCGGGTTCCGCGTGGCCGACGGGGCGCTCGAGGTGGGCGTGCTGCTCGCAGCGGTGCTCTACACGAAGCGCTTCTTCGACCCGATGGAGGAGCTGGCGATGTTCTACAACTCGTACCAGTCGGCCGCGTCGGCGCTCGAGAAGATCTCGGGGGTCCTCGAGGAGCAGCCGAGCGTGCCCGACCCGGCCGAGCCGGTCGACCTCTGGAAGGCCGACGGCCGGGTGCGGTTCGAGTCGGTCGAATTCGCGTACACGCCCGACCGCGTCGTACTGCCCCGCTTCGACCTCGACGTGCCGGCGGGGCAGACGGTCGCGCTCGTCGGCTCGACAGGCGCGGGCAAGTCGACGCTCGCGAAGCTGATCTCGCGCTTCTACGACCCGACCGACGGGGTCGTCGAACTCGACGGCGTGGACCTCCGACGCATGCACCCGAAGGACCTGCGCCGCGCGATCGTCATGGTCACCCAGGAGGCGTACCTGTTCTCCGGGTCGGTCGCCGACAACATCGCGCTCGGCAAGCCGGAGGCGAGCTTCGACGAGATCGTCGCGGCAGCGAAGGCGGTCGGCGCGCACGAGTTCATCGAGGGACTGCCGAACGGCTACGACACCGACGTGAACAAGCGCGGCGGGCGCGTCTCGGCGGGTCAGCGCCAGCTGATCTCGTTCGCGCGCGCGTTCCTCGCCGACCCCGCGGTGCTGATCCTCGACGAGGCGACGAGCTCGCTCGACATCCCGAGCGAGCGGCTCGTGCAGCAGGGCCTGCAGACGCTGCTCGCCGACCGCACCGCGGTCATCATCGCGCACCGCCTGTCGACGGTCGCGATCGCCGACCGCGTGCTCGTCATGGAGCACGGCCGCATCGTGGAGGACGGCGCGCCCGCCGACCTCATCGGCGGCACCGGGCGGTTCGCGGCGCTGCACGCGGCCTGGCGCGACTCGCTCGTCTAGCGGTGCGGCGGGCGGATGGCTCGGGCGTGGGCCCGAGGCATCCGCCCTCGCCGTGCGCCCCAGCGTCAGCCGGGTCGCACCTCGACGATCGGCGTGCGCGCGATGCCGTTGAAGCCCGTCGCGGTCGCCCACGTGTACGCGCCCATCATCGGCGAGACGAGCAGGTCGCCGTCGGCGAGGGGCGGCAGCGGCAGGTGGCGCGCGACGACGTCGACGCTGTCGCAGGTCGGTCCCGCGAGCGTCACCGGCACCCGCGTCCGGGTGAGCACCCGTCGCGCGGCCCGCTCGGCCGCGTCGTCGCCGACCGGCTGCACGCCCAGCTCGGCCGCGGCGAAGACGAGCGCGTGCACGTCCTCCGCCGGGATGTTCGAGTAGGCGCCGTACAGGCCCTCGTCGAGGTGATGCCATCGGCCGTCGGCACGGTCGTTGGTTCCGATCACGCGGGTGACGAGCGTCATCGCGGGCGCGGCGACGACGCGGCCCGGTTCGATCACCACGCGCACGTGCGCGGGCACGTCCGCGAGGGCGGGGCGGATGCCGCGGGCGAGCTCCGCGAGCGAGGGCACCGGTTCGTCGTAGGCGACGGGGAACCCGCCACCCAGGTCGAGCACCTCGAACCGGATGCCGTGCCGCGACTCGAGCGAGCGCATGAGCCGCAGCGTCGTCCCGATCGCCCGCACCCACGGCACGGCGGACGCGGTCTGGCTTCCGACGTGGAACGTGAACCCGCGCACCGTGAGCCGGGACCGCAGGCAGCGTTCGACGAGCGCGGGCGCGTCCTCCGGGAGGATGCCGAACTTCGACGACAGGTCGGACTTCGCCTCCGGGTTCGGGAACGACAGCCGGATGAGCACGCCCACGTCGGGTGTCGGCAGCCCCGCGAACTTCGCGACCTCCGAGGGGCTGTCGACGACGAAGGTGCGGATGCCGCGCAGGTACGCGCCCGTGATGTCGGCCACCGACTTCACCGGGTGCGTGTGCAGGCACCGCCCGATCGGGACGCCCTCGCGCTCCAGCAGGTCGAGCTCGCCGCGAGAGGCGACCTCGAAGGAGGCACCGAAGCCGTGGACGGCCCGGATCACCGCCGGATGGGGGAGGGACTTCGTCGCGAAGTGGATCGCGGCGTTCGGCAGCTCGCGCCGGAGCGCGAGCAACTGCGTCGCCACCCGGTCGACGTCGAGCAGGAACAGCGGCGACCCGTGCTCGCGCACGAGCGCGGCGAGCCGGATGCGTTGCGCGTACGCGGCGAGTTCGCGGCGGACGAGCTCGCGGTGCGGCGGCCGCTCGGGGATCGGCCCGGTCGCGGTGCCCGACCGCCGCCGAGCCGTCCGTGGCCGTCGCGCGCGCAGATCGCTCGACGCGGCGGGAGCATCGGACCGGCTCGACGCGAGCCCTTCCGGCTCGGTCGACGATCGGTACAGGAGCGTCATCGGAGGACTCCGTCCAGGCGTGGCGCCGACGGCGCCGGTCGGGTCGTGCGGGGCGTCGGGGTTGCGAGTCGACCGGTGTCGGCGGTCGTCGCGTCCGGGCCCGGCGCGCCCGTGGCATCCGCCCCGCCGTCCGGCAGGATCAGCCGTCGGGCGAGTTCGAACGACACGATCGCGATCATGTAGAACACGGCGTCGGCGGCGAGCTTGCCGACGAGCCATCCGCTCGGGTTCGGGCCGAGCGCCGTCGTCGCGGCGAGGAGGAGCGCGGGTCGCACCAGGAACGTGTCGAACCCCTCGGCCGGGCCGAACTCCGCGACCAGGCCGCGCAGTGCGAGCACGACCGCGACGAACGCGCGGCGCGGCGCGCTCCGATGGCGGCGCACGCGCGACGAGCGCAGGTGCCCGCGGATGCCCCGGACCACGACGAGTGCGTAGTACCCGACCCCCTCGGCGACCGTGCCGACCACCGCGGCCGTGACGAGCGACCCGGAGCTCTCGTACGCGGCCCACGCGCCCGCGATCGCCGTGACGGTGCCGAGCACCTCCAGCGGCAGGTACCGCGCGATCCACTGCGCGACGCGTCCCCGTTGCGTTCCGACCATGCGTGCAGCCTCGTGGGCGACGCCGCACGCCGGATCGGGGCGGTCACCCCGATCGGATCGGGGTCACCACTGAACGCGCGGCGGAGATCGGGATCAGGCGAGCGGCGCGCGCTCCACCCGGTCATCGGTGCGGGGGAGCCGTCGGACGCCGTCGGGCATCCACCACACGACGTTCGCCCACACCACGATGAACGCCGTCGCGGCGACCGTGTCGGCGAGCAGCGGTGCGATGCCGACCGTGACGAGCTTCGCGAGCGCGTAGGCGCCCAGCGCCGCGAGCACCGAGGCGATCGTGACCGTGCACCAGTTGACGAGGTTGATCCGGTCGATCGGTCGACGCTCGCCGGCGGCCACCGGGGTGCCGTCCTCGTCGAGGATCGGACGGTACCCGATCCGGAGCCAGTCCCAGGTGAGCGCGATCGTGACCGCGGCCGCCCCCACGGCGAGGGCCACCCAGTTCAGGTCGCGCGGCACCTCGAGCGCCGCCGGCGTGCGTCCGCGAGTGAGGTACTCGGTCAGCAGCTGGGCGATGGGCAGGACGCCGCCGAGCAGGGCGAAGACCGAGATCATCCCGATCGTCCGCGCCTCGCGTCCCGGGATCGGGGCGCGCGAGGCGGCCGTCGCCGCCCGCACGGCGATCGCCGTGAGCACGATCGTGACGCCGAGGCAGAGCAGCATCAGCAGGAAGTTGCTGCCGATGATCGCGATCATGAACGGGAAGACGCTCGCGATCGCGACGCTCGCCATGAACCAGGCGGGGCGACGCGCGCGCGTGCGCGCCTGCCCTGCCGCCGACCCGAGCTCGCCGCCCAGCGCCTCGGCGACCGCCGACCAGTGGCGCAGGCGCGAGCCGACGGATCCCGCGATCACGGCGACCGCGACGAGGCCCGACACGAGGGCGACCCCGAGCCACCAGATCGAGTCGAACTCGACGTCGTCCCACGTCAGCAGCCAGGCGACGGCGGCGACGAATCCCGAGACCAGGGCCAGTCGCGGCGGGTCGAACAGGGTCGGGACGGGAACGAGGAGCGGTCGCAGCAGGACGAGGACGGCCAGGGCGAGCCACCGGGTGCCTCTCCGGACGGGTTGGACCACGACGCGGTCGAACAGGCGGACGGTGCGCGACGCGATCGCGAAGCGGTACGAGGGGTCGAGGTTGAAGATCGTGTCCGTGCCCGCGCGCATGCGCGCCCGCCGTGCGGTGCCCGCCTCCTCGAGCGATGCGGATGACGCCGACGCCGACGCCGACGCCGACGGCGACGCGGACGCCGAAGACGCCGACGCCGACGTTGCCGCCGGCGCGGGACCGGGCACGGATTCCAACGGCGACAGGGCGCGAGCGACGACCTCTGGCTCGTCAGCCTCGGCCAGGACCGCGTCCTGGAGGACCCGGACGGCGCGCGCCGTCTGCACCGCATCGGGGGCCAGGGAGGTGAGGAACCTCGCGATGCCGGCGGCGCCGTCGAGCCTGCCCCACCACCAGTCGTTGACCCGCCACTCGCGGGCGAGGAAGCCGAGGAAGTTGCCGACGCCGTACCCGGCGAGCTTCGAACCCCGGTCGAGGGCGACCTCCGCCGAGGCCGCCTCGACGGCGGCTGCCGCCTCGCGGGGCGTCAGGCCCGGGGTCCGCAGGACGCGGCCGAGCATCGAGTACCACCGGTCCTGCACGAGCGCCAGGTACTGCTGCGGGTCGGCCGGCGGCTCGTCCACGCCGATCGCCCAGTAGCGCACGCTGGAGAGCGCCGGCGGGATGCCCGCCGAGTGGTACAGCGGCGGGAGGTCGACGGCCGACAGCATCGGGCCCTCCGCGAGCGGTCGCCACGGCGACCCGGCCCACCGCGGCTCGAGCTCCCGGCTCCCCGCGGCGATCTCCCGCTCGACGTTCACCGTCGCGATCCGCAGCCGCGCGACGGCGCGGTCGAGGCCGTCCCACGCGTCGGGCTCGCGGAAGCGGCGGCTCTCCGCGAGCCAGAGGTCGATCCATCCGCGCAGGTCGTCGGCGGTGGGGTCGGCGCCGCGCTCGGCGAAGTCGGCCGTCTCCTCGAGCACGCGGACCGTCACCCGGTCGCGCCACGCGAGCGCGGCCGTGAGGGCGGTGTAGGCGGCCTCCCGCACCTCGCCGAAGGCGAACCCGTGCCGCGCCCCCGGCTCGGCGGGAAGGGCTTCCAAGGCCCTCGTCCAGCCGAGCACGCAGTTCGCGGCATCCGCCAGCGCCAGCGGCGAGCGCGCGAACGCGTCGCGGTGCGCGGGAGGCATCGTTGAGACCCGTTCCGTCGCGACATCCGCCATCGCCGTCAGCCTGACGAGGGGGATCGGCCGGTAGCGACGCCGGTGCTCGAGCGAGGAGTGGAGCTGCCAGAGGCTCGGCGCCGCGATCGTCTCGGCCAGGTGGTCCGCGAGATCGACCGCCAGCGCCCTGAGGTAGGCCGGCCGCCTGGCGACCACGCCGCCGGGGTCGGCGAGGGCGCTGGCGACGAGCGGTGCCGCACCCTCGAATCGCGCCCTCGCGACCTGCTGGTCGGTGTTGAAGCGCTCGAGCTCCGCGACCTCGCGGGCCACCGATTCCCGACGCAGCTGCTTGTCGAACATCGCCTTGATCGCGCGGAAGAACCGCGAGGCGTTCGGGTCCCAGTCGACGCGGCCCCCGAGCGGCGGATCGGGTTCGGGGTCGAGGAAGATCATCGCCCGGTCGGCGCGACGGTCGGACACGCGCGAGCGGGCCGCCCGAAGCGCCCGCTCGATGGGCACGTTGTCGAACACCGCGCCGTCGACGACGCGGTACGGCGTCGAGGCCTCGGCGCGATGACCCGCGAACGCGAACCGCATGCCGGGTCCGCCGTCGATGCCGGCCTCGTCGCCCGTCCCGGCGTCGCCCCGGAAGGAGTCGATCGCTGCCGGCTCGAACCCGCCGGGAAGGGAGGAGGTCGAGCGGGCCGCCAGTGCGAGCCGCGACAGGTTCGTGAGGTCGTCCTCGCGCACGGCCGGGTCGACCGGCCGGGCCGCCGTCTCCAGCTCGCGATGCCGGGCGGGGATGCGGTTGTCCAGCCGGTGGGCGTCGTCGCCGACGAACCGGAAGTGCCCGCGTCCCTCGTTCGCGTCCTCCTCGTACTCGTCGTTCGCGTCGATCACGGTCGCGGAGAGATCGACCGCGGTGTACTCCGCGACGAGGTCGGGATGGCGGTCGTCGGTGTCGTAGATCTCGACCAGCGCCTTGTCAGTCTCGGAGCGGAAGTACTTCTCGCCCTGCATGAGCGCGAGGATCCGACGCGCGCCGGGCGGGTGCAGCAGCCCCCAGAAGCCGCCGACCGACCCCCAGGTGCGGAGCAGCCGGTCGAGCCCGGTGCCGGCGCGCTGGGCGACCGCGTACACGACCGCGTTCAGGCCGCCGGCACTCGCTCCCGCGAGCAGGTCGAACTCCACGCGGTCGTAGCCCGCGGCATCCAGCATCTCCGCGTACGCCTGCAGGCGAACGCGGACCGGGCCCGTCAGGGGGCGGCCGGGCGTCTCGGGCACGATCGCGAGCGTGAGGTCGCCGAGGTCGTAGAGGCGGATGCGACGCAGGAGGTCGAGCTCGGCGACCGTGCCGCCGATCCACACGGCGAGGCTCACGCCGCCACGCATCGCGAGGGCGACCCGGAGGGTGCGGTTGAACGACGGGGCGGCGCCGGGTCGTCGTGCGAGCACGTCAGCGACACGCTCGCCGCTCGGCACGACGACGAGCTCGACCCGCCGCCCCGTCGTCACGACTCGGGTGGGATCAGGGCCGACGGGCGAGGAATCGGACGTCGCGGCGCCTGGCGCTGACGGGACGGGGGCGGATGCCGGCGTCGAACCGGGTCGGACCATGACGCTCCTCGGGTGGACGGCGCGGGCCGGCGCCTCGGGGGTGGCGCGGCGAGCAGGGTGCGCGACCCGAACCCAGCGTGGCACGGCTGCGGCCCCGGATGCACGGGGCTGTCCCCACAACGGGGTCCCGCGGTGGTCGGGTCGCGGCGCGTATTCTCGGCAGAAGGCGGCGCATGGACGTCGGGGGCTCACGCACGCCTTCGATCGGAGGTGCCTGGATGGTTGAGCGCACGGAGGAACGGCCCCTGAGGGTCGCCATCGCTGACGACGCGCTGCTGCTTCGCGAAGGGATCGCGAAGGTGCTCGAGGGCGGTGGCATCGAGGTCGTCGCCTCGGTCGGCACCGCCGACGAGTTGCTCGCGAACATCGACGACCTCGACCTCGACGCCGCCGTGCTCGACATCCGCATGCCGCCGACGCACCGCGACGAGGGCATCGTCGCGCTCGAGCGCATCCGGCAGGACGGCAGCGAGATCGGCATCCTCCTGCTCTCGATGTACGCCACCCCCGAGTACGCCCTCCGGGTGATGGGCGCGGGCAGCGGCACCGGCTACCTCCTGAAGGAACGCGTGTCCGAGCCGCAGACGCTCGTTCGAGCGGTCCAGACCGTGGCATCCGGCGGGTCGGTCGTCGACCCGGAGGTGGTCGAGCAGCTCGTGCAGCGCACGCGCGCCGACGATCCGCTCGCACGCCTCACCGAGCGCGAGCGGTCGGTCCTCGAGCTCATGGCGCAGGGGTACTCCAACGGCGGCATCGCGCAGACCCTGTTCCTCGGCCTCAAGACCGTGGAGACCCACGTCCGCAGCATCCTGCAGAAGCTCGACCTCGAGGAGTCGCCCGAGCACCACCGCCGCGTGCTCGCGGTGCTGACGCTCCTCGGCCAGAGGTGATGCCCTTGTGATGGCCCCAGGCCGCCGCGGGCGCATCGCGCGGCGCACCGCCGTGATCGCGACGGTCGTCGCCATCAGCCTGTTCATGGAGGTCTCCGGCTACCTGGCCACGCCGGAGGGGCTCCGGCCCGAGCTGTCGTGGACGACGGTGCACGCGATGGTGCCGCTCGTGTTCGCCGCCTGCGCGGGCGTCGCGTGGGCGATCGGTCCGAACCCCGTGCCGGCACGCCTGATGATCGCGTTCGTGCTGTTCTGGATCCCGCAGGCGTTCTACCCGGTCATCGAATCGCTCGGATGGCTCTGGCCGATCCTGCGCGGCATCGATCTCGGCTGGGCGGTGGTCGCCGGCATCCTCGTGCTGGTCTACCCGCGCGGCGGGCTCGGCGATCGCTTCGACCGGGTGATCGCGACCACCGCGCTCGTCGCGACGGTCGTCAACTTCTTCACGGTCCTCGCGCTCGCCGGTCCCGACTCCGTGCCGTGCGACTGCGTACCGAACCCGTACCGGCTCGCGGAGGCGCCGACCGTGTTCGCCGTCGTCGACATCGGCTACCGCATCGTCGGGGTGGCGCTCGCGATCGCGATCGCCATCCGGTTGCTGCTCCGATGGGTGCGGGGGAGCGTGCCCGCACGCACCGTCGCGTTCCTCATGCCGGTCGCGCTGCTGTCGTGGGTGAGCACGCTCGCCGCGCAGATGGTGCGCTATGCGACGGGGGTGGAGCCGAACCTCGCGCTGGAGACGGTCTCGCTCATCGCCATGGCGTCGGTGCCGGTGTGCTTCGTCGCGGGCATCTCGCACGCACGGAACATGCGGGCTCGCGTCGCCGATCTCATGCGCATCACGCGCGAGGGCGCCGACCGCGGGCTGTGGGCGGAGTCGCTCGCGCGCACGCTCCGCGACGACTCCGTACGGGTGTTCTGGTGGGAGGAGGAGCGCGGCCGGTACGTCGACGCCGCCGGGCGTCCCATCGACTCCGCCGAGGAGGGGCGCGGCCACAGCATCCTCCCCGTCGCCTCGCCGAGCGGGCTGCCGATCGCCCTGATCCGCCACGACCGGGTGCTCACCGACAACATGCGCCTGCTCGACGGCGTCTCGAGCGCACTGCGGCTCTCCGTCGACAACGGTCGGCTCAGGTCCGAGATCGAGCGCACGCTCGAACAGGTCCGCCAGTCGCGGCAGCGCATCGTCGAGGCGGGCGACGAGGCCCGCAGGCGGATCGAGCGCGACCTCCACGACGGCGCGCAGCAGCACCTCGTCGCGGTGGGCATGCAGCTCCGCATCGCGGCGAACGCCGCACGCGCCTCGGGCGACGACGCGGTCGCCGCCGAGCTCGAGCAGTCGATCGGCACGCTGAACCAGGGCCTCAAGGAGCTCCGCGAGCTCGCACACGGCATCCACCCGAGCCTGCTCTCGCAGGGCGGCCTCGCGCTCGCGCTGCCCGAGCTCGCGGGGCGCTGCCCGGTCCCGGTCGACATCGCGGTGCAGCCCGAGGGGCGGCTCGCCGAGCTCGTCGAGTCGACGGCGTACTTCGCGGTCGCCGAGTCGCTCGCGAACGTCGCCAAGCACTCGAAGGCGACGCGCGCGTGGGTGCGCGCCTACGTCGAGGGCGACGAACTCGTGCTGACGATCCGCGACAACGGCGTCGGGGGCGCCTCGCTCGACCGGGGCACCGGAATGCTCGGGATCGTCGACCGCATCGAAGCGGTGGGCGGATCGGTCGACCTCGACAGTCCGCCCGGCGCGGGCACGACCGTCACCATCCGGATGCCGGCGCACCTCGAGGGTTCGGATGCGCTCCCCGGGTCGGGGACGGGGCTCCTCGTCGCCGCCGAACCCGGTGCCGAGCCGCCGGATGCCGCGGCCGCCCCGGACCCGCCGAGCTCCGTGGCGCCGGGCGTGATCGGATCACCCGCGGACCGCTGACGAGCCGCTCAGCCGCGCCAGCGGCAGGCCGCGAGTTCGATGCGGTAGCCGTCCTCGTCGTCGACGGTCCGCAACGGGACGCCCTCGGCGAGGTAGTGCCGGCGCGCGGCCTCGGCGTGCCCGGCGGGCGGTCGGCCGCCGGCGCGGATGACCCGCCACCACGGCACCTCGCCGCCGCAGCGCGCCATGACCTGCCCGACGGCTCGCGCGCCGCGCGAGCCGAGCGTCGCGGCGACGTCGCCGTACGTCATGACCCGGCCGGGTGGGATGTCGTCCACCACGGCGAGCACGGCGTCGACGAAGCCCTCGCCGTGCCGCGGCATCCGTCGCCCCTCGACCGGGTCGGTGATGACCGGGTCAGCCGGCGAGCTCGAGGGCGCCGATCACGTCGCCGTACTGGGTCTCGCCGACATCGCGGAAGCCGATGCGGTGGAAGAACTCGCCGGGGCCGCCCTCGCCCGGCTCCCAGAGCACCGTGATGCGGTCGAACCCGCGGCTCTTGGCCTCCTCGGCGAGCGCGTGCGCGAGGAATCGGCCGACGCCCTTGCCCTGCGCCTCGGCGTCGACGTTGATGCGCCAGATGCAGGCCCGGAACTCCTCGTGCTCGTTCTCGGGGTCGAAGTTGCCGTGGATGAAGCCGACGACGCGGTCGTCGCTGAGCGCGACGCGCTGCCACGCCGTCGCGGGGTTCACGACGGAGGATTCGGCGGCGTAGGTGACCGGGGCGATGAACTGCTCCTGGCCCGGCTTCAGCGACAGGGTGTTCGCGGCGACGATGTTCGTCGCGTTCAGTTCTTCGAGTCGCAGATCAGCCATGCATCGCAGCCTAACCGGATGACGTGACGCGCGGGTAACCCCATGCATCCGGATGCGACGGCGGAGCGCCCGGTGTCGCGGCGGGTCGATCTCTCGATGTCGAGATATTCCGGCGAGGCGGTAAGCTGGTCGACGGCGTGTCGGACACCCCCGAGACTTCCTCGCTTCCCAAGCAATCCCACGAGATCCCAAGGAGACCGCCCCTTGTCGAAGATCAAGGTCGAAGGTACCGTCGTCGAGCTCGACGGCGACGAGATGACCCGCATCATCTGGCAGGCCATCAAGGACCAGCTCATCCACCCGTACCTCGACGTCAACCTCGAGTACTACGACCTCTCCATCCAGAAGCGCGACGAGACCGACGACCAGATCACGGTCGACGCGGCGAACGCGATCAAGCAGCACGGCGTCGGCGTCAAGTGCGCGACGATCACGCCCGACGAGGCGCGCGTCGAGGAGTTCGGCCTGAAGAAGATGTGGCGCTCGCCGAACGGCACCATCCGCAACATCCTCGGCGGTGTGATCTTCCGCGAGCCGATCATCATCTCGAACATCCCGCGGCTCGTCCCGGGCTGGAACAAGCCGATCATCGTCGGCCGCCACGCGTTCGGCGACCAGTACCGCGCCACCGACTTCAAGTTCGAGGGCCCCGGCACGCTCACCATGACGTTCACCCCGCAGGACGGCGGCGAGCCGCAGCAGTTCGAGGTCTTCCAGGCGCCCGGCTCGGGCATCGCCATGGGCATGTACAACCTCGACGCGTCGATCCGCGACTTCGCCCGCGCGTCGCTGAACTACGGCCTCGACCGCAACTACCCGGTCTACCTCTCGACGAAGAACACGATCCTGAAGGCCTACGACGGCCGCTTCAAGGACATCTTCCAGGAGGTGTTCGACACCGAGTTCAAGGAGAAGTTCGAGGCCGCGGGCATCACCTACGAGCACCGCCTCATCGACGATATGGTCGCGGCGTCGCTCAAGTGGGAGGGCGGCTACGTCTGGGCCTGCAAGAACTACGACGGCGACGTCCAGTCCGACACCGTCGCGCAGGGCTTCGGCTCGCTCGGCCTCATGACCTCGGTGCTCACCACGCCCGACGGCAGCATCGTCGAGGCCGAGGCGGCGCACGGCACGGTCACGCGCCACTACCGCCAGCACCAGCAGGGCAAGCCGACCTCGACGAACCCGATCGCCTCGATCTTCGCCTGGACGCGCGGACTCGCGCACCGCGGCAAGCTCGACGGCAACCAGGAGCTCATCGACTTCTCGCACACGCTCGAGGACGTCGTCGTGAAGACGGTCGAGTCGGGCGCGATGACGAAGGACCTCGCGCTCCTCGTCGGTCCCGAGCAGGAGTTCCAGACCACGGAGCAGTTCCTCAACACGATCGACGCGAACCTCAAGGCGCGCCTGGGCGCCTGAGCCGCCTCGCGCGCTCGTTCGAAGGGCCGGATGCCACGTGGCATCCGGCCCTTCGTCGTTCGCGCTCGCCCGCTCGCCCCCGATCGAGTGCGATCTCTGCGCTCGAGTGCGTGGTGATCGTGGTCTCCACCGCAGAAACGGCCCTCGGCCGCGACCGGAAGCGGCTCGGACCGCGCCAGGGGTGCCGTTGGTCACCGCACGGACCGTGGATGCGGGCGAGGATGGGGACATGGCCCGTGGCATCCGTCTCGTCCGTCGCTATCCCGTCGTCGCGCTCACGCTCGCGATCGGGCTCGCCGGCATCGTGCTCGCGGTCGCCGGGCAGGGATGGCTCGTGGCCTGGATCTTCAGCGGGTACGCGCTCGCCGTGGCAGCCTGGCAGGCCGTCGGCATGGTGCGCGACATCCTGCGGGGGCACTGGGGGCTCGACATCCTCGCGGTCACGGCGATCGTCGCGACCGTCGTCGTGGGGGAGTACGTGGCGGCGCTCATCGTGGTGCTCATGCTCACCGGCGGCGAGGCGCTCGAGGACTACGCGAGCCGACGGGCGAAGCGCGAGCTCGACGCGTTGCTGACGCGTGCGCCGCAGCACGCGCATCGCGTCGTCGACGACCGTTTCGTCGACGTTCCGGTCGACGAGGTCGAGCCGGGCGACCTGCTGCTCGTCCGGCCGAGCGAGATCGTTCCGGTCGACGGCGAGCTGCGCTCGGCCGAGGCGTCCGTCGACGAATCCTCGATCACGGGCGAGAGCGTGCCCGTCGAGAAGCACGCTGGCGACGCGCTGCTCAGCGGCTCGGTGAACGGCCTCGCCGCGATCGAGATCACGGCGACCGCGCGCGCCGCCGACAGCCAGTACCAGCAGATCGTCGCACTCGTCGCCGAGGCCGCCGCGAGCAAGGCGCCGGTCGTTCGGCTCGCCGACCGCTACGCGGTGCCGTTCACGGTCTTCTCGCTGCTGCTCGCCGGATTCGCCTGGTGGATCTCGGGCGACCCCGTGCGCTTCGCCGAGGTGCTCGTGCTCGCGACGCCGTGTCCGCTGCTCATCGCCGCGCCGGTCGCGTTCATCGGCGGCATGAGTCGCGCGGCGCGGAACGGCGTGATCGTGAAGGGCGGCGGCGTGCTCGAGCAGCTCGCTCGCGCCCGCACCGCGGTGTTCGACAAGACCGGCACCCTCACGCACGGCTCGCCCGAACTGGTGGCCGTGCGCCCCGAGGCCGGCTTCGGCGCCGACGAGTTGCTCGGGCTCGTCGCATCGGCCGAGCAGTACTCGTCGCACGTGCTCGCCGAGTCGATGATCGACGCGGCCACGGCGCGGGGCATTCGGCTGCAGGAGGCGGCGGCCGCCCGCGAGGCCGCGACCAACGGCGTCGTCGCGCGCATCGGCGCCCGCGAGGTCGTCGTCGGGAAGTTCGCGTTCGTCGCCGAGCGCGCGCCCGGCGCCCGGCGCACCGAGATCGCGCCGGGGGAGCTCGCGGTCTACGTCGCGGTCGACGGCGCCTACGCCGGCGCGCTGCTGGCGCGCGACCGGCTGCGCGGCAACGCGGTGGACACGCTCTCGCGGCTCGACGAGCTGGGCGTGCACCACACGATGATGCTGACGGGCGACGCGCAGGCGACCGCCGACCACATCGCGGCCGAGCTCGGCATCGAGCGGGTGCACGCCGAGTGCCTGCCCGCGGACAAGGTCGCCGAGGTCGCCGGCATCGTCGAACGCCCCGTCATCATGGTCGGCGACGGCGTCAACGACGCGCCCGTGCTCGCCGCGGCCGACGTCGGCATCGCCATGGGCGCGCGCGGCGCGACGGCCGCGAGCGAGTCCGCCAGTGCGGTCATCCTGGTCGACGACATCTCGCGCACCGCGAAGGCCGTCGAGATCGGCCACGACACCGTGCGCATCGCGCTGCAGAGCATCTGGATCGGCATCGTCGTGAGCATCGGGCTCATGCTCGTCGCGGCCTTCGGCGTCATCCCTGCGACCGTCGGCGCGCTGCTGCAGGAGGTCGTGGACCTCATCACGATCCTCGCGGCGCTCCGCGCGATCGGCGGCCGGCGCGATGCGCGCGTGGCGGCTGACGCCTCCGAGCGGCAGCGCGCCGCGGCATCCGCTCGCTGATCGCCGCCCCCCTCACCCCTGCCATCGGGCGGGACGACGCCGGGAGCGTCGGCGGAGCAAGGTCACGGGTTTGTAAAGAAGATGAACGAATTCTGTCGAAGGGGTTGCGCTCGGGTTTGTTCGTAAGGTGTACTAACAAACGTGACAGCAACGGACGCAGCACCCGGGCAGGCGCCCGCAGGCCTCGTGGGCAACGGGGACCGTGCGACGGCGACCGCGATGCCCGCGGCCAACGGCGCGGCGCTCTTCGCGGGCCGCGCCCTGCGCACCTCCGGCAAGGTGCTCCCCGAACACGCCCGCAGCCACAACCGATCGCTGGTGCTGCAGACGCTCTACAGCCTGGGCGCGCAGAGCCGTGCGGATGTCGCGCGCGAGACCGGCCTCACGCGCGTCACCGTCTCCGACCTGGTCGCCGAGCTCATCGGCGAGGGCCTCGTCGTCGAGCTCGGCCACCGCGAAGACGCGCGTCCGGGCAAGCCCGCGACGCTCATCGACATCGACCGCACCGGTCACCACGTCGTCGCACTCGACCTCTCGGAGCACATGCGCTTCCGCGGCGCCGTCCTCGACCTCGACGGCACGGCCGTCGCCCGGGCCGAAGTGGCACTCGACGGCGCGACCGGCGAACGCGCCGTCGAACTCGTCACCGAGCTCCTCGACGGGCTGCTCGCCCTCACGACCGCGCCGGTGCTCGGCATCGGCGTCGGCTCGCCCGGCGTCGTGGAGCCGAACGGCGTCGTGCACTCCGCCCCGAACCTCGGCTGGACCGACCTCCCGCTCCAGGAGCGACTCCAGGCCGCGTTCCACCTGCCCGTGCACGTCGCGAACGACGCGAACGTCGCCGTGCTCGCCGAACATGCCGGCGCCCCCGGCGACCTCCTCCTCGTCAAGGTCGGCCACGGCGTCGGCGCCGGCCTCATCGTCGGCGGTCGCCCCGTGCTCGGGGCCGGCAGCGCAGCGGGCGAGATCGGCCACGTCGTCGTCGGCACCGACGGCGGCCCGCGATGCGCGTGCGGCAAGCAGGGCTGCCTCGAGGCGTGGCTCGCGGTGCCGCGGCTCACCGCGGAACTCGAACGACTCGGCGACGCGGATGCCGCGGCATCCGCTCGCGAAGAGACCCTGCGGGAGGCAGGCCGACGCCTCGGCATCGTGCTCGCCCCCGTCGTCGGTGCGCTGAACCTCTCGGAGGTCGTGCTCAGCGGACCGGCGGAACTGCTTGACGGACCGCTGCTCGAGGCGGCCGTCGAGACGGTCCGGAACCGGACGATGACGGAACACCACCGGGAACTGAGGCTCCGGATGACCGCACACGGGCAGGACATCGTCCTGCGCGGGGCGGCCGTCATGGTCCTCTCCGGCCAACTCGGGGTCTCCTAGGCCCCACCCCCTGCACCACGGGTGGCAGCACCCCCGCTCCCACCTTCCCCCTACGAAAGGAAACCACGCAATGAGGAACCTCGGCATCGTGGCGCTCGGCGCCGCGGCTGCGCTGACCCTCGCCGGGTGCGCCACCACCGGAGGCGACGCGGCCTCCGAGGAGGGCGCGGAGATCCGCGTCTGGCTCGTCGGCACCGACACCCCCGACGCCGCGCGCGAGCTGCTCGTCGAGACCTTCGAGGAGCAGCACCCCGGCTCCACGCTCGTCATCGAGGAGCAGTCGTGGGACGGCCTCGTCGACCGCCTGACCACGAGCCTCTCCGGCTCGGACAGCCCCGATGTCGTCGAGGTCGGCAACACGCAGGCGCCGGCCTTCACCTCGGCGGGTGCGTTCATGGACCTCACCGACCACTACGACGAGCTCGGCGGCGACGACCTGCTCCCCGGCTTCGTCGAGGTGGGTTCGTACGACGAGAAGTTCTACGCGGCACCGCTGTACTCAGGCTCGTCGCTCGTGTTCTACAAGAAGGACGCGTTGGCCGCGTCGGGCCTCGAGGTCCCGACCACGCTCGACCAGTACGTCGACCAGGCGATCCAGCTCGCGAACGACAACCCCGGCAAGTCGGGTGTCTGGTGGCCCGGCCAGAACTGGTACGCCGCGCTGCCCTACATCTGGGAGGCCGGCGGCGAGGTCGCCGTCCCGGACGGCGAGGAGTGGGACGCCCAGCTCAGCTCCGCCGAGTCGATCGAGGGCCTCGAGATGGTCCAGAAGGTCATGACCGAGGCGTCGAAGGCTCCGAAGGACGCCAACGAGTCGAACCCGCAGGTGGGCTTCTGCGACGGCACGTCGCTCCAGCTCGCGGCGCCGGCCTGGGTGAAGTGGTCGATCCTCGCCCCCGAGGACGCCGAGACCCCCGGCTGCCCCGACCAGGAGGAGAACCTCGGCGTCTACGCGCTCCCGGGCGCTGACGGCGATGCCGCGCAGGTCTTCGCCGGCGGTTCGAACATCGGCATCTCGGCCAACACCCAGCACCCGGAGCTCGCGCTCGACGCGCTGAAGATCATCCTCTCGGACGAGTTCCAGACGATCTACGGCGAGAACGGCCTCGTCCCGGCGAAGCTCTCGCTCGGCGACACGGTCGGCACCGACGAGGTCGCCCAGGCGATCTCCGCCGCGGCCGGCAACGCCAAGCTCACCCCGGCCTCGCCGAAGTGGGCCGACGTCGAGGCGGCGGGTATCCTGCAGGACCTCTTCGTCAACATCGCGCAGGGCGGCGACGTCGCCCAGCTCGCCGAGGAGGCCGACCAGCAGATCGAGGACATCCTCAACGGCTAGTCCTTCCCCCGCGGTGCGGCCGCGCGCACACTCGACGTGCGGCCGCACCGACTCCCACAGGCCCCGGGCCGGCAGTGCCCCACACACGCTGCCGGCCCGGAACCGTGAGCGGGCACCGCCCGCGGCATCCACACCTCGCCGTCAGACGCAGGAGCCCCACATGACCACCACCGATACCGGCCTCGCCCCGGCCGTGAGCGCGGTCGACGGCGAACGCATCGTCACCCCGCAGCCCGGCCCGCCGAAGAAGCGACGCCGCTTCAGCCGCCGCGCCGGCGGCCTCACCCCCTACGGCCTCCTGATCCCCGCCTCGCTCGTGCTCGCCGCGATCGTCGGCTGGCCGCTCATCCAGCTGCTCATCACCTCGATGCAGGAGTTCGGTCGCGCCCAGGTGTTCGGCGCCGCGCCGACCTGGGTGTGGTTCGACAACTACGTCGACGTCCTGACGGACGCGACCTTCTACGAGGTGCTCGGCCGGAGCCTCGTGTTCGCGGCCGTGTGCGTCGTGACCACGATGGTCCTCGGCACGCTCATGGCGCTCCTGCTGCAGCGCCTGCCGAAGGGCTTCCGCCTGCTGCTCTCGATCGGCATGCTGCTCGCGTGGGCGATGCCACCGCTCTCGGCGACGATCGTCTGGGGCTGGATGTTCGACACCGACTACGGGGTCATCAACTCGGTCCTCGTGAACGTGTTCGGGCTCGAGCAGTTCGCCAGCCACCCGTGGCTCATCAACCCGCTGAGCTTCTTCGTCGTCGCCGGCATCATCATCGTGTGGGGCGCCGTGCCGTTCGTGGCGTTCACGATCTACGCCGGCCTCACCCAGGTGCCCGACGAGGTGCTGGAGGCGGCGCAGCTCGACGGCGCCGGCGCGTTCAAGCGATTCCGGCTCATCACCTTCCCGTACCTCAAGCCGATCTTCCTCATCACGACGATCCTGCAGATCATCTGGGATCTCAAGGTGTTCACCCAGATCTTCGCGCTGCAGGACATCGGCGGCATCCGCGCCCTCACCAACACGCTGGGCGTGTACATCTACCAGGTCTCGATCGCGGGCGGCGACTTCGGCACGGGCGGCGCGATCGCGGTGATCACGGCGATCATCCTCATGACCGTCTCGCTCTACTACGTTCGCCAGACCATCAAGGAGGAGGAGCTGTGAGCGCCACCACCGCCATCGTGACGGGGTCGAGCACGCGCCCGGCGCCCGGCCGCCGGCGCGGTCGCAACCGACTCTCGACCGCGCTCTGGAGCGCCCTGTCGGTCGTGCTGTTCGCGCTGTTCGCGTTCCCCGTCTACTGGATGGTGAACACGTCGTTCCAGCCGAACAACGAGATCCGCGGCTCCGAGATCCACTTCTGGCCCGACAACTTCACGCTGCGCAATTACGCGACGGTGCTCTTCGATCCGGGTCGCACCCCGTTCGCCCCGGCCGCGGTGAACTCGCTGATCGTCACCCTCACCACCGTCCTGGTCGCGCTCATCTTCGCGTTCCTCGCGGCGATCGCCGTCACCCGCTTCCGGTTCAAGAGCCGTCGCGCGTTCATCGTCATGATCCTCGTGATCCAGATGATCCCGGGCGAGGCGATGATCGTCTCGATCTTCCGGGTGATCGACGGATGGCACCTGCTGAACACCCTGATCGGCCTCACGATCGTGTACGTCGCCACGGTGCTGCCGTTCACGATCTGGACCCTGCGCGGGTTCGTGAACGGCGTCCCGGCCGACCTCGAGGAGGCGGCCATGATCGACGGATGCTCCCGTGCGGGTGCCTTCTGGCGAGTCACGTTCCCGCTGCTGGCCCCCGGGCTCGTCGCGACCGGTGTCTTCGGCTTCATCCAGGCGTGGAACGAGTTCGTGATCGCGCTCGTGCTGAACGCTCGGCCCGAGATGATGACGCTGCCGGTGTGGCTCCGCACCTTCCTGGTGGCGAACGGCACGACGAACTGGGCGGCCATCATGGCGGGCTCGACTCTCATGGCGATCCCGGTGATCGTGTTCTTCCTCATCGTCCAGGGGCGGATGACGAGCGGCCTCGTGAGCGGAGCGGTCAAGGGATGAGCACCACGATCCGGGGCGGCGCGGGCCAGGACCTGCGCCGCGACATCCTCACGACCCTGCTGCCCGGCTTCGCCGGACCCGAGGCGCCGGAGTGGCTGCTCGGCCTCCTCGGCGAGGGCCTCGGCGGCGTGTGCATCTTCGGCTCGAACGTCGTCTCGCCCGCGCAGTTGGCCGGCCTCACGGCCGAGCTCCGCGCCGCCAACCCGCTCGCGGTGGTCGCGATCGACGAAGAGGGCGGCGACGTCACGCGCCTGTTCTTCGATCGCGGGGCGCCCTACCCCGGCAACGCCGTGCTCGGTCGCATCGACGACGTCGAGCTCACCCGGAACATCGGGCGCGCGGTGGGCGAGGCGCTGGTCGCGGTCGGCTGCACCATGACCTTCGCACCCGACGCCGACATCAACTCGAACGCCGCGAACCCGGTCATCGGCGTGCGCAGCTTCGGTGCCGAACCGGGGCTCGTGGCCCGGCACACCGCGGCCTGGGTCGAGGGCGTGCAGTCCGTCGGCATCGACGCGAGCGCGAAGCACTTCCCCGGACACGGCGACACGGCGACCGACTCGCACCTCGCGCTGCCCGTCGTGGACCTGCCGCTCGATGCGCTGCACGGGCGCGAGCTCGCGCCCTTCCGCGCGGCGATCGCCGCCGGAACGCGCTCGATCATGACCAGTCACATCCTGCTCCCGCAGCTCGACGCGGAGCATCCGGCCACCCTCTCTCCCCGCATCCTGCACGGCCTGCTCCGCGGGGAGCTCGGGTACGAGGGCGTCATCGTGTCCGACGCCCTCGACATGGCCGGGGCGAGCGGCGGGCGCGGCATCCCCGAGGCTGCCGTGCTCGCGCTCGCCGCCGGCTGCGACCTGCTGTGCATCGGCACCGACAACACGGGCGAGCAGATGGAGGAGATCGCGCAGGCGATCGCCGACGCCGTCGCGACGGGCCGTCTGGCTGCCGAGCGGGTGGCGGATGCCGCGGCTCGCGTTCGCGCACTCGCGGACGCTCCCCGCCCGACCGGCGAGGCCGTGGCATCCGCGGCCGCGGGGACCACGCCGGTCGACCTGCCTCCGGGACTGGCCGACCGCGTCGCCGCGTCGTTCCATGTCGCGTCGGGAGCACTCGACCGGCTCTGCGGGACCGGTTCGATCGGCACCGTCGTCCGTGTGGAGACGGTGGCGAACATCGCGGTCGGCGGCGTGCCGTGGGGCCCGTTCGCGCTCGCGGCGGCACCCGACGCCGACCGCCCGGCGCCGGCCTGGCTGACGGATGTCGCCGAGGTCGTGCTCGACGCCGCGACCGCGCTGCCCGATCCGACCGCGCTCGCGGGACCGGTCGTCGTCATCGGCAAGGACCTGCACCGCCACGCCTTCGCGGTCGAGGCGATCGATCGCCTGCGGGCGGCGCGCGCCGACGTGGTGACGGTCGACATGGGCTGGCCGAGTGAGGACCTGGCGTACGCCGACCTCGCGACCTTCGGCGCCTCGCGCGGCGTCGCCGCGACGTTCGCGGAACTCGTGCAGGACGCGTTGACCGCCGCGGCGGGGGTGTCGTGAGGCTCGGGATCGATATCGGCGGCACCAAGACCGCGGCCGTCGCGATCGGCGAGGACGGCGAGCTCAGCGACCAGGTGCGGATGCCGACCGGGTTCGGCGCCGAGGCGGTCGTCGCGACGGCGCTGCGGACGGTCGAGCGGATGTCGGAGCTCGCGGGCGTCGACGCGCGCGCGTTCCACTCGATCGGCATCGGCATCCCCGGCTCGGTCGATTCGGGGACGGGTCGCGTGACCCACGCGGTCAACCTCGGCCTCGAGGGACTGGACCTCGGTCCGCGTCTCGCGGACCGGCTCGGGGTCGACGTGCGCGTCGAGAACGACGTGAAGGCGGCCGCGCTCGGCGCGCACCACCTGCTCGGCGTCGCCGACGGCATCCGCGCGCACTCGATGGCCTACCTGAACCTCGGCACCGGCCTGGCCGCCGGCATCGTGCTCGATGGTCGCCTGCTGCGCGGCGGCCGCGGCGTCGCCGGCGAGATCGGGCACATCCCGGTCGATCCGGCGGGGGAGCGGTGCGCCTGCGGCCAACGCGGCTGCCTCGAGACGCTCGCGTCCGGTTCGGCGCTCGCGACGCTGTGGCCGAGTGCCCGTCGATACCCGGCGCTCGACCTGTTCGACCGTGCGGATGCCGGCGAGCCGGCCGCCGTCGCGGCGCGCGAGCGTTTCCTCGTCGGTGTCGCGTCGGCGGTGCGGCTGCTCGCGCTCACGACCGACGTCGACGACATCGTGATCGGCGGCGGGCTCGCAGCCCTCGGCGACCGGCTGCTGTCGGGCACGCGCGAGGTGCTCGCCGGGTGGGCCGAGGACTCCGCGTTCCTCGCCTCGCTCGACCTGCCCCGACGGGTGCAGGTCATCCCGCGCGGGTTCCCGGCGGCCGCCGTCGGTGCTGCGCTGATCGGAGAGGAACTGGAGGAGCCGGCGTGGCAGAGGTCGTGATCGTCCGCGACGAGGAGGAGGCCGGAGAGCTCGCGGCGTCCGCCGTCGTCGAACTGGTCCGGGCGCGCGCCGATGCGGTGCTCGGGCTCGCGACCGGGTCGACGCCGCTCACGACGTATCGTGCGCTGGCGCGGCGGATCGCGGCCGAGGCGATCCCGGTCGCCGGCGTCCGAGGTTTCGCGCTCGACGAGTACGTCGGCCTTCCGGTCGGACATCCCGAGGGCTACCGGCAGGTCATCGCCCGCGAGGTCGTGCAGCCGCTGGGGCTGACTCCCGAGCTCATCCGGGTGCCGAACGGAGATCCGGCGACGATCCGGACCGCCGCCGAGGACTACGAGGCGGCGATCGACGCGGCGGGCGGCGTCGACCTGCAGATCCTCGGCATCGGCCGCACGGGGCACATCGGATTCAACGAGCCGGGTTCCTCCCTCGCCTCGCGCACCCGCGTGAAGACGCTCACCGAGCAGACGCGCGTCGACAACGCCCGGTTCTTCGATTCGATCGACGACGTGCCCATGCACTGCATCACGCAGGGCATCGGCACGATCCTTCGCGCGCGGCACCTCGTGCTGCTCGCGTTCGGGGAGGCGAAGGCCGAGGCCGTCGCCGCCGCGGTCGAGGGGCCGGTCTCCGCGAGCCAGCCCGGCTCGGCGATCCAGTTGCACCCGCACGCGACGGTCATCGTCGACGAGTCGGCCGCCTCGCGGCTCGAGCACGCCGGCTACTACCGGCACGCCTGGGCGAACAAGCCCGACTGGCAGGGCATCTGATCCGAGCGGGCGGAGGCCGCGGCATCCGTCAGTTCGGGACGAGGCGCCGCACAGTCGCGAGGTAGGCCTCGGCGTCGAAGTCGTCGAGCACGCTCGACTGCACCATGTAGCCGGGCGCGAGGCCCATGAGCACTGGGACGACGCGCCGCGCGTAGGCGACGGGGTCGTCCCCGGCGACGTCGGGGTGCGCCGCGCCCCATTCGGCGACGAGGCCGTGGAGGAGGTCGCGGACGGGCCCGAGGAACGAGTGCACGAGCGTGCGCACGGACGGGTCGATCGCGGCCTCGGCCCACACCTGGAGGAACATGGTCGGCGCGATCGCGTCGCGGCGCATCCCGTCGATGATCGTCGCCATGATCTCGCCGGGCGCGAGCGGTCCGTGGTCGGCGCGGAGTTCGGTGAGCTCGACGGCTCGTGCGCCCAGGATGCGCTCGGCGACGGCCGCGAACAGCTCTTCCTTGCCGGAGAAGTGGCCGTAGATCGCGCCGGCTGAGAGACCCGACTCGCCGATGATGTCGGACATCGACGTGCCCCGGTAGCCCTTCGCCGCGAATCGTCGGAGCGCGGCCGACGTGATCTCGTCCCGACGCGCCTCCCGATACTCCTCGCTCACCTTCGGCATGGGCCGCCACCTCCTCGTCGTCTTGACGATCCTACGTCGCGGGTCCATTATAAAGAACGAGCATTCGTTTTTTATCGAAGGGATCGCTGATGTCCTCCCACACCACGCACCGGACGCCGATCGGCCGCGCCGTCGGCATCGGCGCCGTCCTCGCCCTCGTCGTCGGCGTCATCCTGATCGCCTTCGCGTGGCCCTCGGTCACCGCCGAGCCGAAGGACCTGCCCGTCGGCATCGTCGGGCCCGACGCGTCCGTCTCCCAGGTCGAGGAACGCGTGGGCGACCGGGCCGCCGGCGCGGTCGCCCTCGAACGGTACGACGACCGCGCCGCGGCCGTCGCCGCGATCGAGGAGCGCGAGGCGTACGGCGCGATCGTCCTCGGCGACGCACCGACCGACGCGCCCGAGGTGCTCATCGCGACGGCCGCGAGCCCCGCCGTCGCGCAGCTGCTGAACGGCCTCGCGACCGAGCTGCAGGCCGGCATCGACGAGCAGGTGCAGGCGGCGCTCCCCGCGCAACTGCAGCAGGTCCTGCAGGCCGCCGTCCAAACGGCGATGCAGGCGGCCGCCTCGGGCCGGCCCGTCGACGGGTCGGCGGCGCCGTCGGTTCCCGAGATCCCGAACATCACCGTCGCCGTCACCGACGTCGTGCCGCTCGCCGACTCCGACCCGCGCGGCACCGGCCTCGCGGCCGCGATGTTCCCGCTCGTCCTCGGCGGACTGCTCGGCGGCATCGTGATCTCGCTCACGGTGATCGGCGCCGTGCGTCGCGTCGTCGCGGTCCTCGCCTACTCGGTGGCCGGCGGGCTCGTCATCGCGGGGATCCTGCAGGGCTGGTTCGGCGCCCTCCAGGGCGACTACTGGCTGAACGCCTCGGCGATCGCGCTCGCAATGGCGGCGATCGCCGCGCCCATCATCGGGCTGGTGGCGCTGATCGGCCGAGCGGGCATCGCCGTCGGCGCCGCGCTCTTCGTGCTCGTCGGCAACCCGATCTCGGCCGCCGCGGTCCCGGTCGAGTTCCTGCTCGCACCCTGGGGCGCGATCGGCCAGTGGATGCCGCCGGGCGCCGCCGCCACCCTGCTGCGCGACCTGAGCTACTTCCCCGACGCGCCGACGGCCTTCCCGTGGCTCGTGCTCGCGACGTGGGCTGCGGCGGGCATCCTGCTCTCGCTCATCGGTCACTTCCGCACCGCGGGAGGCGTCGAGCCGGACGACGAGGCCGCGCACGCCGACGAGCTCGCCGAGTCCGAGGCGCGTGCCGCAGCGCCCGCCGAGGCTCCCACCGACGCGCCGGGCACGGTCGGGCCCGGGCTGCCCGCCGGTCGCGACACGGCACCCGTGGGCTGAGTCGCACGTCGCATTCCCACGACCGCGCGCCGCGGCATCCGTCTCAGGGATGCCGCGGCGCCGCGCTGCGGCCGGCGCGGTTAGGCTTGAACCTCGTGAACGATGCCACGCCCGAGCCCTCCCCGAAGGTCGGCGCCAACGACCTGCTGCGCTTCCTGCTGGAGATCTTCGCGATCGTGACGCTCGGCATCTTCGGATTCACCGCGTTCGCGCTGCCGTGGCCCGGCGCGCTCCTGGGCATCGGCCTGCCGCTCCTGGCGATCCTGCTCTGGGGGCTGTTCCGGTCGCCGAAGGCGGTCTTCCACGTCGACCCGTTCGTCAAGGCGCTCGTCGAGATCGCCGTGTTCTCGACCGCCGCGATCGCGTGGTGGATCATGGGTCAGCCGGTCGTGGCCGTCGTGTTCGCGATCATCGCCGCGGTGAGCGGCGTCATCAACGGGCGCCGCGAATTCCGCGACTGACGCGAGAGCGATCTCAGCGGAAGATGACCGTGCGCTGCCCGTCGAGCAGCACCCGGCGCTCCGCGAACCACTTCACGGCCTGCGAGAGCGTGCGGCTCTCCTCGTCCTGGCCGATCGCGACGAGTTCGGCGACCGAGCGCGAGTGCTCGACCCTGACCACGTTCTGCTCGATGATCGGGCCCTCGTCGAGGTCGCTCGTGACGAAGTGCGCCGTGGCGCCGATGAGCTTCACACCGCGGGCGTGCGCCTGCCGGTACGGATTCGCGCCCTTGAAACCGGGCAGGAACGAATGGTGGATGTTGATGCACCGGCCCGCCAGCGCATCGCAGAGCTCGGGGGACAGGATCTGCATGTAGCGCGCCAGGACGACGAGCTCGATGTCGTGCTCGTCGACGGCCTCGAGGATGCGCCGCTCGAACTCGGCCTTCGTCTCGGCCGAGGTCACGGGCGCCGACTCGAACGGCACCCCGTAGAAGTCGACGAGGTCGCGGAGCGTGCCGTGGTTGGAGAGCACGAGCGGGATCTCGACGGGCAGCTGCCCGCCTCGCTGCCGGAAGAGCAGGTCGTTCACGCAGTGGCCTGCGGTCGAGGCGAGCACGAGCGTGCGGAGCGGGCGCCCGACCTCGTCGAGGTGCAGGTCCATCTGCCAGCGCTCGATGACGGGGGCGAGCGCGGCCTCGAACTCGGTGCGGTCGGCGGGCGACTCGACCTGCACGCGCATGAAGAAGCGACCGGTGTCGTGGCTCGCGAATTGCTGGCTCTCGGTGATGTTGCCACGGGCGGCGACGATCGCCCCGCTCACCGCGTGCACGATCCCGGGCCCGTCGGTGCAGCTCAGCGTGACGACCCAGTGGGACAGGTGCGGGCTGTGCGGCTCGGCCTCCGTGCTCATCGGGACAGCGTACCGCCCGGCGAATACGCAGGTGCGCCCGGCTACACTGGGTGGCGGTCGTGCGGACACCGTCGGCCCCGGGCGCGCACGTGAGCGCGTAGTCGACCCGCAGCAGGCCGTGCCGCTTCGCGGGGAACGCCGTCGGATGACTTCCTCATGCCGATCACCTCTTCGTCGCGCGCCGTCGCGACCTCCATGCCCTGGCGTGCGCTCGTCGCACTCGCCGCGGCCGTCTTCCTGTCCATCACCATCGAGATGCTGCCCACCGGGCTGCTGCCCGAGATGAGCGCCGACCTGGGTGTCGGCGCGCCGCTCGTGGGACTGCTCGTCTCGGTGTTCGCCTTCACCGTCGTCGTGACCTCGACGCCGCTCACCGCGCTGCTGAAGCGGATGCCGCGGCGCACGCTCATCACGATCGTGCTCGTCGTGCTCGCGATCTCGACGGCCGCCTCGGCGCTCGTGCCCGACTACGGCCAACTCGTCGCCGTCCGCGTCGTCGGCGGTGTCGCGCACGGCCTGTTCTGGGCCCTCGTCGGCGCATACCCCGCTCGACTCGTCGCCGAGGAGCACCTCGGCCGCGCGGTCTCCGTCGTGCTCGGCGGCGGCACCCTCGCCCTCATCGTGGGCGTGCCGCTCGCGACCGCGCTCGGCCAGGCGGTGGGCTGGCGGTGGGCGTTCGGCGTCGTCGCCGTGCTCACGCTCGCCGGCGCCGCGGTCGTCCGGGCGGTGCTGCCGGCGGATGGCGCGGACGCGCCGTCGCCGACCGCCACGGCACGCGACGTCGTCCCCGCCGTGACCGCCGCCCTCGCGACCGCGCCGGGAACCGTCGGAGGAATCGCCGCAGCGAGGCGCAGCATGCGCGGCGTCGTCGCCGTGAGCGTCGTGACCGCGATCGTCATGATCGGCCAGTACGCCGCGCTCACGTACGTCGCCCCCCTGCTCACCGACGTGGTCGGCGCCTCGTCGGCGGCGGTCGCGCCGCTGCTCTTCGCGTCGGGTCTCGCCGGCGCGGTCGGCCTGCTCGTCGCCGGCAGCCCGATCGCGCGCGACAGCGTCCGCGCGCTCGTCGGCGCGATGCTGCTGCTCGCCGTCGCACTCCTCGTGATCGCGGCCGAGCCCGGGCTCTGGCCCGCGATCATCGCGTACACGGTGTGGGGCTTCGCGTTCGGCGCGATCCCGCCGCTGCTGCAGACCCGCCTGCTGCAGGCCGCGCCCGCCGAGCGCCGCGACGCCGCGAGCGCCCTCTACACGACCGCGTTCAACGTCGGCATCGGTGGTGGCGCACTCGTCGGCGCGGTGCTCTTCGACGCCGTCGGCATCGCCGCGGTGCCGGTCGCGTACGCGGTGCTGCTCGTCGTCGCGATGCTCGTCGTGGTGCGTTCCGCGCGCGCGGCGCGCGCTCGCGCGCGGCTCCTCGAGGCGTAGCGCCGATCGGTCGGGCGCGGCCTCGCGTCTGCGTCCGGCGTGGGAGGCGTGGCGTGGTCAGGCGTACTGCGCGCTCGCCGTCCACTTGTGGTTCGCCGGCGCGAGGAACTCCGCGATCGCGAAACCGCCATCGTCGAGCACCACCGTGGCGAACGGCAGGCCGTCGGCGAGCAGCTCGACCTCGGCGCCGGGCTCGCCCGACAGCTCCAGGGTCAGACTCGAGCCGTGCGCGGTGACGACGAGATCGAGTTCGGCGATCGGTTCCGGCTCGGGCTCGGGCTCGGGCTCGGGCTCGACGACCGTCACGGGTTCCGGGACGACGGGCTCGGGTTCGGCGACGACGGCCGGTTCCGGTTCGGTGGCCCGTTCGGCCGGCGGCGCCACCTCGGCCGGCGGTTCGACCGGCTCGATCGACGTCTGCTCGTCGGTCGGCGCCGCCGGAGGGATCTCGGGCTCCGGCTCGATGGGCTCGGGCTCCGGCTCGGTCGGCGCCTCGGAGGCGACCGCCGCCGAGCCTCGGTCCGGTGAGGCATCCGAGGGCGCGACCTGCGGCAGGACGAGCAATGCGACCGCCGTGGCGGCGACGAGCACCGCACCGCCGACGCCGGCGCCGACGGCGACCGTCCCACCCGTGCCGGAGGCCGCGCCGGATGCAGCCGCGGTGCCCGTGGAGACCGCCGCGCCCGCAGCGGTCCCGGCGGCGCCGGCCGCCGTCGTCACGACCGGAGCCGCGGCACCGAGCCACGTCGAGTAGGCCGTGGCGGCGGCCGGCCCCGCGGCGAGCGGCAGCAGCACGAACGCGAGCCGCATGCCGACCTCGCGCGCCTCCGCGGCCACGACCGTGCACCTGGCGCAGCCGTCGAGGTGCGCCTCCACCTTCACCGTGTCGCGTCGGCGCAGACGGCCGCGCATGTACGCACCCAGACGGTCCACCGTCCACGCGCATTCGGGCGTGTGATGTGCGTCGGCGAGGTGCGCCCGGATCCACTGCTGCCGCAGGCCCTCGCGCGCGCGGTACGCGAGCGCCGCGGTCGCATTGGCGCTCATGCCGAGCAGGGGCGCGATCTGCTGCGGCGACATCCGCTCGACCTCGGCGTACCAGAGGACCTCCTGCCAGCGCGCCGGCAGGGCTCGGAAGGCCGTCGCGGTCGTGCTTCGGTCGAGCGCCTCGAGCGCGGCGACGTCACCCGTGGTCGGGTCCTGGACCCACTCGAGGTCGTCGAGGGCGGTCTCGCGGTTGGCGCGGCCCCAGCTCGCGGCCGTGTTCCGGATCGTCGCGAACAGGTACGGGCGGAACGCGCCCTCGGGACCCTTGCCGGACCGGATCGCGTCGAAGGTGCGAGTGAACGCCTCGGAGACGAGGTCGTCGGCGTCGAGCGTCGTGTGCGAGCGTGCCACGGTGCGGGCGGATGCCTCGTGGCGGCGCCAGAGTTCGGCGTAGGCATCGCGGTCGCCGGTGCGGGTCGCGGCGATCAGGTCGGCATCGGCGGGCGCGGAGCGTGGTGGGGTCACGTGCCTGGTCCTCCTCGTGCGGGCGCGCTCGCCCGGATCGCACGCGATGCCCTCGGGCGCCGGCGGTCCGCGCCGGACGGGCTGTGGTGCGGTCACGCTCATTCAAACCCATGGATGGGCGGATCGACGAACCGCGCGACCCGATGCCGGGCCGCTCCCGGCGAATCGCGGGAAGTCGCGTCATGATCCGCCACGCGCGCCGTCTCTCAGGGTGAGGGACCGCGCACCGGGGAAGGGCCGGGTGGTCGCTCGGGTCCGAGCGGACCGCGCGGGGGATCGCGCGAACGCCGAGGCGGGACGGAGCGAGGGGCGAAGGGGAACAGGCCCCCGCTCCGCCCGGGGCCTCCGGCCGGCCGTGACCCGGATGCCGCGCAGCGTCAGGCGATGCGCGCGCCCGCGCCCCAGACCGCCACGACCCCGAGGTCGTCGTTCAGGAGCACCGCATCCGCCGCGAACCCCACGTCGAGCCGGCCCAGGTCGCCCGCACGTCCGATCGCGGAGGCCGGCGTGACGGTGAGCGCCTCGACCGCCTCGTGGAGCGGGATGCCCGCGTCGAACACCGCGCGGCGCAGCGCCTCGTCCTGCGTGAGCGTCGACCCCGCGATCGCGCCGGAGTCGGCGAGGCGAGCCACGCCGTCTCGCACGTCGACCGAGAGCGAGCCGAGCACGTACGCGCCGTCCGACGCACCGGTCGCGGCCATCGCATCGGTCACGAGCGCGACCCGTCCGTTCGCGCCGGAGAACGCGAGCCGGACGACATCGGGGTGCACGTGCACGCCGTCGCCGATGACCTCGAGGGTCACGTGGTCGGCATGCATGGCCGCGACCACGGGGCCCGGCGCTCGGTGGTGGATGCCGCGCATGCCGTTGAAGGCGTGCGTCAGGATCGACGCGCCGGCGTCGAATGCGCGCAGTGCGGTCTCGAAGTCGGCGCCCGTGTGGCCGACCGCGACCGCGACGTCCGCGTCGACGAGGCGCGCGATCGCCGCCGCGGCCCCGTCGTGCTCGGGCGCGATCGTGATCTGCCGCAGCGTGCCGCCGGCGGCGTCGAGCAGCCGATCGAGTGCGTCGTCGTCGGCCGGGCGCAGCATCGACGGGTCGTGCGCGCCGCGGAACTCGTGGTCGAGGAACGGGCCCTCGAGGTGGGCGCCCAGGACGAGGGGGTCGGATGCCGTGATTGCGGCGATGGCGCGGAGGCGTTCGGCGAGCACGTCGACGGGCGCCGTCACGAGCGAGCAGACGCTCCGGGTCGTGCCGTGCGCCCGGTGCACGGCGAGCCCCGTGCGGATCGCGTCGATGCCGTCGTCGAAGGCCGCCCCGCCCGCACCGTGGCAGTGGAGGTCGACGAATCCGGGCGTGAGCCAGCGGCCCGCGGCATCCGTCACCGCGACCGAGCCCGCTCGCACCTCGGGCGCATCGCGCCAACCCTCGCCGATCCCGCGGCCCGCGATCCGGTCGCCCTCGAAGCGCACCCACGCGTCGGGGACGGTGTCGCCGCCGGAGACGATGCGGGCGGAGTGGATGACGGTCGTCGGCACGGTGGTCACCGGGCCACGATAACGCCGCCGACGGGGGCCGACCGCCCGCGCGTCGGCGCGCGTCATCCGCGGCGTGGGCTCGCGGCATCCGTTGCTATGCTTGGCGGCGTCGCGACTGGCGTTGAGATGGGTGACCATCGGGGAGCGACTGGCACGGACCGACCGCACGCCTGGGCCGGTACGCGAGGCCTCGGGGCGCGAGTCGCGCACGAGGCGATTTCCGCAGGTCCGCATGTCATCTTCGAAGGAGCCATCCCTTGGCCGAATCACTCACCACCGACGCCCCCGCCGACGCCGTCGCGGGCGCCGACTCCGTCTTCAACGCCCCGCTCGCCGAGGTCGACCCCGAGATCGCCGAGGTCCTCGAGCAGGAGCTGAACCGACAGCGCTCGACCCTCGAGATGATCGCGAGCGAGAACTTCGTGCCCGTCTCGGTGCTGCAGTCGCAGGGCTCGGTGCTCACGAACAAGTACGCCGAGGGCTACCCGGGCCGTCGCTACTACGGCGGCTGCGAGTTCGTCGACGTCGCCGAGAACCTCGCGATCCAGCGCGCCAAGAGCCTGTTCGGCGCCGAGTACGCCAACGTGCAGCCGCACTCGGGCGCGACCGCCAACGCGGCCGTGCTCTCGGCGATCGCGACGCCCGGCGACACGATCCTCGGCCTCGAGCTCGCGCACGGCGGCCACCTCACGCACGGCATGAAGCTGAACTTCTCGGGCAAGCTCTACAACGCCGTCGCCTACGGCGTCGACCCCGAGACCTTCCAGGTCGACATGAACGTGGTGCGCGACAAGGCGCTGGAGCACCGGCCGCAGGTCATCATCGCCGGCTGGTCGGCGTACCCGCGCCAGCTCGACTTCGCCGCGTTCCGCGAGATCGCCGACGAGGTGGGCGCGAAGCTCTGGGTCGACATGGCGCACTTCGCCGGCCTCGTCGCCGCGGGCCTGCACCCGAACCCCGTGCCCCACGCCGACGTGGTCTCCTCGACCGTGCACAAGACGATCGGCGGCCCCCGCTCGGGCTTCATCCTCTCGCGCGACATGGAGCTGGCGAAGAAGCTCAACTCCAACGTCTTCCCCGGCCAGCAGGGCGGTCCGCTCATGCACGTGATCGCCGCGAAGGCGACCGCGTTCAAGATCGCGGCGTCCGACGAGTTCCGCGACCGCCAGGAGCGCACCGTCCGCGGCGCGCGCATCCTCGCCGAGCGCCTCGTCGCGGACGACTCGCGTGCGGCCGGCGTCGACGTGCTCACGGGCGGCACCGACGTGCACCTCGTGCTCGCCGACCTCCGCACCTCCGAGCTCGACGGCCAGCAGGCCGAGGACCGCCTGCACGAGGTCGGCATCACCGTCAACCGCAACGCGGTGCCGTTCGACCCGCGCCCGCCGATGGTCACCTCCGGCCTGCGCATCGGCACGCCGGCGCTCGCGACCCGCGGCTTCGGCGACGCCGAGTTCACCGAGGTCGCCGACGTCATCGCGCTCGCGCTGCAGTCCGACCCGGATGTCGCGGCGCTCCGCTCGCGCGTCGAGGCGCTGACCGAGGCCTTCCCGCTCTACCCGGGCCTGCAGCAGTAGCCGGCCCCGGCCGGGTCCGAGGGCTCGAGAACGCCCCCGGGCCCGGCCGCACACGCCGACGGGGTTCTGCCGCGACGCGCCCCGCGGCATCCGCTCACCCGCGTGACGGCCGGAACCCCCGTCGCTCCGTTCCCGTCGACCAGCTCGGAAGAGGTACCGAACATGACCGCCATCACCCTCGACGGCGTCGCGACCGCATCGGCCGTGAAGTCCGAGCTCGCCTCGCGCATCACCGACCTGCGCTCGAACGGCGTCGTGCCGGGCCTCGGCACCCTGCTCGTCGGCGACGACCCCGCCTCGCGCTCCTACGTGGCGGGCAAGCACCGCGACTGCGCCGAGGTCGGCATCGAGTCGATCCGCGTCGACCTGCCGGCGTCGGCGACCTCCGCCGACGTGCGCGCCGCGATCCGCGACCTGAACGCCGCCCGCGAGGTGACCGGGTACATCGTGCAGCTGCCGCTGCCGACCGGCCACGACGAGAACGCGATGCTCGAGCTCATCGACCCCGACAAGGACGCCGACGGGCTGCACCCGACGAACCTCGGCCGGCTCGTGCTCGGCATCGAGGGCGACCTGAACTCGCCGCTGCCGTGCACCCCGGCCGGCATCGTCGAGATGCTGCAGCGCTACGACGTGCCGATCCGCGGACAGCACGTGACGGTGATCGGCCGGGGGCTCACTGTCGGCCGCCCGCTTGGGCTGCTCTTCACCCGCAAGGGCCTGGATGCCACGGTCACCCTCACGCACTCCCGAACGCAGGACCTGGCCGCCGAGGTCGCCCGCGCCGACATCGTGGTCGCGGCCGTCGGCGTGCCGCACATGGTCAAGCCCGAGTGGATCAAGCCCGGCGCCGCCGTGCTCGACGTGGGCATCACGCGCGTGGCCGACGAGGAGACCGGCAAGGGCAGGCTCACGGGCGACGTCGACCCCGCGGTCGCCGAGGTCGCGGGCCACCTCTCGCCGAACCCCGGCGGGGTCGGCCCGATGACCCGCGCGATGCTCCTCGCGAACGTCGTGAAGGCCGCGGAGATCAAGCTCCACGGCCGCTGAGCCCACAGCGGGTGCCGCGGCATCCGCCGTCAGCCTGACCGTCGCCCGCCGTTCACCCGACGTGCACCGCGCGGACTCGTCGCGCGCATAGCTTCGCGGCATGAGCCGCAGCCAGCCCATCGAGGCCACCGCCGCGCGCGCGGTCGCGATCATTCCGGCCCGCGGGGGGTCGCAGGGACTCCCCGGCAAGAACGTGGCCCGCGTCGGGGGAGTGCCGCTTGTCGCGCGGGCCGTGCACGCCGCGCTCGCCGCGGAGCGCATCGGACGGGTCGTCGTGACCACCGACGACGAGGAGATCGCGGACGCCGCGCGCGGCGCCGGTGCCGAGGTGATCGATCGCCCGGCCGACCTCGCCGATGCGACCGCGTCGAGCGAGTCGGCGCTGCTGCACGCGATCGAGATGCTCGGTCGAGCACCCGGGACGAATGGCGCGGGAGCGCTCGCTCCGGTCACCGTCTTCATCCAGGCCACGTCGCCGTTCATCGACCCGGCCGACCTCGACGCGGCCGTGGCGCGCGTCGAGGCGGGCGAACGCGACGTCGTGTTCGCCGCGACGCCGACCCACGGCTTCCTCTGGCGCGAGCGCGCGGACGACGCCGACGGCGCGAGCGCGGTCGGCGTGAACCACGATCCGTCGAACCGGCCCCGGCGCCAGGACCGCGAGCCCGAGTTCCTCGAGACCGGAGCGTTCTACGCGATGTGCACCGCCGGGTTCGTGCTCGCCGGACACCGGTTCTTCGGGCGCATCGGCATCCAGCGCGTGCACCCCGATACCGCGATCGAGATCGACGACGCCGCCGACCTGGCGCGGGCGCGAGCGCTCGCGCCGCGCATCGACCGCCGCCTGGCGGGCGGCATCGCCGCCTCGCTCGCGCGGCGCGAGGGCGCGGCGTGGGTCGCCGACCCGCGGCATCCGTTCATCGACGTCGACGCCGTCGTGACGGACTTCGACGGGGTCCACACCGACGACACGGCGGCCGTCGACGAGCTCGGCCGGGAGTCGGTGCGCGTCAGCCGTGCCGACGGGCACGGCGTCGCGCGGCTCCGCGACGCCGGCATCCCGGTGCTGATCCTGTCGGCCGAGGCGAACCCGGTCGTCAGCCGCCGGGCCGAGAAGCTCGGCGTCGACGTCATCCAGGGCCTCGCCGACAAGGGGGCCGCGCTCCGCGAGTGGGCCGCCGCACGCGGCATCCGCCTCGACCGCATCGCCTACCTCGGCAACGACCGCGGCGACATCCCGGCCCTCGACCTCGTCGGCTGGCCGCTCGCGGTGCCCGACGCGACGCCCGATGCGCTCGAGCGAGCCCGCCACGTGCTCGAGCGGCACGGCGGCCACGGCGCGGTGCGCGAGCTCGCCGAGCTCGTGCTCGCCGCGCGCGACGCGAAGCTCGGCTCCGCGGCATCCGACCTCGCCCGCGAGTCGCGCGAGCTCGACCCCGCACATCCCACGCGCGAGCAACGTGAGGCCATCGCCGCGGCGTCCTCCGCCACCTGACCGACCCACGAAAGCGAGCCATCATGTCCGTGCGCATCGGCCACGCCGCCATCGGCGAGTACGAGCCCGTCTACGTCATCGCCGAGATCGGCCTGAACCACAACGGCGACGTCGAGATCGCCAAGCGCCTCATCGAGGTCGCCGCGCGCGCCGGTGCGCAGGCCGTGAAGTTCCAGAAGCGCACGCCCGACATCTCGACGCCGGAGCACATGAAGCTCACGCCTCGTGAGACGCCGTGGGGCACCATGACCTACCTCGAGTACCGGCACCGGGTCGAGTTCGGTCGCCACGAGTACGCGGAGGTCGCGCGGCACGCGGCCCTGCACGGCCTGGACTGGTTCGCCTCGCCGTGGGACGCTCCGGCCGTCGCCGACCTCGAGTCGTACGGCGCCGTCGCGCACAAGATCGCCTCGGCCTCGGTCACCGACCTCGAGCTGCTGGAGGCCGTCCGCGACACGGGCAGGCCGGTCATCCTGTCGACGGGCATGTCGACGCTCCACGAGATCGATCGCGCGGTCGCGGTGCTCGGCACCGAGCGCCTCGTCATCCTGCACGCCACGTCGAGTTACCCGATGCCCGCCGAGGAGGCGAACCTCCTCATGATCCCCGCGCTGAAGCGCCGCTTCCCGGGCGTGCCGGTGGGGTACTCGGGCCACGAGCGCGGCCTGCAGATCTCGCTCGCCGCCGTCGCGCTCGGCGCGGTCGCGGTCGAGCGGCACATCACCCTCGACCGCACCATGTGGGGCTCCGACCACTCGGCCTCGCTCGAGCCGCAGGGCCTCGAGCACCTCGTGCGCGACATCCGGATCATCGGCGAGGCGCTCGGCGACGGCGTCAAGCGCGTCTACCCGGGCGAGGAGGCCCCGAAGGCGAAGCTCCGCCGGGTGCTCGCGTGACGCCTGCCGGTGCGGCCGGGCGGGCGATGACGGATGCCGCGGAACGGCGCCTGCTCGTCGTCGGCGACTCCGACTCGTACGTGAAGTGGGGCGCGGCGCTCGCGTCCACGCTGCCGGGCGAGTGGACGTCGCGGCTCGTGGTCGTGGCCTCGCCGGTGCAGCCCAGCCCGCGGCAACTCGCGCACGCGCTCGCAGGGACGCGCTTCGCGCCCGCCGATGCGCGGGTGCTGCCGCTCGACGGACGCCCGGGACATCCGGATCTCGACGACGAGCTCGACGACTTCGATCCGCACGCGGTGCTGCTCGCATTCCGCGGACCGTTCGTTCGCGTCGTGGCGCCCCGCCTCATCCGCCGCCGGAACCGGCCGGTGCTCGTCAGCGGCTTCCCGGGCCTCACGATCCCGGCCGTGCCGAAGGCCGTCATCTACCGCGAGCAGACCGACCTCGTGGTGCTGCACAGCCGACGCGAGGTGCGCGAGTTCCGCGCCATCGCGTCGGAGCTCGATGTCGATCGCAGGTTCGGGCTCGCCACGCTGCCGTTCCTCGCGGGCGCAACGGACGACGCCGCGCCGGGCGCGTCGCCGGGCGCTGCGCTGGACGCGTCGCCGGGCGCGGCGCCAGTCCGCACCGACGTCGTGTTCGCCGCCCAGGCCAAGGTGCCGGTGACCCGGGAGGACCGCCTGCGGGTGCTCGCTGCGCTCGCCGCACTCGCCCGTCGGGAACCCGCGCGACGCGTCGTGGTCAAGGTGCGCGCCCGTGCGGGCGAGGCGCAGACCCACGATGAGGTCCACGACTACGCCGACCTCATGGCCGACCTTGCCGCCGCGGGCGGCGTACCGCAGAACCTCGTGGTCGGGGACGGACCGATGGCCACGCATCTCGCGCGCGCGGGCGCGCTCGTGACCGTCAGCTCGACAGCCGCGCTCGAGTCGATCGCGCTCGGCATCCCCACGCTGCTCGTCGACGATTTCGGCGTCTCGCCGGGGATGATCAACACGGTGTTCGAGGGCGCCGGGCTCTTCGGGTCGACCGACGACCTCGCGGCCGGACGCTTCTTCCATGCGGAGCCGAGATGGCTCGCCGACAACTACTTCCACGGCGCGGGAGCCGACGACTGGAGCGCACGGCTCGCCGCGCTGGTCGAGGCGCGCGAGATCGTCCCGCTGCCCGAGCTGGAACGTCGCCACAATCTCACGGGCGGCGCGCTCCGCACCGCGTTCGAGCGCCGCCGCATGCTCGGCCAGCACGACCGGAGCCTCATGGGGGCGCTGGCCTGGGGTGTCGGCGTTCCGGTTCGCGGCGTCGTCCGACGGGTGCGGCGCGCGCGGCGCCGGGTCGCCCGGGCGCTGGCGAGCGCGTCGGCTGCGACGCCGGCGATGGCCGACGCCGGGCCCGGCGAGGCGTCAGTCGACCGGGGCGGTGTGCCGGTCGACGTGCGCGAGGTACGCCTCGGCGTTGCGCCGGATGCCGGCCTGCTCGTCGGCGGTGAGTTCGCGGCGGACCTTCCCGGGCACCCCGGCGACGAGCGATCCGGGCGGCACGACGGTGCCCTCGAGCACCACGGCGCCGGCCGCGACGAGTGACCCGCGACCGATCACGGCGCCGTTGAGGATCGTCGCGCCCATGCCGATGAGGCAGTCGTCCTCGACGGTGCAGCCGTGGAGCACCGCGCGGTGCCCGACCGAGACGCCCGCGCCGACCGTCACGGGGTAGCCGGCGTCGACGTGGCAGACGACGCCGTCCTGCAGGTTCGAGCGCTCGCCGAGCGTGATCGGCTCGGCCTCGGCGCGCAGCACCGCGTTGTACCAGACGCTCGAGCGCGCCCGGAGCCGCACCTGCCCGACGATCACGGCGCCGAGCGCGACGAACGCGCTCGGTTCGAGCTCGGGCGCCGGCACGTCGGCGATGGTCAGGATGCGGGCGGACGGGTCGGCGCTCATGCGGCCCAGCCTATTCCGCGCTCGCGTCGCGGCGGTTCGCCGGAGACCCGACCATGCACAGGACGATTCCGCACGTTCGGTCCTGCAAATCGCGGGGACTCCTGCGAATCGCGGGGTCAGTCGCCCGGGTCGCGGCGTCGACCGGCGAGGGTGAGACGGATGCCGCGGACGGCGGCCCCGACGGCGAACACCGCGCCGCCCGCGACGATCGACCAGATCGGAAGCGTGACGACGAGCACGATGCATCCGATCGCCCCGAACCAGGAGAGCCAGCGCGGCACGAGCCGCTCGCCCGCGGGCTGCGTGATCGCGGACGCGTTGGCGACGACGTAGTAGAGCAGCACGCCGAACGACGAGAAGCCGATCGCGCCGCGAAGGTCGGCGACGAGCAGCAGCACGATCACGGCGACGCCGGTCGCGATCTCGGCGACGTGCGGCACACCGAAGCGCGGATGCACCGCGGTCAGCGGCCGGGGCAGTTCCCCGTCGCGCGCCATCGCGAGGCTCGTGCGACCGACGCCCGCGACGAGCGCGAGCAGCGACCCGAGTGCGGCCACGCCGGCGGCGATGCGGACGACGGGCTCGGCCCAGAGCCATCCGGCCGCCGCGACGACGTCGACGAGGGGGGCGACGGATGCCGCGAGCGCGTCGGCCCCGAGCGCGCCCACCGCCGCCGTGCCGACGAGCGCGTAGACGACGACGACGATCGCGAAGGCGACGCCGATCGCGCGGGGGATCGTGCGCGTCGGCTCGCGCACCTCCTCGCCGAGGGTGGCGATGCGCGCGTAGCCCGCGAACGCGAAGAACATCAGCGCGGCGGCCTGCAGCACGCCGTATGCGTCCGTGAGCGCGCCGACCCCGGCCGGCGGGGCCGCGACGGGAGGAACGAGCCCGCCGAGCCCTGCGCTCCCACCGCCCCAGCCGACCCCCGCGATCGCGGCGAACCCGGCTGCGACCACCACGACCAGCACCGCGAGCACCGCCGACACGATCACCGACGCGACCCGCGCGGTGCGCGTGACGCCGAGCAGGTTCACCCCCACGAGGACCACGACCGCCGCGATCGCGACCGGCTTCTGCCACACCGGCGGCACGAGGTACGCGGCCGCGGTGAGCGCCATCGCGGCGCAGCTCGCCGTCTTGCCGACGACGAATCCCCAGCCCGCGAGGAATCCGGGCCAGGCGCCGAGCCGCTCGCGGCCGTAGCGGTAGGCGCCACCCGACTCGGGGTAGCGGACGGCGAGCTGCGCCGTCGACCCGGCGTTCGCGAACGCGACGAGTGCAGCGATCGCGAGCCCGGCGAGCAGCCATCCGCCCGCCGCCTGCGCCGCCGGCGCCCACACCGCGAACACGCCCGCGCCGATCATCGCGGCCAGCCCGATCGCGACCGCGCCGCGGAGGCCGAGACGGCGGGCGAGGCGGTCGTGCGGTGCAGCGGAGTCGGTCACGCTCGCACCATACGGCAGGGCGGTGAACGGCCGGGAATCGACGCACGGGGCCGCGGGGCCGGATGTCGCGCGGCGCCGGTCCGGGGCCGGGGCCGGGGCCGGGCCCCGGGGCGTGGCCGTGCCGGGGCGGGATCGAGGCGGGGCCCCGGACGACGGATGCCGCGACATCCGCTCATAGGATCGACGCATGACCCTCGAGCCCACCGCAGCCCCCTCGCACGCCGCCGTCGACCGGGTCGCCGCCGCGCTCGCCGCGGGCGGCATCGAACCGCGCATCGTGTGGTTCGACGACGCCGTGACGACGGCGAAGCTCGCGGCCGACGCGCTCGGCGTCGAGGTCGGGCAGATCGCGAACTCGCTCGTGTTCACGCTCGACGAGGAGCCGATCCTGGTGCTGACGTCGGGTGCGCACCGCGTCGACACCGGCTGGCTCGGCGCCGAGCTCGGCGGCACGATCGGTCGCGCCTCGAAGGAGGTCGTGAAGGCCGCGACCGGCCAGGTCATCGGCGGCGTGGCGCCGGTCGGGCACCCGACGCAGGTGCGCACGTTCGTCGACGTCGACCTCGCGCGCTACGACGAGGTGTGGGCCGCGGCAGGGCACGCGAAGACGGTCTTCCCGACGACGTTCGACGAGCTCGTCCGGATCACGGGCGGCACGCCGACCGCGGTCGAGCCGCGCTGAGGGCGGCGGCGGCGCAGGCCGCGAGTCGCCGTGTCGCACGCCGGCCGGGAGCCGCGGACCGCTACGCGTCGCGTCGGGCGCCCTGCGCGGCGTGCACCGTGAACACGCCCGGCTCGCGGTAGCCGTGCTCGGCGAACGCCTCGACGACCTTCCGGCCGATGACGGGAACGAGATCGTCGATCACGAGCGCGATGGCCGCGCCGCCGAAGCCGCCGCCCGTCATGCGCGCGCCGATCGCCCCGTTCGCCTGCGCGGTCTCGACCGCGAGATCGAGCTCCGGCACCGAGATCTCGAAGTCGTCGCGCATCGACACGTGCGACGCGTCGAGCAGCGGGCCGATCGCGCCCGGACCGTGCTCGCGGAGCGTGCGGACGGTGTCGAGCACCCGCTGGTTCTCGGTGACCACGTGCCGCACCCGGCGGAACGTCTCGTCGTCGAGCAGGTCGCGTGCGCGGTCGAGGTCGTCGACGCGCACGTCGCGGAGCGATTCCGCGCCGAGCGCGGCGGCGCCCGCCTCGCACGACGCGCGTCGCGCAGCGTAGCCGCCGGTCGCGTGCGCGTGCGACACGCGCGTGTCGATGACGAGGAGCGAGAGCCCCGCCTCGGAGAAGCCGAGCGGGATCACGTCGGCGTCGAGGCTGCGGCAGTCGAGGAACACGCCGGCGTCGGCCTCGCCGAGAAGCGACGCGGACTGGTCCATGATCCCGGTCGGGGCGCCGACGACGCGGTTCTCCGCGAGGCGGCCGATCTTCGCGAGGGTCGGCCGGTCGAAGCGGAGACCCCAGTGCTCGTCGAGCGCGAGCGCGACGGCGCACTCGATCGCGGCCGACGACGAGAGGCCCGCGCCGACGGGCACGTCGGAGTCGATGTGCAGGTCGACGCCGCGCACGTGCGCGAGGTCGGCGCCGAACTCGCCGAGCGCCCAGACCACGCCCAGCGGGTAGGCGGCCCAGCCGCTCACCGCGTCGGGGGTGAGTTCGTCGAGATGCACCTCGATCGTCTCGGGAGAGAACGTCGACGAGACCCGCACGAGCCGGTCGTCGCGGTCGCCCAGCGCGACCGTCGTGCGGCGGTCGATCGCGAACGGGAACACGAAGCCGTCGTTGTAGTCGGTGTGCTCGCCGATGAGGTTCACGCGGCCGGGTGCCGACCAGACGCCCGCCGGGCGGCGCCCGTACTGCTCGGCGAAGAGATGCTGGGCGGAGGCCACGGCGTCGGTCACAGGACAACTCCTTCGATGGCGGTGCGCAGCGCGGCGGCCTGCGTCTCGGGGGGAACGTCGCCGATCCAGGCGCCCATGGCGGCCTCGGAACCGGCGAGGTACTTCAGGCGGTCGGCGGCCCGGCGCGGGCTCGTCAACTGCATCGTGAGTCGGACGTCGTCGCGGTGCCCGTGCACGGGCGCCTGGTGCCATGCCGCGATGTACGGCGTCGGCGTGTCGTAGAGCCGGTCGACGCCGCGGAGGAGACGCAGGTACACGCGCGAGAGTTCGTCGCGCTCCTCCGCCGTCGTCGCGGCGAGGTCGGGCACGTGCCGGTTCGGCACGAGGTGGACCTCGATCGGCCAGCGCGCGGCGAACGGCACGTACGCGGTCCAGTGCTCGCCGGCGAGGAGCACGCGCTCGCCGGCGCGCTCGCGCTGGAGCACGTCGGCCTGCAACGTGGGCCCGTACGCGTCGATCGCGGCGAGCAGTCGCTCGGTGCGCGGCGTGACGTACGGGTAGGCGTAGATCTGCCCGTGCGGGTGGGGGAGCGTGACGCCGATCTCGCGCCCGCGGTTCTCGAACGGGAACACCTGCTGCACGCCCGGCAGGGCCGAGAGTGCGGCGGTGCGGTGCGCCCACGCCTCGATGACGGTGCGGGCGCGCGAGACGCTCTGCGTTCCGAACGACCCCTCGTGCTCGGGGCTGAAGCAGACGACCTCGCAGCGGCCGTGGGAGGGCAGTCGGCGCTCGAGCCCGACGGCGCGCACGTCGGCGAGGGCGGATGCTGCGGCATCCGTCGTGCCCTCGTCCGAGGCCTCCGCGGACCAGTCGGGCAGGTCGGGCCCGAACGACGGCGACCGGTTCTCGAACACGGCGACGTCGTAGCTGCTCGGGATCTCGGACGGATTGGTCGCGGTCTGCGGCGCGAGCGGGTCGGCGTCGGCGGGCGGCAGGAACACGCGGTTCTGGCGTGCCGCGGCGATCGAGACCCATTCGCCGGTGAGGGGGTCCTGTCGCATCTCGGCCACGGCGGGCCGCGGGTCGAGGGTGCGGGCGTCGATCGCCCGCTCGGTCGGGAGCGTCGTGTCGGCGTCGTCGAAGTAGATGAGCTCGCGGCCGTCGGCCAGCGTCGAGCGGCGCACCGCGATGCGCGGGTCGAGGAGGCCGGGTTCGGTCTGATGCACGGCGCCACGGTACGCGACTTTCGTTTCGGAAACAAGTGGGTTTCGTATTGCAAAGTACGGATGGCGCGCGCACACTGGTCGTCATGCAGCCCGACGCCGCACACCGCCGCCGACTCACCGCCGACCTCGTCACCGAGCGCGGCTTCGTGCGCGTCGTCGAGCTGAGCGAGTCGTTCGGCGTGACGCCGGTGACCGCGCGCGCCGACCTCGACGCGCTCGAGCGGGCGGGCCTCGTTCGCCGGGTCCACGGCGGTGCGGTGCCCTCGGGGGCCGGCGCCGCCGAAGCCCGACCCGAGCGCGAGCCGAGCTTCGAGGAGGCGCTGGCGACCTCGGTCGTGCCCAAGCAACTCATCGGCGAGCGCGCGGCCGCGCTCGTCCGCAGCGGGCAGAGCGTGATCCTCGACGTCGGCACCACGACCCTCCAGGTGGCCCGCGCGCTGCGCGCGCGTACCGACCTCGACGACGTCACGATCTTCACCAACGGCCTCTCGATCGCACTCGAGCTCGAGCCGGAGATCCCGCGGTTCACGGTCGTGGTGACGGGCGGCACCCTCCGCCCCCGCCAGCACTCGCTCGTGCACCCGCTCGCCGGCTCGGTGCTCGACGAGGTCCACGTCGACCTCGCCGTCATCGGGTGCAACGGCGTCGACCCGAAGCTCGGCGTGACGAACGCGAACCTCCCCGAGGCATCCGTGAAGGCGCTCATGCTGCAGCGCGCCGCGCGCGCCGTCGTCGTGGCCGACTCGTCGAAGCTCGGCGAGGTGCACCTCGGGCGCATCGCGCCCGTCGACGCGTTCCACGCGTTGGTGACGGATGCCGCGGCGCCCGCGGTCCTCGTCGGCGAACTCCGCGACGCCGGCCTCGAGGTGCTCGTCGCCGGGGGAGCCCGGCAGCCCTAGGGTGGAGTGCATGAATCTCCCCACGGGCGATCAGTTCGAGCTCGAGACGACCACCTCCACGGGCGATGTCCGCGCGACCGTCACCGCCGTCGCCGCGGGCCTGCGCTCGCTCACCATCAACGGGATCGACCTCGTCCCGACGTACGGCGAGGACCAGACGCCGCCGTCCGGCGCGGGCATCGTGCTCGTGCCGTGGCCGAACCGGATCCGCGACGGCGTCTGGCGGCACGGCGAGCAGTCGTACCAGCTCGCGATCACCGAGCCCGCGCGCAACAACGCGATCCACGGCCTGCTGCGGTTCGCCGAGTACGTCCCCGTCGAGCAGGACCGCGACTCGGTGACCCTCGCCGCGACGATCTTCCCTCAGCTCGGCTACCCGTTCCTCGTCCGCACCGCGGTGCGCTACGAGCTGGTCTCCGACGGCCTGAAGGTCACGCACTTCCTCGAGAACGTCGGTGGCGAGCCCGCACCCGTGGCGGTCGGCACGCACCCGTTCCTCAAGATCGGCGGCGTGCCCACGGAGGACCTGGTGCTGCGGCTCGATGCCGCGAGCCACCTCGAGGTCGACGAGCGTCTGCTGCCGACCGGCGAGGTCCCGGTCGACGGCACCGAGTGGGACTTCCGCGAGGGGCGCCGCGTGGGCGACGTCGACCTCGACGACGCGTTCGGCGAGGTCGCCTCGGTCGACGGCACGGTCGAGCACACGCTCGTCGCGCCCGACGGGCGCTCCGTCTCGGTCTGGGCCGACGACGAGTTCGCGTACGTGCAGGTGTTCACGACCGAGAACTTCCCCGGCGAGAGCCGCGCGATCGCCGTCGAACCGATGACCGCGCCGGCCGAGGCGTTCAACTCGGGCAAGGGCCTTCGCTGGCTCGACCCGGGCGAGCAGTGGGAGCTGAGCTGGGGCATCCGCTTCGCCGGGTTCACCGCAGAGTGAGGCGGAGCGCGCCGGCGCGGGCGTCGGCGCGGCGCGGTCGTCGCACTAGAACGCGCAACGTCCCGAGTCGACGCGCTCGCTGAGCGACGGCGCCTCATCGGCGAGCGGCTCGAGCGTGCCCACGGGCACGGCGAAGCCGACGTTGTCGACCGTCTGCGACTTCGCGAACACGACGCCGCCGACCTCTCCGTCGCCCGTGAGCACCGGGCCCCCGGAATTGCCGTGGTCGACCTCGGCCGCGAGGGTCACGACGTCGCGCGAGGTCGTGTCGCCGTCGATGGAGATCGTGATCGGGCCGTTCGCCATGACCCGTGCGGGCCGGAGCTCGAGCGGTCCGCCGAAGGGGTAGCCCACGACGGCCACGTCGGCGTCGGCGCCCGGCGTCTCCGCGACGGCGAGCGGTGCGACGTCCAACCCCTCGACCGCGATCACCGCGAGGTCGACGTCGGGCTCGAACGCGACGACCCGCCCCGAGACCGGCCCGCGGCCCGGAGCCTCGACGATGGGCTCCGTCACGCCCGCGACGACGTGGGCGTTCGTCACGATCCGGTCAGGCGCCACGACGAAGCCCGACCCGGTGAGGTTCCCGCCGCATTCGAAGGCGAGCCCGGTGACCCTGACGACGGATGCCGCGGCCGCGTTCAGTTCCGGATCGTCGACCCCACCCGACGGAAGCTCGGGCGCGACCGTCGGCCCGTCGAGCACGCCCGTGAGCCAGGGGATGGCCTCGCCGAACGCCGCGGTGCGCAGTTCGGCCATGAGCGTGCGCGCAGGCTGCGGGGTGACCTGGTCGATGCCGCGCACGACCCACGAGCCCGCGACCGCGGGCGAGACGACCGGTACGCCCATCGAGCCGACGCCCGAGGCGACGAGCGCGATGACGAACGCCGTCACCATCGTGTTCACGATCGCGCCCAGCACCCGGTCGATCGGCCCGAGCTTGACGGCGTCGGCGCCGCGGCGGAGCGCCCGGCCGATCGCACCGCCGATGGATGCGCCCGCGACGAGGAGCACCACTGCGACGGCGATCGCGATCGGCGCGCGCCACTCGGGGGCGGCGACGAACGAGACGACCCATGGCATCGCGATGTAGGCGGCGACACCGCCGGCGATCAGCCCGAGCAGACCGCCGAGGGTCCGGAGCAGGCCGGCGCGCCATCCGTGCACGAGCGCGCCGACGAGGACGAGCACGAGCAGGACGTCGAGGACGAGGCTCCAGGTCATGCGGGGTTCGCTCCGATCTGCCGGAGCACCAGCCTTCCGCATCCGGCTCGGAGCACGCTGAGGGGCCGTCGCGACGACGAGCCCGTTCCCGAGCGCGACGACGACGGCCCCTCCCGAGGAAGGGGCCGTCGCGGCGTCGTGACGCGAGACCTACTGGGGCATGAGGACCGCGTCGATGAGGTACACGGTCGCGTTCGCGGTCATGACGCCGCCGCAGATCACGTTGGCGTCGTTCACCATGAGCTCGTCGCCCGACCCGGTCACCTCGACGCTGCCGCCCTGGACCGTCGTCTGGGTGCCGACGACCTCGTCCGGCGTCAGCTGCCCGGGCACGACGTGGTACGTGAGGATCGAGGTCAGCAGTTCGCTGTCGCCCTGCAGCGTCTCGATCGTCGCGGCGTCGAGCTCGGCGAACGCGTCGTCGACGGGCGCGAACACCGTGAACTCGTCGCCGTTCAGCGTGTCGACCAGGTCGACGTCGGGATTGATCCCGCCCGAGACCGCGGAGACCAGGGTGGTCAGCAGCGGGTTGTTCGAGGCGGCGACGGCCACGGGGTCCATCGCCATGCCCTCGACCGAGCCGGCGCCGTCGGGCACCTGCGCGGCGTAGTCGGCGCATCCCGGCCCCACGAGGTTCGCCGCCGGATCGGCCATGCTCTCCTCGGTCTCCATGGGCTCCTCGCTCATCGTGGTCTCGTCGTCGGTCGCGGCCTCGTCGGTCGTGCCGGCGCTGCAGCCGGCGAGTCCGAGCGCGGCGACGGCCACGATCGAGAACGCCGCCAGTGCGGTGCGGTGCGTGCTGCGCGTGGATCGCATCGGTCTCCTCCTCAGGTGTGCGCGGCCCGCGTGCGGGGCCGTCGGGTGGGGTTCGGGGCGGTGCGGATGCCGGATTGGAGCGATCCCGGAATGCGGAGGGGCTCGTGGCGTTCCGGGGGTCATCCCCACTGTTCGTCCAGCCGCGTTCGCCTAGCGTCGGAGGCATGACGACGACATCCCTGCGTGCCGCCGCCGATTCCGAGCTCACGGGGCTCGCCGCGTGGGCGGTCGACCTGATGGAGACCCTCGGCGCGCCGGGGGCGGCCCTCGCGATCGCGCTCGAGAACCTGTTCCCGCCGCTTCCGAGCGAGGTGATCCTCCCGCTCGCGGGCTTCACGGCGAGCCGCGGCTCGTTCACCCTCGTCGAGGTCCTCGCCTGGACCACCGCCGGCTCGGTCGTCGGCGCGCTCGCGCTCTACCTCGTGGGGGCGCTCCTCGGCCGGGCGCGCACGAGGGCGCTGGTCAAGGCCGTGCCGTTGGTGGATGTCGCGGACGTCGACCGCACCGAGGCCTGGTTCGACCGGCACGGCCGGAAGGCCGTCTTCTTCGGCCGGATGATCCCGATCTTCCGGAGCCTCGTCTCGATCCCCGCCGGGGTCACCCGCATGCCGGTCGCGTGGTTCCTGGCGTTGACGACCCTCGGCAGCGTGATCTGGAACACGGTGTTCGTGCTCGCGGGCTACCTCCTCGGCGAGAACTGGCACGTGGTCGAGCCCTGGGCCGACGGGCTGCAGATCGTCGTGATCGCGGCCGTCGTGCTCGCCGTCGGGGCGTTCGTCGTCAAGCGCGTGATCCGCATCCGCGAGCACCGCCGTCGCGTCGCGCGCGGCGAGGAGGCGCCAGGCGGCATCTGACCGGCCGACTCGGTGCCGCGCACCGCGACATCCGTCCGCGGCACGACTAGCCTGATCGCGTGACCTGCCGCCAGGAGCGTCGGAGAGCGGGATCGTGATCCCCGCGACGCGGTACGCGTCCCGGAAGGGCGCCGACCTCGCCTACAAGGTGTTCGGCGAGGGCGAGCGCGACATCGTGCTCGCGTTCGCCTTCATCTCGAACGTCGACGTCTTCTGCGAACTGCCCGAGCACCTCGAGTTCATCGAGCGGCTCCGGGCGCTCGGCGCGAGGGTCATCCTCTTCGACAAGCGCGGCACTGGTCTCTCGGACCGGGGCGGGCTCGACGCCACCGTCGAGGACCGCGCCGACGACCTCGTCGCGATCCTCGACGCCGCGGGCAGCACGCGGGCCTCGATCATCGGCTGGTTCGACGGCGGTGCGACCGCGATCGTCGCCGCGGCGCGTCATCCGGAGCGGATCGAGTCGGTCATCGCCTACGAGGCGCTCGCGGTCGGCCATGCCGACGAGGGGTTCCCGTGGGAAGTGGATGCCGCGCTGATCGCGAGCCTCACGGCCGGGCTCGAACCGTCCGGGTGGGGTCGCGGACTCGTCGTCCGGCGGTTCTGGCAGGCCGAGGGCGCCGAACGACTCGTCGCATGGTGGGAACGCTACGAGAGCATGTCGGCGACGCCGACCGCCGCGAGGCGGCTCGCGGGGGCGATCGCGGAGGTCGACATCCGCCCGTACCTCGCCGACGTGCAGGCGCCCGTGCTCGTGCTCCACGACACCGCCCTCGAGGCCATCGAGGAGGCGCCGATGCGATGGTTGGCTGACGCGCTGCCCGACGGCCGGCTCCAGCTCGTCCACCGGTCCTCCGCACTCCCGGCGATCCTGCCCGACAGCGCGCTCGTCGACGAGATGGAGGAGTTCCTCACGGGGACCCGCACCGGCGGCCGCAGGGACGTGCTCACGACGGTCTTCACCGACATCGTCGGTTCGACCGTCGCGCTGGCGCAGACCGGCGACGAGCGCTGGCGCAGCATCCATGCCGCCCATGACGACGCGCTGCGACGCGCGATCGCACGCTTCTCCGGGTCGGAGGCGAACACCACCGGCGACGGGATCGTGGCGACCTTCCCGCTGCCGTCGTCCGCGCTGCACTTCGCCACCCAGGCACTGGAGTCGGCCGCCGCGCTCGGGCTCGAACTGCGGGTCGGCGTCCACGCGGGCGAGCTCATCATGCGCGGCGACGACCTCGTCGGGCTCGCGGTGCACGCGGCGGCTCGGATCTGCGCGATCGCCGACCCCGGTCGCATCATGGTGAGCGACACCGTCCGCGTGCTCCTGCTCGGCCTCCCGTTCGCCTTCGAACCGGCCGGGGAGCACGACCTCAAGGGCGTTCCCGATCGCTGGACGCTCTGGTACTGCGTCGACGGGCCGGATGGCGCCGAGACGCGCCCGGACTGATCGGATCCGTCGTCCGGCCGGCCGCTCCGGTCGAGATGGACCGACCAATCCCCGTCGCCTCCGGCGCCGAACCACCGGCGACCCTCCAGACACCGCAGGAGCCCCGAATGACCCTCGCACCGGCTGCGCTCCCGGTCGTGAGTCGCGCCGCACCCGCGGCCGCGCGAACCCGACCGGCGAGGTCTGTCATGCTGGGACGTGTGACGGACGCCGAGCAGGAGCCCGCGGCATCCGGGCCGACCCTCGACGACCTGCTCGTCGCGACCGGTGCCGGGGACCGGGCGGCCTTCGGCGCGCTCTACGATCGGACGGCGGCCCGCATCTTCGGGCTCGTGCGCCGTGTCGTGGTCGACCCCGCCCAGGCCGAGGAGGTCGCCCAGGACGTCTTCCTCGAGGTGTGGCAGACCGCGCCGCGCTTCGATGCGGGGCGAGGCTCGGCGATCTCATGGATGTTCACGCTCGCGCACCGCCGCGCCGTGGACCGGGTGCGGTCGACGCAGTCCGCGCGTGATCGCGATGCGCGCATCGGCGCGCGCGACCTCGACGTGCCGGTCGACAGCGTCGCCGAAGCGGTCGAGGTGCGACTCGACCACGAGCGGGCGCACGTCGCGCTCGCCGAACTGAGCGACCTGCAGCGCGAGTGCGTGACGCTCGCGTACTACGGCGGGCTGACGCAGTCCGAGATCGCCGAGCGGCTCGACGTGCCGCTCGGCACGGTGAAGACCAGGATGCGCGACGGCATGATCCGCCTGCGCCGCGTGATGGGGGTGAGCACATGACCGACTCCGAGTCGCCGGAACGTCGGGATCACGACGACATCGACGCGATGCTCGCCGCCTACGCGCTCGACGCCGTGACCGACGAGGAGCGTGCGCTCATCGAGGCGCGACTCGCGGAATCGCCGGAACTCCGCGCCGAACTCGACGCGCATCGGGCGGCGGCGGCCGTGCTCGGCGAGGCCGCCGACGCGGTCGAGCCACGCCCGTCGCTCAAGACGTCGATCTTCGCCGCGCTCGACGACGTGCCGCAGCTGCCGGCGGAGCCGTCCGCGACCGCGCCGGAGCCCGAGCCCGTGGTCGAGCGCGGTCCCGAACCCGGCGGACCCCCGGCATCCGGTGCCGGACCTGCCGAACTCGCCGCCCGTCGCCGCTGGTTCCGGCGCCCGGCCGCGATCATCGCCGCGGCGGCCGCCGCCGTGCTCGTCGTCGCCGGTGCGATCGTGGGCGTGAACTGGCCCGGTCCCGCGGGGTGGGGAGCGCAGCGCGAGGTGCAGGCGATCGCCTCCGCACCCGACGCCGAGACCACGACCGTCGCCTCGGCCAACGGCGGCGAGGTCACCGTGGTGTGGTCCGAGGCGCTGGGGCGATCGGCCGTGCGCGCGGCCGAGCTGCCGGATGTCGGCGACGACTCGACGTACGAACTCTGGTACATCGACGAGGCCGGGGCACGGGCGGCGGGCACCTTCGACCCGGACGACGGGACCGCCTACGTCGTCCTCGACGGCGAGTTCACGCCCGGCGTCGTGGTCGGCATGACGATCGAGCCGACGGGCGGATCCGAGGCGCCCACGACCGACCCGATCGTCGTCGTCGAGACCTGATCGGGTCGACTAGGGTCTGAGGGGGCCGCGAGCCCACCATCACCACGACCCCCGACGACGAGGAGTGACGCATGCGCATCGGCATGTTCCTGAGCTACGCGGGCGGCTTCCGCGAGGCTGCGGCCGAGGTCGCCGAACTCGAGCGCGCGGGCGTCGACCTCGTCGTCGTCCCCGAGGTCTACTCGTTCGATGCGGTCAGCCAGCTCGGTTTCCTCGCTGCTCGCACCTCGCGGATGACGCTGATGAGCGGCATCCTGCAGCTCTACACGCGTACCCCGTCCCTCACTGCCATGACCGCAGCCGGCCTCGACTACGTCTCCGAGGGCCGGTTCGAGCTCGGCATCGGCGCCTCCGGTCCGCAGGTCATCGAGGGCTTCCACGGCGTGCCGTACGACGCGCCGCTCGGCCGAATGCGCGAGATCGTCGACGTCTGCCGGATGGTGTGGCGCCGCGAGCGCGTGGTGCACGAGGGGCGCAACTACACGATCCCGCTGGCGGCGGGCCAGGGCACGGGGCTCGGCAAGCCGCTGAAGCTCATCAACGAACCCGTGCGCGAGCGGATCCCCATCACCATCGCCTCGCTCGGCCCGAAGTCGGTCGAGCAGACCGCCGAGATCGCCGAGGGCTGGCTGCCGATGTTCTTCCACCCCGAGCGGGCCGGCGACGTGTGGGGTGCGTCGCTCGAGGCGGGGCGCGCGCGGCGTGCTCCCGACCTCGGGGCGCTCGACGTCTTCGCGAGCCCGGCCCTCGCCATCACCGATCGGGCCGAACTCGTCGAGGCCGCGATCGCGGCGGTCAAGCCGAACCTCGGCCTCTACATCGGCGGCATGGGCGCGCGCGGCAAGAACTTCTACAACGACCTCATCGCCAGCTACGGCTTCGCGTCGGAAGCCGAGCGGATCCAGGACCTCTACCTCGACGGCCACCGCGAGGAGGCGATCGCCGCCGTGCCCGACGAGCTCGTGCGTGCGATCTCGCTGATCGGGTCGCCCGCCGAGGTCGCCGAGCGCGTCGCGGCGTTCGTGCGCGCGGGGGTCACGACGCTGAACGTGACGCCGCTCGGACGGAACGCGGAGGAGCGGCTCGCGCTCATGGCGGGGCTGCGCCGCATCGTCGGCTGACACGAGGAGCGGCCTCCGCTCGTCGGACTCCATCCGACCGGAGATCCAGTCCCCACTTCGAGGGTGTTCCCTGCACCGAGCCGGGGACGTACGCTCGGTCCACCGCATGTGGCAGTGCGGGAGGGGAATCCTGGGGAGGAGCCGCCGCGTCGGGGCATCGAGGCCCTCCACGTCCTCGATCCCCCACGGCGGTGCCCGGTCCGCCGGTCGCCGCCACGGCGCCGCCACGGCGCCGCCGCGTGGCATCATGGTGCCGACCGCGGAGCACGCCCGACCCGCGGACGGGGAGGACGGATGACCCGGAGCGACGCCGTCGACGCGGTCGTGGTCGGATCGGGCCCGAACGGGCTCGCCGCCGCCGTCACGCTCGCACGCGCCGGCCTTTCGGTGCGCGTGTTCGAGGCCGCCCCGGAGCCGGGCGGCGGCGCCCGCACCGCCGAGCTCACGCTCCCCGGCTTCCACCACGACGTCTGTTCGGCGGTCCACCCGATGGCGCTCGCATCGCCCTTCTTCCGCGCCTTCGGGCTCGAGCGGCGCATCGAGCTCCGGATCCCGGAACTCTCGTTCGGCCACCCGCTCGACCGCGGACGCGCGGGCCTCGCCTGGCGCGACCTCGAGCGCACGGTCGACGGGCTCGGCCGCGACGGAGGCGCGTACCGGCGCCTCATCGCCCCGCTCGTCGCGCGCGAGGAGGCGGTGACCGGGTTCACGGGGTCGACGCTCGTGCGCGTGCCGCGCCATCCGCTCGTCGCCGCCCGCTTCGGCCTGCGTGCGCTCGAGCAGGGAACGCGTGCGTGGAACGTGCGATTCCGCGACGACGCGGCCCCCTCGATGCTCACGGGTGTCGCCGCGCACGCGATCCGGCCGCTGCCGAGCATCGGGACCTCGGGCGCCGGACTCGTGCTCACGATGCACGCGCACGCGCGCGGCTGGCCGATCCCGGTCGGCGGCAGCGGCGCGATCGTCGACGCGTTGGTCGCCGACCTCGCCGCGCACGGCGGCGAAGTGGTGACGGATGCCACGGTCGACGACCTCGCGGCGCTGCCGCGCGCCCGTGCCGTCCTGCTCGACGTGACCCCGCGCGCGCTCGCGCGCCTCGCCGGCGACCGGCTGCCGACTCGCTACCGCCGCGCGCTCCGGGGATTCCGGTACGGCAACGCCGCGGCGAAGGTGGATTTCGCGTTGGCCGGCCCCGTGCCCTGGACGAACGCCGACCTCGCGCTGGCCGGCACCCTGCACCTCGGCGGCACGCGGGAGGAGATCGCCGCGGGCGAACGCGACGTGGCGCGCGGGCGGCATCCGTCGTCACCGTACGTGCTGGTGTCGCAGCCGTCGACGCTCGACGACACCCGTGCGCCCGACGGTCGGCACGTGCTCTGGACGTACACGCACGTCCCGGCCGGGTCGACGCTCGACCCGACCGAGGCCGTCATCCGGCAGATCGAGCGCTTCGCGCCGGGCTTCCGCGACCTCGTGCTCGCGACGTCCTCGCGTTCGGCCGAGCGGATGCAGGCCGAGAACGCCAACTACATCGGCGGAGACATCGCCTCGGGCGCACCGTCGCTCGCGCAGCTCGTTCGCCGCCCCGTGCTCTCGCCCGACCCGTGGCGCACGCCCCTCGCCGGCGTGTACCTCGCGTCGGCCTCGACGCCACCCGGGCCGGGCGTGCACGGCCTCGCCGGATGGCACGCGGCCGCGAGCGCGCTGCGCCACGAGTTCGGCCTCGGGATGCCGCGGCTCGCGCCGTGATGCGGTGGGCCCCGTCGGGCTCGAACCGACGACCTACGGATTAAAAGTCCGCTGCTCTGCCAACTGAGCTAGAGGCCCCGGTCCAGACTACCCCCGTGCCGCGGCCACCTCGTCGGCGTCGAGCGCGATCGTACGAGGGTGTCGTCGGGTGCGCATACGCTCGCCTCGACCTCGTGAAGGGACGGACCGTGAAGACCTGCTCGACCTGCCGACGCGAGCTCGCCGTCACGGACTTCAACGTGCGGTCGAGGTCCGCCGACGGTCGGCAGTCCGTCTGCAGAACGTGCAATGCGGCGCGTGCTCGCCGGTACTACGCCGAGAACCTCCAGAAGCACCGCAGGGCCGTCGCCGCCCAAGTGGCCAAGACCCGAGCTGCTCACCTGCGACGGATCGGCGAGTACCTCCTGACCCACCCCTGCGTCGACTGCGGCGAAGCCGACATCCGCGTGCTCGACTTCGACCACCGTGTCGGGACGAACAAGGTCGCTGAGGTGATGAAGCTCGCGAAGGCGGCGTACTCGTGGGAGCGGGTGCAGGAGGAGATCGCGAAGTGCGATGTCCGATGCCGCAACTGCCACGCGATCGCGACGTATCGACGACTGGGTTCGGATTGGCGGTCGGCCGCCCTGTTCGCAGCGCAGGGCATCGATTCGGGGAAGTGAACCGCAGGCCGACCCCGATTCCGCCGAAGGCGGACACTCGCGCGGTTCCCGGCCGGCGGGGGTATCGTGTCCGCGATGACCGCAGACTTCCACCGCCCGACGCGTTTCCCGCCGCGCATGTTCGAGGGGTACCTCGGCGCAGACGATCCGGCGTACGTGAGCCGCGTCGCGCACGATACGGCGGCCGCGGTCCTCTCGCGCGTCCGCGAGGATCCCGACCCCGAGGTGGTGGCCCGCCTCGTCTCGTACACCGACCAGCACGGCATCGACGCGATCGCCGAGCTGTGGTCGCAGGCGTCGCCGAAGAGCCTCCCGGGTGCGCTCTGGCGCATCTACCTGCTGCGCACCATGATCCGGCAGGATGCGCAGGGCGTCAGCCTCGCCTTCCAGCGCGGCACCGAGGTGTCGCACACGATCGACCAGGTCGTGGCGGGCGCCCCGACGCCGGCCGGTCCGGCCGAGATGCGCGACCTCGCCGACACGATCCTGCGCGGCGTGTTCGCCGGCGACTTCGCAGCGGCGCTCGAGCGTGCGACGGCGTTCTGCCGGGTCGCGTCGACCGGGTTCGCGAGCCTCGCCGACGACGCGGATGCTGCGGACGCCGTGCACCCCGATCGCCCGGGCATGCTCACGCAGCGTGCCCTGCGCCTCTCGGCGCTCGCCGAGGAACTCGCCGCGTGCGCGCGGCTCTGGCGCCATGACAGCCTCGACTGAGCGCGACCTGAACGCCGGGGAATAGACCCGCGGTCGGCCTCGTTTAGACTGTTCGTGGCCGGTCGCAGTAACCCCGGGCTCCAATATTCGCCGCTTCGAGCGGCCTCGCGCCGAGAGGCGTTCTGCGGCCGGCCATCTTCCTGCCCGACGGTCCCCGGATGGTGTCGGCGGGTGCGATCGCTCGACCCGACGGCGACCGGCCGCGCGGCGTAGCATCGGAGCATGGCCGACACCGTCTCGTTCCTCGTCGACCCGCTTCCCGTCGACGCCTCGCCCGAGTTCCTCGAAGCGTCCTTCCGCGAGATCGAACCGGGCTCGGGCGCGCTCGCCGTGAACGACCTCGCGCCGCACCGCGGCGACGGGATCTTCGAGACGCTCGCCGTGATCGACGGCCACGTGCAGGAGGTCGGGCCGCACCTCGCCCGCCTGGCGAATTCCGCGCGCCTCACGGAGCTGCCGGAGCCCAACCTCGAGCAGTGGCGCCTCGTCATCCGCCGCGCCGCCGAGCGTGTTCCGGCCGAGGGCGAGTTCGCCCTGAAGATCGCGCTGAGCCGGGGCGTCGACCCCGGTACCACCCCGACGGGGTGGGTGCACGTCACGCCGGGCGCCGACTTCAGCGCAGCGCGGGAACGCGGCATCCGCGTCGTCAGTCTCGACCGGGGGGTCGCGCGAGGCGCGGGCGAGCGGGCGCCGTGGCTGCTGCTCGGCGCGAAGACGCTGAGCTACGCGGCGAACATGGCCGCCATCCGCGAGGCCAGGCGACGCGGTGCCGATGACGCGCTGTTCGTCTCGTCCGACGGGTTCGTGCTCGAGGGTCCGACATCGAGCGTGATCGCCCGGATCGGCGACGAGTTCGTCACGACGCCGCCGGCCGCGGGCATCCTGCACGGCACGACCCAGCGCAGCATCTTCGCGCACCTCGAGGGGCAGGGGCGCCGGGTCGCGTACCGCGACCTCCGACTCGACGAGCTGCGACGAGCGGATGCCGCGTGGCTGGTGTCGAGCGTGCGGATGGCGGCTCCGATCGCCGAACTCGACGGCGCGCCGCTTCCCGTCGACCCGGCCGAGACCGCTGCACTGAACGCGTACCTCCTCAGCCCGCGCGACTGAGCGCGGACTCGCCGGCACGCACGACGACGGCCCGGGCCCGGTCGGGCCCGGGCCGTCGGGCCCCAGTGATATCGATCCAGGATCAGCCGAAACGGCCTGAGACGTAGTCCTCCGTGGCCTTCTGCGACGGATTCGAGAAGATCGTCGTGGTCTCGTCGTACTCGATGAGCTTGCCGGGCTTGCCCGTGCCGGCGATGTTGAAGAACGCCGTCTTGTCGGACACGCGCGAGGCCTGCTGCATGTTGTGGGTCACGATCACGATCGTGTACTCCTGCTTCAGCTCCTCGATGAGGTCCTCGATCGCGAGCGTCGAGATCGGGTCGAGCGCCGAGCAGGGCTCGTCCATGAGGATCACCTCGGGCGAGACCGCGATCGCGCGCGCGATGCAGAGACGCTGCTGCTGACCGCCCGAGAGACCCGAACCGGGACGGTCGAGGCGGTCCTTGACCTCGTTCCAGAGGTTCGCGCCCTTGAGCGAGGACTCGACGAGGTCGTCGGCGTCGGACTTCGAAATCCGCTTGTTGTTGAGCTTGACGCCCGCGAGCACGTTCTCCTTGATCGACATCGTCGGGAACGGGTTCGGACGCTGGAACACCATGCCCACCTGGCGACGCACGAGCACGGGGTCGACCTCGGGGTCGTAGAGGTTGTTGCCGTCGATCAGCACCTCGCCCTCGACGCGCGCGCCGGGGATGACCTCGTGCATGCGGTTCAGGGTGCGGAGGAACGTCGACTTGCCGCAGCCCGACGGGCCGATGAATGCGGTGACGCTCCGGGGCTCGATCTCGAGCGAGACGCCTTCGACGGCGAGGAACTTGCCGTAGTAGACGTTCAGGTCTCGGACTTCGATGCGCTTGGACACTCTGTTTCCTTACTGGGGGTCAGCGACCGTACTTGGGGGCGAAGAACCGCGCGACGAGTCGGGCGACGAGGTTCAGCACCATGACGATGAGGATGAGCGTGAGGGCGGCCGCCCACGCGCGGTCGAGGTACGCCTCGGGCGGGTTCCCCTGGTTGGCGTACTGGGTGTAGACGAACACGGGGAGCGACTGCATGCGCCCCTCGGTCATGTCGTAGTTCATGCTGTTCGTGAAGCCGGCGGCGATGAGCAGCGGCGCGGTCTCGCCGATGACGCGGGCGATCGCGAGCATGATGCCGGTCGTGATGCCGGCGATCGAGGTCGGCAGCACGACCTTCACGATCGTCAGCCACTTCGGAACGCCGAGTGCGTACGCGGCCTCGCGCAGCTCGACGGGAACCAGGCGCAGCATCTCCTCGCTCGAGCGCACGACGACGGGGATCATCAGCACGGCGAGCGCCACCGCGCCGGCGATGCCGGTCCGCGTGCCCGGGCCCCAGAAGATCGCGAAGAGCGCGTACGCGAAGAGGCCGGCGACGATCGACGGGATGCCGGTCATCACGTCGACGAGGAAGGTGATGCCCCGGGCGAGACGGCCGCGGCCGTACTCCACGAGGTAGATCGAGGTCATCAGGCCGATCGGGATCGAGATCAGGGCCGCAGTCCCGGTCATGAGCACGGTTCCGACGATGGCGTGCAGGGCGCCGCCGCCCTCGCCCGTGACGTTCCGCATCGAGTACGTGAAGAACTCGGCGTCGAAGCGGTTGAGCCCGAAGGTCACGACGGTGATCGAGAGCGAGATCAGCGGGATCATCGCCAGCAGGAACGCGCCGGTGACCAGCGCGGTCACGAAGCGGTCGGTGGCGCGTCGCGAGCCCTCGACGATGCGCGAGAGCAGCGTGATCGTGGCGACGTAGACGAGGGCGGCGACCACGAACGTGCCCACCCAGTCGAACGCGGCGCCGCTGAACGCGATGACGCCGAAGAGGCCGGCCGAGACGAGGAGGCTGCCACCCAGCACCATCCACGGCGCGCCGTTGGGCAGCTTGCCGGCCGTCAGCGAGTTGCTCACCGGCGCCGCAGCCGGCCCGCGCGTCTCGGGAGGGGTGATCGTCGTGGTCATCAGTTCGCTCCCGAGAACTCGGCACGGCGAGCGACGATCCAGCGGGCGATCGCGTTCACCGCGAAGGTGACGATGAAGAGGATGAGGCCCGTCGCGATGAGGACGTTGACGTTGATGCCGTACGCCTCGGGGAAGCTGAGGGCGATGTTCGCCGCGATCGTCGACGGGTTGACCGAGGTGAGCAGCTGGAACGTGACCGCCCCCGTCGCCGAGAGGACCATCGCGACGGCCATCGTCTCGCCGAGTGCGCGACCGAGGCCGAGCACCGCGGCCGAGATGATGCCGGGGCGGCCGAACGGGAGGACCGCGGTGCGGATCATCTCCCACTTGGTGGCGCCGAGCGCGAGCGCGGCCTCCTCGTGGAGGACCGGGGTCTGGAGGAAGACCTCGCGCGAGATCGCGGTGATGATCGGGATGATCATGACGGCGAGGACGAGGGCTGCGGTGAGGATGGTGCGACCGGTGCCCGAGACCGGACCGGCGAAGAGCGGGAACCAGCCGAGGTTGTCCACGAGCCAGGAGTAGATCGGCTGGACGGCGGGGGCGAGCACGCCGATGCCCCACAGGCCGAACACGACCGACGGCACGGCGGCCAGCAGGTCGACGATGTAGCCGAGCACCGACGCGAGCCGGCGCGGTGCGTAGTGCGAGATGAAGAGCGCGATGCCGATCGAGATCGGCAGGGCGATGAGCAGCGCCAGCGCGGCGGCCCAGACCGTGCCGAAGACGAGCGGTCCGACGTAGGCCCAGAAGTTCGAGTCGAGGATCGACGCGTCCTCGCGGTCGGCGAACAGCGCGGGGATGCTCTGGACGATGAGGAACGTCGCGACCGCGGCGAGCGTGACGAGGATCATCGAGCCGGCGAAGACCGCCGACTTGGAGAAGACGCGGTCGCCTGGGCGCTGCTTCGCCCGGATCGGCGCGGCTGCGGTGGTCATCTGGAGGATCCTCCGGTCAGTGGTGCAAGGGACATGGCCGTGCCCGGCCCCGGTGTGCTGACGCTACCGGGGCCGGGCACGAACCATCTACTGGATCGAGTCGATCGCGGCGGTGACCTTCTCGCGGAGCGAGTCGGAGATCGGGGCGGAGCCGGCCGACTCGGCGGCGACGTCCTGGCCCTCGGGGCTGGCCATGTAGGAGAGGTACGCCTTCACGAGCTCCACGTTCTCGGGCTCGGCGTACTCCTGGCAGGCGATGAGGTAGCTGACGAGGACGATCGGGTAGACGCCGGCCTCCTCCGAGGTGCGGTCGAGCTCGATCGCGAGGTCGTGCTCGTCACGGCCCTCGACGAACGGCGACGCGTCGACGATCGCGGCGGCGGCCTCGGGCGAGTACTCCACGAACTCGCCGCCGACGCCGACCGCGACGGTGCCGAGGTCACCCGCGCGCGACGCGTCGGCGTAGCCGATCGTGCCGGTGCCATTGGTCACCGCGTCGACGACGCCGGAGGTGCCCTGCGCGCCCTCGCCGCCCTCGAACGGCCACACGCCGTCGGCCTCGTACGTCCACACGTCGGGAGCGGCCGCGCCGAGGTACTCGGTGAAGTTCTCGGTGGTGCCGGAGTCGTCCGAGCGGTGGACGGGCGTGATCGCGAGGTCGGGGAGCTCGACGCCCTCGTTGGTGGCGGCGATCGCCTCGTCGTTCCAGTTGGTGATCTCACCGGCGAAGATGCCGGCGATCGTGGCGGCGTCGAGGTTCAGCGAGTCGACGCCCTCGAGGTTGAAGATGACGGCGATCGGCGAGATGTAGAGCGGGAGCTCGACGATGCCCGTGTCGGGCGCGCACTTCTCGAAGCCGCCCGCGGCGATCTCCTCGTCGTTGAACGCGCGGTCGGAGCCCGCGTAGTCGCTCGCGCCCGAGAGGAACGTGTCGCGACCGGCGCCGGAGCCCGAGGGGTCGTAGTCGATGGTCACGTCGGGGTTCGCCGTCTGGAAGCCGGCGATCCACGCCTGCTGGGCGGAGTCCTGCGACGACGCGCCGGCGCCGACCAGGTTGCCCGAGAGCGTCGACTCCGAGCCGGTGTCACCGGTGTCGGTGCCGCCCTCGTTCGCGGCGCAGGAGCTGAGCGCGAGGGCCGCCGTCATGGCGATGACGGCAGGCGCGGCGAAACGCTTGAGGTTCACGTGATTCCCTTCCGGGGTTCGATTGCAGGAGGTGGGGCCGGGTGCCGACCCGCCTGCGACGCTAACCAGCGTGCGTGACGAGCGTCCCCCACAACAGTGAACGGAAGGTGAACTGGGACTGACCGGCCGGGATGCCGCTGCTGTGAGTCCGCCGTGACGGCGTCGCCCCGGCGGCCGCCGGACGGGCGGGACCTAACCCGTGATGGACTCGATGGCCTGCATGGCGCGCTCGCGCAACGTCTCCGAGATCGGCGCGGATCCGGCCCCCTCGGCGGCGGCCTGCTGGCCTTCCTCACTCGCGATGTACGTGAGGTACTCCCGCACGACCTCGACGTTCCGAGGCGAGGCGTACTGCTGGCAGGCGATGAGGTAGCTGACGAGGACGATCGGGTAGACACCCGCCTGCTCGGTCGTGCGATCGATGGCGATGGCCAGGTCGCCGTCGGCTCGTCCCTCCTCGAGCGGCGACGCGTCGACGATCGCGGCGGCCGCTTCGGGAGAGAACGAGACGAACTCGTCGCCCACGCGGATGGCCGCCGTGCCGAGGCCGCCGGCACGCGAGGCATCGGCGTAGCCGATGGTGCCCACGCCGTTGCCGACCGTGTCGACCACGCCCGAGTTCCCCTGGGCGGCCTCGCCGCCCGAGAACGGCCACACGCCGTCGGGTTCCCATTCCCAGACGTCGGGTGCGGCCGCATGCAGGTAGTCGGTGAAGTTCTCGGTCGTGCCCGAGTCGTCGGAGCGGTGCACCGCCGTGATGGGGAGGTCGGGGAGCGCCACCCCGGGGTTGGTCTCGGCGATCGCCGGATCGTCCCAGTCGGTGATGTCGCCGGCGAAGATGCCCGCGATCGTCGCGGCGTCGAGGTCGAGGCTGTCGATGTCGTCCAGCCGGAACACGACGGCGATCGGGGAGATGTACAGGGGCAACTCGATGATCGTCGAGTCCGGTGCGCACCGCCCGAAGCTCCCGTCCTCGAGTTCGTCCGGGGTGTAGGCGCGATCCGACCCGGCGAAGTCGCTCGCGCCCTCCATGAACGTGTCGCGGCCGGCGCCGGAACCCGCCGGGTCGTAGTCGACGGTGACCCGGGGGTGGTCGGTCTGGAACGCCGCGATCCACGACTGCTGGGCGGCGCCCTGCGCCGACGAACCGGCCCCGACCACGTAGCCCTCGAGCGTCGACCCCGTGTCGTCGGTCGCCATCTCGTTGACGGCGCAGGAGGAGAGGCCGGATGCGGTGGCGGCGGCGACCGCGACGGCCGCGAGCGCGCGCATGCGATTCACGGGTCCATCCTCACACGGCGGGTGCGTGCGTCTCGATCGCGATGATGCCCGACGACGGGTTGGAGGAGGAGAGGTGCACCACGCTGAACGCGCCGACCTCGAGGCTCGCGGCATCCGTCACGTACGACCCGAGCGGGGTGCCCGTCGCCAGAGCGATCTCGCGCATCATCTCCGGCATCACGGGGCCGTGCCCGCAGATCACGGCGGTCTTGCCGACCCGCACCCGCTTGCCGATCACGCGGCGCACCTCGTCCTCGCCCGACTCCCACGCGTCCTGGCTGATGCCGTCGTCGCGCTTGACGGCGACTCCCAGTCTGGCCGAGAGCGGGGCGACGGTGGTCACGCACCGCACGGCGGGGCTCGACACGATCTTCTTCGGCTTCCACGCCATGACGGTGTCGACGAGCGCCGCGGCCTGCTGCACGCCCCGCTCCACGAGCGGGCGCGCCGTGTCCGCCCCCTTCCACGACGACCTCGTCTGCGCCTTCCCGTGCCGGAGCACGATGAGCGCGAACGTCTCGGTGACGCCCTGGTCGACGAGCGCGGAGAAGTTGTCGAGGATCTCGCGGTCGGGGCCGTAAGTGAGGTACCCGCGTGCCCGCTTGATCGTGACCCACTCGAGCGCGGCGATCTCGGCGTTCGGCCGGAACGTCGATGCCTGTACCGCCTTCTCGGTGACCTCCGCCGCCCAGTAGTGCACGATCTTCTCGCGACCGCTCGGGAGCGGGTACCGCGAGACGCCGACGGGCACGCCGAGCCCGACGACGAGGCCGGTCTCCTCCGCGATCTCGCGCACGGCGGTCTGCGGCAGCGTCTCGCCCGGGTCGACCTTGCCCTTCGGGATCGTCACGTCGCCGTGGACCGTGCGGTGGACGACGAGCACGTGGATGCGACCGTCGATCACGCGCCAGCAGACGGCGCCGGCCGCGTAGACGGCGGTGGCGACCTGGCTCATCGGCGCGCCGCTCGCGTCGCGCGCTGGGCCGCGCGCTTGGAGCGCTGCGCGACGCGCTGGATGCGGAGGTGCTGGAGGTCGTCGAGCGGGCGGCCGGCGTCATCCGTCGAGTGCCGGGTCCACGTTCCGTCCCCGTCGAGCCACCACGATGCCGTGTGCTCGTCCATGGCCTCGTCGAAGAGTTCGCCGATCGCGTTCACGTGGTCGGGATCCGTGAGCCGGACCAGTGCCTCGACCCGGCGGTCGAGGTTGCGGTGCATCATGTCGGCCGAACCGATGTAGACGACCGGGTCGCCGTCGTTCCGGAACGAGAAGATCCGCGAGTGCTCGAGGTAGCGGCCGAGGATGGACCTGACCCGGATGTTCTCGCTCAGTCCGGGGATGCCGGGCCGCAGGCTGCAGATGCCGCGAACCCACACCTCCACCGGCACCCCTTCGTTCGACGCGCGGTACAGCGCGTCGATGATGGCCTCGTCGACCATCGAGTTGACCTTGATGCGGATGCCGGCGGGCTTGCCCTCCTGCGCGTTCCGCGTCTCCTGCGCGATCAGCTTGAGAAGTCCCTTGCGCAGGTGCAGGGGCGCGACGAGCAGGCGCTTGAACTTCTTCTCGATGGCGTAGCCGGAGAGCTCGTTGAACAGGCGGGTGAGGTCCTTGCCGACCTGGTCGTCGGCGGTGAGCAGGCCGAGGTCCTCGTAGATGCGACTGGTCTTCGGGTTGTAGTTGCCCGTGCCGATGTGGCTGTAGTGCTTGAGGCCGTCCTTCTCCTGGCGGATGACGAGCGCGAGCTTGCAGTGCGTCTTCAGCCCGACCAGCCCGTACACGACGTGCACGCCGGCCTTCTCGAGCTTGCGCGCCCACGTGATGTTCGCCGCCTCGTCGAAGCGCGCCTTGATCTCCACGAGCGCGAGGACCTGCTTGCCGGCCTCGGCGGCGTCGATGAGGGCCTCGACGATCGGGCTGTCGCCCGAGGTGCGGTAGAGCGTCTGCTTGATGGCGAGCACGTCGGGGTCGGCGGCGGCCTGTTCGAGGAAGGCCTGGACGCTCGTCGCGAACGACTCGTACGGGTGGTGCAGCAGCACGTCCTTGTCGGCGACCGCGGCGAAGATGTCGGCCTGCCGGTTCGGTTCGGACGGCTGCAGCTGGACGTTCGTGGTCGGCACATGCGTCGGGTAGTGCAGCTCGGGTCGGTCGATGCGTGCGAGGTCGAAGAGCCCGCCGAGGTCGAGCGGCGAGGGCAGGGTGTAGACCTCCTGCTCCGTGACATCCAGTTCCCTGACCAGGAGGCCGAGCGTCACGTCGTCCATGTCGTCGGAGATCTCGAGCCGGATCGGGGGCCCGAACCGCCGACGCAGCAGCTCCTTCTCGAGCGCCTTGATCAGGTTCTCGGTCTCGTCCTCCTCGATCTCCACGTCCTCGTTGCGGGTCACGCGGAACACGTGGTGGTCGAGCACCTCCATGCCGGGGAAGAGGTCGCCCAGGTGGTTCGAGATGAGTTCCTCGAGCGCGATGTAGCGCGCATCCTCGACCGACTCGGTCGGGTCGACGCGCACGAACCGCGGCAGCATCTGCGGCACCTTCACGCGCGCGAACTCCTGCCGCCCGGTTCGGCTGTTGCGCACGCGCACCGAGAGGTTGAGCGAGAGGCCGGAGATGTAGGGGAACGGGTGGGCGGGATCGACCGCGAGCGGCATGAGCACGGGGAAGATCTGCGAGCTGAAGTAGCCGTGCAGGTGCTCCCGGTGCGATTCGTCGAGTTCGTCCCACGAGACGATGCGGATGCCGGCCTCGGCCAGCGCCGGCTTGACGAGCTCCTGGTACGCGGCGGCATGGCGCGACTGGAGCTCGTGCGCCTTCTTCGAGATGTCGGCGAGGACCTCGTGGGGGGTGCGCCCCACGTTGGTCGGGACGGCCAGGCCAGTGTTGATGCGGCGCTTCAGGCCGGCGACTCGGACCATGAAGAACTCGTCGAGGTTCGAGGCGAAGATCGCGAGGAAGTTGGCGCGTTCGAGCACGGGCAACCGGGGGTCCTCGGCGAGTTCGAGCACCCGTTGGTTGAACGCCAGCCAGCTGAGTTCGCGGTCGAGGTAGCGCTCGGCGAGGAGTTCGGGCGCGCCGTCGATGTCGAGCGGCTCGAAGTCGTCGTCGAAGTCGCTCGCGGTGCGGTCTTCGTCGAGGGTGCTCTCCGCAGTCATCCACACATCATGCCACCGGGCCGTGGCACGGTGGTGAAGCGCAGGTCACCGGGCGGTGACGTTCGCGTCCTGCTCGTCGTCCTCGTGCACATTGAAGCGATAGCCGACGTTGCGGACGGTGCCGATGAGGCTGTCGAGGTCGCCGAGCTTGGCCCTGAGCCGTCGGACGTGCACGTCGACGGTGCGCGTGCCGCCGAAGTAGTCGTAGCCCCAGACCTCGCTGAGCAGCTGCTCGCGCGTGAACACCCGCGACGGGTGAGCGGCGAGGAAGCGCAGCAGCTCGAACTCCTTGTAGGTGAGGTCGAGCGTGCGGCCGTGCACCTTGGCCGAGTAGCTCGCCTCGTCGATGACGACGCCGGAGGTCTGGATTCGCTCGGCGGGCTGGGCGGCCTGCGCCCGCCCGAGGGCGAGCCGGATCCGTGCGTCGATCTCGGCGGGGCCCGCCTGCTCGAGGATCACGTCGTCGACGCCCCAGTCGGAGGTCACCGCGGTGAGGCCGCCTTCGGTGACGACGAGGATCAGCGGGACCGAGAGCCCGGTCGTGCGCAGGATCTGGGCGAGCGCCTTCGCACCGGCGAGGTTGGTGCGGGCGTCGAGGAAGACGAGGTCGGCCTCGGGAGCGCGCACGAGTTGATCGGGTGACGCCGGGATCACGCGCACCCGATGCGTCAGGAGAGACAGGGCCGGGAGAACGTCTTCGTTTGCTGCCGGCGTCAGGATCAGCAGCTGCGCCACGCACACCCTCCAGTAGTAAGGTGCGGTCAATACTACGGGACGCCGTACGGCGGATGACGGAGATGGGGATCGACGTGACGCAGGACGACGCAGGAGCTCCGGCGGCGGGCCTCGCTCGGTGGTCGGTGCCGATCGTCTGGCTGATCTCCGCTGCGGGCACGGCCGTCGTCGTCGGCCTCGCCTGGTCGGGCACACGGGTCTGGTTCCACGACTCCGGCCCGTACGCCGCGCTGGGGGTGCTCGGCATGGTGTTCGCGGCATCCGTCATCGCCGCACTGCTCCTGCAGCTGGCGTCGCGGAGGCCCCAGGGCTACGTCGGACGGGCCAGTGCGTCGATCGCCGGCGCGGTCGTTCCGGTGGCCGTCGGGGCGCTCGCGCTGCTGCCGGTCCTCGGTTGAGCACCGGGTAGACTCGCACCATGTCCTCGCTGCTCGCGCTCGAACTCTTCTTCATCGGCCTGCTCGGTCTCGCGAGCCTCACGATCGCCTGGATCAGCGGCGTCGTCGTCTACAAGCTCTTCAAGGGGCAGCGCTAGACCGTGATCGAACTGCCGGTCGACCTCCCCGCGGAGCTCGTTCCGCTCTCCTGGCTCATCGGGGTCTGGGAGGGTTCCGGCGTGATCGACTACGCCATCGGCGACGGCTCGGTCACCCACGAGTTCGGGCAGCGCGTGAGCTTCAGCCACGACGGGCTGCCCTACCTCAACTACACGTCGTACACCTGGCTCTTCCCGTCGACGGATGACGGCGAGCCCACGCCGCTCGCCGCGGAGACCGGCTACTGGCGGCTCGCCCGCCCCCTCGGCGCGGGCGACCAGGGGCCGGCGATGCTCCCCGCGGTCGGCGCGACGCGCTTCCCCGACGCCGAGGCGGTCGAGACGCTGCGCAACGACGCCGGCGGGTTCGACCTCGAGGTCTCGATCGTGCACCCCGGCGGCGTCAGCGAGCTCTACCTCGGCCAGGTCAAGGGTCCGCGCATCGACCTCGCGACCGATGCCGTCATGCGCACCGCCGGTGCGAAGGAGTACGCGGCGGCGACACGGCTCTACGGGCTCGTCGAGAACCACCTGCTGTGGGCATGGGACATCGCGGCGCTCGGCCAGGACCTGCGAACGCACGCGTCGGCCCGGCTCGCGAAGGTCGACTGATGACCGGCTCGCCCTTCCTCGCCCTGCCCGGCGCCGTCGTCGGCGACCCGCCCGACGCGGGTGTCGCCGCGCACTACGGCGACCCGATGGTCGAGCAGCGCCGCCTCGAGGAGGGGCGGGCGATCGTCGACCGGTCCGACCGCGGCGTCATCACCGTCGCCGGACCCGACCGGAGGTCGTGGCTGAACTCCATGGCGAGCCGGGCGCTCGATCACCTCGCGCCCGGCGAGAGCGCCGAGGCGCTCTTCCTCGACGCCGCGGGTCACGTCGAGCACGCCGCGCACGTCGTCGACGACGGCGAGCGCACCTGGCTGGTGCTCGAGGGCGGTGCGGCACCCGCACTGGCGACGTGGCTCGACCGCATGCGGTTCATGCTGCGCGTCGAGGTCGCCGACGTGAGCGAGGCGTTCGCCGTCGTCGGGGCGATGCCGCGCGGCGACGACTTCCCGGTCGAGCTCCCCGACGGAGCCCTGGTCTGGCGGGACCCGTGGCGTCAGGTGCTGCCCGGCGGATACGGATACGCACCCGAATCGGGCCACGCGGGCGCGGACTGGCGCTATGCCGAGGCGATCGTGCCCCGAGCGTCGTTGCCCGCGCTCGTCGCGCACGTCCGGGACGGCGCGGTCGGGGTCGCCGGCGCGCTCGCGCTCGAGGCGCTCCGGATCGCGGCCTGGCGTCCGCGGTTCGCGACCGAGGTCGACGAGCGCACGCTGCCGCACGAACTCGACTGGCTCCGCAGCGCGGTCGACCTGAACAAGGGCTGCTACCGCGGGCAGGAGACCGTCGCCAAGGTCGTGAACCTCGGCCGTCCGCCGCGCCGGCTCGTGATGCTGCACCTCGACGGCAGCGACACGATCCTGCCGAAGCGGGGCGACCCGGTCGTCGGGCTGAAGGTCCGGCCCGAGCCCGCTCCGGGTGATGAGCCCGAGCGTCGAGCGGTCGGCTCCGTCACCTCCGCGGCCATGCACCACGAACTCGGCCCGATCGCGCTCGCCGTCGTCAAGCGGGCCGTGCCCGCCGACCTCGAGCTCATCGTCGAGAGCCACGGCATCGACGTCGCCGCCGCGCAGGTCGAGATCGTGCCGGCGGGTGCCGCCGCGGCCGTCGAGGTGCCGCGACTGCCGAGACTCGGCATCCGCCCGTGACCCGGTCGCCCGGCGAGGCGACCCGACTGGCCGTGCGATTCGGGCGGTTGCGCGACTCGCTGCCGGCGATCCTGCAGATCACCGTCACGGCGATCGCCGCGTACGCGTTCTCGCTGTTCGTGGTGGGGCACGAGCAGCCCCTTATCTCGGCGCTCGTCGCGATCACCTCGCTCGGGTTCGTCCGCGACGCCCGGCCGATCCGGGTGCTCGAGACCGTCATCGCCATGACGCTCGGCATCGCGCTCGCCGAGGTGCTGCTGCTCGTCGCGGGCAGCGGCATCTGGCAGTACGCGCTCGCGCTCGTGGTGACGCTCGCGGTCGCGCGCTTCCTCTCGGGCAACGCCTCGTTCGCGATCGCCGCGGCGGTGCAGTGCTCGCTCGTGATGCTCGTGCCGGCGCCGGAGGGCGGCCCGTTCGTCCGCACGCTCGACGCCCTCGTCGGCGGCGCGTTCGCACTGCTCGCGACCGCGGTGATCCCGCGCGACCCCCGCCGCACGGCGCTCCGCGACGGCCGGCGCCTGCTGGGCGAGCACGTCGCGGTGCTCCTGGAGCTCGCGGCGGCGCTGCGAGAGGGCGGGGCGGATGCCGCGGGCCGGGCCCTGTCGCGGGCGCGCGCCACCCAGCCCGCGGTCGAGGCCTGGACCGCGAGCGTCGACTCGGGCATCGCGATCGCGCGCCTGTCGCCGATCGTCCGCCGGGCGAGGTTCGACCTCGAGCGGCAGCGGGCCATGCTCTCGGGCGTCGACCTCGCGACGCGCAACCTCCGGATCGTGGCCCGGCGGGTCGAGTGGATGCTCCGAGACGGCCGACCGCGCGAGGCGATCGCCGACGTGGTCGCCCGGATCGCGGTCGCCGTCGAAGTGCTCGACGAGTCGCTGCGCGACGTCTCCCAGCAGCCGGTCGCGAGGCAGGGCTTCGCCGAGATCCTCCGGCACCTCGATCCCGTCGCGATCCTCCCCGACGGTTCGCAGGGCGACCGCAACACGCTCGCCGCGATGCGTCCGTACCTCGTCGACCTCCTCACCGCGACCGGGCTCGGTCTCGACGAGGCGCGCGCCCTGCTCCCCGGCGACTGAGAGGCCCGGGCCCGAGGTCGGACGCGCGATCCGGGCCGTTCAGCGCGGCGCCACCGATGTCCAGTCGAGCCCGAGCTCGCCGAGCCGCCAGCGGCGCACGCCGCCGAGCACCGGCCACCCCGCCTCGCGCAGGTCGCGGACGAGGGCGATCCACCGTTGCGACGGACCGTACACCGACAGGGGCGCGTGCACGCGCCAGCCGCGGTCGAGCGCCTCGAGCAGCTCGTGGATGCGCTCGCCGGGCACGTTGCGGTGGATCAACGCCTTCGGGAGCCGCTCGGCCACCACCGACGGTGCGTCCAGCCCGGTGAGGCGGAGGCTGATCGTGAACGTCCGCGGGCCGGCATCCGTCACGCCCACCCAGCTCGAGATGCGACCGAGCTCGTCGCACGTGCCCTCCACGAGCAGGCCGCCCGGCGCGAGGCGGTCGGCCATGCGCGCCCACGCGGCGGGAACGTCGGCCTCGTCGTACTGGCGCAGCACGTTGAAGGCGCGGATCACGGCCGGGCGCCGTCCGCCGGGGACAGGGACCTCGAAGCCGCCGAGGCCGAACGAGACGGGGAGGTCGGGGGAGAACGGGGTGCGACCGGCGCGCACGTCCGCGAGCTGGGCGCCCGCCGAACGCACCCGCGCCGGGTCGATCTCGAGGCCGAGCACCCGGACGTCCGGTCGAACCGGGCGGAGCCGGGCGGCGAGCTCGAACGCGGTCACGCCGCTCGACCCGAAGCCGAGGTCGACGACGAGCGGATCCGCGGCGCTGCGCAACGCCGGCTGCTCGGCGATCCACCGGTCGACGCGGCGCAGGCGGTTCGTGTTCGTCGTCCCGCGCGTGATCGATCCGACCGGCATGTTCCCAGTGTCGCAGCCCGTCGCGCCCGCGGCATCCGTTCGCCCGCGGCATCCGTTCGCCCGAGGCATCCGTCACCCGACGACCTCGCCGCGGGGCCCCTCGACCGGGGTCGCTAGGCTGGGGCGCATGGTCTACACCCTCGTGCTGCTGCGCCACGGCCAGAGCGACTGGAACCAGAAGAACCTGTTCACCGGCTGGGTCGACGTCCGGCTCAGCGACCAAGGCCGCGCCGAGGCGAAGCGCGCGGGCGAGCTGCTCGTCGAGAAGGGAGTCCTTCCCGACGTGCTGCACACCTCCGTCCTGACCCGCGCGATCCAGACGGCCGAGATCGCCCTCGAGGCCGCCGACCGCTCGTGGATCGACGTGCGCCGTTCGTGGCGCCTCAACGAGCGCCACTACGGGGCGCTCCAGGGGCTCGACAAGGCGGAGACCCTCGAGAAGTACGGCCAGGAGCAGTTCATGCTCTGGCGTCGCTCGTTCGACACGCCGCCGCCCGTGCTCGCCGATGACGCCGAGTGGTCGCAGGTCGGCGACCCTCGGTACGCGAACCTCTCCGACGACGAGATGCCGCGCACCGAGTGCCTGAAGGACGTCATCGCGCGCATGCTCCCGTACTGGGAGTCCGACATCATCCCCGACCTGCAGTCGGGCAAGACGGTGCTCGTCACCGCGCACGGCAACTCGCTGCGCGCCCTCGTGAAGCACCTCGACGGCATCTCCGACGACGACATCGCGGAGCTCAACATCCCCACCGGCATCCCGCTCGTCTACGAACTCGGCGACGACTTCATGCCGACGAAGCCGGGCGAGTACCTCGACCCCGAGGCTGCCGCCGCCGGTGCCGCGGCGGTCGCCGCGCAGGGCAAGAAGTAGTCCGTCCGAGAACGACGCGAGGGCCGAGCGGATGTCGCATCCGCTCGGCCCTCGCCGCGTCGCCGTGCAGTCGGGCCGGCGACGACCGGGGAGCTCAGACCGGCTCGGGCACCCAGTCGCCCGTGGCCAGGTAGTCGACCTTCTGGGCGATCGCGACGGCGTGGTCGGCGAAGCGCTCGTGGTACCGGCTCGCGAGGGTGGAGTCGACCGTGTCGACCGCCTGGCCCTTCCACGTCTCGCCGAGGACCTTGTCGAACACCGAGAGGTGCAGGGCGTCGACCTTGTCGTCTTCGTTGCGGATCGCCTTGGCCAGCTCGACGTCCTCGCTCTCGAGCAGCGTGACGAGCTTCTTCGCGATCTCGACGTCGAGGGCGCCCATCTCGATGAAGGTGGGGCGGAGCGACTTCGGCACGACCTTGTCGGGGAAGCGGTACCGTGCCAGCTGCGAGATGTGCGTCGCGAGGTCGCCCATGCGCTCGAGCGAGGCCGAGATGCGCAGCGCGCTGACGACGATGCGCAGGTCGCGGGCGACGGGCTGCTGCCGGGCGAGGATCGTGATGGCGAGCTCGTCGAGCGCCTGCGCGCGCTGGTCGATGAGGTGGTCGTCGGCGATGACCTCCTCGGCGAGGCTGACGTTCGACTCGTTGAACGCGCGCGTCGCCTTCTCGATGGCCTCGGCGACGAGCGTCGCGATCTCGACGAGGCCGTCCTGAACCTCGCGAAGTTCCTGCTGGAACACCTCACGCATGTGTTTGACCCCTTCGATGGTCTCGGGCTCCCACGACGGGCACGCGGGACGACCGGTCTCGGACCGGCACGCGACATCCTCGCCGTCGAAGGTGAACGGCAGGTGCCGTGCTGCTGAACTCTCCCTAACCTACCCCCGCCCGGCGTCCACCCGGGGGAAACGCGGGTGACCGCATGGTTAGGGTGGTGCCATGGACTCCACCTGGTCGGTGCTGGTCGCGCTGACCTTCGGCATCCTCCTCGGGGCCGGGTTCACGGTCGTGCTGCACATGGCCGAACGCCGCGGCCAGAGCGCAGCTCGCGTCGTCGCACCGACGATCCCCGACGGCGTCGACCAGGTGCTCGATGTGCTGGAGTCCGCCGGCGTCGTCCTCGATCCGTCCAACAACGTGCTGCGCGCGTCGCCCGGCGCCCTCGCGATGGGCCTCGTGCGAAACCAGATGCTCGCGCACGCCGAGCTCGTCGAGCTCGTCTCCGACGTGCGACGCACGGGCGAGCCCGTCGCGCTCGAGATCGAGCTCCCGCGCGGGCCCTTCGGCGACGCGACCATGCGACTCCAGGTCCGCGTCGCCCGGCTCGGCACGCGCTTCGTGCTGCTGCTCGCCGACGACCGCACCGAGGCGCACCGGCTCGACGAGGTGCGCCGGGACTTCATCGCCAACATCAGCCACGAGCTGAAGACGCCGATCGCGTCGGTGAGCCTGCTCGCGGAGGCACTCGAACAGGCTGCGGACGAACCCGACCAGGTGCGCCGCTTCGCCGACCGGCTCGGCGTCGAGTCGACGAGGCTGGCGCACATCACCGGCGAGGTCATCGAACTCTCCCGGCTCCAGGCGCGCGACGCCCTCCGCCGCGACGAGCTCATCGACGTCGACCGTGTCGTGGCGGCCGCCGTCGACCAGAACCGCGTCGTCGCCGCGGCACGCGGCGTCGACGTCGCCGTGCGGGCGAAGTCGCGCGCCGAGGTCTACGGCGACGAGGCCCTGCTCGTCGTCGCCCTGCACAACCTGATCTCGAACGCCATCGCGTACTCGAGCGAGGGCGGGCGGGTCGGCGTCGGCGTCATCGTCGACGACGACGCCGTCGAGATCTCGGTCGCCGACCAGGGCATCGGCATCGCGCCGGAGGATCTGGACCGGGTGTTCGAGCGCTTCTATCGCGTCGATCAGGCGCGCTCGCGCAACACCGGCGGGTCCGGTCTCGGCCTCAGCATCGTCAAGCACACCGTCCAGAACCACGGCGGCGACGTGCGGGTGTGGTCGCGCCCCGGGCGCGGCTCGACCTTCACGATCCGACTGCCGCTCGCCGAGCGGCCCATCGCGCGCGACCCCGCCGAGGTCGCCGAACCCGACTCCGACGCGCCGGCACCCGTGGCCCAGGACGCCAGGACCCGTATCGCCGCGGCACTTCCGGCCGCGCCATCCCGAGGAGACCGAGAGTGACCCGCATCCTACTCGTCGAGGACGAGATCGCGCTGAGCGACCCGCTGAGCTTCCTGCTCGAGCGCGAGGGCTACGACGTGGAGGTCGCGGCCGACGGACTCGCCGCCGTGGGCGCGTTCGACCGCGACGGCGCCGACCTCGTGCTCCTCGACCTCATGCTGCCCGGTCTTCCCGGGACCGAGGTGTGCCGCGAGATCCGCCAGCGATCCAACGTGCCCATCATCATGCTCACCGCGAAGGACTCCGAAGTGGACATCGTCGTCGGACTCGAGCTCGGCGCCGACGACTACGTCACGAAGCCGTACTCGACCCGTGAACTGCTCGCGCGCATCCGCGCGGTGCTGCGCCGCCGCATCGAGCCCGACGACCTCGACGAGGCCGTCATCGAGGGCGGCCGCGTCAGGATGGACGTCGACCGCCACACCGTCGAGGTCGACGGCGAGGCGGTCGCGATGCCACTCAAGGAGTTCGAGCTCCTCGAACTCCTCATGCGCAACGCCGGTCGCGTCCTCACGCGGGGCCAGCTCATCGATCGCGTCTGGGGCAGCGACTACTTCGGCGACACGAAGACCCTCGACGTGCACATCAAGCGGATCCGGTCGAAGATCGAGGTCACCCCGTCCGAGCCCGTGCAACTCGTGACCGTGCGCGGGCTCGGCTACCGCTTCGAGGCATAGCCGGGAACGAGCGGAGCGGATGCCGCGGCTCGCGCCGCGGCATCCGCTCTCGTGGTCTTCGGGTCCTGACGGGCCGCCCCTTACGGGACCAGGTCCTCGTATTCGGGAAGGCGGCCGTCGAGGACGGGCACGTTGATCTCGACGCCCTCGGCGCTGCCGGCCTGGAGGTACACGGAGACGAGACCGCCGACCTCGGCGTCGAGGTTCTCGATGAGCAGGGGCTCCTCCTCGGCGGTGCCGAGCGAGACGGTCTCGCCGCCGTCGACGTCGATCTCGAAGGTGTCGCCCTGGTCGACGAACTGCACGGAGAGCGTCTCGTCGTCGGTGCCGGTGTTCGTGACCGACAGGACGAGGTTGCCCTCTTCGCCCTCGTCGCTCACGACGAGGACGTTGCGCACGTCGAGGGCGCCGACGTCGGCCGAGACGCCGTCGCTCGCGTCGTACTTCTCGGTGGTCGCCTGGTAGGTCAGCATGGCGCAGCCGCTGCCGCCGATGGCGATGCCGAGAGCCAGGGCAGCGGATGCCGCGAGACGCGCCTTCACAGAACCTCCAAGGACGAGCGTGCGCGCAGCGGAATGCGACCCGCGCGCGTGGGATCGAGTCGAGTGTAGCCTACGGCGTCGGGCCTCCTCGGGAGCGGAGGCGGAACCTTAGCACTACCTCGGTGTGATATCCTGAAATTTGCCGAAAGGACGTCTATTCATGCTTTTTGAGGTTGGCGAGACCGTCGTTTACCCCCACCACGGTGCCGCAACGATCGTCGAAGTCAAGAAACGCATCATCAAGGGCGAAGAGAAGCTCTACCTCAAGCTGAACGTCACGCAGGGAGACCTCGTGATCGAGGTGCCCGCCGAGAACGTCGACCTGGTCGGCGTGCGTGACGTGATCGGCAAGGAGGGCCTGGACAAGGTCTTCGAGGTGCTGCGAGCCCCCTTCACCGAGGAGCCGACCAACTGGTCGCGCCGTTACAAGGCGAACCTCGAGAAGCTCGCCTCGGGCGATGTGATCAAGGTCTCCGAGGTCGTGCGCGACCTCTGGCGCCGCGATCAGGACCGCGGTCTCTCCGCCGGAGAGAAGCGCATGCTCGCGAAGGCCCGCCAGATCCTGATCTCCGAGCTCGCGCTCGCGGAGAAGACCGACGAGGAGCAGGCTTCGACCGTCCTCGACGAGGTGCTCGCCTCCTAGGTCGACTCCCTTCGACGATCGCCGCCGGCGCTGACGCGCACGGCGGCGATCGTCGTCTGCGGGGCTGACCTGCGCACGAGTCGAGCCGAGCGATCGGCTCGGGATCGTCGCGATCCTCCGGCTACGGTGGAGGAGTGAACGACTCCACCGTCGCCGTCATCGTCGTCGCCGCCGGCTCCGGCACCCGACTCGGGCATCCGGAACCCAAGGCGCTGGTCCCGCTCGGCGGTGACACCATCCTGGGCGTCGCGTTGGATTCCGTGCTCGGCATGCGCGAGCCGCCCTTCGTCGTGGTGGTCGCTCCCGCCGATCGCATCGACGACGTGCGCGAGCGCTGCGCGCCGCGCGCGGCCGAGGCATCCGTCGACCTCGTGGTCGTCGCCGGCGGCCTCACCAGGCAGGAGTCCGTCGCGCGCGGACTCGCCGAGCTCCCGCGTGAGATCGAGGTCGTGCTCGTCCACGACGCAGCCCGGCCGCTCGCCCCGTCGGCCGTCTTCGACGAGGTCGCGGCCGCCGTCGAGGCACGCGGGCGCGGCATCGTGCCCGGCCTGCCCGTCGTCGACACCGTCAAGCGCGTCGACGGCGAGGGGCACGTCCTCGAGACGGTCGACCGCTCGGAGCTCGCCGCGATGCAGACGCCGCAGGGCTTCCCGCGCGAAGTGCTCGAGTCGGCGTACGCGGCCGCCGGCGCCGACTTCACGGATGACGCGGCCCTCGTCGCCGCCGCCGGAGTGCCGGTCGACGTCGTGCCGGGCGACGCGCGCGCGTTCAAGGTGACGGTGCCGTCCGACCTGCACCGCGCCGAGCAGCTGCTCGCCGAGCGGGCCGGCTCGACGCCGGCGACCGCGGCGGTCCGGTCGTCGCTGCACGCGCTCCCCGCGCATGCGGCGCTGCCGCGCGTCGGCACCGGCATCGACGTGCACGCGTTCGCCGACGATCCGGAGACGCCGTTGTGGCTCGCCGGCCTGCACTGGCCGGGGGAGCGCGGGCTGTCCGGCCACAGCGACGGCGACGCGGTCGCACACGCGATCTGCGACGCCCTGCTCGCGGCCGGCGGGCTCGGCGACATCGGGGGCATGTTCGGCACCGCCGATCCGCGGTTCTCCGGTGCGCACGGCGAGGTGTTCCTCGCGGAGACCGTGCGCCGGCTCGCCGAGGCCGGATGGCGGGTCGGCAACGTCTCGGTCCAGATCGTCGGCACCCGCCCCAAGCTGGCGCCCCGCCGTGCGGAGGCGGAGGGAATGCTCACCGGCATCGTCGGTGCGCCCGTGAGCGTCGCCGCGACCACGACCGACGGACTCGGCTTCACCGGCCGCGGCGAGGGCGTGACCGCGATCGCGACCGCGCTCGTCGTCCCTGCCTGATGTCCGGCCTCGCGCCGTCCTGATGCCCGGTCACGCCGCGTTGCCCGGGGCGGCCCTCAGTCGGCCCTCCCGAGCCCGGCTCGTCGAGCGAGGTCGATCGCGTCCTCGCGCGATGCGACGCCGAGCCTCGAGGGGATTCCGGCGAGGATGTTCCGGACCGTCTTCACGCTCACGTGCAGGCGCCCGGCGATCTCGGCCGGCCCGTGGCCCGCGGTCAGGAGGTCGAGCACCTCGCGTTCACGTTCGCGGAGTTCAGGGAGGGGCGGCTGCCACGGGCCTGCCGCAGGCTGCAGGAGGGCGGTCGCGCGAGCCGCGACGCTCGCGCCGAAGAGCACTTCCCCGCGCGCTGCGGCATGGACCACGCGGACGAGTTCGTCGGGGTCTGCGCCCTTGAGCACGTAGCCGACCGCCCCGTCGCGGAGTGCCCCGGCCAGCGTCTCGTCCGCATCGACCATCGTGAGCATCACGACCGCCACCCGGGGTGCGCGAGTGCGGATGGCGCGGATCATCTCGACGCCGCCGCGCCGTGGCATCCGGACGTCGAGGAGGAGGACATCCGGCGCCGCCGTGACGGCCACACGGAGCGCCTGTTCGCCGTCCTCGGCTTCGGCGACGAGCTCGATGTCGTCCACGGTCGCGAACATCGCGCGGACACCCTGGCGCAAGAGCCGGTGATCGTCCGCGATGGCGACGCGGATGGGGCGACTCACCGGGTCTCCGGGGCGGCGTTCGCGGGCAGGACGGCGCGGACGGTGGTGCCGCTCGGACCACCGATGACCTCCAGCCTCCCGTCCAGTTCCTGTGCGCGCCGCTGCATCGATGCCAGCCCCAGGCCCAGGGACCCGCCGTCGGGCCACGTGCCGTCATCGGCGATCTCGACGACGACCAGCGCGTCGACGCGGGACACCGAGACACGGCAGGACGTTCCGCCGGAGTGCCGGACGGCGTTCGCGATCGCCTCGAGCGCGATCGCGTAGGCCGCGGACTGGACCAGCGCGGGCAGCGGTTCCTCGAGCCGACCCTCGACCTCGACGAGCACGGGGCCGTCGACGGCGGAGGCGTACGCACGCACCGCGCCCACGAGACCGAGGTCGTCGAGCGCAGGAGGCCGCAGCCCGCGAACGATCCGGCGGACGTCGGCGACCGCGACCGCGAGCTGCGATCGTGCCTCCCCGACCAGCCGCACGGCCTCCGACGGTTCGCGCGCCGCCTCTCGCTCGGCGGCCCGCAAGGTGAGTCCCGCAGCGGCGAGCGTCGGGCCGAGTTCGTCGTGCAGGTCGTCGCGCACCCGGCGCCGCTCGTCGTCTCGGGCCGTGAGGATGGCGCGCCGCGACGCCTGGAGTTCGCGTGCGAGACGTCGAGCGTGGAGCAGCGCGGCCAGGTGCGTCCGGATCGGCTCGAGGGCTTCGAGTTGCGCCGGATCGAGCACGGTGCCGCCTCGGCCCGGCTCGAGGACGAGCGCGCCCTCCTCGTTTCGGCCGTGCACGAGGGGAATCCGCACCTCGTCGTCCCGTTCCGGACCGACCTCGGCCTCGGGCCCGACGATGATCCGTGCGCCGCGCATCCCGAGCGCCCCGGCGAGTTCGCCGGCGACCAGATCCGGGGCCGACTCCATCTCTGCCGCCAGCGCGAGGCGCGAGTCGAGTTCGCGGAGCGCACGGCGTCTGTCGCCCTCGCTGCCCGTCAGCACCCGACGCGCGCCTCGCACGGCGAGGCGATCGAGCGGCGGGATCGCGACGGCGAGAAGCGCTGCCGGCACCGCGAGGGCGATGGCCGGCTCGGCGCCGACGAGATGGAGGAGGGCGACACCGATCGCGAAGCCCGCGACGGCCGCGAGGGCGACGACCCCGGCGGCCACGATTCGCGTCACGGAGGCGGCTTCGCCCCAGAGCCCTCGGCGGAGCACGGCGCCCGCCACCGCGATCGGTATCGCCAGGAACGCTGCGACGAGGACGACCTGGAGCACGAGATCCGCGATCGTGCCGATCGGGGCGAGACCGGCCATCTGGAGGACCGAGGCAGCGGCGAGCACCGCCAGGGCCGTGCCGATCGTGGCGTACGTCCCGGCCACGAGTCGACGGTCGGCCCCGGCGCGAGACGAGAGCCCGACGATCACCGTCGCGAGCGCCAGGACGCCGACCACGGCGGTCCCGATCGTGACGGCGAGCGCGCCGACATCCGTTCCAGCCGAGAGTGTCGCAATGACGACCCACGCCACCGCCGCGACGACCAGGGAACGCGCCCACCACCCCCGCACCTCACCGTCCGGGAACGCGGCGAGCCACCAGACGAGGAGGAGGACGGACGCGTCGACCAGCGTTCCGAGCCAAGCGAGGTCGGGGTGTTCCGCGACGAGCGCGGGAACGAGTTGCGGGAAGCCGGCAGCGACCGCGGCAAGCGCTGCCGCCGCTGTGACCGCGCCACGCCGTCCGGACCCTGCGGCACCGTGCAGCAGGAATGACGAGACCCCGAGGCAGGCGCCCGAGAGCACGAGCGCGAGCACGAGGCCGATCGCGACGTACCCTGCGACGCCCAGTCCGAGTTCGTCGAGTCGAGCGGCCGCGGCGGAATCGATCGCTCCTGGTGGGCAGTCGGCGAAGCACCCCTCCGTGCGGACGCGCCATGCCGACGGCACCGAGACGAGGACGACGACTCCGGATGCCGCGACGCAGGCCGCGACGAGCCACGCGGGCAGCCGGCTCATCGCGGTCCGGGCGGCTCCGTCCGGGCCTGTCGCCATGGCGGAAGTGTACCGGCGGGCGCGCACTCGACTCAGGAACGCGCGTCGGGCCGCGCCGTGAGGGCGACGGCGGACCAGACGAGCGCGATCGGGAGCGCGTTCAGCGGCACGAGGAACATGATCGGGACGATGAGCGCGACACCGGCCCCGACCCACCACGGCCAGACGCGGCGGCGCCGGGCGCCGAGCGCGCCCACGAGTACGAGGCCGACCGCCGTGAGCCCGACCTCGGCGAGGAACACCTCGATCGCGGGCTCCAGGCCCGTCGTCACGACCCAGAGCATGGTCGCCCCGGACGCGGCGAGGCCCGCGATCCCAGGGATCCAGGCGCCGAGCAGGGACGTACGCGGTGCGAGGGCCGCGAGGGCGACCGCACCGGAGAAGAACGCGAGCCCCGCCATGGCCTCGGACGCGCGACCCAGGGCGTTCGCATGGTCGCCCACGTCGGTCCCGGTGAGCACGCCGGCCGCGCCGATGCCGAACTGCACGACGCACATGGCGACGGCGATCCAGGCGGCCGCTCGCGCGACTCCGCGTCGGACGGTACGGTGTGAGCCCGCAGCATCCGTCTCGGCTGTCTCGGCTGTCTCGGCTGCCGCGCTCGCCGCATCGAATGGTCTGATGGTCATCGGGAACTCCTCTCATCGGGGTGCTGTGACCGCGACCGGTCGTCGCGGGTCCCCCCTCCGCCGAGTCTGGCGATCGCGGTGTCCCGTCCGGCCGGGCACCGGTCCCGGATCGCGGGCGCGCCGGTACGCTTGACGAGTGACGCTGCGACTCCACGACTCGAAGGCCCAGGCCCTGCGTGACTTCGTGCCCCTCCAGGAGGGGCACGTCGGCATGTACGTCTGCGGACCCACGGTGCAGTCGAGCCCGCACATCGGGCACCTGCGCAGCGCGCTCGTGTACGACATCATGCGGCGCTGGTTCATGGCGCGCGGGTACGCGGTGACGTTCGTCCGGAACGTCACCGACATCGACGACAAGATCCTGAACGCCGCGGCCGAGGAGGGCATCGGCGAGCAGTGGTGGTCGCTCGCGTACCGTGTCGAGCTCGAGTTCACCGCCGCATACAACGCGCTCGGCATCCTGCCGCCGACGTACGAGCCGAGAGCGACGGCGAGCGTCACGCAGATGCAGGAGATCATCCGGCGACTCATCGACGCGGGCCACGCCTACGCGGCGCCCGACGGCTCCGGCGACGTCTACTTCGACACCGGCAGCTGGCCCGCCTACGGCGAGCTGACCCGGCAGTCGCGCGAGAACATGGAGGCCGCGGCCGATTCCGACCCGCGCGGCAAGCGCGACCCGCGCGACTTCGCGTTGTGGAAGGGGCACAAGCCCACCGAGCCGCGCTCGGCCGGGTGGGCCTCGCCGTGGGGTCCGGGCCGGCCGGGATGGCACATCGAGTGCTCGGCCATGGCCGCGCGCTACCTCGGGCCCGAGTTCGACCTCCACGGCGGCGGGCTCGACCTGCGCTTCCCGCATCACGAGAACGAGCTCGCCCAGTCGACCGCGGCCGGCGACGGCTTCGCGCGCTACTGGGTCCACAACGGGCTCGTGAACATCGGCGGGCAGAAGATGTCGAAGTCGCTCGGCAACTCGGTCTACGCCTCCGAGCTCACCGCGCTCGCCTCACCGCTCGCGGTGCGGTACCTGCTCGGTCAGGCCCACTACCGCTCCACGCTCGACTACTCGCCCGGCTCCCTCGCCGAGGCCGAGGCTGCAGTCGATCGCATCCGGACCTTCCTCACCCGCGTCGAGCGTCGGCTCGCGGGCACGCGCTACGCCGACGAGGGGGCGGATGCCTCGTGGCCGGCCGCCTTCGCCGAGGCGATGGACGACGACCTCGGCGTACCGCACGCCCTCGCCGTGCTGCACGAGACGGTGCGCGCCGGCAACCAAGCGCTCGACGGGGAGGACCTCGCGACCGCGGCCGACCTGCGCGGGCAGGTGCTCGCCATGGTCCGCGTGCTCGGGATCGACCCGACCGACCCGATGTGGGCGACGGATGCCGGTCCTGCGGCCACCGCGCTCGACACCCTCGTCGCCCGGCTGCTCGAGGATCGCCGCGCTGCGCGCGCGTCGAAGGACTGGGCCGCCGCCGACCGGATCCGCGCCGAACTCGCGGATGCCGGCATCACCATCGAAGACAGCCAGACCGGAACGCATTGGAGCCTCACCTCATGAAGGGCAGCAGCGGAAAGCCTCGCGCGGGAGCCGTGCGCAAGAAGGGCAAGGGCCAGAAGGTCGGGACCGGCGGCCACAGCCGCAAGGCCCTCGAGGGCAAGGGCCCGACGCCGAAGGCCGAGGATCGCCCGTACCACCAGGCATACAAGAAGAAGGCGGCCGCTGAGCGCGCCGCCGCGAAGTCCGGCGGCCGCGGCGGGCAGCGCGCCGGCGCCCCGCGAGGCGCGTCCGGCGCTGCGCGGCGGGCGAAGTCGGGCGACGAGTCCGAGATCGTGACCGGTCGCAACGCCGTCGTCGAGGCGCTTCGCACCCGGATCCCCGCGACGACGCTCTACATCGCCGCGCGCATCGAGATGGACGACCGCGTCAAGGAGGCCGTGAAGGTCGCCACGAACCGGGGCATCCCGATCCTCGAGGTCATGCGGCCGGAGCTCGACCGGCTCGCCGGCGAGGGCGGGGTGCACCAGGGCATCGCGCTCAAGGTGCCGCCGTACGAGTACGCGCACCCGGTCGACCTGCTCGACGAGGTGATCGACTCGGGCGAGACGCCGCTGTTCGTGGCGCTCGACGGCGTGACCGATCCGCGGAACCTCGGCGCCATCATCCGCTCGACCGCCGCCTTCGGTGGCCAGGGCGTGATCGTGCCGCAGCGCCGGTCGGTCGGCGTCACGGCTTCCGCGTGGAAGACGTCGGCGGGCGCCGCGGCGCGGGTGCCCGTCGCGATGGCGTCGAACCTCACGCAGTCGCTCAAGGCGCTGAAGGAACGCGGCGTGTTCGTCCTCGGCCTCGCCGGCAACGGCGACGTGTCGCTCCCCGGCCTCGACTTCGCCGATCGTCCGATCGTCATCGTGGTGGGTTCCGAGGGCAAGGGCCTCTCGCGCCTCGTCACCGAGACGTGCGACGCCGTGGTCTCGATCCCGATCTCGGCGGCGGCCGAGTCGCTGAACGCCGGCATCGCGGCATCCGTCACCCTCTACGAGATCGCGAAGCTCCGCGCCGAGTAGGTCCGATCCTCGCTCCTCGGCACCGCCGATCCGAGCGCGGAGCGCCTGTATCGAGACCGGATCGGTGGTCGAGTAGGACGCGGAGCGCCCGTATCGAGACCGGATCGATGGTCGAGTAGGACGCGCACCGTCGTGTTCGATACCTAGACCCAGCGCTTCCGACTCGCCGGCCTGAGTGCGTCGAGGTCACCCGCCGCCGATGCGAGCCGCTTGGCACGGCTCCAGTTCTGCACCTGCTTCTCCCTGGTGAACGCGTCGTCGATGCGCGCGTACTCCTCGAAGTGGATCAGCTCGACCGGAAGTCGCCGGCGAGTGTACTCGGCGCCCTCGCCGGCGCTGTGCTGGGCGAGTCGGCGTTCGAGATCCACGGTGCTTCCGACGTAGGTCGTTCCGTCGGCGCACCTGAGCATGTACATGAACGGCATGATGTGAGGATGCCGGAGCGTGGTTCTGGTTGCGCGCAGCCATCCCCAAGCGGCCTCGGTACGGGCGCTGCGCGTCCTACTCGACCACCGGAGGGCGGGTCTCGGTACGGGCGCTCCGCGTCCTACTCGACCACCGGAGGGCGGGCTAGACCTTCAGGCGCCAGTCGCCCTCGTCGTCGGGGTCGTGCACGGGCACGGCCGCGGTGTCGGGCGCGACCGCGGGCATCGCGGTCGTGATCGCCTCGGTCGGGGGGCCGATCACGGTCGCCTCGTCGCGCCGATGGCGGAGTTCGTCGTTGATGTAGGACGTCAGCGCCTCGGCGAGGGGGATGTCGCGCCCCGCGGTCTGGGCCATGTACCACCGGTGCTCCAGCAGCTGGTGGAAGATCTCGGCGGGCTCCAGCTTCCCGCGCAGCTCCGGCGGCACCGCGCGAACGACCGGCTCGAACACGCGCATCAGCCATTCGTGAGCGACCATCTCCTCGTCGGCGTCGTGCCGGTACGCGGCGCGGTAGGAGTCCAGGTCGTTCAGCAGGCGTCGCGCCTGGTTCTCGCCGGCGTCGAGCCCGGTGAGGCGCAGCAGGCGCCGCTGGTGGTGCCCGGCGTCGACGACCTTGGGCTGGATGCGAAGCGTCGTGCCCGACTCGTCGGTGCGGATCGCAAGTTCCTCGATGTCGAACCCGAGGTCGTTCAGGCGGTTGACGCGCTCATTGATACGCCAGCGCTCGGCCATGCCGAAGGACTCGCTGCCCGTGAGCTCGCGCCACAGGTTCCGGTAGGCGTCGACGATGCCATTCGAGATGCGCACCGGGTCGAGCTCGTCGGCGACGCGGCCGCCGGCCTCGAGGTCGAGCAGTTCACCGGCGATGTTGACCCGGGCGATCTCGAGGTCGTTCTCGCGCTGGCCGTTCGAGAGCCCGCCCTCGTACAGCTTGCCGGTCTCGGCGTCCACGAGGTACGCCGCGAACGCACCGGCATCTCGCCGGAACAGCGTGTTCGAGAGCGAGACGTCACCCCAGAAGAACCCGATGATGTGCAGGCGGACGAGGAGGACGGCGAGCGCGTCGACCAGGCGGGTCGCGGTATCGGGTCGGAGCGTCTGGGAGAAGAGTGCGCGGTACGGAAGCGAGAATCGGAGGTGCCGGGTCACGAGCACGGGCGCCAGGGCCTCGCCGTCGGCATCCGAGCGGTTCGTGATGACGGCCACGGGCTCGACGCACGGGATCTCGAGGCGCTGGAGCGTGCGGAGCATCTCGTACTCGCCCTTGGCCATCTCGGCGGTCGTCTCCTTGATCGCCACGACGTGGCCGCCGAGGTGCGCGAAGCGCACGAGGTGCCGGGAGATGCCCTTGGGCAGCGCGGCGATGTTCTCGCTCGGCCAGGCCTCGAGGGGGAGATCCCACGGGAGGTCGAGCAGTGCGGGGTCGGTCATGGCCGAGGTGATCGAGAGAGTGCCGCTCATCAGGGACAGCGTACCGGGGAACGACGACGCCGGCCGGGCCGAGGGCCCGACCGGCGTCGTGGACGACCTTGGTCGATCAGCTCGCGACCGCCTCCTTGAGCAGGCGCTCGCCCGACTCGGCGTCGAAGACGTGCACGTGCTTCGGCGTCGGGAGCAGGTAGACGGTGTCGCCCGCGAACGGGTGGCTGCGACCGTCGACGCGCGCGACGATGTCGGTGCGCTTGCCCTCGATCTCGGAGTGGCCGTAGAGGTAGCCGTCGGCACCGAGTTCCTCGACCAGGTCGACCTTCACCTCGAGGCCCTCGCCGGGGGTCGTGGAGACCTGGATGTCCTCGGGGCGCACGCCCACGGTGACGACGTTGCCCGAGGCGGAGTCGAGCGCCTCGCGCTCGACCGGGACGACCGACGAGCCGAAGAGCACGCCGCCCTCGGCGCGCTCCGCGTGGAACAGGTTCATCGCCGGCGAGCCGATGAAGCCCGCGACGAACACGTTGCTCGGCCGCTCGTAGAGCTCGCGCGGCGTGCCGACCTGCTGGAGGACGCCGTCCTTGAGCACGGCGATGCGGTCGCCCATGGTGAGCGCCTCCGTCTGGTCGTGCGTGACGTAGACCGTGGTGACGCCGAGGCGGCGCTGCAGCGAGGCGATCTGGGTGCGGGTCTGCACGCGGAGCTTGGCGTCGAGGTTCGACAGCGGCTCGTCCATGAGGAACACCTGGGGCTGGCGGACGATCGCGCGACCCATGGCGACGCGCTGGCGCTGGCCGCCGGAGAGCGCCTTCGGCTTGCGGTTGAGGTACGGCTCGAGGTCGAGCAGCTTCGCGGCCTCGAGGACACGCGCTGCGCGCTCCTCCTTGCCGACGCCCGCGATCTTGAGCGCGAAGCCCATGTTCTCGGCGACGGTCATGTGGGGGTAGAGCGCGTAGTTCTGGAAGACCATCGCGATGTCGCGGTCCTTCGGCGGCACGTCGGTGACGTTCCGGTCGCCGATGAAGATGTTGCCCTCGTTGACCTCTTCGAGGCCCGCCAGCATGCGGAGCGAGGTGGACTTGCCGCAGCCCGACGGACCGACGAGGACGAGGAACTCGCCGTCTGCGATCTCGAGGTCGAGCTGGTCGACGGCGGGACGGGTGCCACCGGGGTACAGGCGGGTGGCCTTGTCGAACGTGACTGACGCCATGGTTCTGTGCTCCTTCACCGGCAGGTACGTGCCGGACGATCCGTTGTGAATGGAAACGTCGACATCCGTGTCGACGCCCACCCAGTATGCCATGCGTTCTCCGGGCCGCCGATTCCGCGACATCCGCCCGCGACCGGTCGGGGGGTGGTGGGGGATGCCGCGTCCAGCCCGTGTCCGGGCGTCGTTTGGACGATTCCCAGTGATCGCTCCTACACTCATCGGTGCGTGCGCCTGCATGCGCGCGCACCCCCACAGCGACCCGGAGTACAGCCACGATGAGCACTGGCGGATCAGAGCCACGCCCCACCCGCAACCAACGACGCGAGGCGGCCCGCGAGAAGGCGCGCGTCCTCCGTGAGGAGCAGAAGAAGCGCGATCGCCGGAACAGGTTCCTCATCCAGGGCGGCGTCGTCCTCGCGATCGTGGCGGTCGCCGCGCTGATCGGCGGACTGATCTTCAACAGCATCCGACCGGCCGGCCCCGGTCCGCGGAACATGGCGAGCGACGGCATCCTCCTCGTCGGCGGCGAGAACGGCATCGAGGCCGTCGAGACGACGGCGATCCCGGCCGGCGGCCGGCCGACGCCGACCGTTCCCGATGACAGCGGAACGGTCGCGAACATCGTCGTCTACCTCGACTACCTGTGCCCGTTCTGCGGCCAGTTCGAGACGACGAACTCCGAGACCATGCGCACCATGGTCGAGCAGGGCGCTGCGACGCTCGAGATCCACCCGATCGCGATCCTGACGAACAAGTCCGCAGGCACCCAGTACTCCCTCCGCGCCGCGAACGCCGCGGCGTGCGTGGCCGAGGAGTCGCCCGAGGCGTTCTTCGACTTCAACTCGCTCATGTTCGAGAACCAGCCCGAGGAGCTCACCGCGGGCCTCACGAACGACGAGATCAAGGACCTCGCCGCAGAAGCCGGCGCCGCGTCGTCGGTCGACTCGTGCATCGACGACACGACCTTCAAGAGCTGGGTGCAGGATGCCACGGAGCGCGCGCTCACGGAGCCGATCCCGAACTCCGACCTCGAGTCGGTGACCGGGACGCCGACGGTGCTCGTGAACGGCAAGCAGTACGTCGGCTCCCTCGAGGACCCGGCCGAGTTCCAGGCGTTCGTCCTCCAGGCCACCGGCGAGAGCTACTCGGAGTCCGAGGCGACGCCGACCCCCACGCCCACGCCCGACGCGGGCTGATCCCGAACGCACGACGGCGGCCCGGTCGAACGGCCGGGCCGCCGTCGTGCGTGTCCGGCCGGCGCGCCTGAGTAGGATGGCAGGGTTCCATGCCGGCTTGGCGCAATTGGTAGCGCACCGCTCTTGTAAAGCGGTGGTTACGGGTTCGAGTCCCGTAGCCGGCTCGATGTCGACGTCCTCCGGTCCTCCGGGGTCGGCACCGGCGGCACCCTCGCACGGTGCCCCGAGCGGCCCGGATCACGCCCACCACCACGCCCACGCGGACTCGTCACGCATGCCGATGTGGGTCGCCATCGCGCTCACGGTCGTCTCCGGCGGCTTCGTCGCCCTGCAGTCCCGCGTCAACGGCGAGCTCTCGCGTGCGCTCGACGACTTCGCGGTCGCGGCGGCGATCTCGTTCGGGTCGGGGCTCGTGATCCTGACGGTGCTCGCAGTCCTGTGGCCGGAGGGACGGCGGGGCCTCGCTCGGCTCCGCACCGCCGTGCGCGCTCGGCGGGTCGCCTGGTGGATGCTCCTCGGCGGCGCCGCCGGTGCGTGGTTCGTGGCGACGCAGGGGCTCGCGGTCGGAGTCCTGGGCGTGGCGCTCTTCACCGTCGCCATCGTCGCGGGCCAGACGCTCGGCGGCGTCGTGTTCGACGCGGTCGGGCTCGGGCCCGGCGGTCGGCGTCCGCTCAGCCCGACCCGCATCGCCGGCGCCGTGCTGGCGCTCGGCGCGATCGGGTGGGCGGTGTCCGCCCAGGTCGCCGAGGCCGTCCCGCTCTGGCTGATGCTGCTGCCGTTCTCCGCCGGTGTGGGTGCGTCCTGGCAGCAGGCGATGAACGGTCGCGTTCGCGCGGCGTCCGCGAGCGCGCTCGCGGCGACGCTCACGAACTTCCTGGTCGGCACGCTCGTGCTCGTCGTCGTGATGCTCGTGCACGCGGCATCCGTCGGATGGCCGAGCGCGTTCCCGACCGCGCCGTGGCTCTACGCCGGTGGCGCGATCGGGTGCGTGTTCATCGCTGCGCAGGCCGTGCTCGTGCGGCGCGTCGGCGTGCTCGTGCTGGCCCTCGGACTCGTCGCCGGGCAGTTGGCCGCTGCGCTGGCTCTCGACCTGCTCCTGCCGACCTCTGCGCGACCGGTCGGATTCGCGACCGTCGGGGGCACCGTGCTCGCGCTCGTGGCCGTCGCGCTCGCGAGCATCCGCTGGCGCCCCGCGCGACATCTTGCGGCGGAGGCCCCGGCGACGCCGCGCGCGGAGCGCGGCGAGGTCAGTCGAGCGCCCTGAACCGGTCTGCGGCGCGCGACGCCGTGCGTCGCTGCGGCCGATCGGCGGCGCTTCGGCCGCCCACGTAGAGCCAGCCGAGCAGGTGCTCGCACTCGGCCAGCCCGTGCATGCGTGCGACGGCCGGATGCCGCGTGAACGGCCCGGTGCGCCACATCACACCCCATCCGGCGTCGTCGAGGAGCAGCGCGAGCGCGTGGCCGACGCCGGCGGCGCACGCCTCCTGCTCCCAGGCCGGTACCTTCGGGTGCGCGTGCACTGCCGCGACGATCGCGACGAGCAGCGGAGCGCGGAGCGGCTTGGCGGCGAGCTTGTCAGCGGCCGCGCCCTCGAATCCGGATGCCTCGGCGAGGGCCCTCCCGAGGCGGAGCCGGGCGTCGCCGCGCAGCGCGATCACGCGCCACGGCGCGAGGGCTGCGTGGTCGGGGACGGTCGCGGCGGCCTCCACCAGCTCGAGCAGCTCGGTGTCGGTCGGCGCCGCATCCGTCACCTTCGGCCAGGACCGACGCGCGAGGACGGCGTCGCGGGTGGCGCCCACGGTCAGGGCTCGGGGGTGAAGTCGAGCGCGATCGAGTTCATGCAGTAGCGGTCGCCCGTGGGCGTGCCGAAGCCGTCGGGGAAGACGTGGCCGAGGTGCGAGCCGCAGTTCGCGCACCGCACCTCGGTGCGCACCATCCCGAGCGAGGTGTCCTCGATGAGCTCGACCGCTTCAGGGCGCACGGACTCGTAGAAGCTCGGCCATCCGCAGCCGGAGTCGAACTTCGTGCCCGACTTGAAGAGCTCGCTGCCGCACGCGGCGCACGCGTAGATGCCGGCGCGCTCCTCATCGAGGAGCTCGCCCGTCCACGGGCGCTCGGTCGCGGCTTCGCGGAGCACCGCGTACTGCTCGTCGTCGAGCTCCGCGCGCCACTCGTCGTCGGACTTGTTCACCTGGTACGCCATGCGGTCTCCTCGGGTTCGGTCGGCCGTCTTCCATCGTCGCAGCTTCGTGCGACCTCCGGTGCAACGTGTCCCGGTGCGACGATGTTCCCCGGGCGGTGGGGGCGGTGGGGCACGGGCCGCGCTCGGCCGCCCGCCTTCGGGCCGCGCCGTCGCGTGGGGCGGGCTCGCGGCATCCGCTCTCTAGGATGTGGTCGACGGCGGACGCGAGGAACGAGGTGCGATGGACGCGGACGGGCTGGACGAGGCGCAGCGCGCGATCCTCGCCTTCGAATCGCGGCCGTGGCGCGACCCGGCTCGCAAGGCCGATGCGATCCGGCAGGAGCTGGGACTCTCCGCCGCCCGGTACTATCGCCTCCTCGGCACGCTCGTCGACTCGCCGGCCGCCCTGCGGTTCGACCCGATGCTCATCGCTCGCCTGCAGCGGCAGCGCGACGCACGTGCGCAGTCGCGCGCGCGCCGAACCATCCCGACCGCCCGGCCGCTCGCCTGAGCGCCTCGACCGACTGGACCCCAGGTGCAGAAGTTCCCCCGCGACCGGTTCGACTCGATCCCGCACGGCATGGACCGGGTCGGCGCGCACCGCGCCCCGGCTCGTCGCGGACGACGTTGGGTGGCCTTCGCGTGGGCGGCGCTCGCGACGGTCGTCCTCGCGGGTGCCGGCATCGCCGCCGTCGCCGCCTACAACCAGCGGCTCGACTTCGACGACACGGTGCTGCCGTCGGCATCGGCCTCGCCCGTGCCGACGGCCGAGCCCACGCTCGCCCCGGACGTGTCCGTCGCGGTCCTGAACGGCACCTCGACGACCGGGCTCGCCGCCCGGGCGGGTGAGGCGCTCACGGCCGCCGGCGTTCCCGTGGGGATCACCACGAACGCCGACCGCAACGACATCGAGCAGACCGTCGTGTACTACGCGTCGGCCGACCTCGAAGGTGCGGCGCGCGGGGTCGCGCAGCAGTTGCCCGAGGCCGAGGTGAGGTTGTCGGAGGAGTTCGGCGAGGAGGGCATGCAACTGGTCGTGGTCCTCGGTGCGGACTACGCGGACGCGGTCGCCGAATGAGCCGGTGACCGAATCGTTGCCATTCTGCGACCATTCGTTGCGCGCGAAGTCTTGTGCCGGGCCGCCGCGCCGTGAGTATCTAGAAACGGCCGCTCGAAACACCCGTGTGAGCACCCGACGCCGGTCCCCGTCGTCGACGTCGGCACGACGACGGCCCGGTACAGCCGACGGCACGTGCTGACTTCGATACACGGCAACATGGGAGCAACGCATGGCGAACGGAACCGTTAAGTGGTTCAACGCTGAAAAGGGATACGGATTCATCACCGTCGACGGCGGGGGCCAGGACGTCTTCGTCCACTACTCCGCCATCGACATGTCGGGCTACAAGGTCCTCGAAGAGGGTCAGCAGGTCACCTTCGAGGTGGGCTCCGGCTCGAAGGGCCCGCAGGCCGAGGCGGTCCGTCCCGCCTGAGTTCGATTCTTCGGAAGCGCCGCCGGATGCTCCCGGCGGCGCTTCCGCATGTCCGCGTCTCCCGCTCGGGCGTCTCCTCGCTTGCACTCGACGCAGGCGAGTGCCAGAATCGGTTTAGCACTCACTCGTTTCGAGTGCTAACCCACGGTTCTTAGACGTCCGGGAAGGGACGAGAGACACACATGGCAAAGATCATTGCTTTCGATGAGGAGGCCCGTCGCGGCCTCGAGCGTGGCCTCAACACGCTCGCCGACGCGGTCAAGGTGACCCTCGGCCCGCGCGGCCGCAACGTCGTGCTCGAGAAGAAGTGGGGCGCCCCCACGATCACGAACGACGGCGTGTCGATCGCCAAGGAGATCGAGCTCGACGACCCGTACGAGAAGATCGGTGCGGAGCTCGTCAAGGAGGTCGCGAAGAAGACCGACGACGTCGCCGGCGACGGCACCACGACCTCGGTCGTGCTCGCCCAGGCGCTCGTGCGCGAGGGCCTCCGCAACGTGGCCGCCGGCGCCGACCCCATCTCGCTGAAGCGCGGCATCGAGAAGGCCGTCTCGGCCGTCTCCGAGGAGCTCCTCGCCGCCGCCAAGGAGGTCGAGACCAAGGACGAGATCGCCGCGACCGCGTCCATCTCGGCGGCCGACCCGCAGATCGGCGAGATCATCGCCGAGGCGATCGACAAGGTCGGCAAGGAGGGCGTCGTCACGGTCGAGGAGTCGAACACCTTCGGCACCGAGCTCGAGCTGACCGAGGGCATGCGCTTCGACAAGGGCTACCTGTCGGCGTACTTCGTCACCGACCCGGAGCGCCAGGAGGCGGTCTTCGAGGACCCGTACATCCTCATCGCCAACCAGAAGATCTCGAACATCAAGGACCTGCTCCCGATCGTCGACAAGGTGATCCAGTCGGGCAAGCAGCTCCTGATCATCGCCGAGGACGTCGACGGCGAGGCCCTGGCCACGCTCGTCGTGAACAAGATCCGCGGCATCTTCAAGTCGGTCGCCGTCAAGGCTCCGGGCTTCGGCGACCGCCGCAAGGCCCAGCTCCAGGACATCGCGATCCTCACGGGCGGCCAGGTCATCTCGGAGGAGGTCGGCCTCAAGCTCGAGAACGCGACGCTCGACCTGCTCGGCCAGGCTCGCAAGGTCGTCATCACCAAGGACGAGACGACCATCGTCGAGGGTGCGGGCGACCCCGACCAGATCGCGGGCCGCGTCGCCCAGATCCGCTCGGAGATCGAGAACACGGACTCGGACTACGACCGCGAGAAGCTCCAGGAGCGCCTCGCCAAGCTCGCCGGCGGCGTCGCCGTCATCAAGGCGGGCGCGGCCACCGAGGTCGAGCTCAAGGAGCGCAAGCACCGCATCGAGGACGCGGTCCGCAACGCGAAGGCCGCCGTCGAGGAGGGCATCGTCGCCGGTGGTGGCGTCGCCCTCATCCAGGCCGGCAAGGTCGCGTTCGGCAAGCTCGAGCTCGCGGGCGACGAGTCGACCGGTGCGAACATCGTCAAGGTCGCCATCGAGGCTCCGCTCAAGCAGATCGCGCTCAACGCCGGGCTCGAGCCGGGCGTCGTCGCGAACAAGGTCTCGGAGCTTCCGGCGGGCCACGGCCTGAACGCCGCGACCGGCGAGTACGGCGACCTGCTCGCTCAGGGCATCATCGACCCCGCCAAGGTGACCCGCTCGGCGCTGCAGAACGCCGCGTCGATCGCCGGCCTCTTCCTCACCACCGAGGCCGTCGTCGCCGACAAGCCGGAGAAGGTCGCTGCCGCTCCCGCCGACCCGACGGGCGGCATGGACTTCTAGTCCGACCGCGGATCCCGATCCGCAGCGCGGCATCCGCCGTACCACGCGCGAAGGGCGCCTCCCCACGGAGGCGCCCTTCGTCGTGTACGGATGCGCCGTCGGCGAGCGCGCCGCCCGGCGACTCAGCGCACGAACAGCCGCGCGTTCGCCTGCTCGGCATCGGCGTAGTGCATCGCGGCGGCCCCGAGCGCCTGGTTCAGCCCGGCGAGACTCTGCTCGACGTGCTGCTGCGTCACCCGCCAGTCGGCGACGGCGGCCTGGAACGCCGACGACGCCTGCCCGGACCAGGACCCCTGCAGTCCCGTGAGTTGGGCCAGGAGGGCGGCCACCTCGGACTGGATGCGCCCGATCGTCGCCTGCATGCCCTGCGTCGCGGCGTGCACCTGCTCGCTGTCGACCTGGTATCTCGTCATGGTCATCCTCTCGTCGTGACGGTGCGACCGTAGCGGCGCCTCGCGCGACCGCGCCGCGGCGCGTGGCCCACGGGAGGCGACGGACGACGCCCGCACGCGTGTGGAGGACGAGCTGGGCGGTGGACGATCGGCCGGGCGCCGCGTCTCACGCCTGGGTGACGGACTGCGGCGCAGCGCTCGACCCCGCGAGGGGGAGCGCCACCCGGAACGTCGCCCCGCCGCCCGGCGTCTCGACGACGTCGACATGTCCGTTGTGCGCCGAGACGATGGAGGACACGATCGCGAGCCCGAGGCCGGACCCACCGGTCTCCCTCGTGCGGGACGTGTCGGCGCGCCAGAACCGTTGGAAGATCTTCTCGCGGATCTGGGGCGGGATGCCCTCGCCGTGGTCGACGATCTCGAGGAGCGCGCGCTCGGCGTCGTCGTCGACCGACACCCGGATCTCGATCGGGCTCTCGATCGGCGTGAAGCGGATCGCGTTGCCCATCAGGTTCGTGATCACCTGGCGGATCTTGTTCTCCTCGGCGAGCACGATCGCCCGGCGCACGGGGACGACCGCTGCCTGAGCCTCGGCGGGCGCCGTCGTCACGGCGGCATCCGCCGGAGCATCCGCGGCTGCCGTCGCGCGTGCGGAGCCGCCCCGACCCGTCCGTGCCGTCGTGCCGCCGCGACCGCCACGGCGACCGCTTCGCGGCGTCGCCGCGTCGTCGGCGGGCTCGTTCGCTCGGCGTCCGCGCAGACGGGCGAGCGTCGCCCCGGCGAACGCCATCGGACCCGACGAACGCGCCGCGGTCGCGTCGAGGTCGACTTCGACGTCGGCGGACACCACCTCGGTCGAGCCGGTGGCGATCGCCTCGGGTGCGATGACGGTGACGGTTCGCCCCGGGTTCGCCGCCATGGCGTCGAGCGCGGCGTCGCGTGCGAGCGGCACGAGGTCGACCTCGGCGAGGTCCATGGGCTTCGCCTCGTCGAGACGAGCGAGGGCGAGGAGGTCCTCGACGAGGCCGCCCATGCGGATGGCCTCCTTCTCGATCCGGTCCATCGCCTGGGCGACGTCCTCGGGGTTCTGCAGCGCGCCCATGCGGTACAGCTCGGCGTAGCCGCGAACCGAGACCAGCGGGGTGCGGAGCTCGTGCGAGGCGTCCCCGACGAAGCGGCGCATCTGGTCGATCGTGCGTGCGCGGTCGCGGAACGCCCGGTCGATGCGGTTCAGCATCGTGTTGAGCGAACGGTTCAGCCGGCCGACCTCGGTGTTGGGCGTCGCGCCGCCGAGCCGCTGGCTGAAGTCGCCGTCGGCGATCGCGGCGGCCGTGGCCTCGACCTCGCGGAGCGGGGTGAAGGTCGTGGTGACGAGCATGCGCGTGAGCAGCGCGCCGACGAGCACCACGCCGATGCCGAATCCGAGGAAGATCGTGAGGTACGCCGCGAGCAGTCGTTCGGTGTCCTGCGACGAGATCGCGATGATGATCGGCGCGAGGTTGCCCTGTTCGTCGGCGTACATGACGGCGTAGACGCCGCGGAACGTGAGGTCGCCGTTGGCGTCGGGGAGGGAGAAGACGCGGTACCCGCCGCCGGCGTTCTGGGCGTAGACGTCCGCCTGCGTCAGCCGCTTCGGGATGAGCGGGAACGCCCCGGGCTCCCGCGTGCCCCAGTTGTGGTCCAGGAACACGCCCGTGTTCGCGTCGTAGATCGCGACGAACACGTCGTCGGAGGCGTTGAAGTCGAATGCGCCCTCGGACCCGGACGAACCGCCGTCACCGCGCGTGAGGTACTCGGAGATCCTGCTCGAGGCGATCGACTCGAGCTTCGCCTCGAGCTGCGACTCGACGTACGACCGGAGCATCGCCGCCGTTCCGATGCCGGAGACCAGCAGGCCGAGCGTCAGCATGAGGACGGTGACGCCCGTGATCTTGGTCCGGAGCGAGATCCGGCTCCAACGGTCGGCGAGGGTCTGGTGCATGGCGGGCCGAGTCTACGGATCCTCCCTGTACCGGGCCTGTACTACGACTTCGACTTCAGCATGTACCCGAAGCCGCGCTTGGTCTGGATGAGCGGTTCGGAGGAGTGCTGGTCGAGCTTTCGGCGGAGGTACGAGATGTAGCTCTCGACGATGCCCGCGTCGCCGTTGAAGTCGTACTCCCAGACGTGGTCGAGGATCTGCGCCTTCGACAGCACCCGGTTGGGGTTGAGCATCAGGTAGCGCAGCAGCTTGAACTCGGTGGGGGAGAGCTCGACGGGCACGTCGCCGACGAGCACCTCGTGGGTGTCCTGGTCCATGGTGAGTTCGCCGGTGCGGATCACCGCGTCCTCCTCGGCGTGCATCGTGCGACGCAGGATGGCGCGGATGCGCGCGACGATCTCGTCGAGGCTGAACGGCTTCGTGACGTAGTCGTCGCCACCGACCGTGAGGCCGGTGATCTTGTCCTCCGTGTCGTCCTTCGCGGTGAGGAAGAGGATCGGCGCCGTGTACCCGGCGGACCGCAGGCGCTTGGTCACGCCGAACCCGTTCATGTCGGGCAGCATGACGTCGAGGATGATCAGGTCGGGCTCCTCCTCGAGCACGGCCGAGATGGTCTGCGCGCCGTTGGCCACCGCGCGCACCGCGAATCCCGCGAACCGGAGGCTCGTCGTCAGCAGATCGCGGATGTTGGGCTCGTCGTCGACGATGAGGATGCGAGGTCCGTCACTCATGCAACGATTCTGCTGCGCGTGGGCTGAATCTTGGCTGGGAATTGCTCGAATGCGGTGCGAGCGGATGCCATGAGCCTTCGACGCCCGCACCCGGGCGTGAAAGACTCGCGGCATGGCACGCGAACGAGTGGTGGTCGTCGGTGGGGGCCTGACTGCGGCGCGAGCCGTCGAGTCGATGCGGGGGAACGGAGTCGACGACGAGATCGTGGTCGTCACCCGGGAGAACCGGCGGCCCTACGAGCGGCCGCCGCTCTCGAAGGGCTACCTCGCCGGCGACGAGCCGTCGAGCGCGATCTACCCGCTGGATGCCGCGTGGTACCGCGATCACGACGTCGAGGTGCGGCGCGGCGTGCGGGCGACCGCGCTCGACACGTCCGCGCGCACGCTCGCGACCGACGCCGGCGAGCTCACGTGGGACCGCGTGCTCCTCGCGACCGGCGCGTCCCCGAGGCGATTCGACGGACCGGGAGCGGGACTCCGCGGGGTCCACCTCCTGCGTTCGCTCCCCGATTCGACGCACCTGAGGACCGCGCTGCGGCACGGCGACCGGCGGGTCGTCGTCATCGGCTCGAGCTGGATCGGCCTCGAGGTCGCCGCAGCGGCGAGGGCGTACGGCGACGAGGTCAGCGTCCTCGGGCGCAGCGAAGCGCCGCTCGTCGGCGCGGTCGGACGCGAACTCGGCGGCATGTTCGCCGATCTCCACCGCGAGCACGGCGTCGAGGTGCGCACCGAGGTCGCGGTGTCGGCGATCGTCGGCGAGCGGGGCCGCGTGCGCGGTGTGGTGCTGTCGACGGGCGAGGAGGTGCCCGCCGACCTCGTGGTGGTCGGCATCGGCGCGACGCCGAACGTCGAGCTCGCGGCATCCGCTCGTCTCACGATCGACGACGGCATCGTGACGGATGCCTCGTTCCGCACGAGTGCCGACGGCGTGTACGCGGCCGGCGACGTCGCGAACGTGTTCAATCCGACGCTCGGCCACCGCCTGCGCGTCGAGCACTGGGCGAACGCCGACGCGAGCGGGCGGGCGGTGGGGCGCGTGCTCGCCGGCGAGCAGCTCGACTACGACGAGATCCCCTACTTCTACACCGACCAGTACGACCTCGGCATGGAGTACTCCGGCTACGGCGAACTCGCGGACCGGGCCGACCTGGTCGTGCGAGGCGACCTCGCGACACGCGAGTGCATCGCGTTCTGGGTTATCGACGGGAGGGTCGTGGCCGGCATGAACGTCAACGTGTGGGACGTGAACGACGAGGTGCAGCGACTCATCCGCGACCGCATCGCGGTCGACCCGGCGGCCCTCGCCGACCCTCGGGTGCCCCTCGCCGGGATCGGCGCCGCGTGAGCGGCACGGTCCGTCGCATCGGCCCGCGCGAGTTCGACTTCGCCCGTGAGGTCGCGGTCATGGCGATCGTGAACCGGACGCCCGACTCGTTCTACGACCGCGGTGCGACCTTCGCGCTCGACCGCGCGGTCGAGGCCGCTCGGGCCGCGGTGGCCGACGGCGCCGACTGGGTCGACATCGGCGGTGCGAAGTTCGCTCCGGGCCCGCCGATCCCGGTCGAGGAGGAGGCGGAACGCGTGGTGCCCGTCGTCGCCGCGCTCGCCGGATCGGGTGCCGTCGTCTCGGTCGACACGTTCCACCCCGAGGTGGCGCGGCGAGCGATCGCGGCGGGCGCGCACGTGATCAACGACACCACCGGCATCCACGACCCGGTCATGGCCGACGTCGTCGCGGACAGCGACGCGACGATCGTCGTCACCCACAGCCTCGCCGCACCGCGCAGGCCGCACCCGATGCCGCAGTACGGCGACGTCGTCGCCGAGGTCGGCGCGTTCCTCCGCGAGCGCATCGACCTCGCCCGCGCCCACGGCGTGCCCGACGAGCGCATCGTGATCGACCCGGGCCACGACCTGAACAAGAACACCCTCCACTCGCTCGAACTCACCCGGCGCCTCGGCGAGATCGCCGCGATCGGACCGCCGCTGCTCGTCGCCCTCTCGAACAAGGACTTCGTGGGCGAGAGCCTGGGGCGCCGCGATCGGCGCGACCGGCTGGCCGGGTCGCTCGCGGCGGCCGTGTACTGCATCGACCGGGGGGCGCGCATCGTGCGCGTGCACAACGTGCGCGAGACGGTCGACGCGGTTCGCATGGTGGAGGCGATCGAGGGATGGCGCGAGCCCGCCTTCCTCGAGCACAACGTCCGGACGGACGGCGCATCGTGAGCACCGGGATCACGGCATCCGACCGGGGGCCGTTCGACGCGGACCGGATGCACGCCGCGTACGCCGTCGACGTCGTCGACTCGGGCGGCGCGGAGGGGGTCTTCTGCCGGGTCAACATGGTCGAGAGCCTCGACGGCGCGGCGACGCTCGCCGGGCGCAGCGGCGGCCTCGGCGACGACGAGGACCAGCGGCTGATGTCGGTGCTGCGGTCGCACGCCGACGTGGTGCTCGTCGGGTCGGGCACGGTCCGCGCCGAGGGTTACGGCGGCGCCGCGGTCGTCGAGGCGGATGCCGCGTGGCGGGACGCGCGCGGTCGGGCCCTGCAACCGCGGTTCGCCGTGGTCTCGTCGCGGCTCGAGCTCGAGCCGCGACATCCGTTCTTCGCCGATGCCGTCTCGCGGCCGCTCGTCGTCACGAGCGAGGCCGCACCGACCGACCGTCGGGAGGCGCTCGCACGCGTCGCCGACGTGATCGTCGCGGGCGACCGGCGCGTCGACCTCGCCGCGAGCTTCGCCGAGTTCGGGCGGCGCGGCCTCCGCTCGATCCTCTCGGAGGGCGGGCCGGGTCTGCTGGGGGCGCTCGCCGAGGCCGACCTGGTCGACGAACTGTGCGCGACGCTCAGCCCGGTGCTGGTCGGGGGCACCGGCCCGCGGATCGCGGAATCGGCCGCGGAGCGTCCGCGCGCGATGCGGCTCGTGCACGCGATCCCTGGCGAGCGCATGCTGTTCCTGCGCTACGCGCGACGCTGATCGCCCCGATCGGCAACGCATTGACACGGTCCGACGGCGCCGCCTAGCCTCTGCGTGCGGTGCGCGACGCGCGCCCGGCGACGAGGAGAGGTGATGGGGTGAGCGTCGACGCCGCCGACCGGACCCGGCGCGAGGAGTACCCCGAGGAGGCGGCTCGCGTGAACGTCTGGGCGACGCCCGCGTTCTGGTGGCGGGCGGCGATCGTGCTCGTGGTGCTCTGGGGGCTGGTCGCGGGCGAGCGGCGACTGGCGTACTTCACGACCCAGAGCAACGTCATCGTGTTCGCGTACTTCGCGGGCGCGCTCTACTGGATGGCGCGGCGGGGGAGCGCAGCGCCCCCGGCGCCGATCCTGCGCGGCGGCGTGACCACCTGGATCCTCACGACGATGGTCGTCTCGCACGTCCTGCTCAACCACTTCGAGAACCCGCTCCCGGGTCTCCTCGTCGCGGACGCGACCGACCAGCTCGCCAACCGGGCGATCTTCGCGATGCACTACGTCGTGCCGCTCATGGTGCTCGTCGACTGGGTCGCGTTCGGGCCGCACCGCGTGGTGCGGTGGCGGGACGCCGCGTGGTGGCTCGTCTACCCCGCCGCGTACGGGTTCGTCTTCCTCTGGCGCGCGCTGGCGCTGCCCGAGGTGCCCGACCGCTTTCCCTACCCGTTCCTCGACACCGATGCGCTCGGCGCGCTCGGCTCGTTGCTGGAGATGCTCCGGGTCGTCGCGTACATCGCGGTGATCGGGCTCGTCGTGCTGGCGCTCGACCGGCTCGCCTGGTGGGCCGGAACGCGGCTCCGCCGCGCGCGGCCCGAGGCCGCCGCATCCGGCTGAACGCGGCTCAGGCGGCCTCGAGCGCGTGCGCGTCGAGGATCGTGTAGCTGTAGCCCTGCTCGGCGAGGAACCGCTGGCGGTTCAGCGCGAAGTCCTGGTCGACGGTGTCGCGCGCGACGAGCGTGTAGAAGTTGGCCGACAGCCCGGACTCCTTCGGCCGCAGGAGCCGGCCGAGGCGCTGCGCCTCCTCCTGACGCGAGCCGAACGACCCCGAGACCTGGATCGCGACCGTCGCCTCGGGGAGGTCGACCGAGAAGTTCGCGACCTTCGACACCACCAGTACCGGTGTCGTGCCGTCGCGGAACTCCTGGAACAGCCGCTCCCGCTCGTCGACGGGGGTGGCACCGGTCAGCTGCGGCGCGCCGAGCGCCTCCGCGAGCTCGTCGATCTGGTCGAGGTACTGCCCGATCACGAGGATGCGCTCGCCCGCGTGCCTGGCCACGAGCTCCTTGACCACGCCGAGCTTCGCGGGTGCGGTCGCGGCGAGCCGGTAGCGCTCGTCGTCGGCGGATGCCGCGTACGCGAGCCGTTCGGACTGCGGGAGGTCGATGCGCACCTCGTAGCAGGCGGCCGGCGAGATGAAGCCCTGCGCCTCGATCTCCTTCCAGGGCGCGTCGAACCGCTTGGGGCCGATGAGCGAGAACACGTCGCCCTCGCGGCCGTCCTCGCGCACGAGCGTCGCGGTGAGGCCGAGCCGGCGGCGGGCCTGCAGCTCGGCGGTGAGCTTGAACACGGGTGCGGGCAGCAGATGCACCTCGTCGTAGACCACGAGGCCCCAGTCGAGCGCGTCGAGCAGCGCCAGGTGGGCGTACTCGCCCTTCCGCTTCGCGGTGAGGATCTGGTACGTCGCGATCGTGACGGGCTTGACCTCCTTGGCCTGGCCGGAGTACTCGCCGATCTCGTCCGGGGTGAGGCTCGTGCGGCGCAGCAGCTCGTCTCGCCACTGGCGCGCGCTCACGGTGTTCGTCACGAGGATCAGCGTCGTGGTCTTCGCGGTGGCCATCGCGCCGGCGCCGACGAGCGTCTTGCCCGCGCCGCAGGGGAGCACCACGACGCCCGAGCCGCCCTCGAAGAAGTTGTCGACGGCCTTCTGCTGGTAGTCGCGCAGGTGCCAGCCGTCCTGTTCGAGGTCGATCTCGTGGGGCGTGCCGGGCGTGTAGCCGGCGAGGTCCTCGGCCGGCCAGCCGAGCTTCACGAGCTCCTGCTTGAGCGCGCCGCGCGCCCAGGCCTCCACGAGGAAGCTCGTGTCGTCGATCCGCTCCGTGAGCAGCGGCGCGACGCGCTTGGCACCCGCCACCTCGGTCAGCACGGCGAGGTCGTCGCTGCGCAGCCGCAGCTCGCCGTCGTCGGTGCGGTCGACCACGAGTCGGCCGTACCGCTCGACGGTCTCGCGCATGTCGACGGCGACCGTCTGCGGCACGGGGAACTTCGCGTAGCGCTCGAGCGTGCCGAGCATGTCGTCGGCCGTGTGGCCCGCCGCACGCGCGTTCCACAGGCCGAGCCGCGTGATGCGGTACGTGTGGATGTGCTCGGGTGCGCGCTCGAGTTCGGCGAAGATGGCGAGGTCGTGCCGCGCGTCCTCGGCGAGCGGGTTCGCCACCTCGAGGAGCACGGTGCGATCGCTCTGGACGATCAGGGGGCCGTCTGACATAGCGGACCAGTCTATCCGGGATTCCCGAGTCGTCCCCTCGGGTCAGCTCCCCGCTGGAGCCGGCGCTACCGCCGCGATCGCGGAGATCGGCAGCGTCCGCTCGATGTCGGACTTGCGGTCGCGTGCCCGGAGCCGGCCGTTCGCGACGCTCGCCGGGGCGAGGAGGTAGTCGGCGGTGTCGCCGCCCGGCATTCGCACTGTCACCGTGAGCGTCTCCTTGGCGCGCGCGGCGGCCTCGAGCTGACGCGCGAGCCAGGCCTGCTCCGTACCGCCCTCGGCGTCGGCCTCTGCAAGTCGGTCGAGCATGGCCTCGAGGGGGTCGGTTCGCGGCGCCGGGGTCGGCGCGTGGCCGACGTGATGGCGGCGCAGGCGCACGATTCGCCCCTCCGCGTCCTCCGCGGCGACCGGGTAGCGGGCGTCGCTCAGGCCCCAGAACACGACGTCGGGCGTGAAGCGGGACAGCAGGCGGTGCGCGCCGTCCTGTCGGAGCCCGAGCGAGGAGAGGGACTGGTCGACGAGGAGCGTGCCGATGAGCTGGGGGTCGTCGGATCGCACCGATGCGCGCGCGGGCGCCTCCGACGGATCGGCGGCACCGACCCGGACGGCGCCGAATCGCGTCGCCGACTCGCTCAGCAGGTAGGCGAGCGGCTGGGGGATGCCGGTCAGCGAGATCTGCTCGAGGAAGGCGCGGATGCCCTCCTCGCTGTCGCCCGCCGCGAGTGCGCGGTTCACGGATGCCGCGGTCACGCGGTAGCTCGACGCGAGGTCCCGACCCTCGACCTCGGCGAAGGCCCGCAGCCGGGCGTCGAGGGACGGCTCGAGCGGCCCGGGGGAGACGATGGTGAGGTCGTGCTGCACGTAGACCTTGTCGACCTGCTGGGGGAAGTGTCTGGCGAGGCGCTCGGCAGCACCGTCGAGGTCGCCGGAGAGCACGAGGGCCGCCGTCTCGAGGGGCTCGCCGCCGACGGCGAGGCCGAGCGCCTCGGCGTCCTCCAGCAGCCGGTCCATGCCGTCCCGGAGCCAGGCGCCCCCGCCGGGGTAGTACCAGGCGACGTCGTCGCGGATGGACGAGGAACTCAGTGCCTCGCTGCGCCGGACGACGAGGTCGCGCAGCGGGGCGGGGATGCGGGCCCGCCACGCCTCGGCGAGCCGGGTCCACCGCGATCCCGTTCCGAGCATGATCCATTCCGCGCCCGCGTCGGACTCGAGCCACACCGGCCCGTCGCGGACGATCAGCCCCGCCTCGGTCGCCCGGCGCACGAGGCGCGGGAACTCGTCGAGCTCGACCCCTGCGGCTTCGGCCAGTCGCTTGGCATCGGGCAGCGCGAAGCCGCCCTTGGCGAGCTCGCGAGCGGGCTGCACGGCGAGTCCGGAGAGCAGTTCGGCGGTGGCGGCCACGGTGCTGTGCGCCGTCTCGGCGGCTCGTCGATCGAGCAGGCCCGTATCGGGTCGTTCACCGGGAACGGCGACCGGCGGGGCGTGCGCCGCGAGGGATTCGAGGCTCGGCAGGTCGTCGTCGAGCCTCGAGTCCAGGCGAGCGACGATCTCGGTCGGCACGTGGATGCGGGTGCCGTCGCTCAGCAGGAGGAGACGCGCCTCGAGGCGATCGAGCACCGCGCCGGGGTCGCGGACCAGCGCGTCGGCGAGGTCGTCGGAGCCGAGCCGGCGCAGCTCGTCGGCGAGGCGATCGAGGTCGGTCCAGCCCGCGTCGTCGGAGGTCGCCGCGGCGGCGGCGAGCACCGCGAGCGACGGCCGCTCCAACCGATCGACGGCGTGGTCGATGGAGTCGGTGGCGGTGAGGGCCTCAGCGAGGTCGAAGAGATCGCGGACGCTCGAGTGATCGAGTTCGCGTGCGGCCAGCGCGGCTGCGAGGCGTTCGCGCGGAATCGCGCGGAGGCTCGCGGCGAGCACCAGCATGGCCGTCAGTCCGTGCCCTGCCGGGACTCCCGCGAGCGACGCAGGCCGTTGACGATGAGCAGTGCGACCAGCAGGACGAAGCCGATGGGCAGTCCGATGAGGGGGACCACGAGGACGAACGGCCAGATCCCCTCGCTGAACCCGTCGTCGGCGCCGACCCCCGCGAGCGTGCCGATCATGACCGCGAAGAACGCGATGATCGAGAGGCCCACCGTCGCGGCGACCATGTAGGCGAGGATGCGCTCGAGACGATGATCGGTGATCGGGCCCTGATTGCTCACGGTCCCAGAATAGGCCCCACGGCCGTTCCGATGGGTGCCGGACCGTAGACTGGGGGCCGACGTCGCCGCGGTTTCCGGCGCGCCCACCGAGACAGCGGGAGTTCCATCGATGCCCACCGGCAAGGTCAAGTTCTACGACGAGGAGAAGGGGTTCGGCTTCATCAGCGGCGATGACGGCCAGGAGGTCTTCCTCCACGCCTCCGCGCTTCCCGCCGGCGCGACCGTGCGCTCGGGCACCCGACTGGAGTTCGGGATCGCGCAGGGCAAGCGCGGCGCCCAGGCCCTGTCCGTGCGGGTCCTCGATGCGCCGCCGAGTCTCGCGCGCATGCACCGCAAGCCGGCGGACGACATGGCGGTCATCGTCGAGGACCTCGTGAAGCTCCTCGACGGGATCGGCGCGAACCTGAAGCGCGGCCGGTACCCCGACAATGCGCACAGCCGCAAGATCGCGGCCCTCCTGCGCAAGGTTGCGGACGAGCTGGATGCCTGACGAGGAGCTCCCCGGCGGAACGACCGACGCAACCCCCGAGGGCGAGGTCGAGGCATCCGAGCGCGGTGCGATCGCCGAGGAACCGTCTCCGATCGCCGCCGACGAGGTGCTGCTCGCGGCGGTCGACCTCGCACGCGGCGCGCTGCTCGAGGTCACGGCGCCGCAGACGGTCGGCTCGGTCATCGGCCACGTCGCGAACGACGACCACGTGCTCTCGCTGCACTTCGCCGCCGACCTGCCCGGCTACCCCGGGTGGCACTGGTCGGTCACCCTCGCGAGGGTCGAGGAATCGGACCCGACCGTGGTCGAGACGGAACTGCTCCCGGGCGAGCAGGCGCTCCTCGCGCCCGAGTGGGTGCCCTGGTCCGAGCGGCTCGCGGAGTACCGCGCATCCCAGCTCGCGGCCGCCGACGAGGGGGAGCAGGCCGACGACGGCTCCGATGAGGTCGACGCCGTCGACGACGGGTCCGACGACGCCGGACTCGACGACGAGTCCGCCGACGGCGCCGACGACGACTTCGGCGACGAGGACGCCGGCGACGACGTCTTCGACGGCATCGACATCGATGCACTCGACGCAGTCGGCGGGTCCGGAACCGACGACGCCCAGGGCGAGCGTGCCGTGGACGGCGGCGACGATGACGCCGAGGACGCAGACGACGAGGGAGCCGACGACGCGTACCGGACGGACGAGTCGGACTGAGCCGTCCGGCCCGCGTTCAGCGGGCCGGTGGTCGGTCCGGACCCGGGCGATCACGCCGTCGGCGCACCTGCACGACGACGAGCCCGACGAGCCCGAGCGCGACGCCCACGGCGGCGGCGGAGACGAACCATCCGAGCCCCCCGTCGGCCAGTGCGCCGGAGAACGCCAGCGCGAAGCCGAGCGCGACCAGCCATCCGATGGTCCCCGCGAGCAGCGCCTTGCGCGCGTCCGCCCGCACCGGCTCCGGATCCGGACGCCGCTCGGACTCGGAGAGCCACAGCCGCATGGCCGTCACCCTATCCGTTCTGCGCGAGCACCCAGTCCAGCGACGCGGTGAGCGCGCGCACGTCGTCGGGCTCGATCGCGGTGAACGTCGCGACGCGAAGCTGGTTGCGGCCGAGCTTGCGGTAGGGCTCGGTGTCGACGATCCCGTTGGCGCGGAGCGTCTTCGCGAGCGCAGCGGCATCCGTCGTCTCGTCGAAGTCGATCGTGACGACGACCTGCGAACGGTGCTCGGGATCGGCGACGAAGGGCGTCGCGACCGACGTGCGGGCGGCCCAGTCGTAGAGGATGCCGGACGACTCGAGCGTGCGCGCGTCGGCCCAGGCGAGGCCGCCCGACGCGTTCATCCACTCGAGCTGGTTCTCGAGGAGCAGGAGCGTCGCGAGCGCCGGCGTGTTCAGCGTCTGGTCGAGGCGGGAGTTGTCGACCGCGTTCTTCAGCGACAGGAAGTCGGGGATGTAGCGGTCGGATGCCGCGATCCGCTCGATCCGCTCGACGGCGGCCGGCGACATGATCGCGAACCAGAGGCCGCCGTCGGAGGCGAAGTTCTTCTGGGGTGCGAAGTACAGGACGTCGAACTCGGCCGGGTCGGCGGCGGCACCCCCCGCGGCGCTCGTGGCGTCGACCACCGTGAGCGCGCCGTCGTCGCCCCGTACGCGGCGGACGGGCGCCTGGACCCCGGTCGAGGTCTCGTTCTGCGGCCAGCCGTAGACGTCGACGCCCTCGACCGGCTCGGCGTCGACCCGGGAGCCCGGGGCGGCCGTGCGGACGTCGGGGGCATCGAGCCACGGGGCGGCGGCGGCCTTGGCGAACTTCGCGCCGAACTCGCCGAAGGAGCAGAGCTGCGCGCGTCGCTCGACGAGGCCGAACGCGGCGGCATCCCAGAATGCGGTCGAACCTCCGTTGCCGAGGACGACCTCGTAGCCGTCGGGGAGATCGTAGAGGTCGGCGATGCCCTGCCGGACCCGGCCGACGAGCTGCTTGACCGGCGCCTGCCGGTGCGAGGTGCCGAGCAGGCGGGGGCCGACCTCGGCGAGGTGCGCGAGCTGCTCGGGTCGGACCTTCGACGGGCCGCAGCCGAAGCGGCCGTCGGCGGGCAGGAGCGACGAGGGGATCACGAGCTCAGGCATGGTCCGATCCTAGACGCGGCGCGTTCGCCATGGCGGCGGATGACACCGCCCCCGTCGTTCGTCGCGTCCACCCGTGACCACGGCGGCATGCCGGTTGCGGCCAGTAGTCTGTTCTGATGCACGAAGCGCCCGACGGCCGAGGGGGAGCGAATTGACCGACCTCATCGACACGACCGAGATGTACCTGCGCACCATCCTCGACCTCGAGGAGGAGGGCATCGTGCCGCTCCGCGCGCGCATCTCCGAGCGCATCGGGCACTCGGGCCCGACCGTGTCGCAGACGGTCGCCCGGATGGAGCGCGACGGACTCGTCGTCGTCTCCGGCGACCGTCATCTCGAACTCACGGCAGACGGCCGCCAGAAGGCGGTGCACGTCATGCGCAAGCACCGACTCGCGGAGCGACTGCTCGCCGACGTGATCGGTCTCGACTGGGAGTACGTCCACGAGGAGGCGTGCCGGTGGGAGCACGTGATGAGCGAGCACGTCGAGCGCCGCCTCGTCGAGATCCTCGGCCAGCCCACGCACTCGCCGTACGGCAATCCGATCCCCGGGCTGGAGGAACTGGGCGCGCCGCCCGCCGCGCCGTTCATGCAGGGCGTGCGCAACGTGCTCACGGCACTCGATGAGGGCGGCGGTTCCGCCGAGGGCGTGATCCGTCGGCTCGCTGAGCCTGCGCAGTTCGAGCCGGAGCTGCTCGCGCGTCTCAAGGCGGCGGGCGTCCTGCCGGGAACCCGGGTCTCCCTGCGTCGCGACGGGGGCTCGGTGGCGGTCTCGGTCGAGGGCCGAGACGGCGTGCTGGAGCTGCCGTCCGAGCTCGCCGGTCACCTGTTCATCGGAGACTGACGTCGGGCGCATCCGCGCGACCGGGGCGTCGAGGAACCATCGCGTTCGGATCCGGCATCGGCGACCGTCGCCGGATGCGGATTCCGGCGCTCCGTGATCGAAATGTGACAATCGACGACCTCTCGCGTATTCTCGTTCGAGTCCGCCGGCGACAAGCCAGCCGGAGGAACAGGGTCGAGACGCCTCCCGCGCTCACCGCTCGGCCCCGATACCCGTGACGCGCCCCCAAGCGCACAGGTGAGACGGAGCTCAGGCCCCGTGGGGCGGAGGACACGTTTTGGCTCGATTCCCCCGGCGCCGCTCCGGCGCGACCACCGCCCCCAAGCCACGGACCGGGACCGCGCTCGTGCGTCGCGAGACGCCGGCGGCGCCCGCCCCGGCGACGAACGTCGCAACGGAGGCGAAGCTCCAGAAGGACTCGCTGGGTCGTCGGCTCCGGCGCGGCAGCGCGAAGAACGTGATGGTCATGTCCGTCGCTGCGGGCCTGGTCGGCACGCTCGCGATCCCCGCCTACGCGTTCGCCCCCGGCAGCGACGGCATCCAGTTCGGCGCCACCGCCGAGACGCAGCTCACCAAGGCCGCCCCGCAGGATGTCGAGGTGGCGGAGGACGTCATCGCCGCGCCCATCTCCGAGGACGGCTACGACGCCGTCAGCGGCGAGGAGATCCGCGCGGCCGAGGAGGCGAAGCGGGCCGCCGAGGCGGCCGAGGCAGCGCGACAGGCCGCAGCCGAGCAGATGACCTCGTACGCCGCGGCCGCGAGCGAGTACACGCCGGCCGCCGTCTACGGCTCGGCCGATCCGGCCAGCGTGTTCTCCGTGGCCCAGCAGTACCTCGGCGTGCCCTACGTCTACGGCGGTGCCACGCCCGCCGGCTTCGACTGCTCCGGCCTCGTGCAGTACGTCTACGCGCAGTTCGGCATCAACCTGCCGCATTCGTCCTCCGCGCAGGGGGCTGCCGGCACGCAGATCCCCCTCTCGCAGGCGGTGCCCGGCGACCTCGTCGTGATGAGCGGCCACATCGGCTTCTACGCCGGCAACGGCATGATCCTCCACGCGCCGTACGAGGGCACGGTGGTGCGCACCCAGCCGATCTGGACGAGCGACTACTGGATCGTGCGGATCTGACGTGTGAACAGCATGTGAAGCGTGTCTCGAATGGCGTGCCGGGAGGTCCCGGCACGCCATTCGTGTCGTAGCCTTGGATCCTGACGATCTCGATACCGGGTAGGGGAAGTCCGATGGTCGGTCCGCGCAGCAGCACCCATTCCGCGGGTGCGCGCGTGCTCTACGACCAGCGGCGCAGTAGTCAGCCGAGTCGCGACCGCGCCGGGATGCCGACGGGCACTGTCTTCACGACGGTGCCCGTTTCGCGTCTCCGGGGCGGCTGCGCGCACCCCGCGGCATCCGGATCGTCCTTCCCTTCACGCGGCTGGAAGCCATCCAGCACCGATCGAAAGGCTCCCCATGCGCACCCTCGTGCTCAACGCCGGATATGAACCCCTCGCGGTCGTCTCGTTCAAGCGCGCCCTCCTGCTCGTCATGAACGAGAAGGCCACCGTGATCCTGCACGACGAGGGGAACCCGGTGCACGGCACGACCGGCGACTGGGTTCGACCCAGCGTCATCCTCCTCACGAGATACGTGCGGACGCCCCGCGTGCATCAGGTGCCGGTCAGCCGTCGCGGCGTCCTGCGCCGCGACGAGCACCGCTGCGCCTACTGCGGAAAGTCCGCCGGGACGATCGACCACGTGCTGCCGCGTTCGCGCGGCGGGCGCGACACCTGGGAGAACCTCGTCGCGTGCTGCCTGCGGTGCAACAACGCCAAGGGCGACCACACGCCCGCCGAGATGGGCTGGACGCTGCGGATCACGCCCCGCATGCCGCACGGGCGCGGGTGGGTCGTGCGCGGGTTCGAGCGGCCGCTGCCGCAGTGGAGCGACTTCCTCGAACGCGCCGCCTGAGGCTGCGGGCGGAGCGTCGGCGCGGCGCATCGTGACAACCGCTCGGGCCGTGCCCTAGGGTGGGACGAGTCCGGAGCACCCCCGGCTCCGGCCGACCCGCAACGCCCCCGCGACCGCCTCCCCCGAGCCGGTGCGGGACGGAGGTTCAACATCCTTGTACGGTGACGACGCGCACGGCCAGCCCCCGACCATGCGACCCCGACCGCTCTCCGGCATGCCTGCAGATGGCACCGCCGACCGGTGGAGCCGGTCCGGAGGAGCCGCGCCGCGTCCGGACTCCGTGGTGCGTCCGGATGGCGCGGCCCGGCCGCCGGTGACCGGTCGCCGCGCGGACCGCGAGCGTCCGGCCGACGGAGTGGGGCCGCGAGAGGCCACCGCGCTTCGCGACCGCTCGGTCCTGCGCGACGCCGGTGCGGCGCGGGCACTGCCGACCGACCGTCGCGAGCCGGCGCGGCCGGCGGCACCGCCCCGGGCGCCGCAGGCGCCGCACACGCCGCAGGGCGGCGATTCGCCGGAATTCGGCACGATTCCCCGGCGCGCGCCCGTTCCGGGTGGTGCGCCCGTCGACGGTCGGCCGCCGCTCTCCCGCCGACCCGGAGCGTCCGACCGACCCGGAGCGTCCGACCGACCCGTCCGCCCGGCCGGTTCTGTTGCCGCGCCGGGTCATCGTGCACCGATGCCGAGCCGTGCGTCGCGTCCGCCCGTCGAGCGAGCCGCCCCCCAGGCGCCGGTCGCGGGTCGCCCGCCGTTCCCCGCCGTCGTCGCCGCGCCCGCCGCATCCCATGCGGACCCCGCAGCGATTCCGGCCGCCACCGTGGTCGACGCCCGACCTCCGAGCGCCTCGTCCGCCTCCGTCGCCGCCGCGGCCGCTCAGGCGCCCTCCTCGCCGGGCACGCGGACGGCCGGCCGACGCCGCTCCGCCCTCCGCGCCTCCGCCGGACGCGCCGCGAGTCGGTCGTCCGCCCCGGTGGGCGCTCGCGAACCGAGACCCGTCTCGCGTCGCAACGGGCCGATGCGGGTCGCGGCGACGGTCCTCCTCGTACCGGCGCTCGTCGGCACCGTCGCCCTGCCCGCCTACGCCTTCCTGCCGGGCGGCCACCTGCCGGGAGGCGCGCCGACCAAGTTCAGCCTGTCGATCGCCGAGGCGCAGGGCCTCGAGGTCTCCGACCTCGCCGCCGGCGCCGCGGTGTCCAGCGACAGCTTCTCCGTCACGACGAAGGAGGAGATCGACGCGGCGGCCGCCGAGGCCGAGCGCGCGGCCTGGGAGGCCGAGTTGGCCTCCCGGGGAACGGGCGAGTACGCGATCGTCGCCCAGCAGGCCGAGGGCGACGACTACCCGTGGTGGTACGAGACGCCCGATGACTACGGTGGCGGACTCTCCCCGCTGCGCTACTACTACCGCGAGTGCGTCGACTTCGTGGCGTGGCGTCTCAACCGCGATGCGGGCGTGACGGGCGCGCCCTGGAAGTGGGACTGGAGCAACCTCGCCTCCGGCAGTGCCTGGATGTGGGCTGACGAGTGGGCGGCGAAGGGCTGGCCCTCGAGCAGCGAGCCGGTCGTCGGCGCGGTCGCGTGGTTCCCGTACAACCATGTCGCGTACGTGCAGGCGGTCAACGGCGACGGCACGGTCACGATCGAGGAGTACAACTGGAACTCCGATCACTCGTACCACGTGCGCACGATCCCGGTCGGTGAGGCGCTCTACCTGTACCCGCCCGCCTGACGATCTTCATCTGCGCCGATGGGTGACATCATGGCGAAACCTCCGCGGGAACTTGGACGTTCCGGACAATGACCGGGTCGCGTCGCCGACGATAGCCTGAGGGTCCCCCGCCAGAGAAGCGAAGCAAGGTGACCGCGATGACGCAGCCCTCAGACGACAACCGGTTCGACGAGAACGGGTTCGTCGACGAGCTCGCCCCGTCGACGTCGGCGATCGTGGTGCTCGGCTACAACTGAGCCACTCTCCGCCCCGGTCCGCTGCGCGCCCGGCGTTCGGGCCGCTCCCGTGCGCCCGCTAGACTCGACCGGTCAGCCTCTGTAGCTCAATGGAAGAGCAGCTCCGTCCTAAGGAGAGGGTTGGGGGTTCGAGTCCCTCCAGGGGCACCAGGGCCGACCGGGCGTCCCGGCCCGTCTCCCGTAGCCCGGCGTCGCACGGGTTCACGGACCTCTCGGGGGCGGGTAGCGTGAGGCGGGTGAGCACGCCGATCGATCCCACCGCCACCGCCGCCTGGTCCGAGCTCGAGGCCCTCCGCGACGCGTTCGAACCCGACCTCCGCGCCTGGTTCGCCGCCGACCCCGGCCGCGTCGAACGACTCAGCCTGCCGCTGGCCGACCTGCACGTCGACCTGTCGAAGAACCTCGTCACCGACGAGATCGTCGCCTCACTGGTGCGTCTCGCAACGCAGACCGGCGTCGCCGACCGGTACTCCGCGATGCTCGCGGGCGAGCACATCAACACCACCGAGGACCGCGCGGTGCTGCACACCGCGCTTCGTCGCCCGAAGGGCGCGCGGCCCGCGCTCGTCGTGGACGGACAGGACATCGACCACGACGTGCACGAGGTGCTCGACCGTGTCGCGGCGTTCGCCGACCGCGTCCGGTCCGGAGACTGGCTCGGCGTGACGGGCAGACGCGTGACCGACGTCGTGAACATCGGGATCGGCGGTTCCGATCTCGGCCCGGTCATGGTCTCGGAGGCGCTGGAGCCCTACGCCGACGCCGGCATCCGCGCGCACTTCGTCTCGAACATCGACCCGACCGATCTCGCGCAGAAGACGGCCGGCCTCGAGCCGGAGACGACGCTCTTCGTCGTCGCCTCGAAGACCTTCACGACCCTCGAGACGCTGACGAACGCGCGTCTCGCGCGCGACTGGCTGTGGGCCGGGCTCGAGTCGGCGGGTGCGATCGGCGGCGACGAGGCATCCCGCACCGACGCGGTCGCCCACCACTTCGTCGCGGTCTCGACGGCGCTCGACAAGGTGGCGGCATTCGGCATCGACCCGCAGAACGCGTTCGGATTCTGGGACTGGGTGGGCGGCCGGTACTCGGTCGACTCGGCGATCGGGCTGTCGCTCGCGATCGAGCTCGGGCCCGAGGCGTTCCGCGAGCTGCTCGCGGGGTTCCACGTGGTCGACGAGCACGTCCGCACGACGCCGCTCGAGCGGAACGTGCCGGTCCTGATGGGCCTGCTCAACGTGTGGTACACGAACTTCCTCGGCTCGCAGTCGCACGCCGTCCTGCCGTATGCGCAGCAGTTGCACCGCTTCCCCGCCTACCTGCAGCAGCTGACGATGGAGTCGAACGGCAAGTCGGTCCGCTGGGACGGCTCGCCGGTCACGACCACGACCGGGGAGGTGTTCTGGGGCGAACCCGGCACGAACGGCCAGCATGCGTTCTACCAGCTGATCCACCAGGGCACGCGCCTGATCCCGGCCGACTTCATCGCGTTCGCGAACCCGGCCTACCCGCTCGACGACGACGGTCGCGACGTGCACGGCCTGTTCCTCGCGAACTTCCTCGCGCAGACCAAGGCGCTCGCGTTCGGCAAGACGGCTGCGGAGGTCGAGGCCGAGGGGACGACGGGGCCGCTGGTGGCCGCGCGCACGTTCGACGGCAACCGTCCGACGACATCGATCTTCGCGCCCGCGCTCACGCCATCGGTGCTCGGCCAGCTCATCGCCCTGTACGAGCACATCACGTTCACGCAGGGCGTCGTCTGGGGCATCAACTCGTTCGACCAGTGGGGCGTCGAGCTCGGCAAGCAGCTCGCGCTGGAGATCGCGCCGGCGATCGAGGGCGACGAGGCGGCTGCAGCGGCGCAGGATGCCTCGACCCGTGCGCTGCTCGAGTTCTACCGGGCGCACCGGCGCGCCTGAGCGTCGGACGGGCCGGTCTCCCGGAAGACCGGACCGGACCGCTCCCGCCGGGATCGGACTGCGCCACCGCGGGCTGGCAACCCCTGTTCCACCGCACGTCGCGCGGCTACGCTGTGGCTCAGACCATGCTGCGACGGAGGTGGACGTGGGGAAGCTGACGTACGACTCGACCCTCGGTGTCGACTTCGACGACCGTGTGCTCGCGCACCTGCAGCTCGTGATCGGAGCGAAGCTGCGCCGAGGGGAGTCGTTCTACTTCAGTTGGCGTGACGACCCGTCGATCGGCAATGGTCGGACGACGCTGTGGATCCATCCGCGTATCCCGCTCGTGTTCAAGTACGCGGGTGGCCGCCAGCCCTCGATCAACCGATCATGGGTCGATGCGCTGATGGCGACGGCGAACTCGCCCGGTGGACTCGTGCTCGTCCCGGAGCCCGAAGCGCGGAATCCGGTCGAACCGAACGGAGGCCAGGAGTCGTGAAACGCGTCAACATCCTGTACGACGGCCTGCAGTACTCCGTCGGCGAGGCCGACGTCGAGGCGATACGAAGTGCGATCGAGCGGGCGTACGAGAGCGGCACCGCAGACTGGATCACGGTCAACTTCGGCGAGGGACGCCCGCAACCCGCTCAACTGCTCGTCGGCCCGGGCATCCCGATCAGCATCGTGCCGATCCCGCCCGACGACCCGCTTCCCGGCGAGGAAGAGGAGGCCGCGAGCGCGGAGGAAGGCGACCCGGGAAACGGGTCGGAGGAATTCGTGGGCTGAACCCGTCGGTCCTCGCTCAGCGGATCGGCGGCCACTCCAGGTCGTCACGATCGTCATCGTCGTCGAACCCGTCGGGTCCTCCGATGACCGGCCGGACCGCGGAGAGCGCCGACGTGGCGGCCTGAAGGCGGGACACCAACTCCTCGTCCTCGAGTTCGTCGTCATCCGTCTCCACCGGTTCGGTGAGCAGTTGGCTGGCCGGGCCGATGAGGAGGTGCGCGCGGGTCGTGGAACCGTCCGCAGTGCGGATGGGGATGTCGACGGATGCCGCGGACCGCCGCGAGGCGAGCGCGGCGGCGTAGTCGACGATCGCGCCCGCGATCGCGCTTCCGGTCAGCAACTCACCGCCCGCGTAGTGGATCCGCTCCATCCTTCTGGTCTACCGGGCGGGACCGGGTCGGCTCAACGGCTTGCGTTCGAGCGCTGGACGTGGTCTCATCCGACGTCGTCTCAGATCCAGTCGGCGGAGTGGGTCCAGCCCGCGAGGTACGCGCGCTCGTTCGCGCCGAGCCGGACGCCCGAGCGCGGGACCGGGCGATCGTCCAGTTCGCAGAGTTCGAGGATCCTGCGCACGACGACGGCACGCAGCGGAGCGGTCGGGTTCTCGAGGATCTCGCGCTGCAGCGGCGCCTCGAGCATGGGCCACCAGACGCCGATCGACGGCAGGAGGCCGGTCTCGTGCTCGGGACGGTCGAGGATGGAGCTCATTGCGCCCGCTCCTCGGTGATCCGACCGTCGTCGTCGCGGACGGCGACGCGTTCGTCGGCGTCGGCGTCCTCCTGGGCGCGCGCGCGTCGCTCGACTTCCTCGACCGCGGCCTCCGCGACCCGATCACCAGACGCCCGAGCGTCCTCCGGCTCGTGGCCCTCGGGCCTGTGGTCCTCCGATTCGGACATGGTCGTTCCCCACCCTCCGTGGTTCGCGCGCCCCCGAACGCGACTCCGGTTCCCGAGGTTACGCGGCCGGGCGCTCGCCCGGCAGTCCCTTGACCCTCCGGCGGGGCGATGCTACTCGCACGAGTGGGGCGGCTCGCCCGCGCCCGGGTGCGCTCATCGGAGGAGGAGAGCATGATGGGCGGATGGACCTGCCGGTGATGCCTCCCGTCAAGCCGATGCTCGCGAAGTCGGTGAAGGGCATCCCCGACGTCGGACACGTCGAGCCGAAGTGGGACGGCTTCCGGACGATCGTCTTCCGCGACGCCGACGAGGTCGAACTCGGCAGCCGTAACGAGCGTCCGATGACGCGGTACTTCCCCGAACTGGTCGAGGCGCTGCGTCGGCACCTTCCCGAGCGCTGCGTGGTCGATGGTGAGATCGTGCTCGCGACCGACGGACGACTCGACTTCGAGGCGCTCCAGCAGCGCATCCATCCGGCGGCGAGCCGGGTCAGGCTGCTGGCCGAGCAGACGCCGGCCTCGTTCGTCGCGTTCGACCTGCTGGCGCTCGGCGACGACGATCTCATGTCCCGCCCGTTCGCCGAACGGCGGGCCCTCCTCGTCGAAGCGCTCGCCGAGGCATCCGACCCGGTGTTCGTGACGCCGGCCACGGCCGACCTCGCCGAGGCCGAGGACTGGTTCGCCCGGTTCGAGGGCGCCGGGCTCGACGGCGTCGTCGCGAAGCCGCTCGACGGCGCGTACCAGCCCGACAAGCGGACGATGTTCAAGGTCAAGCACGAGCGCACGGCGGACTGCGTGGTCGCCGGCTACCGCTGGCACAAGACGGGCGGGATCATCGGATCGCTGTTGCTCGGGTTGTACGGCGACGACGGGCGCTTGCACCACGTCGGCGTCGCGGCGTCCTTCCCGATGGCGAAGCGCCGCGAGCTCGTCGAGACCCTGGCGCCGTACGTCGAGGAGGATCCGTCGCGGCATCCGTGGGGCGAATGGGCCGACCAGGAGGCCCACCGCAGCGGCCGGATGCCGGGTGCGGTCAGTCGGTGGAGCGGGGGCAAGGACCTCTCGTTCGTTCCGCTGCGACCGGAGCTGGTCGTCGAGGTCGCCTACGACCACATGGAGGGCGACCGATTCCGACACACGGCGCAGTTCCGGCGCTGGCGCTCCGACCGCGAGCCCGAGAGCTGCACCTACGAGCAGCTCGAGACGCCCGACGGGCTCGACCTCGCCGAGATCCTCCCCGTGACGCGCTGACGCGGGCCGCGGCATCCGGCTCGGGGAACGGTCAGAGGACGGCGCGCAGGCCCGCCGATTCGGCCGTGTGGTGCTCGAAGACCAGGTTCGTCTCGGTGAGGGCCACGGCGGGATTCGCCGACAGGTTCTTCAGGACGAACTGGCGCACGTGCTCGCTGTCGCGCACGCGCACGTGGATGAGGAAGTCCTCGCTGCCGCCGAGGAAGAACAATTGCGCGACCTCGGGCTCGCGCCGCAGGTCGTCGGAGATCTGCTCCATGAGATGACGGGCACCGGGTCGGATCCGGACCGAGACGAGCGCCTGGAGCGTGAAGCCGAGCGCTGCGGGGTTGATCTCAGCGGTGTAGCGCGTGATGACGCCGCGCTCGCGAAGCGAGCGCACGCGCGCGAGGCACGTCGACGGCGAGACGCCGACCTCGCGCGCGAGGTCGACGTTCGGGATGCGGGCGTTCTCGTGCAGTCGGGCGATGATCTGCCGGTCGATGTCGTCGAGCACCACGCGGGTCGGTTCGCTGAACTTCGGCAGATCGGTCACGGTGGCGCTCCGGTTCGAATATTCGGGACGGATGTCGAGAGTCTACCGAACAGTATGCGGAACCACTTCACAAAGAACGAACATGCGGCGACCATGGAAGCACACATCCACACAGCATTCGGAGCGACCATCATGCACGTCGGCGTGCCTGCAGAGATCAAGAACAACGAATTCCGCGTCGCGATGACGCCGGCAGGAGCGAACGCGCTCTCGCTGCGCGGCCACCGCGTCGACATCCAGGCGGGGGCCGGCGAGGGCGCGGGCTACCACGACGACGAGTACCGCGCCGCAGGCGCGAACATCGTCGCGACCGCCGAGGAGGCGTGGGCGGCCGAACTCGTGCTGAAGGTCAAGGAGCCCATCGAGCAGGAGTACCGGTTCCTGCGCGCCGACCTCACGCTGTTCACCTACCTCCACCTCGCGGCCGACCTCCCGCTCACCCGCGCGATCCTCGACTCGGGTGTCACCGCGATCGCCTACGAGACCGTGCAGCTCGCCGACCGCTCGCTTCCGCTGCTCACCCCGATGAGCGAGGTCGCCGGCCGACTCGCGCCGCAGGTCGGCGCGTCGTCACTGCACGCGTCCAAGGGCGGTCGCGGCGTCCTCCTCGCCGGCGTGCCCGGCACGGCCCCGGCCAAGGTGCTCGTCATCGGCGGCGGCGTCGCGGGCGAGCAGGCCGCGGCGACCGCGATGGGCATGGGGGCCGACGTCACCGTCATGGACATCTCGCTGCCCAAGCTGCGCGAGATCGACGCCCGGTACGAGCACCGGATCAAGACCCTCGCATCCTCGCCGTACGAGACCGCTCGCCAGGTGCGCGACGCCGACCTCGTGATCGGCGCGGTCCTGGTCCCGGGTGCGGCCGCGCCGAAGGTCGTCACCGACGAGATGGTCGCGACCATGAAGCGCGGCGCCGTGCTCGTCGACATCGCGATCGACCAGGGCGGCTGCTTCGAGGGCTCGCGTGCGACCACGCACGCCGACCCGACGTACCTGGTGCACGACGCGATCTACTACTGCGTCGCGAACATGCCCGGCGCAGTCCCCGCGACCTCGACGCCCGCGCTCACCAACGCGACGCTGCCGTACGCGCTGAAGATCGCCGACCTCGGCTGGGAGGCCGCGCTCGCCGCGGACCCCGCCCTGGCCAAGGGCCTGAATGCCACGGCAGGCAAGCTGACCAACGAGGGTGTCGCGAAGGCCCACGGCCTGGAGTTGTCCTCCCTCGTCTGACGCCGGGGTGCCCGACCAGGCGCTCCGTGAGCACACGACGGCCGCCGTCCCGAATCGAATCGGGCGGCGGCCGTCATGGCGTCGGCCGACGGATCAGGAAAGCGAGAGGAACAGCTTCTCGAGCTCGTCGAAGTCGAGGCGTTCGCCGGAGCCGTCGACCTTGCCCTCGGGATCGGCGGCGCAGTCTCGCATCGCCGTCGAGATGACCGCGAAGCCCGCTCGGTCGAGCGCGCTCGAGACCGCCGCGAGCTGGTTGACGACCGTTCGGCAGTCGGCGCCCGACTCGACGGCGTCGATGACGGCGTTGAGCTGGCCGCGTGCCCGCTTCAGCCGGTTGGCGATGCGGCGCTGGGCGTCGGCGGTCGATTCGGTCGCCATGTTCGCGGTCATTCGGCACCTCCGACGGTGAGGGGGAGTCCGGAGCGATACCACTCGGTGATGCCGCCCGTGATGTTCACGGCGTCGACGCCCTGGGAGGCCAGGTACTCGGTCGCCTGCGCGCTGCGGCCCCCGGCGTGGCACATGACGTAGACGGTGCGGTCGCGCGGCACCTCGTCGAGGCGCTCGTCGAGCGTGCCGAGCGGGATGTGGTGCGCGTCGTCGAGGCGCGCCTGCTCGAGTTCGTGACCCTCGCGGACGTCGAGGATCCACGGATCGGCGACGGCGTGGGCCTCGGTGGGGGAGATCGACTTCATCTGCTGCTCCTCGTGCGGTGGTGTGCCAGGGTAAGCATACCCCCATGGTATCAATACCCGGTGGGTATCGAAATCTCCGCAGCGCGGCGATGCTCCGAAGGATCGCGCCCCTCGGCCGTATGGTGTCGATGTGCAACGGCTCGATCGGAACGACGGGGACGACTTCCTCGACGACGGCACCGAGACCCCGGCCGCCGAGCGTGCCGGGTCGACGGTTCCCGGACGCGACCCCGCGACCCCGCACGCAGTGACACTCGGCGACCCCTCGGTCGTCGCCGGAAACATCGCCGAACCGAGCTGGCGGCGCTGGCACGCGGAACTCCGCGACCTCGGCGGACGTTCCCCGCTCGTGCACTTCGACGATGCACCGCGAACGCGCATCGAACTCTCGACGACCCATCCCGGCGGGCTGCCGCAGTTCATCACCGGCAAGTCCACGCTCCTCTCGAGCCTCATCCGCGACGAACTGGCCCTGCGCAACGCGCGGCTCGCGGCCGCCGAGATCACGCAGAAGGGCGTCGAGCTCCGATCCGTGCGCGGCATCGAGTCGGTGCACCTCGCGATCGGCCTCGCATCGTGGCAGGCCGGGGGCGAGGACTTCCTCGCGCCCGTGCTCCTCCGACCGCTCGCCATCCGCCGCTACGGCCGCGACTTCGAGCTGAAGCTCAAGGGCCAGCCCTTCCTCAATCCCGCGCTGGCGCGTGAACTGCACGAGCGGTTCCAGATCACCCTCGACGCCGATGCGTTCGTCGCGCTCGCCATCACGAACGGCGTCTTCAAGCCGCAGCCCGTGATCGATCGGCTGCGCGGACTGACCTCGCACCTGCCGTCCTTCCACGTCGCTCCGCGTCTGGTGGTCTCGTCCTTCGCCGAGGTCGGCCCGGCGATGGGGGCGGATGCCTCGCGGCTCGAGCACCCGGTCATCGACGCGATCGCCGGCAACCCCAACGCGCGCGCTGCCGTGTCCCGTCAGGCCGAACCGCCGAGCATCGTCCCGCAGGACGAGCGTCCGCCCTCGACCGACCGGCTCCTGCTCGACGCCGACCCCGAGCAGGAGCAGGTGATCGCCCGCATCGAGCAGGGCGACTCGATCGTCGTGAAGACCCTCCCCGGAACCGGCGGCACGCAGACGATCGTCAACGCGATCGGGGCGCTCGTCGCCAACGAGCGTCGCGTCCTCGTCGTCGGCGCCCGACGCGCCAGCCTCGACGGTATCGCGCACCGCCTCGGCCAGGTCGGCCTCGGCGGACTGGCCGTGAGCACCGATCGCCTCCGCCGCGACCTCATCCAGTCGATCGCGCGGAACGAGAAGGCCGAGCAGCCGCGTATCGCCGACATCGACGACGCACTGGTGCGCCTGCGCCGGGTGCTCCTCGACTACCGGCAGGCGCTCACCCGACAGGACGGCGAGCTCGGCGTGTCGGTCCTCGACGCGCTGACCGCGCTCGCGGGGCTCGCGTCGATGCCCGAGCCGCCCGACACGACCGCACGCCTCGACCGCGGTTCGCTCGTCGCGCTCGCCGCGGGCCGCGACGCGGTCGCGGCAGACCTCGTCCGCGCCGCGACGCTCGGCGAGTTCCGCTACGGCCCCGGCGACTCCCCCTGGTACGGCGCCGACTTCGCCACGTCCGAGGAGGCCACGGCCGCCCACGAACTCGCCAAGCGGCTGAGCGCGACGGACGTGCCGCGACTCCTGGACCGCGCTCGCACGCTCATCGCGCAGACCCGCCTGCGCCAGTTCGAGTCGGTCGCCGAGCTGGGCGTCTTCCTCCGGCTGCTGCACGACGTCCGCGACACGCTCGACAAGTTCCTGCCGTCGGTCTACGACCGCCCGCTCGGTGAGCTCATCGCGGCGACGGCGCCGCGACGCGAGACCGGCATGTCCGGTGCGAACCGCCGCCGGCTCAAGCGCCTCGCACTCGAGTACGTGCGCCCCGGTGTGCATGTCGGCGACCTGAACTCCGCGCTCCGCGGCATCCAGCAGCAGCGCACGCTCTGGCACCGGTACTCGGAGGCGGGTGCCGTGCCGAGCGTGCCCGTCGGACTCGACGACGTGCACGTGGCGTACCACACGGTCGCCGCCGACCTGCAGGAACTCGACGCGCCGCTCGGCCTGGCCGGAACGCCGAAACGACTCGGCGCCCGCCCTCTGCGCGACCTCGAGGCGACGCTCGTCGGCCTCGCCGCGGAGTCCGAGGTGCTGCTCAACCTGCAGGAGCGGACGGCGCTGCTGCAGAAGCTCCGCGGGCTCGGGCTCGATCCGCTGCTCGTCGACCTCGCCAGACGTCACGTTCCCGAACAGCAGGTCGCCTCCGAACTCGAGCTCGCCTGGTGGCAGTCGGTGTTCGAGCTCATGCTCGCCGGCGACCCCGCGCTCCTCGGAGCGAACACGAGTGTGCTCGACCGGCTCGAATCCGACTTCCGGCTCGTCGACGACGCGCACGCCTCCGCCGCGGGGCCGCTGCTCGCGTGGCGACTCGCCGAGGCGTGGCGGGTCGCGCTCGTCGACCAGCCTGACGAGGCCGAGCGGCTCCGGCGGATGCTGCGCGGCGACCGTGTTCGTCCTGATCGGCTGCACCGCGAGGCGCCCCACCTGTTCCGGCTGCTCGCGCCCGTCTGGCTCGCGTCGCCGTACGAGGTGCCGGAGATCGACGACGCGATCCGGTTCGACACCGTACTCCTCGTGGATGCGGGCGCGACGACCATCGCCGAGAACCTCGGCGCGATCCGGCGCGCGAGCCAGGTCGTCGCCTTCGGCGACCCGGTCACGCAGACTCCGACACGGTTCGAGCTCGCGATCCGGGCCGACGGCGACGAGCGTCCGCGCGCCGAGCACGGCGTCGACGCGCTGCACGCCGACTCGGCGCTCGCGCGTCTCGCCGACCTGCTGCCGACCATGACCCTGACGCGCAGCTACCGCGCCGGCGGCGAGGACCTCGCCGAACTCGTCAATCGGCGGTTCTACGGTGGGCGCATCGTCTCGATGCCCTGGGCGGGCAGTTTCCTCGGTCACGGCAGCCTCGGGCTGCACTACGTCCGCGGCAACGGGCTGCCCGACCCCGTGACGGGCACGGTGGAGAGTCTCGACGCCGAGGTCGCCAAGGTCGTCGAGCTCGTGATGGAGCACGCGGTGAAGCGACCGCGCGAGTCGCTCATGGTCATCACCGCGAGCGCGCGCCACGCGGCCCGCGTCCACCAGGCGGTGCTCGCCGCGTTCGCCAAGCGCAGCGACCTCTCCGATTTCATCCTGCGCGACCGCGCCGAGCCGTTCACGGTGCTCACGCTCGAGCAGGCGGTGGCGCAGAGCCGAGATCGCGTCGTGTTCTCGATCGGCTACGGCCGAACGCCGCACGGACGGCTGCTGTCGAACTTCGGCGCGCTCGGCGAGCCCGGCGGCGAGCGGCTGCTCGCCGTCGCCATGACGCGCGCGCGCCGCTCGATGGACATCGTCTCGGCCTTCCGGCCCGAGGACATCGACGAGGACCGCCAGCGCCACGGCGTCGTCGCCCTCGCGAGCGTGCTCTCGCACACCGAGGAGCAGAAGGACGCGATGCGCGACCGCGGTCGCGGCGACCCGATGCTGGTCGACCTCGCCTCGCGGCTCGAACGCCGCGGCATCCGGGTGAGCGTGGGCCATCGCGACACGCTCTCGCTCGCCGCGTCGCACGCGGGCAGGGCGGTCGTCGTCGAGACCGACCAGGCACTCGTCGGCCAGAGCCTGCGGGAGTCCCTCCGGCTCCGGCCCGACGTGCTGCGCCGACTCGGATGGCACTACCTGCGCGTGCACAGCTTCGAACTCTTCGGCGATCCCGAGGCGGTCGCCGAACGCGTCGCCTCCCTGCTCGGGCGTGGAGCGCCGGCAGCCGAGGAGGCGGAGACCGCGTGACGGATCCCTCCGACCGCGACGGCGGCGGCGAGGAGGATGCCGTCGCGCCGCGTCAGCGTGTCGAGCGTGCGCGCGGCGCGCGACGCGCCCGACTCACCCCGGCGCCGGGCACGGATCCCGAGCCCGAGTCGGCCGTGCCCGGCGCACACGACGAGCGGGAGGACCGCGGGCCGGGGAGGCCGCGCCCTGACGATGATCGGATCACGCGCGAGCGACCGCCGCACTGGTGAGACGACCGCTGCGCCCGCCGATCGTCGACGCTCACCCGAGCCGGGTGCGAAGCGTGGTCAGTCGGCCCGATGCGATCCCGACTGCCCCTGCCGCTCCGCGGCGAGCAGGTCGCGGATCTCGGCGAGCACGGTGAGCTCGGTCTCGGGGTCCTCGGCCTTCGGTTCACCGGCCTGACGACGCGCCTCCGCTCGCTCCTTGAGGACGTTCATCGGCATGACGAAGACGAAGTAGACGACGGCGGCGACGATGAGGAAGGTGAGGATCGCGCCGAGCACGGCGCCGAACTTCACCTCGGCGACACTGCCGTCCATCGTCGGGATCTCCCACACGAACGCGGAGTCGAGGCTGTCGGCGCGGAAGAGCGCACCGATCAGCGGGTTGAACAGGTTGTTCACGATCGAGTTGACGACCGCCGTGAACGCGGCGCCGATGACGACCGCGACCGCGAGGTCGATGACGTTCCCCCGGAGGATGAACTCCTTGAATCCCTTGAGCACGCGGTGGGCCCCCTTCGCTTCCGTCGTGGTGTGCGCGGTCAGGACGTCGACCTACGCGGCGGTCGACGAGGAGCTCGTCGTCGAGCTCGCGGATGAGGTGGACGACGACCCCGACGAGGACGACGCCGACGACGAGGACCCGCTGGACCCCGACTCCGAGCCGGAGGCCCCACTCGTGGCCTTCCCGCCCGTCGCGTTCGACTCGCGCGAATCGGTGCGGTAGAAACCCGAGCCGTTGAAGGTCACGCCGACCGTGCCGTAGAGCTTGCGGAGCCGACCCGAGCACGCCGGGCACTCGGTCAGGGAGTCGTCGGTGAAGGCCTGCTGGATGTCGAAGGCCTCGCCGCATTCGGTGCAGCGGTAGGAATAGGTGGGCATGGTGATCTCTCGATGTCCGTCGGTGGAGTTCGGGTACGCGAGGTCAGAACGCGACGATCCGCGTGGGGGTCACGACGCCGTTCACGGGCTGGTCGTGCACCTCTCGCGGCACCTCCTCGACGAACTCGCCGTCGAAGACGATGGCGTACACCGGAGGACATTTTCCCATCGAACCGAGGGTCTTGTCGAAATACCCGCGCCCCCAGCCGAGGCGCATGCCGGTCGCATCCACCGCCGCGGCAGGGACGAGGATCAGGTCGACGTCGTTGATGGCCATCGGACCGAGGAGCTCGCCGACGGCCTCCGGCATGCCGTGCAGCCCGGTCACCTCGTCCTCCTCCTCGCCGACGGTCCAGTCGAGGAGGCCGTCCTCACGCGTGATCGGGAAGAGCACCCGGATGCCGTTCGCCTCCGCCCAGTTCACGAACGGTCGGGTGTCCGGCTCGGTCGGCATCGAGAGGTAGCACGAGAGCGACGTCGCCTCGGTCGATCCGACGAGCTCCTGCAGGCGGGAGGTGAACCCCTCGGTCGCCAGTTCCCGCTCGTGCGCGGGCATGTTCCGCCGGCGTTCGCGGAGCTCGGCGCGGAGGATGCGCTTGACCACGGTCGGATCGTCGGGCATGGCAGCCATCCTAGGACGATGCATCCGTCCGACGCCGATCGCGTACGGCTACGCTGAAGCCCATGACAGAACGGATCACGAAGGCCGTCATCCCCGCTGCCGGCCTGGGAACGCGCTTCCTGCCCGCGACCAAGGCGATGCCGAAGGAGATGCTGCCGGTCGTCGACAAGCCGGCCATCCAGTACGTCGTCGAGGAGGCCGTCGGCGCGGGCCTCACCGACGTCCTCATGATCACCGGCCGCAACAAGAATGCGCTCGAGAACCACTTCGACCGCGTCGCCGAGCTCGAGTACACGCTCGAGCAGAAGGGCGACACGGCCAAGCTGCAGAAGGTCAACGAGTCGACCGAGCTCGCGCAGATGCACTACGTCCGCCAGGGCGACCCGAAGGGGCTCGGCCACGCGGTCCTGCGCGCCGAGATGCATGTCGGCGACGAGCCGTTCGCGGTCCTCCTCGGCGACGACATCATCGACGAACGCGACGTGCTGCTCACGCGCATGCTCGACGAGCAGGTCGCGCGCGACGCGAGCATCGTCGCGCTGCTCGAGGTCGACCCCGACAGCATCCACCTCTACGGCGCAGCCGAGATCGAGGAGACCGACGACCCCGACGTCGTGCGGATCACCGGCCTCGTCGAGAAGCCGGCCAGGGAGGTCGCGCCGTCGAACTACGCGGTCATCGGCCGGTACGTGCTGAAGCCCGAGGTGTTCGAGGTGCTGCACCGCACCGAGCCCGGCAAGGGCGGCGAGATCCAGCTGACCGATGCGCTCATGGAGATGGCCGGCGACGTGGAGGGCACGGGCGGCGTGTACGGCGTGGTCTTCCGGGGGCGTCGCTACGACACCGGCGACAAGCTCGACTACATCAAGGCCGTCGTCCAGCTCGCCTCCGACCGCGACGACCTCGGTGCCGACCTGCGCGAGTGGCTCGTCGAGTTCGCTGCCGGGCTCGAACGAGGTTGACGTGCCCGTGGCATCCGTTCCGACCCTCGTCGACGGGTCGTTGACGCTCCGTCCGATCCGGGTGCGAGACGCGCGCCAGCTCGAACGGGTGCTGCTCGACAATCGCGCGTGGCTGCGCCGATGGGAGGCGACCTACCCCGGCGGGGGCACGGTGATCGACGCGCGCGCGAGCATCCGCAACCTGAACGCCCACGCGCGTGCCGGCACGGCGCTCCCGTTCGTCATCGAGTGGGAGGAGGAACTGGTCGGGCAGCTGAACGTCTCGTCGATCACCCACGGGTCGCTCGCGTCGGCGTCGATCGGCTACTGGGTCGCGAAGGAGGTCGCCGGCCGAGGCATCACGCCGACGGCGGTCGCACTCGCGACCGACCACTGCTTCCGCACGCTGCGCCTGCACCGCATGGAGATCTGCATCCGGCCCGAGAACGGGCCGTCGCTCCGCGTCGTCGAGAAGCTCGGCTTCCGATACGAGGGACTGCGCCGGCGCTTCATCCACATCGACGGCGACTGGCGCGACCACTTCGCGTTCGCGCTCGTCGCCGAGGAGGTGCCGGGCGGAGTGCTCCGCCGTTGGCGGGAGGGTCGGGCGCCGGCGGAGTCCGCCTCGATCCCCGAGATCGACCGCCAGGCCGCACGCACCCCCCTTCGGGTGGGGGATCGCTGACACGCCCCACGGCGAGCGGGATCGCCGGCGCCCCGTGACCTAGCGTGGTGCCATGGATCCGATCGGCGGTGGCGTGCTCGTGGCGGTTGCCGCGACGCTCTGGATCGCCTATCTGCTCCCGAGCTGGCTCCGCCGCCGTCAGTACCTCGCCACCGAGCGCAACGCGGTGCGCCTGCAGCAGACCCTCCGCATCCTCGCCGAGACGGCCGAGGCGCCGGAGGAGGTCCGCACGGGCGTGACCGCGCGCGAGGTCGCGGCGCAGGAGCGGATCCTCCACGAGCACGAGCTCGCGTCGCGCCTCGAGGCCCAGGCCGCCGAGAACCTCGCGATCGCCGAGCGCATCGCCGCCGAGGAGGCGGCGGCCGCGGCGGAGCGGGAGCTCGCGGCGCAGGAGGAGCGTGCTGCCGCCGAACACGCGCCGGCGGGACGCCGCGGCGCGCCCGCGCACGGCGCCGCCGACCTCCGTGCCGCCGGACGGGTCCGGCGTCGCCGTCGTGCGATGTGCTCGCTGCTGCTCCTCGCCTCGCTCGTCGCCCTCGTCGTCGGGCTCGTCGTGATCGCCACCGGCGGCACCGTCCTTGTCGCATCGGGCGGGGGCGTGGGCATCGTCGCGGCCATGACGGGCCTCTCCGTCCTCTCCCGTCGGCGGCCGAGCCCGGTCGTCGCGGCGCCCGTCGCGGTGCCGGTCTCCGAGCCCTTCGAGCCCATCGAGGTCGAGGAGGCCGAGCCCTCCCGGGGAACCGGGTGGACGCCGCAGCCGCTGCCGAAACCGCTCCATCTCGCCCGTGGGACGATCGCCGCGAGCGTCATGGCCTCGATCGCCGAAGCCGAGCAGCTCAAGCGGGCCGCGACGGAGGCCGAACTCTCGGAGCGAGCCGAGCGCATGGAACCGCAGGTCCCCGTGCTGCGGCCACCCGCGGCATCCGTCGAACGGGCATCGGCGGAGGCGGTCGGCGACGCGGGGACGCGGCGCCAGGCCGTCTCGGCGTCCGAGCCCGCGAATCCCTACGAGCGGATGGGCATCGTCGAGGGTGCCGAACCGGGACTGGGCGACCTCGACCAGGTGCTGCGGCGCCGTCGCACCGCCGTCTGAGGGGTGGTCCGGACCACCCCTCAGGGGATGGTAGAGTCGTTCACGGCTCGGGCCCATGGCGCAGTTGGTAGCGCGTCTCGTTCGCAATGAGAAGGTCGGGGGTTCGAATCCCCCTGGGTCCACCAACGTGATGTCTCAGGACATTGTGAACGGCTGAACCCGCGGATGACGCGGGTTCAGCCGTTTTCGTTCGTGGCTGGTCGGTCCGCTCGGGGTCGATCGAGACATCCGTTCACGATGTCCTGAAACCAGACAGGTGGCGCCGGTCGGACGCCGCGATCACGATCAACGCCAGCAGGGTCACGACGGTCAGGCCCGCGGGGTCGTAGCCCGACCCGTAGAACGGCACCATCGAGAACGAGGTGTCGTACGTGGCCTGAAGCGCGATCACGGCGAACATCGAACGGTCGGTCATCGTGTACACGCGGGTCATCAGCATCCTGAAGACGATGCTGAACGCCCACTGAGCGAGTATCCACGTCGCCGCGTTGCCGGTCTGCAGGAACGGCACCGCGTGCCACGCCGCCCATGCCGCACCGGTCATGGCGCCGACCAGCCACGGTGACATCGCGGGCAGGAGCGCATCAGTCATGACGGCCGTCCACCCGATCGCCTCGCAGGTTGCGCTGAACCAGTACAGGGCGAAGAACAGCGGAAGCACCGCGAGGGGCGTCGCGGCAGCGCGCGTGGAGTCACGGGCGGAGGTCAGGAGGTACGTGACGGCGACGAGCGCCGGCATGAGCGCGAACACCGCGATCCGCATTGTGACGCCCGGAATCCTGTACACGTCGAGGGATCGACGGAGCAGCGCGCTCGCGACTCCGCCACTGCGGCGCCACACCATCAGCGCCGCGACCGGGACGACGAGGAACTGGAGCGCGCTGAGCGGCAGTCGGATGGGTATCCGATCGCTCCAGTCGAGCAGCCAGCCTGCGACCCAGAACGGCGCGGAAAGGACGAGCAGCCTGACGAGGAATCGTCCTGCGTCGGCGGGGACGAGACCGGCGGGGCGACGCGCCGCCGACGGCGCCGCGTCGGCCGCGGGCACCGCCGCTCGGCGCGCCGCGGACCCATCACCGCGTCGACGTCCGAGGAGACGTCGCCGACCGAAGCGAAGGGACGCCGCGATGCGACCGATCGCGTCCGGGATCCGAGCTGCTCCGTCCATCGGCGGAGAGGTCTACCACGTCGGGCCGCGCGCCGCATCGCCCGACCCGTGTCGAGGCATCGCCGCCGGGGAGCCCGACTCGTACGCTGGAGGCATGAGCGACGCGATCGACCCCGACCGGATCGCCCGATCCGTCGAGCACGCCCTGGCCCGGCGCAAGGACTACGGCGAGGAGCGCCTCGACGAGGCGGCGATCGCCGCCGACCCGTTCGTGCAGTTCGACCGGTGGCTCGCCGAGGCCGACGAGCGCGGCGTGTACGAGCCGAACGCGATGGTGCTCGGCACGGTGGGGCAGGATGGCACGCCCTCGAGCCGGACCGTGCTGCTGCGCGGTGTCGACGATCGCGGGTTCGTGTTCTACACCGACCGTTCCTCGCGCAAGGGCCAGGCGCTCGCGTCGAGCCCGACGGCGACACTGCTCTTCCCCTGGTACCTGATCCACCGGCAGGTGATCGTGACCGGAATCGTCGCGCCGGTCGCCGACGAGGAGTCCGACGCGTACTGGGCGACCCGCCCGTACGGGTCGCGCATCGCGGCGACCGCGAGCCGCCAGTCGCAGCCCATCGGTTCGCGCGCCGAGCTCGAGGAGCGCGTGCGCGAGCTCGAGGAGGAGTACGCGGGCGTCGAGGACATCCGTCGACCGGATCGGTGGGGCGGCTACCGGCTGCGCCCGTGGCGCATCGAGTTCTGGCAGGGGCGGACCTCTCGGCTGCACGATCGGATCGTGTTCGAGCGCGATCCCGAGGCTGTGGCGGAGTCGGCGTGGCGGGTCGGTCGCCTGCAACCGTAGGCCGCACCCGATCCCGGAGGTCGGTCGGCGACGGCAGGCCCGAGGCCGGCGCAGCCGACGTCCGGGCGTAGGCTGGAGCGGATGTCGCAACCCCCGGTGCCTCCCGTTCGCGAGGCGAACGATCACCGCTGGCGCGCCTACTGGGTGTGCGTCGGCGTCGCAGCACTGACGATCATGGACCTGACCAAGGTCAACGTCGCGCTGCCGTCGATCGAGGACGCGCTCGGTGCCGGGCCGACCGAGCTCGGCCTGCTCGTCTCGGGCTTCGTGCTCGCGTTCGGGCTCACGCTCGTGCCGGCCGGGCGACTCGGCGACCAGGGTTCGCGGAAGACGATGTTCATCGTCGGCCTCAGCCTGTTCGCGGCCACGAGCCTCGTCTGCGCGATCGCGCCGAGTGCGCCCGTGCTGCTCGTCGGCCGCCTGCTGCAGGGCGTGGCCGCCGGCATCCAGATGCCGCAGGTGCTCGGCATGGTGCAGCAGCTCTTCCAGGGCGCGGAGCGCGGGGCGGCGTTCGGCCTCTTCGGCGCGACGATCGGCATCGCGACGGCGTTCGGCCCCACACTCGGCGGTCTCGCGATCGCGATCGGCGGGCCCGACGACGGATGGCGCGGGATCTTCTGGATGAACGTGCCCCTCGCGCTCATCGCCATCGCGTTCGCCGCGCGCCTGCTGCCGGGACGCCCGCCGGGCGACGCGCGGCGCATCTCGCTCGATCCGATCGGGGTCGTCATCTTCGGCGTCGTCGTCGCGTCGCTCATGTGGCCGTTCCTGCTCACCACGGGTTCGCCCGACGACGACCCGGCGCGGTGGTGGACGCTCGTCGTCTTCGCGGTCGCGCTCGGCGCGTTCCTCTGGTGGGAGCGCCGGTACGCGGCATCCGGGCGCGCCCCGCTCGTGCCCCTCGACCTGTTCTCGCTCCGCTCGTACCGGAACGGCACGCTGCTCGCGACCGTGTACTTCGCGGCGATGCCGGCGTCCTTCCTGCTGACGACGCTGTACCTGCAGCAGGGGCTCGGGCTCGAGCCGGTCTTCGCCGGCATGGTGACGATCGGCTTCGCGCTCACGAGCGCGTACACGTCGTGGCTCGGCGGTCGGCTCGTGAACCGGGTCGGGCGCCCGCTCGTGGTCGGGGGTCTGGTCCTGCTGCTCATCGGGTTCGGCCTGCTCGTGCTCGTCGCCGTGGCCACGCCGCCCGAGCTCACGCCGTGGCTCATGGCCGCCGTGATGCTGGTCGGCGGCGCAGGCGGCGGGCTCGTCATCGCGCCGAACCAGGTGCTCGCGCTCGCCGACATCCCGATCCAACGCGGCGGGCTCGCCGGCTCGGTGGGGCAGCTCGGTCAGCGCATCGGCACGGCGATCGGCACCGCCGTCGCGCTCTCGCTGTTCTACTCGACGGTGTACCGCGAGCAGGGTGCCGAGTCCCGCATCGACGTGTTCCACCAGGCGTACGCGGTCGGCATCGCGGCCGTGGGGGCGCTCCTCGTCGTCGCGCTCGTCGTGGGGCTCGTCGACCTGCGGCAGCGCCTCGGCGGCACTCGCCGCGAGCGCGGGCGCGAGCGCGAGCGCGAGTCATCCGACGGTGACGCATCCGACGGTGACGCGCAGGCCCGACCGCTGATCGACCCGCAGAGCGACGGGCCGGTCTCGGCCTGAGGGTGCCGTGCGGCACCGCGCTGTCGCGTCAGGCGGCGACCGCGCGCTCGGCCTCGAGCAGGCGGGCGAGCTCCCGCGCCGAGAGCTCCCGCCCGAAGGCCGGATGGCCCGGCTCGAGCGCGCGACCGTTGGCGAGCACGCCGCCGTCGACCGGATCGAAGCCGAGGTCGTCGACGATGCAGGCGACCGCCGCGCGCGCATCGGCGTCGTCGCCCACGACCGCGATCGCGCGTCGGAGCGGCGAGCCCGACGGCATGGGGGCGTCCTCCATGTCGTGGTAGCCGAGGTGGTTGAGGGACTTCACGACGCGAGCCGAAGGGTTCAGGGCCGCGTGGATCTCGCTGGTCGTGCGCTCATCGGCGTCGACATCGGGGATGTGCCCGTCGACCGGTGGCCAGTAGTTCGTGGCATCCACCACGACCTTGCCGTCGAACGCGCTCCACGGCACGGTCGGCGCCTTGCCGAACGGCACCGCGACGACGATCACGTCGGAGTCCGCGGCGAGGCGGTCGGCGTCGGCCACGCGGGCCCCTGGCGCGACGACCGAGACGAGGAGCTCGAGCGCCGTCTGACGGGGTGAGCCGGTGAGCGCGACCTCGTAGCCCGCGTCGACGAGCAGGCGCGCGAGCGCGGTGCCCACCTTGCCGGCGCCGAAGATGCCGATCGTCGGTCGTTCCGCCACGCGCTCCTCCATTCCCGCCCGGACGCGGGGCGCGCCGACGAGATGTCGGCCGTCCGGCGCCGTCTCCATCGTGAACGCGCCCGCCGGGGCGGGCATTCCCCGAGCCCCACGGAATAGTCTCTCAGCAGACGGGGTTCCGATCAGGTGCATGCACGTGCATCGATCACACGACGGGAGCAGCGGATGGCGCGCAACCACGAATTCGGACTCGACACCTTCGGCGACGTGACCCTCGGTCCGGACGGCGAGCCGCTGCCGCAGGCGCAGGTCCTCCGCAACGTCGTCGAGGAGGCCGAGCTCGCCGATCGCCTCGGCCTCGACTTCTTCGGCGTGGGCGAGCACCACCGGCACGAGTTCGCGATCTCGGCGCCCGAGGTCGTGCTCGCGGCCATCGCCGGCCGCACCGAGCGCATCCACCTCGGCTCCGCCGTCACGGTCCTCAGCTCGGACGACCCCGTGCGCGTCTACCAGCGCTTCGCGACGCTCGACGCGGTCTCGGGCGGACGAGCCGAGGTCATCCTCGGCCGCGGCTCCTTCATCGAGTCGTTCCCGCTGTTCGGCTACGACCTCAGCCAGTACCAGGACCTCTTCGAGGAGAAGCTCAACCTGTTCTCGGCACTGCTGCCGCAGGAGCCCGTGACCTGGACCGGCAAGCTGCGCTCGTCGCTGACCGACCAGGAGGTCTTCCCGAAGGTCGAGCACGGCGGCCTGCGCACGTGGGTCGGGGTCGGCGGCAGCCCGGAGTCCGTCGTGCGCGCCGCGCAGTACGGCCTGCCCCTGGTGCTCGCCATCATCGGCGGCAGCCCGGCACGATTCGCCCCGCTCGCCGACCTCTACCGGAAGGCACTCGCGCAGTTCGGCCACGAGCCGCAGCCGATCGCGGTGCACTCCCCGGGCATCGTCGCCGACACGGACGAGCAGGCGCTCGAGACGCTGTGGCCGCACTACGAGGTCATCATGAATCGCATCGGGCGCGAGCGCGGCTGGGGTGCCGTCACGCGCGAGCACTTCGAGGGCGAGGCGAGCCCGAACGGTGCGCTCTACGCGGGTTCGCCCGACACCGTCGCGCAGAAGATCGCCGCGACGATGCGTGCGCTCGGCGCGCAGCGCTTCGACCTCAAGTACTCCAACGGCACGCTGCCGCACGAGGCGATGCTCCGCACGATCGAGCTGTACGCGACCGAGGTCGTCCCGCGCGTGCGCGAACTCCTCGCCGCCGATGAGGCGGATGCCGCGGGCGAGGCGGATGCCGCGGGCGAGGCGGATGGCGCGGGGGACTCCGACTCGACCGCGGCGGCTCCCGGCGCCTGACCGGGGTCGCCTACGGCTCCCGACGCCTGACGCGCCGCCTACGGCTTCGCCGCGGACAGCCCCGCGCGGCCCGCGGCGGACCGCCGTCGCACGGCGGTGCGGAACCACGCGGCATCCGGCAACCGGGCCAGGAAGCTGCCCGCGAGGATCGTGATCAGCACGTAGCCGGTGGCGAGCGGAGCGAGTGCGGGCTCGATGCCCGAGCCGACCGCGAGCCCCGCGATGACGATCGAGAACTCGCCCCGCGGGGCGAGCACGAGCCCCGCACGCCACTGGCCGAGCGTGCCCACTCCGGCGCGCCGGGCGGCGTACGCACCCGAGACGAGCTTGGTGAGGATCGTCAGGGCGGCGAGCCCCGCGGCCGGCAGCAGCATCGAGAGGATCGCCGCCGAGTCGGTCGCGAGCCCGAAGAAGACGAAGAAGATCGCCGCGAACAGGTCTCGAAGGGGCGTGAGCACGGCGCTCGCGTTCGCCGCCACCCGACCCGAGAGCGCGATGCCGACGAGGAAGGCGCCGACCGCGGCCGAGACGCTCACCTCCGCGGCGAGGCCGGCGACGAGCATGACGAGCCCGAGCACCCCGAGCAGCAGCGGCTCCGCGTGCTCTGCGGGGAAGAAGCGCGAGATCACGTGGCCGTGGCGGAGCGCCAGGAAGAGGATGACGATCACGATCGTGACGGCGATCGCGACGCCGATCGCGCCCTGGACGAGGCTCGCCCCGACGACCAGCGCCGACAGCACCGGCAGGTAGAACGCCATGGCGAGGTCCTCCATGACGAGGATGGCGAGCACCCCGGGCGTCTCGCGGTTGGAGAGCCGACCGAGGTCGCGCAGCAGCTTGGCGATGACGCCCGATGAGGAGACCCAGGTGACGCCCGCGAGGGCGACGGCCGCGATGGGGCCCCAACCGAGGAGGAGTGCGAACGCCGCGCCGGGCAGGGCGTTCATCAGCGCATCGAGGATCCCTGCACGTCGCGAGGAGCGCAGGCCGATGACGAGCTCCTCGGCGGTGTACTCGAGGCCGAGGAGCGCGAGCAGCAGGATGACGCCGATCTCGGCGCCGGTGGCGAAGAACTCCTCGCTCGCATCGAAGGGGAGCAGCCCACCGTTGCCGAAGGCGAGTCCGAGCAGCAGGTAGAACGGGATCGGGGAGAGGCCGATGCGGATGGCGAGGCGCCCCAGGAGGCTCATGGCGAGGAGCAGCGCGCCGACTTCGATGAGGAGCAGCGTGGTCTCGTGCATCGGGCCCCCGGGGTCAGTCGGGGCCGTTGGCGAGCAGTCGGGCCAGTCCGTCGAGTCCGTCGCGCGTTCCGACGGCGACGATCACGTCGCCGGCGCGCAGCATGTCTGCGGGGGTCGGCGACGGGATCACCTGTCCGTCGCGCATGATCGCCACGATCGACGAGTGCGTCCGGGTGCGCGCCTTGGTGTCGCCGAGGGGGTGGTTCAGGTAGGGCGAGTCCGTCGGCAGGGCGATCTGCTCGGTGAACAGCCCGGTCGTCAGGTCGGAGAGGCTGGTGAGCCGGGCGAGCATGACGGAGGCGCCGAGGACGTCGGCGAGGGCTGCGGCCTCGTCGTCGCTCAGCGGAATGGTGTCGCGGCACTCGTCGGGGTCGTCTTCGTCGAAGACCCCGAGATCGCGCTCGCCGTCCCGGTGCGACACCACGCTGATCCGTCGACCGCTCTCGGTCACGAGGTCGTGGCGGAAGCCGATCCCGGGCAGGTCGACCTTCTCGATGCGAATTCCCACGTCCGCCATGCTAGACCCGTCCGGCGACGTCCGGTCCGAGGAACGCTCAGGATTCCGAGGCGCGCGCCCTCGGTTCGGGAGCCGACGGCTCGTCGCCGAGCCGGCGCCGGCTCAGGCGGATGCGGCGGCGCGCGTCGTCATCACGAGCACGGGCGTGCCGCCGTCGTCCTCGACGGCGAACGAGACGCGGACCCCACCCAGCTCGTCGAGTGAGTCGACGTGCGTTCCCCCGCACGGGATCCGCGCGGAGGCGTGCGGGAGCTCGCACACCCACGTGCGGCGGTCGGTGAGGTCGTCGCCCACGCGTTCGATGCGGACCCTCGCGTCGGCGCCGACCCATTCAGCGAGCGTCGCGTCGACGGATGCCGCGAGCTCGTCGAGGCCGTCGGCGAGCCCGGTCGCGTCGAATCCGGCCCGGCGCAACGACTTGTTCAATCGGTAGCGATCGATCGATCCCGACGATTCGATCCGCGACGATGCGATCGCGATGCCGTCGAAGTCGGGGGAGCCGAGGGCGTCCTCGCGCGCAGCCTTCGACCATCGGCCGGCGAGCGCGCGGTTCAGGGCGAGCGAGGCCGCATGGCACGCGGTGTGGCCGATCGAGAGCGCTCGACGGGTCGCGGCATCCGCCTCGAGTTCGACCTCGTCGTCCTCGTGGACGTCGGCGTCGGCGTCGAGGAGGTGCGCGACGAGGAAGGACCAGCCCTCCGTGCCGGGACGCACGGGGAGTGCGCCGACGTGCAGTTCGCCGCCGTCGGTCGCGGCCACCACCGCATCGCGGATCGCGTACTCGCGAGCGCCGACCCGGAGCACGCCCGCGTCGGCGGGCTGGTCGGGCCAGGCGGCATCGACGGGGTGGATGCTCGTCCGGTCCGTGATCACGGCGAGGCGGTCGCCGTGCGGTGCGACGACGAGGACCCGGGCCTCGGCGCGCAGGTCGCCCGCCGGATAGGTGACGATGGTGTCGGTGTCGGGCAGCCCCATCAGACGCCGGACTCGCGCCGGCCGAGGACGTTGAACGGGATGGCGAGCGAGAGCGACACGAGCACGATGCCGCCGAAGAAGACGGGTGCCTCGAAGCCGACCACCACGTCGGCGATGCTGAACACCCACATTCCGAACACGAACAGCGCCATGGCGATGAGGAACGGGAACATGCTCACGAGGGACCTCCTTCGGACGCGGCGCACCGCCGCGGCGCCAGTCTAGCCATGGGACGGGGTCCGCGCGGGGCCCTCAGTCCTGCACCGGTCCGAGCCAGGCGTTCGCGATCGTGTTCAGCGCGGCATCGTCGCTCGAGGGGTGGAAGACGCCGGCGAGCACGTCGCGCTGGAGGCGCCCGAGCTCGTTCCCGGCGAAGTAGGTCGCGCCACCGGCGACCCGGACGGCGGCGTCGACGACCTCGCGCGCCGTCTGCACGGTCCGCACCTTCACGCCCGAGAGCTTGGCGAACCAGAAGGCGCCATGGTCGGTGCCGTCGGCGACGTCGTCCGCGAGCGCGACGAGCTGGGGCGCGACGGCGTCGAGTGCGAGCGCGGCCTCGGCGATACGTCGGCGCACGGCGGGATCCTCGGAACGGGGGAGGCCGGTGCGAGCCGAGGTGCGCGAGCGTGCGGCGTCGACCGCGAGCACCAGCGCCCGCTCGGCGAGCCCCGCGTAGACGGCGCTCAGGAACAGCTCGAAGCACGCGAAGATCGCGAACACGAACGGGTCCGGGTTGGGACCGGGGTCGAGGCGGCGCACGATCCGGTCGGATGCCGCGGCCGCGCCGTCGAGCACGGTGGTGCGGCTCTGCGTGGCGCGCATGCCGATCGTGTCCCAGTCGTCGAGGGTCCGCACGTCGGGGTCCTCGCGGTCGATGAAGCCGTAGACGAGCTTCGGGCCGTCGGCCGACGCCGTGTCGAGCCCGTGCACCCCGAGCCGCGTCCACGCGGGCGAGAGCGAGGTGAAGATCTTCCGGCCGGTGTACCGGACGCTCCCGTCGGGCTGCGGATCGGCGACGGTGCCCGAGCCGAACAGCATGAGGTCGTTCCCGGCCTCGCTGATGCCGAAGGCGAAGACCTCGCCGGCGGCCGCCTCGGACAGCACGAAGTCGAGGGCGTCGTCGCCGCGGTCGTGGAGCACGCGTGCGACGCCGGTCCAGACCAGGTGCATGTTCACGCCGAGGGCGGTCGCCGGGGCCGCGGTCGCGAGCCGCGACTGCGCCCGCACGACGTCGGCGAGGCTCCAGCCGAGGCCGCCGAGACCGGCGGGCACGAGTGCCCCGAGGTAGCCGAGGTCCGCGAGCTCGGCGAGGTCCTCGGCGAAGAACGCGTTCTCGCGATCGTAACCCGCGGCGCGTTCGCGGAACCGGGTGAGCAGGTCGTCGTCGAGCAGGGATTCCGGGGTCGTGTCGGCGGTCACGGCGCCAGCCTACGCCGGGCGGTCGGTCTCGCTTCCGGTGCCCGTCGGGGCGTCGGCGGCCTCCGGCGGGCCGCTCGCGCTCGCGGGAGTCGCGGTCCCGCTTCCGCTCCCCGCCGTCGTGGCACCGTGACCATCTCGCGACCCGCGCCCGCCGCGGGTCGCGAGCACGATGATCCCGACCACGATCGCGGCGATCACCGCGAGCAGTGCGAGCCACGGCAGCATGACGCCGATCACCACGAGCAGGCCCGACACGAACCCGACCAGCGCGTTCCATCCGGCGACGATGCCGCTCCAGAAGTCGTTCGGGCCGGCCTCGGGTGCGAGGCCCTCCGACAGCAGCTCGACCGTGAGCGTCGAGTAGTCGACCTGATCGACGAGTGCGTCGCGTTGGGCCGTGAGCGCGTCGAGCTCCGACTGACGGGTGGTGAGCTCGGACTCGATCGCGATGAGGTCGCCGACGTCGTCGGCCTCCGCGAGGAGCGAGCGCAGCCGATCGACGGAGGTCTGCAGCGACTCGATCCGCGAGTCGAGGTCCCGCCGCTGCCGGCTCACGTCGGTGGAGTCGAGCTGGACCGAGTCGACCTCGCCGAGTTCCCTGAGATCGGCGAGCACGTCGTCGAAGCGGTCGGCGGGGATCCGCACGACGAGCGTCGCCCGCGCCTGCTGGGTCTCGGTGCCGGGGGTCTCGTTGCGGCTGTCGATGCGTCCGTCGGCGGCGTCGACCAGCGCGGCGACCTCGGCGGCCGAGTCGATGGGGTCGTCGACGGTGATCGCCATCCAGCCGGTCGTGATGACGTCCTGGTCCTGCTCGATCGAGCCGGCCTGCTCGTCCTCGGTGAACGGCTGCTCGTCGCGCGGCGCGACGCCGCCGCCGTCGGCGGGCGCCTCCATTCCGATGTCGGGCTCGGACGTGCCGCTGTCGGAGCCTCCCGAGGCCATGCTGCAGCCCGTGAGGAGGAGCGCGGAGAGGGCGACGAGCCCTGCGATTCGGATTCCTCGGCTGTCCATGCGGTCACCGTAGCCCCGCGGCCGGATCCGATGTCTGGATGCCGGCTGCAAGTCGGGTCACGATCGGGTTGCGGCCCGCTGTGAGCGTGCAGGCCGAGACGGATGCCGCGTCCCGCGCGCCTCGTCAGTCGGAATCGGGGTCCCGGCCCGTGCGCTCGCCGGACTCGAGGGTGGCGATGGCCGCGACATCCGCGTCGTCGAGCTCGAACGAGAACACGTCGAGGTTCTCGGCGATGCGCTCCGGGCTGGAGGCCTTCGGGATCACGATCGTGCCCTGCGCGACGTGCCACGCGAGGACGACCTGCGCGACCGAGCGGCCGTGCTTCGTGGCGATGGGCTCGAGCACCGGGTCGCCGAGCAGGCGCCCGCGCGCGAGCGGCGACCAGGCCTCGGTGCGGATGCCCGCCTGCTCGTGGAACGCCCGGAGCCCCCGCTGCGGCAGCCACGGGTGCAGTTCGACCTGGTTCACCACGGGCGCGACGCCGGTCTCGTCGATGATCCGCTCGAGGTGGTGCGCGTGGAAGTTCGAGACGCCGATCGAGGTGGTGCGACCCTCGTCGCGGAGGCGCACCAGCGCCCGCCAGGTGTCGACGTACCGGTCGCGCGACGGCACCGGCCAGTGGATGAGGAAGAGGTCGAGCCGGTCGAGCCCGAAACGCTCCATCGCCCCATCGAACGCGCGGAGCGTCTCGTCGTAGCCGTGGTCGTCGTTCCACACCTTGCTCGTGACGAAGAGCTCCTCGCGGGGCAGGCCGCACTCGCGCACGGCGGCGCCCGCCTCGGCCTCGTTCCCGTAGAGGGCCGCGGTGTCGAGGTGGCGGTAGCCGAGCTCGATCGCGGAGAGCGCGAGCCGCGTGGCATCCGCCACCGGCACCTTGTACATGCCGTAGCCGACCTGCGGGATCGCGCGGCCGTCGGCGAGGGGGATCATGGGTGCGAGGGGCGGATGCGGCATCCGTTCGCCTTTCGTCTCTGGGTCGCGTCGGCGTCGAGCCCGTCAGCTCGGCGTGATCGTGACCGGTTCGGTGTCGGGGATCGGGCTCGCGTCGCGGCCGCGCAGGTCGGGGTGCCATCGCCGCGCGAGCGCGGGGACGACGAAGCCGAGGAAGGCGAGCACGGTCGCCGCCCAGAACGCGCCGACCGCGTCGAAGCCGTCGATGAGGAAGCCCGCGAGCGCCGAGCCGAGCGCGGCGCCGATGAGCTGGCCCGTGCCGACCCATCCGTAGGCCTCGGCGGTGTCGGAGAACTTCACGCTCGCCGAGACGATCGCGAAGAGCACCGCGAGCGCCGGCGCGATGCCGATGCCCGCGATGAAGAGCGTGAGCGCGAGCCACCAGAAGTCCATCGAGAAGGCCGCGAGCGCCGTGCCGGCGAACACGATGAACATGCGGCGGGCCGTCGACCACGGGCCGATCGGGACGTGCCCGAGGCCGAGCCCGCCCGCGAGGCTGCCGATCGAGAAGATCGCGAGCACGATGCCGGCCTCGGCGCCGTCGTGGCCGAATGCCGCGACCACGCCGGCCTCGATCGCGGCGCACGCGCCGATGAGGAGGAAGCCCACGATCGTCGCGAGCATGACGGGCGGGCGCGTGAGCACCGTGCCGAACGCGCGCTTGGAGCGGGGGATGCGCACGCGACCCAGTTCGGGCGACGAGATGAACCAGATTCCGCCGACGACCATGAGCGCCGCGGCGAGCAGGATGCCCCACACCGTGCCGATCTGCGTCGAGACGAACGTCGTGACGACCGGGCCGACGACCCAGATGATCTCCTGCGCGGAGGCGTCGAGCGAGAAGAGCGGCGTCAGCTGCCGGGAGTTGACCATCTTCGGGTAGATCGTGCGGACGGCCGGCTGCACCGGCGGCGTCGAGAGCCCGCACACGAGGCCGATCGCCATGTAGAGCGGCACCGTGAGCGGCAGCACGCCGATGGCGACGACGGAGGCCACGCAGACGACGAGCGTCGTGATGAGCACGGGTCGCATGCCGAACCGGCCCATGAGTCGACTCGTCAGCGGTCCGGCGATCGCCTGCCCGATCGAGGTGGCCGCGAGCACGAGGCCGGCCGCGCCGTAGGAGCCGGTCTGCTGCTCGACGTGCAGCAGGAACGCGAGCGAGAGCATGCCGGAGGGGAATCGTGCGGTCAGCTGGGCGGCGATGATGCGCGCGACGCCCTTGGTCCTGAGGAGATCTGTGTAGCCGGCCACGGTGGCTCGATCCTATCGACGCGGATGCCGCCCGCCCGCGCGGCTCGATCGCATCAGTCCTTCCGTATATAACAGCAGGATGATAGGATGTGGCCGTGCACGCGTTCGATGTCCTGGGCGACCCGGTGCGCCGCCGCATCCTCGACCTCCTCGCCGACGGCGAGCGCCCGGCGGGATCGGTGGTCGACGTCGTCGCGGGGGAGTTCGGCATCACGCAGCCGGCCGTGTCGCGGCACCTGCGGATCCTGCGCGAGCACGGATTCGCAACCGTCCGCGCCGACGGCGCTCGCCGGATCTACGCGCTCGAACGTGCCGGTCTCGACGAGGCCGGCGCACAGCTCGAACGCTACCGGCGGCTCTGGCCGCAGCGACTCGACGCGCTGCACACCGAGATCGCGCGCGGTGCGCGCGCCCGACGGAAGGACGCATGATGGCCGTCACCGGGGAGATCCACGCCGACGAGCCCGGCTTCCGGCTCTCGTTCGACGATGTCTACGACACCGACCCCGACGATCTCTGGGAGGCGATCACCACCCCCGAGCGCCTCGCGCGCTGGATGGCGGCGTATCGCGGCGACTTCCGGCTCGGTGGGCACTGGCAGGCGCTCACGCGCGACGGCGAGGTCTACTGCGACGGCGAGGTCGTCTCGTGCGACCGGCCGAACGGCTTCACGACGACGTGGACCGTGGTCGGCGAGGCGCCGACGTTCCTCACGGTCCGCCTCGAGCCCGAGGGGGCGCGCACCCGACTCAGCCTCCAGCACGAGCACGTCACACGGCCCGACTACGGGCCCGGCTGGCACACCTACCTCGAGAGCCTCGCCTGGCACCTCGCCGACCCGGCCGCCCCGAAGGACCGCGCCCGGTGGGACGCCCGGTTCGACGAGCTGGAACCCGGCTACGCCGAGCGGCTCGCCGCGCTCACTCGGTGAGCGCCTTGACGACGCGCTTGACCGAGACGGTCTCGGCCGTGCGCAGTTCCTGCGCGAAGAGGCCGACGCGGAGCTCCTCGAGCATCCACCTGACCCGCACGAGCCGGGCATCGGCCTCGGCGGCGATCGGGAACGTGCCGCCCGCCTTCTCGTAGGCCGTCCGGGCCTGGTCGAACTCGGTCACGACCTGCCGGTCGCGCCCCGGGTTCTCCTGCATGCGGCGCACCCGGACGGTGATCGCCTCGAGGTAACGCGGAAGGTGCCGCAGCCGATCGAGCCCCGTGGCCGACACGAATCCGGAGGGCACGAGCGCCTCGAGCTGCGACCGGGCGTCGGCGAGCGCCGACATGAGCTGCAGGCTCGAGGCCTTCGAGATCGCCCGGTCGGCGTCCCGCGCTGCGACGAGGATCCTCGACACGAGGCCCACGGTCTCGAACATCCGATCCACGACGTTCGCCGACACGGCGTCGCGCGCGGCCTCGAACTCGGCGCGCGTGCGCACGAGCCCGTCCGCGTGCCGCTCGCGCAGCTCGGCGTCGACGACGGCCGCGAGGCAGTCGTCGAGCAGTGCGCGCGGGCCCGCATAGGCGCTCGAGGCCAGCGCGAGCTTCTCCTGGTTCGACAGGTGCTCCTGCACGTACGCCACCGGCGTCGGCGTCGCGATGATGAGCAGGCGGCGGATGCCGCGGCGCGACTCACGGTCGCGCTCGTCCTCGGTCGCGACCAGGCGCAGTGCGACCGAGGCGCCCTCGTCGACGAGCGCGGGATAGGCGCGCACCACGTTGCCCGCCTGCCGGGTGTCGACGTGCGACGGCAGCTCGTCCCAGTCCCAGGTCGTGAGGCCGGTGCGTTCGGCGAAGGTCGGGCCCGACGCACCGGTTCCACCGGGCGCCCCGCCGTGGGCGCCGCGACGCGACGGGTCACGGTCGTCGCGAGCTGGGGCTCCCGTACCCGTCGCGCGGCCGCCGTCCGTCGAGCCCGCGGCATCCGCCCGGCCATGCCCCCGGCGACCGCTGGGTGCGTCGGCGAACGTCGAGGCGACGGCCCTGGCCGCCCGCTCGGCGAGGCGCGCCTGCAGTGCGGCGAGGTCCTTGTCGTCGCCCGCGGTCCGTCCGCGTTCGTCGACCGCCCGGAACGTCACGCGCAGGTGCGGGGGGACCCGCTCGAGGTCGAAGTCGTCGGCCGTGACCGGCGCATAGGTGAGGCGCTTGACGATCCCGGCGACGGTCTCGGCGAACGGCGGGCGCGACTCGCCCGATTCGGGCCCCTCCGGCAGCTCGGCGGCGATCTTCGCCGCCCACTCCGCGGCCGGCACGACCTGCCGGCGCAGCACCTTCGGGAGCGTCCGCAGCATCGCGGTGATGAGCTCATCGCGGAAGCCCGGCACCTGCCAGTCGAAGCCGGCGGGCTCGAGGCGCGGCAGCAGCACGAGCGGCACCTGCACGGTCACGCCGTCGTCCTCGGCGCCGGGTTCGAAGCGGTACCGCAGCGTGAGCGTCTGATCGCCCTGCCGCCACCGGTCGGGCAGGCCGCCGTTCGTCTCGACCTCGTCATCGCCCAGGAGATCGGCCCGCGTCATCGTGAGGAGATCCGGATGCGCACGGTGCTCACCACGCCACCAGCGCTCGAACGCGCGCGCGTCCGTGGCATCCGCCGGCAGTCGCTGATCGTAGAAGGCGACCACGGCCTCGTCGCCCGCGAGCACGTCGCGGCGACGAGTGCGTTCCTCGAGCTCGCCGAGCTCGCGACGAAGCTCGCGGTTGCGACGCACGAACGCGAACACCCGCGTGTCGAGCCGGTTCCAGTCCCAGTCCTCCTCGACGAGCGCATGCCGGATGAACAGCTCGCGCGCGAGGGCGGCGTCGACCCGGGCCAGCTGGATGCGGCGCTTCGGGATGATCGGGACGCCGAACAGCAGCACCTTCTCGTCGGCGACGGCCGAACCCTGGCGTCGCTCCCAGCGCGGCGACGAGTACGAGCGCTTCGCGAGGGGGCCCGCGAGCTGCTCGGCCCACGCCGGGTCGATCGCCGCGGCGGTGCGGGCGAACAGGCGGCTCGTCTCGACGAGCTCGGCCGACATGATCGCGGCCGGCGGCTTCTTCGCGAGGGCCGAGCCCGGGAACACCACGAAGCGCGCGTTGCGGGCGCCCGCGAACTCGGGCGTCTGGCGGCGGCCGCGACGCTCGGCCTCGCGCTGGGTGCCGGCCCCGCCGCGCCCGCTCGAGGTGCGGCTGTCGTCGCGGATGCCGATCTGCGAGAGCAGCCCGGCCAGCAGCGACCGGTGGATGCCGTCGGGGTTCGGCGCACCCGGCGCCGTCGCCACGTGGAGCCCCAGCGGCTTCGCGAGCCGCACGAGCTGTCGATAGAGGTCCTGCCACTCGCGCACGCGCAGGTAGTTGAGGTGTTCGGAGCGGCACATGCGGCGGAAGGCGCTGCCCGAGAGCTCGCGCTGCTGCTCCTCGAGGTGGTTCCAGAGGTTGAGGAGCGTCAGGAAGTCGCTCGTCGGGTCGACGAACCGCCGATGCATCTCGTCGGCCTGCTCGCGACGCTCGAGCGGGCGCTCGCGCGGGTCCTGGATGGTGAGCCCCGCGACGATCGCGAGCACCTCGCGGCTCACGCCCTGCGCCTTCGACTCGAGCACCATGCGCGCGAACCGCGGCTCGATCGGCAGTCGCGCCAGCTGCCGCCCGATCCGGGTGAGCTGCGGGCCGCGATCGACGTCCGGTGGTCGAGTAGCACGCGGCGTAGCCGCGCGCGTATCGAGACCCTCGTCGATCGCCCCGAGCTCGCGCAGCAGGTCGACGCCGTCGCGGATGCCGCGCGCGTCGGGCGGCGTCAGGAACGGGAAGTCCTCGACCGCGCCGAGCCCGAGCGAGGCCATCTGCAGGATGACGGCCGCGAGGTTCGTGCGGAGGATCTCCGGGTCGGTGAACTCCGAGCGCTTCTCGAAGTCGTCCTCCGAGTAGAGGCGGATGGCGATGCCGTCGCTCGTCCGGCCCGACCGCCCGGACCGCTGGTTCGCCGACGCCTGCGAGATCGGCTCGATCGGGAGTCGCTGCACCTTCGACCTGGCCGAGTAGCGACTGATGCGTGCGGTGCCCGCATCGACGACGTACCGGATGCCGGGAACGGTGAGGCTCGTCTCGGCGACGTTCGTGGCGAGCACCACCCGGCGCCGCAGCCCCGCGACCTTCGACGGCTCGAACACGCGGTGCTGGTCGGCCGACGACAGCCGCCCGTACAACGGCAGCACCTCGGTCACGTCGGCCGCGCCGCGCCGCGCGGCGTGCGCGCGCACGGCCGCCTCGGCATCGCGGATCTCGCTCTCGCCGGAGAGGAAGACGAGCACGTCGCCGGGCGCCTCGCGCCCCAGCTCGTCGAGGGCGTCGAGGATGCCGCGCTGGATGTCGCGATCCTCGGCGGCCGCGCCCTCGTCGTCGGCCTCGTCGCCGCCCGATCCGGCGGACTCGGCCGCGAGCGGCCGATAGCGGACCTCCACCGGGTACGTGCGGCCCGACACCTCGATGATCGGGGCCGGCTCGCCCGAGCCATCCGCGAAGTGCGCCGCGAAGCTCTCGGGGTCGATCGTCGCACTCGTGATGACGACCCGCAGGTCTGGTCGGCGGGGGAGCAGGCGCTTCAGGTACCCGAGCAGGAAGTCGATGTTGAGGCTGCGCTCGTGGGCCTCGTCGATGATGATCGTGTCGTAGCGGCGCAGGTCGCGATCGCGGTGGATCTCGTTCAGCAGGATGCCGTCGGTCATCACCTTGATGCGCGTGGCCTCGCTCGCGCGATCGGTGAACCGCACCTGGTAGCCGACGAGGTCGCCGAGCTCGACGCCGAGCTCCTCCGAGACGCGCTCGGCGATGGTCCGCGCCGCGATCCTCCTGGGCTGCGTGTGCGCGATCGACTCGCGCCCCAGCTCGAGGCAGATCTTCGGCAGCTGGGTCGTCTTGCCCGAGCCGGTCGCGCCCGCGACGATGACGACCTGATGGTCTCGGATGGCGCGTGCGATGTCGTCGCGTCGACCGCTGACCGGCAGGTCGGCCGGGTACGTGATCGTGGCGGGGACGGGCGCAGGCATAGCCCTCCATCCTAACGACGGATGGCGCATGACCCCTCGCACCGCGGGGACGGCGGGGAGGCTGCGACATCCGCCTTCGCGCCGGGCGAACAGGGGATGGAATTCACGCGGCAGCCGTGTTGCATGTGCGTATGACCCAGATCTCGACCAATCCGGTTCCACGCGTGCAGCTGAACGACGGCCACTCGATCCCCCAGCTCGGCTTCGGGGTGTTCAAGGTCGACCCGGCGGAGACCGAGCGCATCGTCGCCGACGCGCTCGAGGTCGGGTACCGACACCTCGACACCGCGCGCATCTACGGCAACGAGGAGGGCGTCGGTCGGGCGGTCGCGGCCTCCGGCCTCCCGCGCGAGGAGCTGTACGTGACGACCAAGCTCTGGAACGACGACCAGGGAACCCGATCGGCGTTCGACGCCTTCGAGGGAAGCCTGGAGCGCCTCGGCCTCGAGTACGTCGACCTGTATCTGATCCACTGGCCGGTTCCCGCGCAGGACCGCTACGTCGAGTCGTGGCGTGCGCTCGAGCAGATCCGCGAGTCGGGCCGCGCCCGCTCGGTCGGCGTCTCGAACTTCATGGTCCCGCACCTGCGGCGACTGCTCGACGAGACCGACATCGTGCCGGCTGTCGACCAGATCGAGCTCCACCCGGCTCATCAGCAGCCCGAGACGACCGCCTTCGCCGCCGAGCACGGCATCGCGATCGAGTCGTGGGGTCCCCTCGGACAGGGCAAGTACCCCCTGCTCGAACTGCCCGAGGTGGTCGACGCGGCAGCGGCCCACTCGAAGTCGCCGGCGCAGGTGGTCATCCGGTGGCACCTGCAGCGGGGCTTCATCGTCTTCCCGAAGTCGAACCGGCGCGAGCGCATGGCGGACAACTTCGACGTCTTCGACTTCGCGCTCTCCGACAGCGAGATGGATCGCATCACGGCGGTCGAGCGCGTCGGTCGGCTCGGCCCCGACCCGCAGCACTTCGGCTGAGCGATCTCGCCCCTGATCGGGGGCTCGGCCGGGCGGGCCGGCGCCCGCCGCGGGCGAGCGGATGGCGCGACACGCGCGGGATCCGAGACCGATTTGTGATCCCGGGGCGGCGCTGCGTATGGTTATACCCGTCGCCGCAGCGGCCGGGAGCGAACGCCCCGGATGCCGCGGAACGGTCTTAGCCAAACAGCCTCGAAGGCGCTCCATTGCGACTCGGTTGCTTCAAGCCTAAGATGACGATTCCACTCCTCCTCGGACTCACGGCCACGCGGTCGGGGTCCCGGATCACACATGCGGTCGGTTCGGCCGGCTGGGATCCGCGGGAGTGCGTGGTACAGTAGGGAAGTTGCCCTGAGGGCAGGCCGTGAGGCTGGAACTCGGGTGCGTCCGTTCCTTGAGAACTCAACAGCGTGCACTATGTTCAATGCCAATTTTTGAACCCCGTGTTTCCTGCT